>QULU01000001.1:0-425 GCA_003481775.1 Clostridiaceae bacterium OM02-2AC
GGTGAATTTACTGATGCTGAGCATATGGAAAAAAGAGACGATGGTACCAGAAGGACACGAGTCTTCTATTGCGACCCTATGCAGTCCGGGCAGAAAGGAAGCCTGGAAAATATGCATCGTGAATTACGTTATATATTACCTAACGAAGTAGACTTACGCAGTATCGGCCTGACCGATCAGACTTCCTTGAATGTAGCCATCTCACATATCAATTCCAGTGCCAAGGAACATTTGAATGGAAAATCCCCATTTGAGCTATGTGAGTTCATGTGTCCGGAATTAGCGCAGAAACTTTATGAATTTGGTCTACAGAAAATAGATAAGGACGAAGTGATACTTCGCCCAAGCGTATTGACTCATAAGTAACAAACAGATGATATAAAGAATGATAAGAGCGGCGGCAAAGAACAGTTATTTATAGTGTA
>QULU01000001.1:435-332815 GCA_003481775.1 Clostridiaceae bacterium OM02-2AC
GAACAGTTATTTATAGTGTAACTATAAAATGGAAGTGGAATTTAGTTATACATAGGCATAATGGAGCCTATTTTCAGTGCGCTTATCCATTTTATCTATCATTCGCACAATGACCACTTTCTTCACATTTTTACTTACTTCTACCTATTTGAAACCCTTTCTAACGCTATATTTATGCTCTGTATAGACTTCTGTAGAAGAAAGTTCCACATTTTTTATTCGCCTTTTGAAAGTGGAATTTAACTTTTCACTTCAGCATTTGTACAATATGTATTCACGACCGTTATGCTTCACCGGCAGAAAATGGTGAATGTGATCATGAAGGGTATTGGATTGTTATCCTTCCGTTTTCTGATTTCAATAAGGGAGTAACCGATATCCGTGTTTATATGTGAAAATAAATCGGTAGGGGAGATAGCATGAAGAGGGGGATCACAGCTTGTGGTTTCTACAAGAAACGGTATTCTGAGATTAGAGAAAAGGTGAGATCCTGATGAAATGCGGTTTTGCCAAGAAAGAGCTGCCGGTAACACTTCCATGCGAATTGGCAGGCTATGTTGCAGATTGAGAAGCCCTGCAACAGCATGATACCGGTGACTGTCCAGCAGCTGGATCGGGAAACGCTTGTCTTTCTTCCGCTTGAGCTGTACTCTGAATTACGCAACAAGATCACAGACAGCCATATCCATTTTATTTGCTATGCGAGTGGCTGTTCTCTGTATCTTTGTAATGAAGAGACCTTTTTGAACGGATATTATGAATCTCGGATATTGCCATTTGAAAAAGGTGAGGGTGAAGTCCGGATGCATTGGTTGCACGATATAATACCAATGATCTGATATGTGCATTACAGACAATCTAAAACAAAATAGAAGAAAATAGATATCAGTGAGTGTCACCTCAGCGATATCTGTTTTTTTCTGTATTTGTTTAGCTGTCACTATTCATGGGTATGATATTTTTGAAGCGGGTCACGATATCCAAATTGACAAGTGCTGTATCCTGGTTGTTTTTCAGGTAGCTGCGTCCATAGGAGAAGGCCTCCTGTGGAGTAAGGCCATAAGCAGCCAGCCGCTTTCGTACTTCTGCCTCAAATGTCTTTGCCTCCTGCAGGGCTGCTCCCGTGCAATTCTTCTTAGAATCAAAAGCACCGATGGCTTCGTCCATCATGACATCGCAATTTCCATTTTTGATTTTCTTCAGCGTATGATCCCGATATGCCGCCGCCTGAACCCACTGAAAGCTCATACTGTCCGTTTTCTTTGTGGTGATTTCCATTGAGTAGTAGCTTCCGCCTGCCTTATTCCTGTCAGTTTCCAGAAGATAATCAAATATCAAATCCTTATTCTCCAGGCTTAGATAAAAGCATTTGTCATCCAATGCAACAATACTGTAGGTTACATCCTTGTCCTGCAACGCCTTACTCATGGCCTCGTTTTCCGGAGGTATCCCTTTGCAGCTGCTACAAAGGAAAACGACTGCCGCAGCGAAACAGCTTCTTAACAATTTCTTCATAATCGCCATCCCTTTTTATCTCATATCATAAGTATAGCACATTATATTACCGGTATGGATAGCAATGGATGGAAAACATTTTTACATTTTAACCAATGCTTAACAATCTCTTCATTATCAATTAACAAAGGTGTCGTATGATAGAACCGTATTCAAGGAGGAATATGAAAAATGAACATGTGGAAAAAAACTATGACGGCTACCGTAGCCTGCCTGATGACATTCTCACTGGCTGCCTGCGGATCCAGCGATGAAGGAAAAACAGCAGGTGTCAGCGGTGATATCAAAGTATATACGCGAGATTCATCAAGCGGAACCAGAGAGGCATTTGAAAAGGGGGTAGACTTTGAAGGAAGTCTGACAAAGAACGCTATCGAGGTATCCAGCAATGACGATATGGCTGCCAAGGTAGGCGCCGATAAAAACGGTATTGGGTATACATCCCTGTCCACCGATTTTGAGAAAAACGGTGTCAGCGCTCTGCAGTATGAAGGTGTCACAGCGAGCAGTGAAAGCGTACTGGATGGAAGCTATAAGCTGCAGCGTCCGTTTATGTATGTAACAAGAGCGGCGGGTGATTATGGAAATGATGACAAGGAACAGCTGGTACAGGCATTCCTGGACTTCATGCAGAACTCTACAGAAGGAATGGCAATCGTTAAGAAAAATGGCGGGGAAGTTGATGAAAGCAAGGCAAAGCCTTGGGATGAGCTCTCCAAAAAATATGAAGCTGTATTAGGGAAGGATAATTCCGCAATCACCATTACAACCTGCGGTTCAACATCCGTAGAAAAAACGGTAAAGGCTTCTCTGGAGGCGTTCTCTCCAATGGCAGGAAACTTCAAATTCACCATGAATCAGTCCGGAAGCGGAGATGCTGTACCAAGAGTGCTTGGTAAAGAAAAAGACGGTCCGAACAAAGGTGATATCGGCTTTGCTTCCCGTGCATTCAAGGAGGATGGTTCCGAGGATATTTCCAAAGCAATGGAAAGCGGACAGTATTGCATCGATGCAGTCGTTGCAGTTGTAAATAAGGAAAATACAGGTGTTACATCTTTGACGCAGGCCCAGCTGAAGAGCATCTTCACAGGTGAAACGCTGAAATGGGAAGACATCAAATAAAGAAAAGAAGCTAAAAAACGTGACTTGCAAGACAGCCTGGATTTCCAGGCTGTCTTATGATGATAAGGATTGGTGAAGAATGAAAAGTTATGTACGAGATAGCATCAGTACAGAGAAAAACCGAAAAAAACTGAAAAAGGATCAAAGGATGAAGGCAATCTTCCTTCTGGCGGCATTGCTGTCGTCCAGTGCGATTGCCATTATCATTATCTTCATCAGTGTCAAGGGGATATCTCCCTTCCTGAGCGGCTATTCCTATGGGCAGCAGGATATCGTCTCCTTTCTGACCGGAATGATGTGGCGTAAGGATCAGGGAATCTATGGTGTTGGCTTTATTATTATCAATACGCTGGTTTCTGCATTCGGCGCACTGGTGATATCCTTTCCGCTGTCTGTACTGACGGCCTTGTTTATCGCAAAAATAGCACCCAAGCATGTTGCAGAGGTCATGACGACGGTTGTGGAGCTGCTTGCCAGTATACCATCCGTTGTTTATGGTGTATTTGCATCCGGTACGATTACTGTACTTGTCAGCTCGCTTGCTTCCTCCCTTGGCTTTGTGACAGCGGGAGGAAGCTCTTTGCTGGCGGTGATTCTGCTGCTGGCGATTATGATATTTCCAACGATTACATCCCTGTCAATCACGGCGATTCGCTCCGTAGACAGAGAAGTGGAGCTTGGCAGTCTGGCACTTGGCGCCACGCGAACACAAACCAATTTCAAGGTTATTCTGACCAGTGCCAAATCCGGAATCTTCGCCGGAGCGATACTGGGCATCGGCAGAGCCTTTGGAGAAGCAACGGCTGTTGCCATGGTGGCGGGAAACAAGATGTTCGGACCTACCGTCAATGTGTTTGATACGACAAGAACACTGACAACAACCATGCTGGCCGGCTTAAAGGAAACGACCGGGCTGGATTATGATATACGATTCTCAGCAGGTCTGGTGCTGATGGCAGTCATTCTGCTGTCCAACCTGCTATTGAATCTGATGAAGAAGAAAGTGGGGAATATGAAATGATACAAGCACCCTCCAATCAGAAAAAGAAGCGCCGGTTGTTTGATGGCTTGTGTAACGGTGTAACCTACCTTTCCAGCGGACTCAGTGTATTCGTGCTGCTTGCAATTTTTGTCTTCATCTTTTCCAAGGGCTTTTCTTCTCTGGGGATAGATCTTCTGAAGGGGAACTATTGGTCAAAGAATTATCTGACCAGTGTAGAAACATCGAAAAATCACCCCGGCAGCTTTGAACGGCCGTCGTCATTGAGTGAGGAGGCCTCCTTCTCCTCAAAATGGGGAATCGGTTTTGTGGATACCAAGGACCAAAATGGTGATGCTATCGTTTTGGTTGAATACATTGACGAGGCATCTCCCTTCCATGATCTGAAGGATGAAAGCATTAAGGATAAGGATGTTTCCCTATCTACGGAGGTTGGCTTTCAGGTGGAAAATCTCGGCTACCGGACCAAAGGCGGCGCGACGATGATTGCGGGCAACATCATGTCACAAACTGCTGCTGAGGTGGCACAGGCACTGGACAACTCCGCACAAAGTATTACAAAGGTATATTACAAAACACCGGGCGGCGGTATTCGCGGCTCGATTATATCCACCCTGTATCTGATACTGATTTCGCTGCTGATTGCACTTCCACTGGGAATTGCTTCTGCCATTTATCTGCATGAATATGCGAAGCCAAACAGGCTGACAGCATTGATTCGTAGTGCCATAGAAATGCTGACGGGTGTGCCGAGCATCATCTTCGGTTTGATGGGTGTCGCTGTCCTTTTTCCGATTACACAGCTGTTTGGGGCAACGACTACCAATATTCTGCTGGGCAGCTTCACGATGTCCATCATTCTGCTACCCACCATCATCCGCTCCACAGAGGAGGCGCTGATCGTTGTACCGCAGTCATTGCGGGATGCCTCGCTTTCTGTAGGTGCCAATCAGTCGCAGACAATTTTCAAGGTTGTGCTGCCCTGTGCGGTACCGGGGATTTTGACCGGCGTATTGCTGAGCATCGGACGAGTGATTGGAGAAAGCGCAGCATTGATCTATACCATGGGTACCTATGTCAATGACACACCAACCCTTATGTCGCAGGGAACCAGCCTTGCTGTGCATATTTATAACATCATGAGCAGTGAGCAGCCCAACTTTGAACTGGCCAGTGCAATTTCGATAGTGATTCTGGTATTTGTGCTGATTTTAAATATCTGTGTGAAGCTGCTGAGTAAAAAGCTCAACAAATCCTGGTATTAGAGGAGGAATAAGTATATGAAGAAGGAACCTGTTTTCCATGTGGAACACCTGAATCTGTTTTATGGAGACAAGCATGCACTGAAGGATATCGGCATGGATATCGAGCAGAATAAAATAACCGCACTCATAGGACCAAGCGGCTGTGGGAAATCTACCTTTTTACGCTGCCTGAATCGTATGAATGATCTGATTGAGGGCTGCCGCATTGATGGAACGATCGAGCTGAATGGGGTGGATGCCTATGGCTCCGATATGAATGTTGTGGATTTGCGCACGCAGGTGGGGATGGTATTTCAAAAGCCGAATCCATTTCCAATGTCGATCTATGACAATATCACCTATGGACCGAAGTGTCAGGGAATCAAGAACCGTAAAACACTGGATGCCATCGTTGAGCAGTCCCTAAAAAAAGCAGCCCTGTGGGAGGAGGTCAAGGATCGGCTGAATGATTCTGCATTCGGTTTATCCGGTGGACAGCAGCAGCGTTTGTGTATCGCCCGGGCAATCGCCATGGAGCCGGAGGTGATTTTGATGGATGAGCCGACCAGTGCATTGGATCCGATTGCAACCAATAAGATTGAGGATTTGATGGAAGAATTGAAAAAGGATTATACGATCGTTATCGTTACGCATTCCATGCAGCAGGCATCCCGAGTAAGCGACTACACTGCCTTCTTTCTGCTTGGTGAGGTTGTGGAATTCAATAAGACGAGCAAGATATTCCAGCAGCCATGTGACAAGCGTACCGAGGATTATATTACAGGAAGATTCGGATAGAAGGAGGAACCTATGATTAAAATTGATAAAGAGCTGGACACCATGGAGGAAAACGTGCTGAAAATGGGGCAGAAGGTTGTCCGTATGCACGAAAAGGTTGTACAGGCCTTAAATTCTCCCAATAAGGAAATCGAGCTGGAAATCGTACAGTCAGATGATATTATCAATCATCTGGAGGAGGAAATCAACGATCAGGCAGTACGCTCTTTGGCGCTGCTGTCCCCGGTTGCCAGTGATCTTCGCAAGGTGGTGGCTGACATCAAAATCGCTTCCGAGCTGGAGCGGATCGGCGATTATGCAAAAAATATTTCCATTTTTCTAATCAAGCACGATGATATGGATGCCTCTATTCTCGATTACGCACAGGCTATGGAAAAGGGCTTTATCGCCATGCTGCAGGAAACAATGACCTGCTATGAGCATCGCGATATTGAAACAGCCTTTGAAATCCCGGAAAAGGATAAGGAGATCAATGTTCTGTATAAGGAGCTGAAGGAGAAAATCCGTCATGATGATTCCAGCTACCTTGTGGAGCACATCTTTGAAATCTCTTCCATGCTGCGTAGCATTGAGCGGGCAGGGGATCATACAAAGAATATCTGCGAGCATATCATTTATATGATCAAGGGACAGCATTACGACTTCGGATAGATGCTTCGGTTTGCGGGAAAGCCGTTTGAACAGTCTAGGTCAAGCAGGCATTGACGTTCTTTGGGAACGGCCTTGTGATTTTGGAAAGGGAACTGTGTATGGTGAAGGACTACATGCTTTGGTAACAAGGTGTCCCTTCACCCAACGTGCTGTAAACCCTGCAAAAATGTGTCTTACGATGTTTCCATGCTCCTACAGCTGCACAAAAAAAAGCTCTGCACACACGGCAGGGCTTTTGCTTGTTAATCATCCGTTTCGTTTGGGCGAAGGTCCAGCGTCATAGCTTCCTCATTTCCTTCCTTCACGATATTCCAGATATGGTCGCCGATACGTTCCAGCGTACCGAGGATATCCACAAAGATACTGGCAGCAACACCGCTTCCGCAGACCTCTCCGGCCATACGCTTGAAGTGACGCTGTCTGGCTTTTTCTTCCACCAGGTCCAGATAATTTTCTTTATCGTTGATCATCTGAATATAATGTTCTTCGCGGGTAGAGAAATAATTCAATGCAATTTCATTCATTTCCAGAACGGTTTCATACATTTCATTGACATCCCCAACAGCCTCATCTGTAAAGGCTCCCTTGTCTTCATAGGTCAGTTCATAGAATTCGTTCAAATTCATCGTTAAATCGCCAACCCGCTCGATATTCTTGATAATCTGCAGATTGTTGATGAATTCATCCGTATCGTGCTCGCTCAGACTGTTGTGGGCAATCGTCATCAGGTATTCGGTAATCTTGGAATCCAGAGAATTGATAGCATCCTCATACTGACTGGACATACCACGGTATTTGCCACTTTTCTTATTGAAATACTCCTGACTCGCACGGATACAATCGGAAGCGAGCTCTCCCATTTTTACCGTTACCTGTTTGGATACGCCAAGGGCTCCGGCAGGAAGGGATGCGGCCAGCTTTGGATCCAGACCCTCCAGATCGACTTCAATGCGTTCCTCCTCACCCGGTATGATTTTTTTGATGACCCTGACCATCAGATTGATACAAGGATAAGCGAGGATGGATATGACAATGGTTCGCAGAATGTGAGCAATGGCGATCTGCATCATCGGTGAGATGCTGTATTTATCTGATAAAAAGGCGATAAAATCAACATACGGTGTCAACAGGAACATGAAAATCACAGAACCGATGGTATTGAACAGAACATTGACGGCCGCGGCTCGTTTGGCCGAGGTACTGCCGCCGATGGACGCAAACACGGCGGTTACTGTTGTACCGATATTGGATCCAAAGACAAACGGCAGGGCAGCTGTCAGCGTCATGGCTCCGGAATCATAGATTTTCTGTATGATGCCGACAACCGCAGAGCTGGACTGCACGACGGCGGTCATCAGGGTACCACTGATAAAGCCGAGAATCGGCTGATTCTGCATAGTCGTTGCCAGTGTCGTAAAGAAATCCATCTGTCCCAGCTTGCTCAGCTCATCTCCCATCAGCCGCAGACCGAAGAACAGCAGACCGAAGCCAAGAACGATCTGTCCCATATAGGTCTGTTTCTTCCGTTTGGCAAACAGGGTGATCAAAACCCCCAGGAATACGAAATACAAAGCCAGTGTCTCTACCTTTAAGCCGATTAAAAATGCGGTTACAGTCGTACCGATGTTGGCTCCGATGATGATGCCGATGGATTGCTCCAGACTCATCAATCCGGCACGTACAAAGCCAATGGCAATGGCACTGGTGGCACTGCTTGATTGAATAAATACGGTAATGATACTACCCACAAGGATTCCCTTCCAGGGCTTGTTGGTGTAACGGTCGATATACTCTCTTAATTTTTCTCCCGCGATGCTTTTCAGACCATCTCCCATGAACTGTATTCCGAACAAAAAGAGCGCCAGCCCTCCAATGATGAAGTCCCAGCTGATATTTGCCGGTGTCATGGCGGAAGCTGCAATATGTAACATAAGATTCCTCCCAAAAAAAACTCTAAAATTACATGGTAGCAAGGTAATTTTAACAGAATTTTTACATTCTGTATATAAATTGAAAGGCGTTTTTACAATTTCACGTTAGAAAAGCCCTTCCAGTCCAGTATGGGAAACTGCTTCAGCGGCTACAATCTTTTTCTGCTATTCATTTGCACGCAGCTCGTGTTATAATATAGTATATGCCTGTATAGGAAACAGGACCTATAGGAAGCGACGCCGCTATGTAAGGTTGCATATGGGGATATATGGTTAAGGATCGAGGTGGCTTATGGAAATCAGTGTATTTAATCAAAGCGGAGAACGGCGCTGGTCGCGCTATGCCTCCGATTTCAGAACAATCAGTGAAAAGACACAGCAGGTGGTAAAGCTGGAAGGGCACAGGAGTGCCTCCGTAATCTTCGTGACCCCGCAGATGATTCATGAAATGAACAGGGATTATCGCGGTATCGACCGGCCGACCGATGTCATCAGCTTCGCCATGAAGGACAGCGAGGATGCATATGAGGTCATGGAGGGAGAGGAAGAGCTCGGGGATATATTCATCAATATAGAAGCGATAACAGCGCAGGCAGCGGATTACGGTCACAGCTTGCGAAGAGAGGTCTGCTTTCTGTTTACGCATGGGCTTTTGCACCTGCTGGGATACGACCACATGACACCGGAGGATGAGGCTGTGATGTTTCAGCTGCAGGATGTGATACTGGATGATATCGTTCCTAAAAAAATACGGAAATAAATTCCGGTATGCATTTGCCGGACTCACGCATGGGCTGCTGCATGATCGTAGCATTGTGCTGCAGGCCGTTCTGGGAATGGCTGTGCTTGCGGTTTGTGCTTATCTGGGTCTGGAGGCGATGGAATGGTGTGTCATTCTGATCGTCATTGGTGCTGTGATTGCACTGGAATATATCAATTCCGCTCTGGAAACGATTGTGGACATGGTGTCACCGCAATACAGTGAGGGAGCGAAAAAAGCAAAGGATTATGCAGCTGCAGCTGTGCTGGTGATGTCGCTGGCAGCGGCGGCTGTTGGAATCGTGATCATAGGAGGAAGGCTGTTTTTATGAATGTGAATGAACAATATCAGGAGCTGCTGGATGCGGCGTTTGCTGCCATGCGGCATGCATATGCACCATACTCCCACTATCATGTGGGAGCTTGTGTGAAAACTAAGGACGGAACACTGATTCCGGGGGCGAATATAGAAAATGCATCCTTCGGTCTGACGAATTGTGCAGAGCGAAGTGCGATATTTGCCGCATATTCTATGGGCTATCGCAAGGAGGATATCGTAGCGATCGCCATTGTGAGTGACGGTACAAAGCTTGCGGCTCCCTGTGGTGCCTGTCGGCAGGTACTGGTGGAGCTGCTGCAGCAGGATACTCCCATCGTGTTGAGCAACAAACAGGAGCAGAAAATAACGAGCATCGCCGAGCTTTTACCGATGTCCTTTACGAGTGAGGATGTCTTATGAGCTATAAGTCGGGATTTATATCCATTATCGGACGTCCGAATGCCGGCAAAAGCACGCTGCTAAATGCCATCCTGCAGGAAAAGATAGCCATTACGACGCCGAAGCCGCAAACAACACGGAATAATATATCAGGGATATTGACGCGGGAGGATGCACAGTTTGTCTTCGTGGACACACCGGGGATTCATAAGCCGAAGCATGAGCTGGGGCGTACTCTGAACCGCAATGCGTATACGGCGATAGCTGAGGCGGATGTAAATTACTGGATGGTGGATGCCACACAGCCCTTTGGCAGTGGAGACGAATTCATTCTGGAAAAGATGAAGGATGCACAGATTCCAGTTTTTCTGATACTAAACAAAATCGATCTGCTGGATAAGGAAGCGGTGCTTACGACCCTGAGTAAGTGGCAGAACCGGATGCAGTTTGCGGAAATCTTTCCGGTATCTGCGTTGAAGCGCGAAAATGTGGAGCATCTTTTGGAGGTAACGAAGAAGTATTTGCAGGAGGGCGTGAAGTATTTTCCGGATGATATGATCAGTGACCATGGAGAAAATTTCCAGATTGCGGAAATCATTCGGGAAAAGGTGTTGTATAAAACAAATGAAGAGGTACCGCATTCTGTTGCGGTCATCGTGGAAAAAAAGGAAGAAAGCGATAATCGCATGGAGCTGTCGGCGCTCATCGTCGTGGAGCGCTCCTCGCAAAAGAGTATTTTGATTGGAAAGCAGGGAGCGATGATTCGTGGCATCCGTCTTGCGGCCCAGAAGGAGCTGAAGGAGAAATTCGGTAAAAAGGTGGAGCTGGAGCTGTATGTTCGTGTCGAGAAAAACTGGCGTAATCGCAGCAGCAAGCTGCATCAGCTGGGTTATCTGGAGCTGGAAGAAGGAAGATAATGCAGGAGGAAGTGTGCGGAATCCTGGTGGATGTGAAGGAGTATCGGGAACATGATGCCCTGTTGAAGGTGTTGTGTGAGGATGGCTCCCTGCTCAGTCTGAGCGCTCGTGGAGTTCGTAAGGTCACAAGCAAGAATGCTCCTGCCGTACAGCTGTTTACATTGGCACGTCTGCAGCTGAATTATCAGCAGACCGCCTCCATACAATCTCTGCGCCGGGCAGAAATTATAAACAGTTATCGCAAGATTCGGGAGGATCTTGTAAAGCAGAGCATTGCCTCCTACTTCTGTGAATGTATGTATCGCAGTGGCTTTGAGGAAAATGTATACAACCTGCTAAAGCGGAGTCTGGATATTTTACAGGATGCAACGCATCCGCTGCAGATTCTCTGTCTGTTTCAGGCTGTTATGAATCGTATGCATGGAATTGAGCCGTTTGTGGATGGCTGTGTCCGCTGTCAGAGCACGCAGCATATTCAGGCAGTGTCGCGAAACGATGGCGGCTTTGTTTGCAAACGCTGTCTGCGATCTGGCGATCATGTCATTTCACGCAGGGATTTGAAAACCTTTCGTCTGCTCTGTAAGGCAGAGCTGGAGCATTATGAGCTGATAGAGAGACTGGATCCGTTCAGCAGTGAAAATTTTGAAGAGCTGTATGGCTTTTTTGAGGATTATGGCGGCATTGCGCTGAAGAGCGTGCGATTTCTTCGTACCCTGTTTGCTATGGAGGGACATACGTAAGCTGCACACGTTGCCTACAGCAGCTGTCAGTTGCATGCGATGAAAATGTCTGAGAATGAAAAAAGGAAAGCAATTCTACAACGAGATTCTCTGTAGGACTGCTTTTTTTATATCGGCGTTTTTTCGTTCAGACTGTCAATAAACGGACGATGAGCAAAGCGGTCTGCATCAAATGAAAAGGGAATATATCCCAGTGCTTTTATGACGCTGCCTTTACCATATGGGGAAGAATTTCAAACAGAAGGGGATTCTTCTTTTTATTTTTTTACTTTGTTATTCTAATTGGGGAAAACACGTTGACATTTCCTTTAAAAAAGTGTTATATTATAGTGTATTCTTGTAACTATTTTCATAGTTTCATGAGCATCACCGGCGGGTGAATTTTTTTTGAAAGGGGCATAAACATGAACAACGAGAAATTATTTGATACGGTAGTAGCCCATGCGAAAAACAGTGGTTTTGTGTTTCAGGGATCTGAAATCTACGGCGGTCTGTCCAATACGTGGGATTTCGGTCCTTTGGGAGTCGAGCTGAAGGAAAATGTAAAAAAGGCCTGGTGGCGTAAATTCATTCAGGAATCTCCATATAATACAGGTATACAGTCTGCGATCCTAATGAATCCGGCAGTATGGGTTGCCAGCGGTCATGTCGGCGGATTCTCTGATCCATTGATGGATTGCAAGGAGTGTAAATCCAGATTTCGTGCTGATCAGCTGATTGAGGATGCCACAAACGGAGAGGTCAGCGTTGAGGGCTGGAGCAATGAAGCGATGATGGACTATATTGAAGAGCATCAGCTGAAATGTCCAAAATGCGGTGCGCATAATTTTACGGATATCCGTCAGTTTAATCTGATGTTTAAAACCTTTCAGGGTGTTGTAGAGGATGCGAAGAGCGCCATTTATCTGCGCCCGGAAACGGCACAGGGGATGTTTGTCAATTTTAAAAACGTACAGCGCTCCATGCGCAAGAAGCTACCATTTGGTATCGGACAGATCGGTAAGAGCTTCCGTAATGAAATTACACCGGGAAACTTTATTTTCCGTACCAGAGAATTTGAACAGATGGAGCTGGAGTTCTTCTGTCAACCGGGAACGGATATGGAATGGTACCAGTATTATAAGGATTACTGTATGAGCTTTTTGACGAATTTGGGTATTAACAGTGAACATCTGCGCTTTCGTGATCATACAGCAGAGGAGCTGGCTTTCTATTCAAAGGGTACCTGTGATATCGAGTATAATTTCCATTCCCAGATTGGTTGGGGGGAGCTGTGGGGAATTGCAGATCGAACCGATTATGATTTGAAGCAGCATCAGGAAGCAAGCAAGAAATCGCTGGAATATCTGGATCCTGCAACGAACGAAAAATATCTGGCCTATTGCGTAGAGCCGGCAGTCGGTGTTGAACGACTGATGCTGGCGTTTATGTGCGATGCCTATGATGAGGAGGAGCTGGAGAACGATACTCGTATCGTCATGCATCTGCATCCGTTCCTGGCGCCGATCAAGGCCTGTGTCATGCCGCTTTCCAAAAAGCTGAGCGACAAGGCGATGGAGGTATTCCAGCTGATTGCACCAGTGGGAAACTGCGATTATGATGAGGCGGGAAGCATTGGTAAACGATACCGTCGTCAGGATGCCGTAGGAACACCGTTTTGTATCACTGTGGATTTTGAAACAGAGAACGACAACTGCGTCACCGTACGCCACCGCGACAGCATGGAACAGGAGCGCGTGAGTCTGAAGGATTTGAGCGCGTATATCGAAGAGCGAATTAAGCTGTAAAATAGCGGGGAGTGATGTTCTTGGCACGCTTGAGTGAACAGGAAATCAGCCAGATTCGTGCAAAAGCTGATATCGTAGATGTGATTGGGCGCTATGTGCCGCTGACAAGAAAGGGAAAGAGCTATAAATGCGTCTGCCCGTTTCATGATGATCATGATCCGTCAATGTCCATAGCTGCCGATAAACAGATTTACAAATGCTTTGTGTGCGGAGCAGGCGGCAATGTATTCACGTTTGTACAGAATTATGAAAAAATATCCTTTATCGAGGCGGTTTACAAGGTTGCCGAGTATGCCGGTGTGACTTTGGAGCATACTCTTGATGTCACCCCCCGGGTAAAGGATCCGCACCTGCAGGCACTGCATAAGGCATGCCGGGAGGCTATTGAATTCACCCATTATCAGCTGGATACGCTGGATGCGAAAAATGTCAAGGAATATTTGATGAGGCGCAATATTACGGAAGAAATTATCAAGCGCTTTGAAATCGGGTACAATCCGATGGACGACGCCCTATATCGATTCCTGCATGCCAAAAAGCATGCGGATGATGATCTTGTGTCCGCAGGTCTTGTACGTGTTACCTCCATAGGTATGAAGGATGTATTTTCGCATCGTATCATGATTCCAATTCATGATGAATTCGGAGAACCGGTCGGCTTTACAGCCCGGCGGGTTGCGGAAAACGAAGAAGCAAAGTATATCAACACTACGGAAACGGATATCTACAAGAAAGGAAATCTGATTTTCAACTATCATAGAGCCAAGCCGGAGGCCAGAAAAGCAAAAAAAGCCTATCTGGTGGAAGGCGCCATGGATGTGCTTGCTCTGGAAAAGGTGGAGCTGCACAATGCAGTGGCAACGTTGGGAACGGCGATGACCAAGGAACAGCTGCGGCTTTTACAGCTTTTGCATGTACCGATCGTCGTCTGCTATGACGGAGATAAGGCCGGCCGCAACGCCACCTATAAATTCGGAAAAATGGCCAGAGAGGCACAGCTGCCCTTTGAAATCGTAGACAACAAATACGGTCTGGATCCGGATGAGGTCATCGATGTATACGGGAAGGATGAGCTACGCACACTGCTCGATAAAACGGTATCCTGGATTGATTTTCTCTTTGCTTATTTGCTTGGGCGATACAATCTGGAAAACTATTCCCAGAAAAAGGAATTCGCTCAGGAAATGGCATTGGAAATTCAGGCATTGCAGGATGATTTTGAGAAACAGAGCTATTTCATTCGTTTGCGGGAGCTGACTGAATTTGATATGCAGGTGGAGCAGCCCAAAGAGGAACGCAAGGCGATCCATCAGCCGCAGCCCCCGCGACAGAGCTTTTTGACCTTTCCAAAAAGCGGAAGAAGTCATGCGGAGCATGAAATTCTCTCGCAGATGCTGAATGGAATTGCTGCCAGCAATCTCTTCAAGGAGGAGCTGGGATTTTTAAAGGATGATACCGGCAACAAGCTTGCGATGTACATCATTGATTATTATCGAACACACACCACCCTTGCTGTAGCGGAGCTGCTGGATGTGATTCGGGAGGAGGATGTGAAAGCACTTCTTCTGGAAATCGCAAACTGGGAGCTTGCCCGTGAGGATGTGGATATGGCTGTACTGCAGGAAGCAATCGCCAAGGAAAAATCCTGCTTTCTGGATGATAAGATACAGCTGTTGAATAAAAAAATACGATCTGTGAATGATCCCATGGAAAAGGCTAAGCTTGCCGTGGAGAAAAATCAGCTGATCAAGGAGCGTGAGGAATGGCGCAGCGCGGGAAGGAAGTAAGGATATGAAGAACACCAAGAAAAAAGCTGTTTTGCAGGAATACAAGACACTGGATGATATCAAGCAGGAATTCCTGGACGAATACAAACAGAATGATGTCCTCTATCAGAAGGATGTTATGGATGCCGTGGAGCATCTGGCAATGACAGATACAGATTTTGATGATCTGTTCCAGTGGTTTTCCGACAATGATATTGAAGTAAAAAATGAAGATGATGATGTCGATCTGATGGACGATGATGCTTTGGTCGCAACCGAGGATGACGATGATATTGATTTTCTGGATGACGATACCGATGAAGAGGATACGCTGGCTGCCGATATCGAAAATCTGGAGCAGTCTTTTGCTAACTCTTCCCACACAAAAATCAATGATCCGGTGAAAATGTATTTAAAGGAAATCGGACGCGTTGAGCTTCTGGATCCGAAAGAGGAGCCGGAAATTGCGCGGCGCATTCAGGCAGGTGATGAAGAGGCAAAGAAAAAGCTGATTTCCGCCAACCTGCGTCTGGTTGTATCCATTGCAAAAAAATATGTTGGCCGCGGTATGCTGTTTCTGGACCTGATTCAGGAAGGAAACATGGGTCTGGTTAAGGCGGTTGAGAAATTCGATTATACCAAGGGCTTTAAGTTTTCAACCTATGCGACGTGGTGGATTCGTCAGGCCATCACACGTGCCATTGCAGATCAGGCAAGAACGATCCGTATTCCGGTACATATGGTAGAAACAATCAACAAGCTGACACGTATTCAGCGTCAGCTGGTGCAGGATCTGGGAAGGGATCCCTCTGCAGAGGAAATCGCAGCAAAGATGGAAAACATCTCTCCGGAAAAAGTGCGTGAAATTCAGAAGATCGCACTGGAACCGGTATCTCTGGAAACACCGATCGGTGAAGAGGACGATTCTCATCTGGGTGATTTCATCGAGGACAAGGAAGCTTTATCACCGGATGAATATGCCAATAATCAGCTGCTGAAAGATGAAATCAACACGGTGCTGCAGGGTCTGACCGAGCGTGAGGAAAAGGTATTGCGTCTGCGTTTCGGTTTATATGATGGAAGAACCCGTACACTGGAGGAGGTTGGAAAGGAATTCAACGTTACCCGTGAACGAATCCGTCAGATTGAGGCAAAGGCACTGCGTAAGCTGAAGCATCCTACACGCTCCAAGCGTCTGAAGGATTTCGTCGATAAGCCATAATGAAGCTGAGTACACGATTACATACGATTTTTGATATGGTACAGCCCTGTGGCGTTGCTGCGGATATCGGCTGTGATCATGGACTGCTTCCTATCGCTCTTATACAGGCGGGAAAATGTGCACATGTGTATGCGTGCGATGTGCGAAAGGGACCGCTGTCACGGGCACAGGAAGCAATCAGACAGTACGGTCTGCAGAATTCTATCACCACAAAGCTGTGTGACGGTCTGCAGGGGCTAGAGGATGATGTGGAGGTTGTCGTAATTGCCGGTATGGGATATGACACCATTTGCAGTATTCTTATGAAAGGTGACAAGCAGCTGAAACATTATAAGCAGATAATTCTGCAATGCAATACACATGTCGAAGATATGCGCCGCTGGCTGCATCAAAACGGTTTCACAATCGATGCGGAGCAGCTCGTAAAGGATCATCACTATTATCAGATGCTTTCTATACATAAAGAGCCTTCTGCTATGCGGGAAGACCAGTATCTATTCGGCGTGTATCTGGATCAGCATCCATTGTTTAAAGAATATTGGACATATATTCTGGAAAAACAGAAAAAGATTGTGCAGCACACACAGCCGCATCATGATGGATATGCTGTTGCTGTTGAGAAAATCAAAAAAATTGAAAAAAAGCTGAAGGAGCTGGATTAAACACCGGCTCCTTTTTATTTGTTGCAGGTGCTATCGGGGCAGTATGTAATACATGGCAATCAAAGCTGCTAGGAATAGGGATTGTTTGGATGCGGTGGTTTCTGATATAATATTTACTGGAAAGAAGTGAGTATATGGAACTTTGGGATCTGTATGACGCTCAACGGCAGCCGATGAATAAGCTGCAGATGCGGGGAAAACCAATACCGGAAGGCTGTTATCATATCGTTGTTTTCATTTGGACATTCACCTATGACGGCAAACTGCTGTTGACAAAGCGGGATGCCTGCAAGCCTGGCGGTTTGCTCTGGGAGGTTACAGGCGGCTCTGTATTGCATGGAGAAAGCTCGCAGGAGGGGGCAAAGCGGGAGCTGTATGAGGAGACCGGCATCTCCTGCAGAGTGGAACAGCTGCAAAAATTGCATAACAAGGTAAAGGGGCAGGGGATTTACGACCATTACCTGCTGCAGTATCCGGTAGAGCTGGACAAGCTGCAGCTGCAGGAAAAGGAGACCATCGATGCCATGCTGGTTGATCAATCCACATTCGAGGACATGATGCGGGTTCATATTCTGACACATCCGCTGCAGCTTTGGTATCATGAGCTGAAGGATACGCTTGCAGTTTACTTTCAAAAAAACAGATAGCGGCTGGTATGAAGGGGTGTCCTTGTCTATGTGATGTATCGTGAATAATCAGATGATAGCATATGCGTACGGCAAAGTAAGACAGCATTATCATCAAACAACAGGAACCGGCGTTACGGTAGGAAACGCAAGCAGGAAAAAAAGGCAGACATCCGCAATCGTCTACCTTTTTTCGTGCTATTTACTTACTATCCAGTTCTGTTTTATGACAATATTTCAGACAGTCTTATCTGCGGCTTACATTTCCCCGGCGCATAATCCTCCAGATAAGCGATAACCTGTGCTGTCAGATACGTTGGCGTACTAGCACCAGAGGTTACCGCCACACGCTTTGCATTGCATAGCTGCTCATCCTGAACATCCTTTACATCATCAATCAGATATACCTGATGAATACCCTGATCACGGGCAATCTGCGCGAGACGGTTGGAGTTGTTGGAATACCTGTCACCAACCACATATAATACATCGATTTGCTTATCCTTCAAATCGGCAACAGCCTGCTGGCGTATACGGGTTGCGTTACAGATTTCTTCACAAAATACAGCCTTCGGATACCGTTCACGAATTGCCTCAAACAGTGCTTCAATATCAAAAATGGACATGGTCGTCTGATTGGTGACAAACACATGTGCCAAGGGAGGCAGAGCGTCCAGATCCTGTTGCGTACTGATCAGGTGCACCTTCTCACTAAGCGATAAAACGGCCTCTGCCTCTGGATGACGCGGCTTTCCGATATACAGGACATCACAGCCGTTTTTCAGCTGCTCCATAACAATATCCTGTGTTTTGACCACATCCGGACAGCTCGCATCAACACATTGAAGTCCCTTGCGAAGTGCCTTTTCCTTTACTGCCGGGGAGATACCGTGTGCGGTAAATATGACGATTCCTTCTTCAATTTCATCAAGCAGCTCCAGTCTGGTTTTATTTTTATCATCAACGGGATAAATATGCAATTCCTTCAGTGCCTGCATAACATAGGAATTATGCACGAGCATTCCCAGAACATAAATCGGGGTATCCGGATGCTCCTGTGCTGTTTTCTTCGCGATAAGAATGGCATTGATAACACCCTTGCAATATCCACGTGGTACGACCTTTATAACTTCCATGTACTTCACCTCAGATATCATTATACAGGAAAAGCCCGGTACATGCATAGAATTTTGCCGCAGAATATGCCATAATAAGCGTATACGATACACTAGGTAACAGAAAAAGAGCGCACGTGTTACAGAAAAAAGAAATTGTTTTACAACTTTCAGATTTCCTGTATAATAAAGAAGCTGCTTATTTGTATAAGGAGGTATTTATGAGCAAATATACGGATTACAACTTTCGTGAGGCCACGAAAACATTTATAAACCTGGAAGGCTTCAAAGAGCCTACACCGATCCAGCAGGCGGTGATCCCGCTGGCATGCAAGGGAAGAAACATCATTGGTATTTCCGATACCGGTACCGGAAAAACACATTCCTTTCTGATTCCGATTATGGAGAGGGTGGACAGCAGTCAGTCTGTGATTCAGGCAGTTATCACGGCGCCGACCAGAGAGCTTGCCTTACAGATTTATAACCGCTGTGAAAAGATGAGTGAAGCAGACCCTAAGCTTCGCATCCGTCTGATTACCGGCGGAATGGAAAAATCCAGAATGAACGAACAGCTGAAGGTACAGCCGCATATTGTTGTAGGAACACCAGGGCGTATCAAGGACCTGTTTTTACAGGAACAGACCCTGCGTGTGGATACCGCTGATATCATGGTTGTCGATGAAGCGGATATGACACTGGAGTTTGGTTTTCTGGAGGATGTGGATGCGATTGCCGGAAAAATGAAAAAGAATTTACAAATGATGAGCTTTTCTGCGACGATTCCGGTTGCATTACAGCAGTTTTTAAAGAAATATATGGATAATCCAAGTACGGTGCATATTCAGGAGCAGAGCGATTTTCATCCGAAAATCGAGCACGTGCTGATACCGTGTCAGGAAAAGAGCTATGAAGAAAAGCTGATGGAGCTGTTAGCGACCTTTACACCCTATGTATGTCTGATTTTCGCAAACACGAGAACGCAGGCCGCAAGTGTTGCCGGCATGATGCGGGATGCCGGGTACGGTATTATCGAGCTGCACGGGGATTTGACACCGCGAGAGCGTACAAAGGCGATGAAGGATTTGGTAAATATACAGAAATCCTATGTGGTAGCGACGGATATCGCTGCGCGCGGTATTGATATTGAAGGAATTTCCCATGTCGTTTCTCTGGGCTTTCCAAAGGAGCTGGATTACTATATTCATCGAAGCGGACGTACCGGTCGTGCCGGTCGGGATGGTATTTGCTATGCTTTATATAAAAAGCAGGATGATGCCATGATTCGCTCTCTGGAGGTTAAGGGAATCGGCTTTAAGCATCGCAACCTGAAAAACGGTACCTGGAGTGAGCTGGAGCCGCTGCATCGCAAAAAGGTCAAAAAGGATGATCCGCTGGAAAAGGAAATTTCTAAAATCGTTTCCAAAAAGAAGAAAAAGGTGAAGCCGGGCTATAAGGTGAAACGGAAACAGGAAGTAGAAAAGCTGAAGCGTAAGGCACGCCGTCAGATGATTCAGGAGGATATCCAGCGACAGAAAAAGGAACGCGCAAAGCAAAAGGTCATGGAGAAACGGGGTGGGTAGGAATGAAGCTAGGCTGTCATGTCTCCATGTCTGCGCCGGACTATGTGCTGGGATCGGTAAAAGAGGCGATCAGTTATGGCGCCAATGCGTTTATGCTATATACCGGTGCACCGCAGAATACACGACGCAAAGCAATGCAGGAACTGAAAATAGAGGAAGCGCACAGACTGATGAAGGAGCATGGTATTGACGAAAGCAGTATGATAGTGCATGCTCCCTATATCATCAACCTGGCAAATTGTATCCGTGAGGAAACCTTTGCGCTGGGCGTGGAGTTTTTACAAAAGGAAATAGCGCGCGTACAGGCGCTGCATGCAACGGTTCTGGTGCTGCATCCCGGAAGTCATGTAAAGGCCGGAGAAGAAGAAGGTCTCAAGAAGATCGTTGAGGGATTGAATCTGGCAATGCAGGATGTACAGGATGTTCAGATTTCCATTGAAACGATGGCTGGCAAGGGCAGTGAAATCGGTTATAGCTTTGCGCATATCCGTTATCTGATGGATCATGCAAAATACGGTGATCGTCTGCGCGTCTGTCTGGATACCTGTCATATTCATGATGCTGGCTATGATCTGTCCGACTTTGATAAAGTGCTGGATGAATTTGACGCTGTCATCGGTCTGGAACGTCTGGCCTGTATGCATATCAATGATTCCAAAAATGTACAGGGAGCTCGTAAGGACCGGCATGCGAATATCGGCTTTGGCGAAATCGGTTTTGAAAAGCTGAATGCCATTGTACATAATGAACGTGTAAAGGATGTTGTAAAGATTTTGGAAACACCATATGTCGAGGATCATCCGCCATATCGTCAAGAAATCGCCATGCTGAGAAGCGGTGTGTTTGATGAACAGATTATGGAGAAAATCAAAGCGGGCATCTGATATGGAAATATGTGAATTGGATATTGCCGCATATCGTGGAAAAGCCTTAAAGGTTCGATACACGACATCGTATGTTTATGAAGCAGTTGTCAATCAGAACGCAGCATGCTTTGGCGTAATGTTTCAGCGCACGGCTTTACCAAAGCCGTTGTCCTGCGGCTTTGATGATATATGGGGCAGTGAATGGCTAACTAAGCCGGAGCTGTATGGCGAATGTGTGGATGGACAGATTGTCGGGCTGTTGGAAATCTGCATGGAGGATTGGTCGCAGAGACTGCGCATTTCCAACTTGTTTGTAGAGCCCGCCGATCGGGGAAGAGGCTGTGCTACCCGTTTGCTGGAGCATGCCATACAAGTAGCAAGACAGCGCGACATCCGCTGCGTTCTGTTGGAAACGCAGTCCTGTAATGATCCTGCAATACAATGCTATCTGCGCAGCGGCTTTGTGTTTCTGGGCTGTGATTTGAGTGTTGGGAGCAATCAGGATATACAAAGAAAAAATGTCCGTATAGAAATGGGCTATTATCTGTAATTGATTGATTGTTAAAGCATGGAATGGAAGCAGAACAAAAGTAAACAGCAAGGGCAGTACATCCTTTTCAACACACTTTAAGGCTTCCTGCTTTTCAAATACAAATATCTATAAAAGGAATTTTCTTTATATGAAAAGAAAAGAAACTGGGGCATTGTCTGTTATGGATGACATAAAAAAGAATTCAGAAGTTACCGGTTATGATTGGTAACCCTGAATTCTTTTACTTTCTCTACAAGGTCCGATGGATAATGCCATGCATTGCGTCTAAAAATCTCATCAGCTGTGTTCTTTTTCAAACGCTAAAATTTCTTCCTTCAGCCGTGCTACCATCTGTTCCTGCGGCAGCTTTTCAATAATCTCTCCCTTTTTGATGAGCAAGCCCTCGTTGCGGCCGCCGGCAATCGCGATATCCGCATGCTTCGCTTCTCCGGGTCCATTTACTGCACAGCCCATAATCGCCACATTTACATCACAGTTTATGGTCTGCAGGAAGGCTTCCATTTCATTTACAACCGGCTGCATATCCCATGCTGTTCTGCCGCAGGTCGGGCAGGCAATCAAATTCGGCGTGTTTTTCAATAAACCACAGCATTTCAACAGCTGCTTGACGATCGTTATTTCATTCACCGGATCCCCATTCACACTGATGCGAATCGTATCACCGATGCCCTCATTTAATAATGTTCCCAGTGCCATGCTGCTTTTGATTGCACTGCCGATGAAGGTACCCGCCTCCGTTACGCCAAGATGCAGCGGATAGGGGAAGGCAGTGGATGCCATGCGATAGGCATCGATACAAAGCAGTGGATCACTGGATTTAAAAGACAGGCAGATGTCATGGAAGTCCAGCTCCTCTAAAATCTGCACATGGCGCTGTGCGCTTTCCATCATGCCCTCAGCGGTAGGTCTGCCATACTTTTCATGAATATCCTTTTCCAGAGAACCGCTGTTAATGCCAATGCGAATCGGTATATGGTGTTCCTTGCATACCGCCACGACAGCTTTCACATTTTCTTTACTGCCGATATTTCCCGGATTCAGACGTATCTTATCAATACCGGCCTTTACCGCAGCGATGGCCAGTCGATAGTCATAATGGATATCCGCAACAAGCGGGATATGTGTACGCTTTCTGATTTCTGTGATGGCAGCTGCATCCGCTTCATCAATGATAGCCATGCGCACCAGCTCACAGCCAACCTGTTCCAGCTGTAAAATCTGTGCCACGGTGGCTTCTATGTCACTTGTTCTTGTATTGCACATGGACTGAATAAGGACTTTATTCTGTCCGCCGATTGTTATATTACGTACCTGAATGCTTCTTGTTTCCGTTCTTTTCATGTCGTTTCACCTCATGCCTTCATTATAGCAGAAGTCGCTTGCGAAAAGCAATCCACTGCCCCATTACGAAAATCTTACAAATTTTCAAATGTATGGAATCACTATTTTGTTTATGGTATACTAATGGGCAGGAGGTGTGCGCATGATACGAAACCCTTTTCGAGATCTTGATCAAAAAAAATTAAGCAGAAGCTCTGATGTTCTGAAGACGCAGAACGATTATTTTAAAATCGTAAACAGGCGCATCTTTATTTTCGGTATTATCATTTGTCTGATTTTTGCCGTTGTTTCTGTACGGCTGGTCTTCCTGCAGATAAGAAATCAGGAGGACTATGCAGCGAAGCTGGAAAATTACTCATCGCAAAAGCAGACGGACAGTACGGCGCGCGGGGAGATGGTGGATCGAAACGGAAAGGTCATTGCAAAGACCGTTTCCTCACATAATATTGTCTACTTTCCTCCAAAGGATACAACAAGCGAGGAGCAGTGGAAGCTGGCTCAGACCTTTGCCAAGGATTTTAAGGTGGATCACAAGGGTATGACAAATTCGGATTATCAGGATTTGTATATGTTTTTACATAAGGATGAAAAAGGAAATAAGGACTCCGGTCAGAATCTGTTGTCTGAACAGGAGAAGAAAACACTGACAGCAGAGGAGCAGGAAAAGAAAATCAGAAGCCGGATCACGATGAAAATGGTGGATGAGCTGGCGGATGATGATACGAAGGATGCATTTTCTGTATATCTGTCTATGCGCAAGCTGCCCAACAATCAGAATAAGGTGATTCTGGAGGATGTGGACAGTGATAGTGTCGCAAAGCTGATGGAAAACAAAGATAAATACCGGGGCTTTGATGTTAATCTCGGCTCCTGGAAGCGGGAATATCCATATAAGGATACGCTACGTGATGTGCTGGGAAGTATTACGACCTCTAAGCAGGGTGTACCCTCCGAGCTTCGCTCCTATTATGAAGCGATGGGGTATTCGCTGACGGATCGTGTCGGGCAAAGCGGTCTGGAAAAGCAGTATGAAGATTTACTGAGCGGTACACCGAGAGTCAGTGAGATATCGTATGATTCCGATGGTACAGCCATTATGAATGAGACAAGTAGTGGCAAGAACGGTTATGATTTGCATCTTACCATCGATGTGGAGCTACAGAAAAAGGTTGATGACATTCTGGAGGATACATTAAAGAAATATGCAGGTACAGCCGGTCGTGAAAAATTCAAAAAAGCGATTGTTGTCCTCATGAATCCACAGACCGGTGAGATTTATGCGATGAGCGGTAAATATCTGGATGAGGATGGGAAAATACAGAATTATTCGAGTGGAGCGTATTTGGATGCCTTTGCGTCCGGTTCCGTTGTGAAGGGTGCTACGGTGTATATGATGCTGGATCAGGGAATTCAGACGCGCTATAGTACCGAGCAGGATGAGCAAATGAAAATAGCGGGAACACCATTTAAGCGATCGTTCAACACATATGGTACTGTGAATTCTATTCGAGCACTAGCGGTATCTAGTAACGTTTATATGTTTAAGTCTGTTATAAAATTAGCTGGTGGTAATTATGTATATAATCAGCCGTTGGGCATCACAAATGAGATGGCGCAGGAAACCTTCAAGCTAATGCGGAATTATTATTCCATGTTTGGTCTTGGTACAAAAACAGGACTGGATGTCCCAAATGAAGCACAAGGCTTTACAGGGAATACTATGAATCCTGGATTATTACTAGATTATTCCATCGGGCAGTATGATAACTATACGCCGATTCAGCTTGTGCAGTATGCGGCAACCATCGCCAATGGCGGTAAAAAGGTACAGCCGAAGCTGGTTAATACGGCAACAGAAGTAAATACAGATTATACAGTATACGAAAATAAAACGCAGGTGTTGTCAGCATTACCGGGAAGCAAGGAGGATTTGGAAACAATCCAGATGGGCTTTCGCGAGGTGGTTGCAGGAGAGCATGCAATCGATCCTATCAAGTCATTGGATGTACAGGTAGCTGCAAAAACCGGTACTGCCGAGGTAGGAAATTATACCAATGCTTCTCTTGTCGGCTATGCGCCATATGATAAGGAAGCCAAGGTGGCATTTGCCTGTTCCGTACCGGAATCTGCAACAAATGATCAAAGCGTTGCCGGAAACCTGTGCGCCTACAATATCATGCCGGAAGTTTTAAAAGAGTTTTTCAAAAAGTATTAGCTTTTTTGTAAAGAGTATGATATAATTTTCAAGCAAGTACGAGGAGGGACAACATGAGAGATAGAATCACGTTCAAATGTTCAGAATGTGGCGAAGAAAACTACATCGGGACACGTAATAAACGTAAAAATCCAGAACGTATGCAAATTCAGAAATATTGCCCACGTTGTAACAAGAAAACTTTACATAAGGAGAAAAAATAAGAAGGGCCGACTACGGTCTTTTTTATTCGGTGGCTGACATGAAAAAGATGGATACTTTTGTTTTAGGTATGGTGCAGGTGAATACCTACCTGTTATGGGAAGAGAATCATGTACTGATTGTTGATCCCGGAAGCAAATCTCACAAGCTGCAGGAAACGATTGATTCACAAAATGGTGTTGTGGATGCGATTGTGCTGACACATGGACACTTTGATCATATTGCCGGTGTGGATGCACTTGTTAAGAAATATCACTGTCCTGTTTATATCAATGAGCTGGATATGGCGATGCTGCAGGACCCAATGCTGAACTTCTCCTATCAGGCTCCTGTTGTTGTGAACAGTCCGGTAACTAAGCTGAAGCCGGGGAAAAACAGCATCGGAGCCTTTACGCTTCAGGCAATTGACGCTCCCGGACATAGTGAGGGAAGTACCATGCTGCTGTGGGATGATAATCTGATCTGTGGAGATGTCATCTTTCAGGGCAGCATCGGACGTACGGATTTGCCGACCGGAAGCAATACCAAAATGATGCAGACGCTTCGGATGATCCGGGAAACACTGCCTTCAAATCTGAAGGTGTATCCGGGACACGGTCCGGATACGACGCTGGATATGGAATTTCGCTATAACCCATATCTGCGGTTCTGATTATGACGATCATTACGGCGACGCAGTCTCATATACGGGATATTTTGAGGCTGTATGAGGTTTTATATGCAGACATGGCAAGACTGCAGCCCTTTAGCTACTGTCGTGGCGTGCAGGACGAAGAGTTCTTAAAAACGATGATCCGGCTGGAGGATTGTGACATCCTGCTGGCAGTGGAAAATTCCTGTATTTTCGGTCTGGCACTGGTAATGAAGCAGCTGACACCGGCGGATTCCTTTGTGATTCCGCATGCATATGCCACACTGATGGATTTGGTGGTGAGCCGGGAAGCCAGAGGGCTTGGCATCGGCAATCGCCTGCTGCAGGAGGTGGAGCACTGGGCCAGAGAACGTCAGCTGGAATATGTGGAGCTAAACGTATTGCAGGAAAATCGCAGTGCGCAGAGGCTTTATGAAAAGCACGGCTACATGACAGCGGTAAAAACCATGAAAAAGAAATTAAAATGATACATTTGTAAGAAAACGGGATAATTCTCGTTTTTTTTTACCTTTTTTCAGGAAAATTTAGGAGTTTTGCAAATTTGAAACGTATAGAAGTATGTAAATAGAAAGAAGGTGAGAGTATGAAAGAAAAATTTGAACAGCTGCTGCATATGGTGGAGCGCAAGCGAGCCACCGATGTACATTTCACATTGATGCAGCACAGACTGCATGTGCAGGTACGCGGCTGGAATGGTCTGGAAACCATTCAGAACGCTGCATTTGATGAGGGCTTATTCTGTTATCTGAAGTATATCAGTAATCTGGACTTAGGAAATACCCTGCAGCCGCAAAGCGGAAATTTTCAGTATGAGTTTCGTCAGGAGCTTCTGTATTTCCGCTTCTCTTTGCTGCCGACACTTGAAAAACAGACAGCAGTACTGCGTGTGCTGAACAATCATGAGGAGATATCCTTGGAGGAGCTGAGTATGGATAGAAAACAGACGGCCAGCTTTCTGAATTGGACAAAGACAAGAAGCGGACTTATCGTGCTGAGTGGTCCCACCGGCAGCGGGAAAACGACGACCCTGCATGCGATACTAAAACGGATTGCCAAAGAAAACAGACTGCATGTCGTATCGCTGGAGGATCCAATTGAAATTTTTGATGACAGCTATTTACAGCTGCAGATCAATGAGGCAGGAGGCTTTACCTATGAGGAAGGAATCAAGGAGCTTTTGCGCCATGATCCGGATGTCATCATGATCGGAGAAATACGCGATCCAACCACAGCGCGAATGCTGCTTCGATGTGCATTGAGCGGACATCTGATTTTTACAACGATTCATGCGAAATGCTGCAGTGAGGCAATCAAGCGTCTGCTTGAATTCGGCTTGCGCAGGGAGGAGCTGTATCATACACTGAGCGCAGTTTGTGCGCAGCGTCTGTACAAGAGAAAAGGAACGCAGGAAAGGGTGTGTATTTATGAAATACTGGAACAAAATGAACTGGATGCTTACTTCCATGAGGAACAGCTGCCACAGCAGCAGCATCGTGACATCTTTCAGGAGATTCAGCTTGCTGTTTCAAAAGGAATTGTTGCACAGGAGGAAGCCGTCATCGACCTTCCACATGCGCAATGAGGAATGGCGCTATCTGCATGATCTGCTGCAGAACGGCTATCCCTATCTGGAGGCATTGCAGCTGCTGGGAAAGGATACTACAGCGATCAAAGAGGAGCTGGAGCTGGGGCACAGCATGGAGGAAATTCTGATAACACAGGGAACAGGGCGCTTTTTTGAGCATCTATCCTTCTTTTTGAAAATCACCTCCCTAAGCAAGGCAATCGACAGCTCCCTGCATCTGTATGACTTTGAACGAAATTTGCTGTCCGGCCTTTTAAAGAAAACCGCTTATCCGCTTTCCATCTTTGTGTTTGCCTATGTGATGCTACTGGTATTCAGCTCTGCAATCATTCCGCAAATGCTGCAAAGCTTTGATCAGGGGGAGAATTTTCAAGGGCTGATGCTAGGGGTCAGTCTTTTGCAGGGAGGCTGCCGGCTTATCGGTATATGCACGCTGTGTGCGCTGGCAGGTATGCTGTATCTGAGAAAGAAACCTGCCATACGTAATGCATTGGTTTTAAGAAGCCCGCGCCTATGCAAACTGGCATCCCATGTGGAATCCTATCTGTTTAGCGGTTATATGATTGAACTGCTGCAGCAGGGGATACCGACGCGAACCGCCCTGCAGTATCTGGAGCAGATACGGAAGGGGTCACTGTTCTGTGAATTACATAAGCATTTGATGAACGGCCTGCAACATGGTGAGGATATCCATTGTGTCATCGAGCGTGAGGTGCTGCTGAACGATATCTTTAAGCAGTCGTTTCGCATCGGCAGCTCTACCGGATCTTTGTGCAATATGCTGCAGAGTGGGCTGCGGCAGCAGGAACGCACATGGGAGCGTCTGCTAAAGCGCACGGCAATCGTTGTACAGTGTGTCGCATACGGCTTTGTAGGTATCGTGGTTTTACTTGTTTACCAGATCATGCTGATTCCGCTGTCAATGCTGGAACAGATGTAGAAATTGGAAAGGAAACGTAATTATGAACAATAACAAAGGTTTTACGATTCTGGAAATGATGATTGTATTATCCATTATCGCACTCGTGTTTCTGCTGACACTCCCCAATATACAGCAGAAGGAAAAAATCATACGCAGCAAGGGCTGTGAGGCACTGATTGAGGTTGCCAATGCACAGATTCTCCTGTATGAGGTAGAGAATCTCAGCCCGCCCAAAAGCATGTCCGATCTAATCAGCAAGGGGTATCTGAAGGATACACAGCGTCGCTGTCCGAATGGAGATACCATTGAAATTAGCAATGGACAGGCCGCAGTGCGATAGCGGATTCACACTGGTGGAGATGATGATTGTCCTGCTTTTGCTCTCTGTGCTGCTGCTTGTGACACCGCTGGTGAAGCGGCAGCAGCGCATCCTGCTGCGTATGGATGTGCAGCAGATTCGCGAAATCTGTACGAAGGCGCAGGCACAGGCGGTAAAGGAGCATAAACGTATCCCTATAAAGATACAGGGCAGTAAAGTATATTGTGATCGCGAGGTGTATTCCCTGCAGACCTCTACCAGCTGTTCACCAATGAGCTTTCACTATACGCCACAGGGGACTATCTCAAAGGCCTTCACATTGAACTGCCGCAGTGCAGCCTCCTCCATTCAGCTGGTGGCTCAGCTGGGAAGCGGGCGTATGGATGTCCGATAAGCGTGGGTTTGTCCTGATGGAGGCGTTGTTTCTTTTACTGATACTGGGCATTCTGGCACTGCTTTGCCTGCAGTGCGCAGGGATTACACATACGATGAATGAGAAGGGGGAGGGGTATGACAATCATGCAGTGCAGGAAGTCTATCAGAAATAACAGCGGCTTCACGCTGGTGGAGATGCTGGTGGCCTTCAGCTGTGTTGCTGTTTCCTGTAGCTTGCTGATGCCACTGGTATCAACTTTGCAAAGGCTGCAAAGGCCTGTCTACTACACTGAAGACCGTCTTGCAATCTATCAGCTTCGCTTCCTGCTTGCACAAAGCAGTGAGCTGTCCCTGCAGGAGCAGACACTTTCCTTTACCTATCAGAAAAAGAAGCAGACGCTGGAATATGACCGCAGACGTCTGGTTCGTAGAAGCGGCTATGAAATCTTTCTGCAGGATGTGGATGCGCTGCAATTTCAAAAGAGAAGGGAATGCTATTATGTCACATGGGTACGAAAAGACAAACGTGAAGAAGCGCTGCTTACGTGTGAATGAGCAGGGCTTCATCAGCCTGTATGCTATGCTGCTGCTATTGATTTTCCTCTGCTTTGCCACCCTGCTTGTACAGCGTGTAGCAGCCTATGCAGCTGTACGTGGACTACGGGAGTCCTATGATCTTTTTGCAATTCACAGCTGCCGCAAGTATTTGCAGGAGGCTCATAAGCAGGATGCGGACACCGCCATAGAAACGGATCAAAGGGATGGGGAAACAGAGGAGCCACTAGATGACCAGCAGAAGGAAGAACCGCCGAAGGAATGGGAGGAGCTGTTTCAAAACACATATTTTCATTTCACAAGAGAGGAGGCATATATTGCCGTGTCCTATACGCAAAAAAATCATACCGTTCATATGCAGGTATACTTTGACCAAACAGATGGCACCATACAGGACGTTGTATATTTACAGCAGGGTGAACCACACTAGAAGAGAGGTGGTTACCATGCTGACAATCGGATTGAGCACCCTGCTGTTTCTGGCATTTGCAGGGCTTGGAAATCTGCTGCTGATTATGAATGAAACAGCCTATATGCTGGTTCCGCTGTATGCTGTGCTGCTGCTGTTTGGCAGACTGTTTTATCGCGAGGCAAACTGCAAGGCGCTGGAAGGAAAGGACTTTTTGCTGACACTGGTCATTGTCCTGCTGTTTCTTGGCTATTTTGAATGGCGTCAGGAGCTGTTTGATTTTACAATCTTCTGGTATTTGTATCTTACAACATTTTTATCCTTTATGCTGTATGCGGACAGTATCCGATTTAAAAGTCTGATGTGAAAAAATCAGACTTTTTTCATAAAAAATTTGACAAATGCGCCAAATCCTATAAAATAGAATAGGACATAAGAAAATATAAAGGAAAGGTGAATGTATTATGATCAGTTCCAATGATTTAAAACCTGGTATGACGATTCAGCAGGATGGAGAAATCTTCGTTGTGCTGGAACAGAGTCAGAATAAAACAGCTCGTTCCGCTATGGTGGTAAAGGCGAAAGTCAGAAACCTGAGAACGGGATCCAATGTAGAATTATCATGGGGCGGTGGAGACAAAATCACACCTGCGCACATTGAGAAGAAAGAAATGCAGTATCTGTATGATACAGATGATGCACTGGTATTCATGGATAATGAAACCTATGAGCAGATTGAGATTCCAAAGGATCGTCTGAAATGGGAAATGAACTTCATGAAGCCGAATGACAACGTTAATATTTCCATGTTTGAAAGTGAAATTCTCGGTGTTATCCTGCCGGATAAGGTAGCGCTGCAGATTGTGGAATGCGAGCCTGCTGTCAAGGGTGATACAGCTACTTCCGCAAGCAAGAACGCCACACTGGAATCCGGGCTGGAAATCAAGGTGCCGCTGTTCATCAATCAGGATGAAATGGTGCTGGTAAACACGTCCGATGGAAAATATTCCGGAAGAGCAAAAGACTAAAAAGCTGCCCATGCAGCTTTTCTTTTGCAAATCGTTTTCAAAAAGTATGATTTCTTAAGGATTATACGTATCCAAGAACCTTTATTTTTGTTATAATGATTGTTAGATTGGGAGGTAATCGGATGGAAAAGCTATCAAGAGTAAAAAAATATGCGGAATTGAGAAAATCCATTGAAACTGATAATAATATAGATAAAACTCTGCACACAGAGGAAAACGCTGCGCTGGAGCAGGAGGAAACCCTAAAGAAATTCGATTCATCCATCTTCAAGAAGGTGGATATCAAAGAGGATGAGGAATATACTCCGGTTCGGGAAAAGAAAGAACAGGAGCCGCTGGAGCAGCCGCCGGTAGATGATACCTTTACCAATGAATATCTGGATGATTTCATTAAGGAAGTAAGAGAATACAATATTCGCAAGGGAACCAGAGAAAGCGATAATACACAGGCTGATATTCTGTATCAGCTGAATGCGGCAAACCGTGTAAAAAGATCCCATTACATACAGGAAATTCAAGAGGAGCCACAGCCGGAGGAGACGAAGAAAACCATATTGAGCCGGGATGATATTGCCCTGCAGGTACAAAATCTGTTAAAGGAAGAGGAAGCTCCTTCCTTTGATTCAGATATGCGCTTTGCAAAGGAGCCAAAGGAAACACCTGCTGATCATGCTCAGGCGGAGGATGTTGTATATGAGGAACCGGTGGTGGAGGAAGCCCCTGTTGTGGAATCCTTTCAGCCACAGCCAGCTGCTGAGGAAGCTGTCGAGGAATATATCTCACAGCCGGAGCAAAAGCCCCAGCGTCCTGCTAAAAAAATCATTCAGCCAATCATGATGGAGGATGCGGTTGAGGATGAAGAAGAGGCGTCGGTGAAAAAGGATGCGCCGCAACAGGCGGTGCTGCATAAAAAGCTGCTGGAGGAAACACAGCAGCTGCGTGTACAAATGGATGAATATGAGGATGAGCTGACCGATCTTTCCGATGGTGTGGAGAAGACCAACAAGCTGTTGAATTTTGTATTGTGCTTTCTGATTCTGGTACTGCTGGTCATCATCGGCTTTATCGCTTACTCATTATGGAAGGCTGGAGGAATTTAGAGATGAAAATAAATATCGCTATTGACGGACCGAGTGCGGCCGGTAAAAGCACCATTGCCAAAATTCTGGCAAAGGAGCTGGGCTATTCGCATCTGGATACCGGTGCGATGTATCGCTGTGCGGCGCTTGCTTCTAAGCGGCGCGGTATCGACCCAAACGATGAAGCTGCTCTGGCAGCCATGCTGGATGAAATGAAGATTAGCTTTGATCCGGCAGGGAATGTCTATATCAATGACGAGGATGTATCCAAACAGATTCGTGTAAATGAAATATCCATGCTTACCAGCAGTATTTCTGCGCATCCTAAGGTAAGAGAGCGCCTGGTGGAGCTCCAGCAGCAGATCGCACGTGAAAAAGGCTTCATCATGGATGGCCGTGATATCGGCACGGTTGTTTTGCCGGATGCAGAACTGAAGGTCTACATGGTTGCCAGTGTCAAGGCTAGGGCGGATCGCAGATATAAGGAATATCTGGAAAAGCATGTAGAGGCGGATTATGACGAAATCTACCATGATATTGAACAGCGTGATTATCAGGACATGAACCGCAAATCCTCGCCACTGCGTAAGGCGGAGGATGCAATCGAAATTGATACGTCAAATATGACGATCGATGAGGTTGTCAAAGAAATACGCAGGAATATTCCTACCCTTTCATGATAGGAGGTGAATTCAGCGCAAGCTGAAGTCAATATATGATAAATGGAATTGTAGCCATCGTTGGTCGTCCGAATGTCGGTAAATCAACGATTTTTAACCGAATTATCGGTGAACGTAAAAGCATTGTAGAGGATACACCAGGAGTAACCAGGGATCGTATCTATGGAAAAGCGGAATGGCTGACCAGAGAATTCCGGGTGATCGACACTGGAGGTATTCAGCTGGCAGACCAGGATTTCCAGACGGAAATCAACATGCAGGTGGAAATCGCTATCGATGAGGCTGACTGCATTGTATTTGTTGTAAGTGGCAAGGATGGTCTGACACATGATGATGAATATGTCGCAAGACTGCTGCACAGAACAAAAAAACCGGTCATTCTGGCTGTCAACAAGGTGGATGATTTTGCACAGAATGATGCGATCTATGAGTTTTACAGTCTGGGACTTGGAGATCCGCTCGCCGTATCCGGTGCACATGGTATCGGGATCGGTGATGTGCTGGATGCGGTTATCCATGCGTTACCGGAAAAAGAGAAAAACGAATATGACGGCATGACAAAATTCTGTGTTATCGGTCGTCCAAACGTAGGAAAAAGCTCCCTTGTCAATGCAATTTTAAATCAGGAGCGTGTTATTGTTTCCAATATCGAGGGCACCACCAGAGATGCCATTGATACACCGTTCAAACGGGAAGGCAAGGAATATGTTGTAATTGACACTGCCGGAATCCGAAAGCGCGGCAAGGTATATGAAAACATTGAAAAATATTCTGTTTTGCGTGCCATGAGCGCCATTGAGCGTAGTGATGTCGTACTTGTTGTCATCGATGGGGAAAAAGGTATCCGTGATCAGGATAAGCACGTTGCCGGATATGCCCATGAGGCAGGTAAGGGTGTTATCATCGTATACAACAAATGGGATGCTGTAGAGAAGGACGAGCAGACCATGCATACGATTGAAAAGGAAATTCGTGCACAGTTTCTGTATTTATCCTATGCACCGATTCTGTTTGTTTCCGCATTGAAAAAGCAGCGGATCCACACGATTCTGCCAGTCATTGACGAGGTTCATGATTATTCCGTTCTGCGAATTCAAACCAATGTACTGAATGAGGTCATTATGGATGCGCAGCTGATGACACCGCCGCCAACCCACAAGGGACAGCGGCTGAAGATTTACTATGCATCTCAGGTATCGGTAGCTCCGCCGACCTTTGTTCTGTTTGTCAACGATCCGGAGCTGCTGCATTTCAGCTATAAGCGCTATCTGGAAAACAGATTGCGGGAGGCATTCGGCTTTAGCGGTACCACACTAAGAATACTTGCCAGAGAAAGAAACAGGTGATCATGTTGAAGACAGTTGTGATTGGAAGTGGAAGCTGGGGAACGGCGCTTGCACAGGTACTCGTCGACAATGCAAGAGAGGTTATCCTGTGGGGGAAGAATCCCAAAGAGATAGACGATATCAATCTGCGGCATCAAAACTCCCGCTTTTTCCCGGATGTGACGCTGCATGAAAAGCTGAAGGCGACATGTGATCTCAATATTGTTCGTGATGCAGATCTTCTTGTTTTATCCGTTCCAACCATCGCTGTCGAAGAGCTGTGTATAAAAATCGGAGCGCTTGTTGAAAAACCGGTAATCATCGTGAATACATCCAAGGGATTTCATCCGCAGACAAATGAACGCATGTCCAATGTCATCCGTCGCTTTATGCCAAAGGATAAGCTGAAAAGCGTCGTATCGCTGATTGGCCCCAGTCATGCAGAGGAGGTTGTCCTGCGCATGCTGACAACGATCTGTGCAGTATCCTTAAGTGAAGAGGATGCCTGTACTGTACAGGAGCTGTTTTCCAATGAATATCTGCGTGTTTATCGTGGGGATGATGAGGTTGGAAGTGAAATCGGGGTTGCATTGAAAAATGCCATCGCGGTTGCCAGCGGTGTGTTGAGCGGCGTTGGCTATGGGGATAATACCAAGGCTGCCCTGATTACGCGTGGGCTTGCGGAAATGATTCGCTATGGCGTCGCATTGGGCGGCAAAGCGGAAACCTTTATGGGATTGACCGGTATCGGTGATTTGATTGTGACCTGCACCAGTGTACATTCCCGAAATTTTCAGGCAGGCTATGAAATCGGAACGCATAACAGCGCCCGCTATTTCTGGGAGAACAATACCAAGACCGTGGAGGGGGTACGCACGGCCAAGGTAGTACACGAGGTAGCAAAGCTAAAGCAGATCGATATGCCGATTGTTGAAGAGATTTACCGGGTATTGTACGAGGATAAGAAACCACAGCAGTCCGCAAGGGATTTGATGCTGCGGGATTTAAAACATGAAATGAAATAATGATGCTGAAAAGGCGTCATTTTTTTGTGTTTTATGGATTTTAAGCGTGGGAATATGCTATAATAAAAAACGCTAGTCATCTACCTGTACTGGAGGAATCATCATGTAGATGAGAACTGCTTTATGCGAAAAAGGATACGAGAAGATCGTTTCACATAGAACTATAGGAGGAAGCTGTATGACGAATTATGTCAATGAAATACAAAGGCGGAGAACCTTCGCCATCATATCACACCCGGATGCCGGAAAAACAACGTTGACGGAGAAGCTGCTGCTGTATGGCGGGGCGATACTTTCTGCCGGAAGTGTAAAGGGAAAAAAAGCAAACAAGCATGCGGTCAGCGACTGGATGGAAATCGAAAAACAAAGAGGAATTTCCGTCACAAGCTCTGTGCTGCAGTTTGAATATAATGATTTCTGTATCAATATTCTGGATACCCCGGGTCACCAGGATTTCTCGGAGGATACCTATCGTACCCTGATGGCCGCAGATTCTGCCGTCATGGTGATCGATGCTTCCAAGGGTGTTGAGGCACAGACGAAAAAGCTGTTCAAGGTATGTCTGCTGCGCAAGATTCCGGTATTTACCTTTATCAACAAAATGGATCGTGCTGCTATGAACCCGTTTGAGCTGCTGGAGCATATCGAAAGCGAGCTGGGAATCGCGACTTATGCTATGAACTGGCCAATCGGTTCCGGAAAAGAATTCAAGGGCGTTTATGAACGTGATCATCATCGGATCATCGCCTTTCATGGAGGCGATCACGGACAGAAGGCTGCTGAGGTAAGCGAAGGTACGCTGGAGGATGAAACCTTTCGTTCGATACTGGGTGACCATTTCTTTGAACAGCTGCGTGAGGATAGTGAGCTGCTGGATATCGCCAGCACCGAATTTGATCAGGAGCTCATTTCAAGGGGCGAGCTGACGCCGGTATTCTTCGGTAGTGCACTGACGAACTTCGGTGTGGAACCATTCCTTTCTCATTTTCTGGATATGACAACCTCTCCGCTGCCAAGAGAGTCCTCACAGGGCGAAATTGATCCGATGGATGAGCGCTTTTCTGCCTTTGTCTTTAAGATTCAGGCAAACATGAACAAGGCACATCGTGACCGTATTGCTTTTATGCGTATCTGTTCCGGACGCTTTGAAAAGGGAATGGAGGTTATGCATATGCAGCAAAACCGTAAAATTAAGCTTTCACAGCCACAGCAGTTTATGGCACAGGATCGCGAAATTGTCGAAGAGGCATATGCGGGAGATGTGATCGGTGTATTCGATCCGGGAATTTTCTCCATAGGAGACACGCTGTGTGATCCCTCGATGAAGTTTGAATTCAAAAAGATACCTACCTTTGCTCCAGAGCATTTTGCCCGTGTTACGCAAAAGGATACTATGAAGAGAAAGCAATTTACTAAGGGAATTACGCAGATTGCACAGGAAGGTGCCATTCAGGTATTTCAGGAAATCAATATCGGAATGGAGGAAATCATCGTCGGAGGTGTCGGCGTGCTGCAGTTTGAGGTGCTGGAACAGCGCTTGAAAAGTGAATACAATGTGGATATCAAGCTTGAAATCCTGCCCTTCCAGTGCGTTCGCTGGATTGATGATCAGTCATTAGATCCAAATACGCTGAATCTTACCAGTGATTCCAAGCGTGTACGTGATTTAAAGGGTAGAAATCTGATTATCTTCATGAACAACTGGGGCATCAAGTGGGCACTGGAACAAAACAAGGGTCTGACACTGAGTGATGTGGGTACTGCCGAGTAAATACAAAATACATAATCAGCAAGCATTTACCTAACAGGAGGACTGCCGAAATCGATGGCTTCGGCTCTTCCTTTTTTTTGAAGTACCTTTTTCAGGGAATGCTGTATGGTATTGACAGAAACGGGTATCCTAACTGACAGTGAGGTGTAAGCTATATGCATGATGAAGATATCGTATGTACCTGTATGAGTGTCTCTGTTCGTGATATCAAAACAGCGATTGAGGCAGGGGCTTCCAGCTTTCAGGAGGTGCAGGATGCTACCGGAGCAGGAACCGTCTGCGGCGCCTGCAATGATGTCCTGGAAGGCGTTGTTGAGCAATTACTGAGAAACAGATGAAATCCGTCTGTTTTTCTTTTTCTTCTTTTGTCTGTTTAGGCATAAAGTGCTTCCATTCATCATAAGTTTAGAATGACTAAGGGAGGACAAACAATGAATACCACAGAGATTTTAAAGAATATAGCACAAAGATGCGGTGGCGATATATACTTAGGGATCGTGGGTCCTGTACGCGTCGGCAAATCAACCTTCATCAAGGAGTTTATGGAAAGAGCAGTAATTCCATATGTCAGTGATGAATTTGAAAAATCACGCATGATTGACGAACTGCCACAGGCAGGAGTTGGTAAAACGATTATGACCACCGAACCGAAATTTGTGCCGAATAATGCCGCAACAATCGAATTTGATGACGGGTTTACCGTGAATGTCCGTTTGGTGGACTGTGTAGGCTATGTCATTCCGGAAGCAAAGGGCTATAAGGATGAGGATGGAATCCGCATGGTACGCACCCCTTGGAATGATGAACCGGTACCATTCAATGAAGCTGCCAAGACCGGTACACAGAAGGTTATTCAGGATCATTCCACGATTGGCATTGTCGTGACGACGGATGGTACGATTTCCGATTTGTCACGAGAAGCCTATATTGAAGCCGAAGCAGAGGTCATTGATGAGCTCAAGGCGATTGGCAAACCGTTTATCGTCATTGTCAACAGTGCGGACGTGCATTCCCCGGCCTGCAAAGCTGTCGTTGACAAGCTTAAGGAAAAATATGAGGTGCCGGTGCTTGCAATCGCAGTAAATCATATGAGTGAGGAGGATGTTCATGATATCCTTCGGGAAGCACTGTATGAATTCCCGGTATCGGAAATCAATATCAATATGCCACAGTGGATTGCGGTATTAAGTGATGATCACTGGCTGAAGAAAAGCTTCCATGATACGATTCAGGAAAGCATGTCCAGTGTGGACCGTCTTCGCGAGGTGGAAAATATCACCGATGTGTTAAATGAAAATGAATATATCGACGGCAGCAATCTTGCCACCATTGATACAGGACAGGGAATTGTCAATGTAGACATCACAGTGAAGCCGGGGCTGTATAATGAAATTCTGAAGGAAATTATCGGCCACGAGATCAAGGATAAGGCGGAGCTGATTTCTCTGATGCAGGATTACAGCAAGGCGAAGCGGGAATATGATGCTGTAGAAAGCGCATTGAAAATGGTCAAGCAGACCGGATACGGCTTTGCGAGTGCCTCTTTGCAGGATATTCAGCTCAGTAAGCCGGAGGTTGTGAAGCAGGGAAGCCGCTATGGAGTTAAGCTGAAGGCAATCGCTCCAAGCATTCATATGATCAAGGTGGATGTGGAAAGCACCTTTGAGCCGATTATCGGCAGCAAGGAACAAAGTGAAGAGCTGATTCGTTATCTGCTGCGGGATGATGGAAATGATGATCAGAGCATCTGGGACAGCGATATCTTCGGGCGCAAGCTGTCGGATCTGATCCGGGACGGCCTCAATGCCAAGCTTTCTATGATACCGGAAGCAGCCAGAGCCAGGCTGCAGGACATTCTTACAAAACTTGTAAATAAGGGGAAAGGCAACGTGATTGCCATTGTTCTCTAGAAATATCGGCATTTGAAAACCGCAGAAACAATGGGTGTTTAAAACCATCTTTTTTTGAGAAAAATGTTGAAATATAAGCTTCCAGATGGTATCATATAGCTATGTTGGAGGTAATGAACATGAGTGAAATTTTAAATAAAAAAGCTTTAGTAGAAGTCGTTGCTGAGAAATTGGAAATGACAAAGAAAGATGCAACTGTAGCAGTAGAAACTGTTTTCGATGAAATTGCAAAGACTTTATCTGAAGGCGGAAAAGTTGATATCTCTGGTTTTGGAAAATTTGAAATCAGCGAACGTCCTGCACGTATGGGAATCAACCCTGCCACTAAGGAACCTCTTGAAATCGCCGCTTCAAAGGCGCCAAAATTCAAAGCTGCAAAAGCATTGAAGGAAGCAGTAAAATAGTAGGCTCAAAACGGATATCTGGGATCATTTACAGATATCCTTTTTTTCATATTCTCAAAGACAACGTATAAACGAAGCAGATTTCCTGCAACTTTATGCAAACTTGCTGATAATTCATATGCAGTTGTGATATAATAACTAACACATACATATAGAAAAGGAAGGATACCAATGTTTAATAACTCATATATGTCTCAGTATTTTCTGTATATTCTGGCGTTTGCAGTTGTGATGATTGCCCAGTCCCGCGTACAGGCTGCATATCACAAATATAAAGAAATTCCAAACGAACGCGGGCTGAGTGGCGAGGCTGTAGCCCGCAGAATTCTGGATATGAACAATCTTCAAAGCATCCGTGTTGAGGTAGCTAAGGGCGGCATGCTCTCTGATCATTACGATCCCGTTCATCATGTTGTGCGTCTGTCTCCCGATATCTTCTATAATGCCTCCATCGCCTCCCTCAGCGTCGCTGCACACGAGGTAGGGCATGCCATTCAGCACAAGGAGCATTATGGAGCAATCGGTTTGCGCAACCGTCTGCTGCCGATGGCAAACATCGCTTCTCAGCTTGGCTGGGTTGTGCTAGTGCTCGGCTTATTTCTTTTCGCCTCCACACCGGTTATTCTTTATGCCGGTATCGCCATGATTTGTGTCATCCTGCTGTTTCAGATTGTGACACTGCCGGTGGAATTCAATGCCAGCAGCCGCGCAGTGAAGCAGCTTGCCATGTATGGCATGATCAGTGAACATGAGCGCTACGACGTGAAAGGAATGCTTCGTGCAGCAGCGTTCACCTATGTGGCAGCAGTGCTCTCTACACTGGCACAAATCTTACGTATTCTACTCATGGTGCTAGGCAGAAGAGATGATGATTGAAAGAATCCCCTGGGGTTCTTTTTTTGTACTTTAGTTTGCATCTGAATACTTTCAAGCTTTGCAATACAAGAGAAGGCGTATGACAGACTTTTCATGACTGAGGCACAGGAGCGGACATTTGCGCATAACGCATCGTAAGGAATCAACAAATATAGCTGCACGTCGCATTGGCAATACGTCCTAGCTGGAAGCAGGCGCATATTTATATCTAGCATGCATGACGATGCTGTTTTTCGAGAAAAGCATGTGGTATAATTTAGCTAAGAAAATAGCGAATGAAAATAATAATCAGGCTTAGAAAGAGAGTCCGTCTATGGTGAAGAAATGCTTATTGATTGTGCTGATGCTGCTTTGTATGAGTGCCTGTACCAGCAAGGAGGAGAAACAGGAGCTGAATAGGGAAGAACAACAGGGGAAAGTGAATGCTCTTCTTTATATGAAGGATAAGTATGGCATCCAGCCCACGATTAAAAATATCCGTCTGGGATATGTTGATACATCACCGATTCCCAGCTTCAAACGCAAAACGGATGGGACAGCACAGGTTGAAATGATGTATCAGGGAAGAACGTTTACAGTAAAGGTATTCACAGATGAAAAAAACCAGGATGGAAGTGATGACTATCAGATACCTGATCTACAGGAGGCATACAGGCAAAGGCTTGCGGCACTGCTGAAGCTGGATACAGACCTATATATCTATACAATGGATTTTTCCTTTGTGGATGAGGATGGCTGGTATGAAGCTGATAATATGATTCCCAAGGAGAAATTGTATGAGGAAGGGAAGCTGGATGCATTTCTGACAAATGTTCAAGTCAGGGCACAGCTGTATACAATAAAGGAAAAGAAGCTGAAAACGCTCAAAGAACACCCGCAGCTGAAGAATATTGATTTTATCCTGTTGAACTTCAAATCAGAACAAGGAGCGAAGCATTATCTTCAGGCAGAGAATATATCCTACAGCAATCGCCTGGATACCATATACACCGATATTCAGAAGCAGTTTGCGGCAGATTTGAAGGATTCTGTCCTGCATACAAAGGGGGAGTACTATCATACAAGCGATACTCCACGCTATATTGGTAATATCCGGTATTATTCCTTCGATCGCAATGGTGTAGACACAGGAGATTCCATCAACCTTCGGAAGGAGAAAGTGAACCCTGCAGATTTTCAGGATATGAAAAAGAACTATAAAATTCATGCCTTCTCAGAAGCATTGACGATTGAAAAGAAAGCAGATTATACAGTCCTTTATATGCCGCAGGAGGATTTCATAACAGAGATCAAGCCCACCCAAAAGGATTCGCATGTGGTATTATGGCAAAGCTTCATCAATCGTAGAGGTGAGCGGGTAGCAAGTGAATTTTTTGATACCTCATCGACAAAAATCATGGATTATAGAGATGAGGAGGGTAACTTATATAAGAAAATTGTTCCCGCAGAGACATCTATTACATTGTGTTATGCAGAGGTCAGTGCAAAGAAAGCAGAGCAATAGCGAAAAGAATGGCAATATGTATCTTTCTATGATATGGTTAGGGTAGAGGAGAAACCATAGATTGTGAAAGGAGGAATTGCAATGGAGGCGGTTAAAACAAGGAATATGAGTGTATGTGGTGTACAGTGTGATGCTTGTGAACACTATCCAAACACCTGCTTGGGGTGTAAGGCTTTGAAAGGGAAGCCATACTGGCTGCAATATGTGGATGAAATGGATGCCTGTGATATTTATGAATGCTGCAAGCAACGCAAAAAGCTGAAGCATTGCGGACACTGCCATGAGCTGCCGTGTATTTTATATGAAGCTCAGGACCCAACAAAAAGTGAAGCGGATAACCAGAAGGATTTTCTCACACAAATGAAAAACCTTACCGAAGCACAGTAGGCTTTCATCCAAGAAGAAATCGTACTACAGAACATATCATTTAGGTATTCGTTAGTTAAAAGTGCCTGTATCCCTGCGTAATAAGGAATCTACAGACACTTTTTATTATTTTCTTAGCACTACTGGCTGTCTAGCTATAAGGTTATAGGGATACGCGTAAGGGTATTGGTGGTTAGGCGTTTGAAATTTAAAATTTAAAGAACTGGGCATCACTGCTTATTTCAGATGCGCATTCAAATCATCGATTTCTTTTCGGAAGCTATAGGAAACATACAGACGTATTGCGCCCAGAAGCAGAGCCATATTCAAAATTTGAGAAACAATCGCTTGCACATGGAGAGTATGCAGATGTCCGGCATTGCTCAAGACTAGATAAAGTCCTGTGAGTATGACAAATTCTGTTATGACGAAGCTTCGATATGTTTTGAACTCCATATATTCATTGATGAAGTAATCGGCAAGGATAAGAAGCATACATATTCCAAAATCCTTAAGCAGACTGGTAGCATCCAGAATGAGTGGTGTATTGTGAAATACAGCAGCACATGCATTGATCAGTAAGATTGCAGTGAAGCACATGCATCCATAGGGTACATAATTTTTTAAAAAGGTTTTCATATTCATCCTCCTATAATTTTTTTATCTGTTTTTTCAGATGCTCTACGTAATTTCTATTTACGAGTACTTTATCATCATTCTTCAGCAACAGCAGCAGCCGATGGTTTGCATATGATTGTACAGCCTTCAAATGCGCTGTATTTACAATCATATGCTTGCTTATCCTACAGAACGAGGTATGCTGTACAATATCCTCAATTTCACGAAGAGACATTTTGCATGACAGGGAATTCTTCTCCGTTATCAGATACGTGATTCCATCTACGGATTCAACATAGTAAATCGTCTCTATGGGAAGATAATATTCCCGATTGCTGTGATAAGCCTTTAAGGTGATGCTGTATTGCTTTATCAAATCGATCAATCCTTCTAAGCGTGGATGACATGCTGCTGTTTTGATGATGATTTCATCTTCTGCTATTGCGTCATCCTGAAGTATGGTAAGCTTCATTCTGTATTCCTCCTGTTGCTATCAGTATAAAGGGCGCGCAATATAAATGCAACGATATGCCGATAAGTTGCCCAAAGTGGTATACAAACTGCCAAATGCTTTATAAAGTACTCGTGATATGATTGATTTTGAATACATATGTATTTACAATTTACTTCGCATAATGTATATTATGTAATATTTTAAATCTAATAGAATCTGCTTATCCAATGAAATTAAAAAAGAGCAGCGAAGTCGTTGCTCCTATAATTGCCGAAATATCCTGTATTAGGTTATTCCTCAATAATCAAAGTTTCCTTTATTTCATTGGGGATGGTATCACGAACCGCCTGATAGGATTTGTTTAGAAAATACGTATAGATTGCAAGTGTTGCAGTGAGCAGCAGTAAGGCAACAGACAGAAAAGTCTTTAAAAGCTTTCTTCTGTTTAACCTCTTCATTATAATTTCTGTATCCTGCGCTTCAATATAGGAATAAACAACCGCTATCGGTGCTCCCCATTCCTCAACGATTTCCTTATAATCAGCATCCTCGATATTTTGCATAAAAGTATTTAAAAACACTTTTTCCTTTTTTGACCTATAGGGGAATAGCAATGCAATTTCCCGCTTGTATCTCTCTTTCCCTGCCATCGCTCTATGCTCCCTTCATAATCATGTCAATTGCCTGAATCCAGGCTGTATAACGCTCCTGCAGCTGAGTAAGCAAAGCTTCTCCTTTGGGCTCCAGCTTATAAATGATTTTTGTTCTGCGTCCTTCTTTGATTTCCATACCCGTTATGCACTGTTCATCTGACAGCTTATAGAGAATTGGATACAGGGTTCCCATCTTTATATCGATAATTCCTGCTGTCTGTTCCTTCAGAATGCCGGCAAGCTCATATCCATAACAGTTCCCTTGTTTCAATATCAGGAGAATCAGCATTTCCATTTTAAAAAAATTGTTTTCCTTAGCCATGACAGCATCCCCTCTTGTTCATTTATTATATATATTAGCAGCCTGCCATCCGTACCGTTTGTATTTTTGGATTTGTGTGGATCTGGCATTGTTTAGGCAGCTATATCGTTTGCATAGCATCTGCATGCAGACAATCCTTGCATGCCTCATTGTGAAAAGAGGTTGCATAACAACCTCCGTTTGAGTGATAATGGGACAAGTATTATCTCCTCGTATGCAATTATAACATTATATATTATGTTAATCAACTATTTTCTATAATATATGTATAGATTAAAATAATAGTTGGACGTATAAGAAAACCGACTCTTATAGCATATAAGAAATCGGTTTCGGACTACTGCACCTGAAGACGCTTTAGCATAGCTTCCTTTGCTTTCTGTTCCAGTGTATCATCCAATTTTTTTAAATCCTTCAGCTGAAATTCCGGGTGCTGTTTTTTCAGGCTCTTATAGATAACAAAATCAACGATTTCAGGGTTTTTTGGAAAAAGCGGACCATGCATATAGGTGCCAAGTACACTTCCGTTATAAAAGCCCTCCTGTCCACCGTCAAAGCTGTTTCCATAGCCACTGATGACTGAACCCAGCGGTGTTGCTACATTGCAGGTCTGTCCGCCGTGGTTTTCAAAGCCTACAGCAGTGACCTGTTGACCGTCCAGATTGCAGCGTATGGCGATATTGCCGATACAGCGTGTTCCATTGCTTCCGGTAGTTGTATAATAATCGAAAAATTTCAGACCCTCGATTTTTTCGTTGTCCGCACTGATATAATATTGTCCAAACAGCTGATAGCCGCCGCAGATCAATAAAACAAAGGTCCCCTGCTCCATCGCCTGCGCGATGTTTTCTCTTCTGGAAAGCAGATCGTCAATCAGCATCATCTGTTCCTTATCGGCACCACCTCCCAGAAACAGAAGGTCATAGGCACACAGGTCCTTTTGATCTCCAATGGATAAGGTGTCTATGGTAATGGAAATACCACGTTCCTCACAGCGCTTCTGTAAAACCATCATGTTTCCCTTATCACCATAGAGATCCATAATATCATGATACATCCAGCATACATTCAGCTCCATATTATGCGCCTCCTTTTTGTTCCTGCACACCCTGCGCGAGCAGCAGATTGCGCACCGGCTGTAAAGCGGTATAGGTTGCTATCACATACATCGTTTCCTTTGACTTCAGAAGTGCCGTTACTGCTTCCTTCATCTGCTCCTGAACCTCCAGCTCTCCTGTATAGCCGCCGTATTTTAAACGCAGTGCCATATCATAGCAGCGGCTTCCGGAAACAATCATGCGCTTTGTCGTCTGCTGCATAAGCTTTTCAAAAAAGGTATCATAAATCCAGGATACATCAGTTCCATCCTGTGCATTGTCATTCAAAATGATGAGGATGCTTTTTTCGTTTTCATCCTCTTCAATCACCTTCATGACCTCATTGGCACCGGTCGGGTTTTTCACCAGATTCAGCACACAGGTTTGCTCCTTATATGTAAATGCTTCATTTCGTCCATCCGGAACCTTGCTGCTTGTAAAGGCCGCTGCCGCATAGCTTGTATCCACAGCCAAAAGCTTTGCAACTGCCAGTACAGCCATGCAGTTATACATGGTATACAAACCGCCCTGTGGTGCGCTGAATGCTTTGCCTTCATAGCGGAAAATCCGCTTTGGAATGCTTTCCACCACGCCTGTTGCATCCAGCACCGGCGTCCGGTAATCACAGCCGCTGCAGTGAAATACACCGATATGAGAGTACTGATAGAATGCATACTCCAGTCTGCTTCCACAGCGCGGACAGAATTTTCCCTCACTTGCTTCCCCTGTTGTTTCGCTGCTGGAAGTGCAGCGCTCCATACCGAATGAAAGCATGGATGCTTTGGGTGCTGCATCCTGTAATCGCACTACGTTGGGATCATTTCCATTTAAAACAAGGGTTCCCTCAAAATCGGAAATCGCCTGTTCAATTTTAACAATCAGCTGCTCCATCTCCCGTGCACGATCGAGCTGATCGCGGAAAAAGTTTGTTACAACGAGCGCATCTGCTTTCAGATTTCGCATGATAAATGGAATGTTCAGCTCATCCACCTCCAAAACGATAGCATCCCCCTGCACCCGTTTACCAAGTGTTGTATGCATCAGCAAAGCCGTTGTGATACCCTCCTTCAGGTTGTCTCCCTTACGGTTGTTTACGACAGTGCGGCCCTCCTGCTCTAGCATAGCCGCTATCATATTGCTGGTTGAAGTCTTGCCGTTGGTTCCTGTCACCAGAATCAGCGGACAGTCGATGCGCAGCTTTTTCAGTATATCCGGGCACAGCTTCAGCCCAATCTGTCCCGGCAGCGAGCCGCCGCGATGAATCAGCTGCAGCATAGCACCGGCCAGTTTTGTTATCAGTATTGCAAACGTCGTCATAAATCAGCCTCCTATATATACCCCGCAGGGCAAATCGATCCATAGCATCTATCTATAGGATGTCCACTCCTGCATATGTTTAAAACACCTCTCTATTATACAGGAAAAATAGCTGTTTTGGTGAAGTTTTTCAATGGATGCACAAGAATTTTACAGGCATGCTGCAGGGGCTTGAAAAATGTTTTCAAATATCCTGCGCATTCTTGACTTGCATGAGGGGCTGACCTATAATAATATGGTAAGAAAAAAAGGCAGAATCTGCCCATTCTTGCGCTGAAGTTAAATTTAACTAGCAGGAGGAAAAGAACAAAATGAAAGAGTTAGAAATGCTGTACGAAGGTAAAGCAAAGAAAGTATTCGCAACGGAGAATCCGGATCAGGTCATCGTAGATTATAAGGATGATGCTACGGCATTCAACGGTCAGAAAAAAGGTACGATTCTCGGAAAAGGCGTTGTCAACAATAAAATGACAAACTTCCTGTTCAAAAAGCTGGAGGATAAAGGAATTCCAACACACCTGATTGAGGAACTGGACGATCGCAGAACGCTTGTTAAAAAGGTGGAAATTGTTCCTTTGGAGGTTATTATCCGTAACAAGGTTGCCGGAAGCTTCGCAAAGCGTATGGGATTGAAGGAAGGCATGGAGCTGAAATGTCCGATTCTGGAATTCAGCTATAAGGATGATGATTTAGGAGATCCAATGATCAATGATTACATGGCTCTTGCTGTCGGTATTTCCACACAGGAGGAAATCGATGAGATCACAAGGCTGGCTTTTGCTGTAAATGAAGAGCTGAAGAGCATCTTCGCAGCGGTTGATATTGAGCTGATTGACTTCAAGCTGGAGTTTGGTCGTTTTCAGGACGGTATCGTTTTAGCTGATGAAATTTCTCCGGATACCTGCCGCTTCTGGGATATTCATACGCATGATCACCTGGATAAGGATCGTTTCAGAAGAAATCTTGGCAATGTAGAGGACGCATATCAGGAAGTCTATAGAAGACTGGGAATTGAATAATCGAACAACACACGCATACATAGAAAGGATGTTTTCAGATGAACGATAAATACATAAGCCCTCTGGGACAGCGCTATGCCAGTGAAGAGATGCAGCGCATTTTCTCCAATGACAAGAAATTCCGTACATGGAGAAGGCTGTGGATTGCCCTGGCAGAAAGCGAGAAGGAGCTGGGTCTTGCTATCACACAGGAACAGATCGATGAATTAAAGGCACATGCAGAGGACATTAACTATGATGTCGCAAGAGAGCGGGAGAAAATTGTCCGTCACGATGTCATGAGCCATGTATACGCCTATGGACAGCAGTGTCCAAATGCGAAAGGAATCATTCATCTGGGCGCAACCTCCTGCTTTGTCGGTGACAATACGGATTTAATTGTCATGTACGAAGCGCTGGAGCTGGTGAAGAAGAAGCTGGTTAACGTCCTTGCCGAGCTGAAAAAGTTTGCTTTGGAGCACAAGGATCTGCCGGTGCTGGCCTTCACACATTTTCAGCCTGCACAGCCTACGACCTTAGGAAAGCGCGCTGCCATCTGGGCACAGGATCTGCTGCTGGATTATGAAGAGCTGTGCTTCCTTCTGGAAAACAAAAAGCTGCGCGGCTGTAAAGGGACAACAGGTACACAGGCAAGTTTCATGGAGCTGTTTGACAATGATGAAGCAAAGGTGAAGCAGCTGGATCAGATGGTTGCTCAAAAGATGGGATATGAAAAATCCTTTGCGGTTTCCACACAAACGTATTCTCGTAAGGTGGATTCCCGTATTCTGAATGCACTTGGATCCATTGCGCAGAGTGCACATAAATTCTCAAACGATATCCGTTTGCTTCAGAATCTGAAGGAAGTGGAGGAGCCGTTTGAAAAGGGACAAATCGGTTCCAGTGCGATGGCCTACAAGCGCAATCCAATGCGCAGTGAACGTATGGCTTCGCTGGCAAACTATGTGATTGCAGATACCTTGAATCCGGCAATTACAGCAGCTACACAGTGGTTTGAGCGTACGCTGGATGATTCTGCAAACAAGCGTATCAGCATTCCGGAGGCATTCCTTGCAGTGGATGGTATTCTGGATTTATATTTGAATATCACCGATGGTCTGGTTGTGTATCCGAAGGTTATCGAATCCCACCTGATGAAGGAGCTGCCGTTTATGGCAACGGAAATGATTCTGATGGATGCTGTTAAGGCTGGTGGTGACCGTCAGGAGCTGCATGAGCGAATCCGTGTTCACTCCATGGCTGCCGGTAGAGTTGTCAAGGAAGAGGGATTGGAAAATGATCTGCTTAATCGTATTGCTGAGGATGCGCTGTTCCCTATGAATATGGAACAGCTGAAGGCTATCATGTCTCCCATCAACTTTGTTGGACGCGCCCCAAGCCAGACGGTTGAATTTTTCAGTGAATGCATAGATCCGATTCTGGAAGCAGAAAAGGATGCGCTGGGGCTCCATGCGGAGATCAACGTATAACGGATGGACGACGTTGATTGTATCAGGGGACAGGTATAAAAAATATAAAAAAGCGAAAAGAGAAGAAATAAATCCCTAATTCAGGAGTATTATTTCTTCTTTTTTTCTGCGGCATCCATACCCCTATCCAAAGAAGAATGAAAACAGATCAGAGTCTTTTACCCCTTTTCAGATTTGCAGGAAGCGATGCCTCGTATTTGATTAGTACTTCCCTTCCCTGTTTCGATTACAGAAAACGGACATATCACACAAACAGCAGGAAGACAAGAAAACGAAGTCCTTTATGAAGAACAAAAACATTTTGCGGACTGTATGCTATGGATAAAAAAGCCTCCGCAATTCGGAGAGCTTTTGCAGGCGCTTCATACACTGCCTCATTCCTTCACCATGCCATACGCGTATCCAGCAAGCATATGAAAGAAAAGCAGACTCAGCGTGATCTGTTTGCCTTAGCATAGGCGATAAAATCGATGAATAACGGATGTGGACGGTTTGGTCTGCTTTTGAATTCCGGATGAAACTGTACACCGACATAGAAGCTATTGCTGCCACACTCTACAGCTTCCACCAGAGAACCGTCCAGTGAGGTAGCTGTGATATCCATTCCGTTTTGTATGAATTCCTCACGGAACTGATTATTAAATTCATAGCGGTGACGATGACGCTCTGAAATTTCAGTTGTCTGATAAGCGCGATACAGCTGTGTTCCTTCCTTTATTCTGGATGGATATGCACCTAAACGCATGGTACCTCCCATATCCTGTTCATCATGTTGATTCGCCATATAATGTATAATAAGATGAGAACTGTCAGGCTGAAATTCATAGGAATTGGCATCGCTGTAGCCCAGTACGCTTCTTGCAAAGGCGATTGCGGCAATCTGCATACCCAGACAGATACCGAGATAAGGGATATCATGCTCTCTGGCATAGGTGGCTGCCCGTATTTTCCCTTCAATTCCGCGCGTACCAAAGCCTCCCGGAATCAGAATGCCACTGCAATCCTGCAGCAGCTCCCGGATACTGCCATCCGTTATTTTCTCCGAATCGATCCACTTGATTCGGACCTTTACATTGTTTTTCAATCCCGCATGATACAGCGCTTCTACAACAGACAGATAGGCATCATGCAGGCGAACATATTTTCCAATCAGAGCAATCGTAACCTCTTCTTTCACATCCCCTGCATGCTCCATGAGCGCACTCCAGGAGCGCAAATCTGCCTGTGGGGCATTTATGTGAAATTTACGGCATACGACATCGTCCAGCCCCTGCTTTTGCAGCATATAGGGCACCTCGTACAGAGAAGGCATCGTTCTGTTTTCAAATACACAATCCTTCGGTATATTGCAAAACAGCGACAGCTTATCTCGAATCCCCTCCTCCAATGGTCGACTGCAGCGCGCGATGATGATATCCGGAAAGATTCCATAGGATTGCAGCTGGTTGACAGAGTGCTGGGCAGGCTTTGTCTTATGCTCCTGACTGCTTTCCAAATAAGGAATCAGTGTAACATGGAGAAAGAGGCAGTTTTCTCTGCCCTTATCCTGTGCAACCTGACGAATTGCTTCCAGAAAAGGCAGACTCTCTATATCACCAGTCGTTCCTCCGATTTCACAGATCATGATATCGGCGTTACTTTCCTTTTGTGCCTTATATATAAAATCCTTGATTTCATTGGTGATATGCGGAATAACCTGTACGGTTTCTCCCAGATATTTCCCTTCGCGTTCCTTGTTTAAGACATTCCAATATACTTTGCCACTCGTCACATTTGAGTAACGATTCAGATTTTCATCAATGAAACGCTCGTAATGACCAAGATCCAGATCCGTTTCACTTCCATCCTCAGTCACAAATACCTCACCATGCTGGTAGGGACTCATCGTTCCCGGATCGATATTGATATAGGGATCCAGCTTCATTGCACTGACCTTCAGTCCTCTTGCTTTTAATAGTCTGCCAAGGGATGCCGCACTGATACCCTTTCCCAGTCCGGATACGACACCGCCGCTTACAAATATAAATTTACTCATATATGACCTTCCTTTTTCGATTGCTTCCTTGATTGATACTACTACTGAACATACCTGCTGACCGCAATATGCAAAACAGTCAACAGAAAAAGAAACGCTGATAATGCAACGCTTTCTTAACAGTCAGGGCTGCTTATATTTTTTTAACAGCTGCTCTGCCACCTGCAGCCGGCTCATCTGTGAATCCATAGCACGCTTTTCCAAATACCGGTGCGCCTGTGCTTCACTGAGCTGCTCCTGCTCCATAAGCAGACATTTTGCCCGATCGATGATTTTGATTTCTCCCAGCTTATCCTGCAGCGAGCGGTTTTTTGTACGCAAGCCGCGAAGGCGCTTTTGCGTCAAAACAGCAAAGCGTAAAACAGAGAGTAATACCGTTTTATTGACGGGCTTTGAAAATACAAAGACTCCCGCTTTTTCCATACGGTCTGTGATGATATCGAAGACCTCACTTGATACCATAAGCATGAGAGAGGCATCACTTTTTTCTGCTAAATCCTGCGGCAGAGCATAATCGGTTTCATCCGGTAGTGGGTAATTGATGATGATCATGTCAAAGGCTGTTTCCAGAGCTGTTCGGCGTGCCCTGGATGCCGTTTTGCAGGCTGTGATATTCATCCCATCCTCCATATTCAGATATTCTTTTAGAAATTCTGTGGTTTTCTCACTTGCGCTGACGAGAAGCACGTTTAACATGACCAGCCCCCCTTCCTTATATACGCAGCTGTTTTTTCTTCGCGTTCAGATAGCCTTGCAGCAGCTCGTCTTTCAAAACACGTTTCGCAAAGCTGCTGTTTTGTGCAAGCTGCAGTGCCTCCTGCAGCGAGTTGGGCAGCTCCAGCAGACCCTCATGCTGTACATAAATATTTCCATAAGCCTCTTCTGCCCTTGCTCCCTTGTCTATCCCTTCCATACCTGCCGCAATCAACAATGCCAGTGCCAAATAGGGATTACAGGAAGGATCTGGACTGCGCACCTCAATGCGCGTGCGATGCTCATCTGCTGCCGGTATGCGGATGAGTGCGGAACGGTTACTGCGGGAATAACAAATATATTTCGGTGCCTTCTCCTCCCCCAGCCGCAGATAGGATGCTGGTTCAGGATTTAAGAACAGAGTGATTTCCCGGATACGATGAAGTATTCCAGCAAGAAAAGCTTCCATGTATCGCCCATGCTCCTGAGCAAACAGATTTTCTTTGTTTTGAAACAGAGACAGATTGATGTGCAGGCCGTTCCCCGGCTGCTGCTGGAGCGGTTTCGGATGGAAGCTTGCATGCAGACCGCTGGAAAGAGCAACCATATCCACGACGTTGCGAAAGGTCATCAGATTATCGGCACAGGTCATAACCTCGTCAAAGCGGAAGTCGATTTCATTTTGACCGGGTCCCTGTTCATGATGCGAGCTTTCGGGATGAATGCCCATCTCCTCCAGAGCAAGACAGATTTCCCGGCGGACATTTTCTCCCTTATCCAGAGGAGCAATATCACAATACCCGGCCTCATCATAGGGAATCGTTGTCGGCTTTCCGTTTTCGTCACGCTCAAACAGGTAAAACTCGCATTCTGTGCCTGCCATGATCTGCACACCCTTGCCACTCACCTGCTTGATCATACGGTGCAGCAGGGAGCGCGCATCCAGAGCAAACACACTTCCGTCAGGATTTCGTATCTCACAATACATCCGGGCAACGCGCCCGATTTGCGGACGCCATGGGAGGATAGTCAGCGTGGATATATCCGGAAACAGAAATAAATCAGATGTGTGCTCCTGCGGATATCGTGATCCCTGGGAAAATCCATGGATCGCGCTTGCATCAAAACTCAAGCCATGGGCAAATACCTGCTTCAACTCCTGCGGCATGATGGAGATGTTTTTTTGTTTGCCGAACAAATCAAAAAAAGCAAGCCGAATAAATTTTACATCGTATTCCTCGATGAATTCCATAATTTCACGTTCTCTTGTCACCATATGCATCCTCCTTACTATCCTGTGTGGCATCTGATCGCTTATACGAAAAAGACGTCTACAAACCTGGAAAAGCTATGTTTTCCGCCTGTAGAACGCCTTTGTTCCGATACCAGTATTATATTACAAAAATGCTGTGCTGCTGTCAACTATTTCAGCATTTCATGAAGATAAATATTACAGTTACGCTCCGGGCCAACAGAAATCATGGAGATTCGCGTATTGCACAGCTCTTCGATGCGTCGCAGATAGATTTTGCAGTTTTCAGGCAGCTCCTCGTAGGTCTTCATCGTGGAGATATCTTCCTCCCAGCCGTCAAACTCTTCATATATCGGCTTTGCCCTCTGCAGCTCTTCCATGCTGCTTGGGATATAATCATAGCGGACACCGTCAATATCATATGCAACACACATACGTATTTTCTTCAGACCGCTCAGAATGTCCAGCTTGGTGATGACCAGATCGCTCAATCCATTGATCATAGCCGCATGACGCACAACATTCACATCCAGCCAGCCGCAGCGTCTTGGACGTCCGGTGGTTGCCCCAAACTCATGTCCCTGTTCACGCAGCCACGCCCCCATATCGTCGAACAGCTCACTCACAAACGGTCCCTCTCCGACTCTTGTGGAATACGCCTTTGCGATTCCGATGATGACATCCAGCTTCTTTGGTGAAACGCCGGCACCGGTACAAACACCGGCAGAGGTTGGCGAGGAGCTTGTCACATACGGATAGTTGCCGTAGTTGATATCCAGCATGGCGGCCTGTGCACCCTCAAATAACACCTGCTTCTGTGCATCCAGAGCCTGATTGATTACAATCTGTGCATTGATGATACGCGGCAGCAGTGCCTCCCGTATCTGTGCAAATTGCTTTACCAGCTCCTCATAGGAAAAGCCCGGATCCTCATATACCTTCTGAAAGGTGATGTTTTTCATATCCACTGCAAGCTTCAGCTTTTTCTTAAAGCTTTCAAAATCCTGCAAGTCTCCGATACGCAGTCCCTGACGGGAATATTTATCCGCATAGCAGGGACCGATTCCCCGCTTGGTTGTTCCGATCTTGTGATCCTTTAGACTCGCTTCAATCATCGCATCCAGCCGTACATGGTAGGGCATAATGATGTGAGAGCAATCACTGAGCTTGACATGATCTGTATTGAATCCGCGCTCCTCCAGCTGTTTGATTTCCTCCAAAAAGACAAACGGATCAACGACAACCCCTGGACCGATGATGCAGGCAGCCTTTTGCAGCACACCGCTTGGCAATAGGTGAAGCACCACCTGCTGATTCTGTTTTGTGTGTATATCCTGTACAACGACAGTATGGCCCGCATTGTTTCCTCCCTGGAAACGCACGACCGCATCCATGCGTGATCCCAGATAATCTACAACCTTGCCTTTTCCTTCATCTCCCCACTGGGTTCCGACGACTACATATCCTGGCATAAAAAATTCCTCCTAACGGGTATTTTCAAAGCAGTTTGATACTTTTAAAAAAATCCTTTACTAATATAGCACACTTCATGTAAAAAATAAACATCTTTTTTTGAAAATTGTTTCATCTAAGATGAGTGAAAGGATTTCCAGCTATATACGTAAAAACCTTGTATGGTAGGGTCACTAATCGTAGCAAAGCTCACGAAAAAAAGAAGGTGATGGCAGTCAACACCTTCCCCTTTCGTGCTGCGTTCATCATCCTTCTTTTTTATCACACTTTATGTCTGTGAAAGAATTTCATTAATCTCCCATTTTTTTGATCAGCTGATCTGCCGCAGGTGAAATCCATGCATACATCTGCTGTGCCGTTTTTGCATCGAAATCATCATCCTTGTAAATTCTGGAAATGCTATCCATCATAGGAAGCTCCGCCCATAAAGGAACCTCATTCTCTTTTACAAAATCCTCCACATTGCGATGCTGGAAAATTTCGATTCGCTTACCGCAATCCGGACAAACGACATAGCTCATATTCTCAATAATACCCAGTACCTCAACCTTGACCTGCTTGCACATGTTGATTGCCTTGGATACAATCATGGATACCATCGGCTGAGGGGTGGAGACCATGATGACACCGCTGACCGGTAAGCTCTGCAGCACAGTCAGTGCAACATCACCGGTTCCTGGAGGCATGTCGATGAACAGATAGTCCAGTTCCTCCCATACGACGTCTGTCCAGAACTGCTTGACTGCATTCGCTACAATCGGGCCACGCCATACGACCGGCTGGTTTTCATCCTCCATCAGAAAATTCAGGGACATGACCTTGATACCATCCTTATCCACAACCGGCTCAATAGCATCATTCGTACCAAATGCCTGTGCATGCTCCAATCCCATCAGTCGTGGAATGCTCGGCCCTGTAATATCCGCATCCATAATTCCGACACGGAAGCCTCTTCTGGCCATTTCCTTTGCCATCAGTACACTCATACTGGATTTTCCTACACCGCCCTTGCCGCTCATCACACCGATGACGTGACGGATTTTATTACGTTCATTATTCTGGATGCCGCAGCTGTCAGCCTGCTTGCCGCAGGTTCCCTTGCTGGGACATGATGTACAGTTACTCATATTCAGCTCTCCTTATATTATCCTGTATAACCTATCTTATTTTACATCTTTTTGTGTTGTTTTCCAATGGTTTCGCTTCACTTTTTACGTGAAATGAAAGGTATAAGCTGCAGGTAAGCAATCAACCAAGGCATAAGCCCATGTATTATCATGCTCACAGGCAAAGCCTAGCTTATCATACCCCTTTGCTTATAACCACTTTATGTAACAATCGTTCTTTTAGGCTTTATGATTTTCACAGCGCTATACAGCAGCTCATAAGCTAACATTTCACCAAGAATCGAGATTCCAAGCAAAGCCTTAAGAGCATCCAATGTCTCCATGAACGCTAGGAAGTGATTGCTGCTGCAACCATCTACATATGTATCCAAACCGCTTCCTCGCCCGGCTGCACGAGATGTTTCTGCCAACCCATGCCGTGCAAGAACGAGAGGAAATGAAACATAGCACTCTTCCCATTTCGTAGATAGCATGTACAAAATCTTTAGCGTTATCATTTCTTTTTTTTAACGGAGCGGGGATGGTATTGATCGATAGCTTCCTTCAGCCGTCGATTCTGGACATGGGTATAAATCTGTGTAGTTGCAATGTCGCTATGTCCCAGCAGTTCCTGAACAACACGCAAATCTGCCCCGCCATCCAGCAGATGTGTCGCAAAGCTATGACGAAAGCTGTGTGCAGACAGGCGCTCATCCAGCCCCAATTCCTGCAGGCGCTGCTTGATCAGCGTATGAACATACTGCCGTGTCAGGACATTTCCTCTGCTGTTTAGGAAAACACGTGTACTTTTCCGTTTTTCCCATGTGGGACGAATTTGTGTCAGATACGCACGCAGCGCACGAACGCAGCGTGTGTGCATGGGCACCATGCGCTCCTTATCCCCTTTACCGATCACCCGCAGATATCCCTGCTCCAGATGTACCTGGTTGATTCGCAGATCACAAACCTCACTGACACGCAGACCGCAGCCATACAGCAGCTCCAGAATTGCCTTCTGATACAGACCTTGCGCATCCTGTCCAAAGCTGTCCAGCAGCAGCTCGATATCATGCGGATTGAAATACAGCGGCAGCTTCTGTTGTTTTTTTCCTCCCCGCAGATGGATGGAAGGATCAAGAATCGAGGGATAATTCATCGAGATATAGCGATGAAACATGTGGATGCTGGTCAGCATATGATTGACACTGCTGCGCTTGTAGCACAGTCCTTCCTCGTGGCCTTTCCCCTGCTCCATATCGGATAAAAAGCATTGAATATCCTGTGGCAGAATATCCTCTATTTCCTTTTTCCCCTGCTTTTGCAGCCAGCTGTGGTATTCCTGTAAATTCTGTGTATAGGAATGAATCGTCGCCAGAGATTTCTGATCGACCGCCTGTATGTAATGCAGATAGTCCTGCAGAGCCTCCTGTAGCTTCATCGCTGTATGATTTGCGGCAACAACACATGGGCGTTTACCTTGCCATCCTTTACCGCCTCCACCAATACACTGACTGCTTCCTCCCTGTTGACATCGTAGACAAACTGTAGCGTGCGAATTTCCAGACGATGCTGTTTCAGGGTATAGGCAATTTCCGAGATGCGGGACGCCCGGTGCACCATATAGAAGCGTCCCTTTTCATCCAGCAGCTCACTGACCCGCTGACACAGGGTCTCTAGCGTAAGGAAGCGTTCATGGCGCGCCATCTGAAGACTTTGTGATTCATTGAGATTGCTTTCCTGATCCACCTTAAAATATGGCGGATTGCAGACGATGACATCTACCTTTTCCAAAGCAGCCTCGCAAATATCCTGAGCAATAAGCGCTACATTTGTTATGTGATGATGCTGCATGTTTTTTTCTGCGACTGCAATAGCCTCCTTCTGGATATCGATACCATACAGATATGCGGGGGCATAGCGATGTGCCGCAATCAGCAATGCGCCGTTGTTTGTACCGATATCCAGTACCCGTTCCCCTTTTTTGATTCTCATAAACTGCGCCAGCAGCGCCGTGTCTGTGTTGATGCGAAACATCTGTTTATGTTGATACAGATATAGATCCGTTCCATTGATATAATCATACGTATAATCTTCCATACTGCGACCTCCCTGACCCTATTATTATAACGGAAGATCACATCAAATTAAACAGTTTTATAAATTCGATTACCAGTGTCGATTTCAGGTAGCTGCCTGCCAGGATGATCAGAAAGCAGATAAAGATATCGTTCAATACATTGTTGCCAAGCTGCTTGAAATTGAGCCGCTCCCGATTCGTTGTGGAATAGATGATATACATCGACAGCTGAATGGCGCTGGCAGAGATCAGAAAGGTCGCAATCAGATCCATCGTCACCTGTGGAAGCAGAGTCATGATAATGCCAGCGATTCCCTTCAAATGATATGTATACACAAACAGCGCACAGGAGAAGCCGATTTGCATACCCTTTGTAAATGCGATGAAGCTGATAATGGGAATTCCAATCAGGGAGGTTCCCAGAAGAAACACAAACAGAATAAACACGATACCGCTGAAAAACTGCGATACGAAGTAATCGTATTTATCAACACCGGAATCGATGGTCGTCAAATAGCTGGATAAGCTTTTGATGTCCGATACATCGATATAATTGGATACAATGATGCCCATCAGTATCCCGCAGCCGACAAGAATTGCAATAAACAGATATACATTATGGTATTTCTTGAGAAATCCATGATAGCCCTGCCTCTTTTTTAGAGGGATGTTTTTTTTCATATTGTCACCTCATTACACTATATGAAAAAAAGAAGGCAGTCTTGCTGCCAACTTATCGACAAACTTCTTCCTGCCCGCATGTAAGCTACCTGCCTATTTCTTCCCTTTGGATGGATGAATATCACTGGCACGCATCAAATGTGCGCCGGGCAGCTGTGCATTCAGCTCCTTCAATACATCCTCCACATCGTTTAACGGCTTTACCTCATGCTGAAACAAATCGATCTGATCAATCGTACGCTCTGCGGAATACAGGGATCCCAAACCGATGCCCAGATGGCGGATTTCCCTGCCGTTGTAGTGACGGTCAAACAAAAGCAGCGCATGCTCCAGCAGTACATTCGCATCATCGGTGTAGGAATGGATGTTGGTGGAACGAACGGCATTGGTAAAATCAAAATAACGGATACTGATGGATATCAGAGAACCCTTGATATGCTCTGCCCTTGCCCGCAAGCTCAACGTGATCGCCAGGCGCTTCAATACGGTTTTGACCTCCTCATAATCCGTAATATCCCGATCCAGCGTTGTGGACTGTGAGATGGACTGCACACTGGTATTAAAGGAAAGCTGCGCACTTCCATTACCGCGTGCATTCTGGATATACGTATAGGCATGCTTGCCGAGCAGCGTCATGATTTTGGACTCGTTCTCTGGATTCGCAAGATCACCAATCGTTGTGATTCCATGCTGCATCAGCAGCGGTACCGTTTTCTTTCCGATCCCCCACATGTCACTGATGGGAAGCGGCCAAAGCTTTTTTTGGACCTCCTGTTTTCGCAGAATCGTGATTCCCATCGGCTTGCGCATATCGCTTGCCATTTTTGCCAGAAATTTATTCGGAGCAACACCGATACTGCAGGGGAGCTTCAAATCTTCCAGCACGCTCTTTTGTATCTGCCATGCGAGGTCCAGCGGACGCTTATAGTCCTTGATAACATCGGTGACATCCATATAGCATTCATCGATACTGGCCGGCTCAATCAGGCTTGAAAAACGCCGCAGATATTTAAAAAAACGATTACTCAATTCCTCATACCAGCCGTAATCGCCCTGAACAACAACAAGATTTGGACACTTCTCCATTGCCATATGCAATGGCATCGCGCTGTGTACCCCGTACTTTCGGGCTTCATAGCTTGCCGTTGATACCACACTTCGCCTGTGCAGACCTGCCACAACGACCGGCTGCCCCTCCAGTGCAGAGTTTTTCAATATCTCCGCACTTGCAAAGTAGGAATTTAAATCAATATGTAAGATAACTCTTCCTGCCATAAAACTACTCCCTTGTCTTACAGTATAGTATACTGGATTTTCAGGGGAAAAGCTAGCGGAATGTCTTGATCACATTGTTTTTGTTGCGCAGTCTGTGCTCTAAGCGCAGCTTATCGGAAATCATGGCGATGAATTCGGAATTGGTCGGTTTTGCCTTGCTCGCAGATATCGTATATCCGAAGATATCATCAATCGCATCAATATTCCCTCTGTTCCATGCTACCTCGATCGCGTGTCGAATGGCTCTTTCCACACGGGATGCCGTGGTTGCATATTTCTTGGCGATTTCCGGATACAGCACCTTTGTAATCTGCCCCAGAAAGTCAACATTCAGATAGGTTTCCAGAATTGCCGTACGCAGGTACATATACCCCTTGATATGGGCAGGAATACCAATTTCATGCAACAGCTCTGTTATCTCGCTTTCCAGCTCCAGCTTCTGCAGACGCTCCTTCTCATCATCATCCAGATTGACCTTCACCACATTGCTGGCCATATGCTCCTTCCGTGTATAGCCAACGATGAAATTCAGCTTATCACACAGCTGCTCAATTTCAAAGGGCTTCATCAGAATATAATCGATACGGTAATTTTGCACACCTGCTACAATGAGATCATTTACAAACGGTGTTGTACAGATGATGTGATCCACCTGAATATGGTTCTTCTTTAAATCATGCAAAACGCTGATGCCGTCCTTCTTCGGCATGATCAGATCCAGCACAAGAACATCCAGATGCTTGCCGCGCAGCTCATTGACACACTGCTCGCCATTGGTGGCACTTCCGATGACCTGATACCCATCGCTCTTTGTGAGCGCTTCCTTCATGCTGTGGATCATCTCCATGCTATCATCCACCAAATATACATTCATTTTGTTATTCATACATTTCCTCTCTCCTTACTGACATCCATTATACGAACCTCAGGATGCAGAAATTCAGATAAAATGTCGAATGAAGAAAAGAATTTCACAAAAAGTTCCAAAAAATGAAAAAGAGCGACGAAAACGCCGTTCCTTTTGTTTCAAAGCATAACATTTGCTCAAAATATGTCGTTTTATGCGGATTTTAAGCCATATTTCTGGATTTCTGAAGCATCCATTCGACAAAGACACCATACCCATTGGAAGGGTGTGAGGTGATCACATGCGTAACAGCACCGATGATTTTACCATCCTGCACGATCGGTGATCCACTCATTCCCTGCACAATACCGTTTGATGCAGTGGACAGCCGCTCATCCGCAATCGTAAATTCAATACCCTTGACATCTGCTGTATTCTGCCGATGCACCTTTGTGATTTTAATCGTGAAGGGCTCAATCGTGTTACCCTGCAGCACGGTATACATGACAGCTTCGCCTGTATGCACCTCATCATGCTTCGCCCAGGGCAGAGCCTCCACATTGCGCAGCATGGAATCATAGTGTCCATAAATACCGATATTGGTATTTGCCAGCACATTGGCAAAGGCTGAAGAGAAATCGATCTCCGCATGCTTTTCTCCCGGTATGTTATCCTGTGCCTTCGTAATCGATACAACATTGGCCGGATACAGACTTCCCGAAGGAACCTCTGCAATCTGCTTTAAGTCGGAATCCATAATTTCATGCCCCAACGCTCCATAGGTGTTGTTGGAGGGATCATAATAGGTCAGAGTTCCAACGCCAACGATTTTATCCTTTACATACAAGCCGCTTTTGAATGAACGTGTGGAGGCATCATACGTAGTTTTCAAAGTAATCGGTATGGTGCTGGAACCGCGCCGTATTTCGACCGGTATTTCATTGACAGCCTGCTGAAAGGCAGACAGCTGCTGATACAAGTCATCCATGGAGGATATCGGCACCTGATTCACCTTAACAAGAATGTCACTGGGCTGGATCGTGCCGCTGGGGTCGTAGGTTTCCCCCTGTACGACAAACGGATAGGTACCCGTGATCATCACGCCATCATAATTCAGCTGGATACCGATGCTGTCTCCGCCCAGATACAGCTCATCACTGGCATGAATGCCGGTTGGCAGCAATAGGGACAGAGCACATAAAAAAGCAACTATTTTTTTATACAAAACGCTCACCTCCTGAAGATAGTGTGGTTCTTCGGGAGATGGTCATGTCAGTTAATTATTACCTGTTTCCTTGCACGCAAGCTCATACAGCTCTCTTGATGCGCGCAAAGCGCTGTCACTGGCACTGCCCTGTGATATCACTGCCATTTCCTGTATGCGCTCTTCCTCGCTCAGCAGACGTATCGTTGTTTCCGTATGTCCGCTTTCCTGATGCTTTTCAACAACATAATGCTGCTGGGCACAGGCCGCAACACTTGCCAGATGCGTTACGCAGAACACCTGTGTCTGCTGGGCGAGCTGACGCATTTTCTTTCCGATGGAAAAAGCAACACTGCCGCTGACGCCGGTATCAATTTCATCAAAGATGATCGTATCGATTCCCGTCAGCCTGGTGAAGACACTTTTCAACCCCAGCATGAAGCGGGAAAGTTCTCCGCCGCTGGCTGTAGCCTGTAAAGGACGCAGCCGCTCGCCGGCATTCATGGATACCAGAAAGGTGATCCTGTCGTTTCCCTGTGCATTCCCATCAAAGGGCTCCAGTGCGACGTGAAAGCGTGCATTGGGCAGCTGTAAGTCCTTTAGCTGCTGCAGAATCAGCTGCTCCAGCTCCTTCGCCTTTTTTTCACGCAGGAGATGCAGACGGGCACAATCTGCTTCATATACCTTTTTAGCCTTTTCCAGCTCTTTTTCGGATTTTGTGATAAAATCCTGACGGTGCAGAATACTGTCAATTTTCTTTTCCAGAAAGCTGCGCTTTTCCATGACTGCCGCATAGCTGCCGCCATATTTTCGCTGAATTTTGTGTATCAGAAAAATTCTTTCCTGAACTTCATGGAAGCGTTCTTCATCGAATTCCAGCTCCTCCAGATGGGTACGGACACGCGAGCATTGCTCATCCAGCGCATAGTATACATCCAAAAGCTGTGCAGCCGCGTCCGTGAAGGTTTCATCCTCCGTCAGCGGATGCAGCAGGCGATAGCTTTCGTAAATGGAAGAAATCGTCCCCTCATCCAGCAGTGCAACAGCCTGGGCAGCTGAGGAGCTCAGCTTTTCATAGGCCATCATGTGCTTTTGTTCCTGCTCCAGCTCCTCCAGCTCTTCTTCCTGCAGCTGTGCATCATCAATTTCATTCAGCTGAAAGGTCAGAAATTCCAGATCGTCCTCATTATAATCACTATGGAGTGCTTCCTCCAGTGCATCCTTCATCGAACGATAAAGCTGATAGCTTTGCTTTGTCTTTGCCAGCAAATCTTCATCCTGGGCAAAGCGATCCAGCAGCAGCTGGTGAGAAGCCGCATTACGCAGATACTGTGTGTCATGCTGGGAATGAATATCGATCAGCTGAGAAACAATCTGCTTTAAAAAGGAAACAGTCGTCGTGCGCTGATTGATCCGCGCAATGCTTCTTCCCTCCTTCGTTACCTCACGGGTAACGATCAGCAGGCCATCCTCGCTTTCATAACCGGCATCCTGCAGCAGCTGCAGCACGGGATGCTGCGCTGCAATTTCAAAAACGCCTTCAATCACTGCCCTGTCACAGCCTTCCTTGATCATGTCGCTGTTGACACGATCTCCCTTCAGAATTCCGATGGCATCCATTAACAGAGATTTTCCGGCACCGGTTTCTCCGGTAAAGGCCGACATGTTGTCATGCAGCTCCAGCTGCACCTCATCCATCAGTATGAAATTTTTCACATAGATCTGTGTAAGCATATTCTCACCTCTTTACTGTATAGTTTTTAACAATTTCCCGAATGGGAAAAACCTTATGTGCTTCCGTATGCTTTAAATGCATGACGAATTCCTTATTGCCATCCCTGCCCAGTACACTGCTGGCACACAGATGATGTACATACAAGCCGAGCGTTTTCACATAGTCACACATGGACTGTAAAACCTCGATATGCACCTTTTCATTTTTTACGATTCCATGCTTGCCGACGTTTGCTCTGCCTGCTTCAAACTGCGGCTTTACCAGGGCAACGATTTCCATATCGGCAAACTGCTCCGCCAGCACCGGCAAAATCTGCCGTATGGAGATAAAGGATACATCCATGCAGGCAAAATCCGGACGTGGATCAAACATATCCTTGTTCAGATAGCGGCAGTTGATGCCCTCCATATTGACGATGCGTGCATCGTTTTTCAGCCGTTCGAGCAGCTGATCCCTTCCAACGTCCACAGCGTAGACAAGACGTGCTCCGTTTTGCAGGCAGACATCGCTGAAGCCTCCGGTACTTGCGCCGACATCCAGAACAACGCGCCCCTTCAAATCGATAGCAAAGGGCTCCAGTACGTCATACAGCTTAAAGCCTGCGCGGGAGGCAAAGGCTGTTTCCGCCTCTTCCAGCTGAATATCCATGGATTCATCCACCGGCATACTGCATTTTTTAGCAGCCCTCCCGTTCACTAGCACTCTTCCCTCCTGTATGGCATCCTGTGCTCTTGCACGGCTGTCACACAGACCCTGCGTACTTAAATATACATCCAGTCTCATTGCTTTCCAGGCCTCAGATAGCTTGTGATGATTTCAAACAGGGTATTCATATCCAGATGCTCCAGCTTTCGCAGCTGCGGCAAAGAGCCGTGCTCTACGAAATGATCATCAATGCCCATTCGTACAAAATGCGTCGTATACTGATGGTCATTGGCGAATTCAGTGATGGCACTGGATAAGCCGCCGCACAGCATATCCGGCTCAAAGATGATCACCGGCTGATCCTCCTCACAGACAGAGGTTAGCAGTTCCTCATCCAGCGGCTTAAAGAAGCGTGCATTGATTACCCGAATCGGCAGCTGATTCACTTTTGCCTTGGAAATGATGCGATCCACATCGGGTCCGTAGGTGATGATCGTTAGCTCATAATCCTCACGAATCACAGTCTGTGTCCAGCTTCCCGATGATATATACGTATACTGCTTTACAGGCTGATAGGATACATTTCCTCTAGGATAGCGTATCGCATAGGGATGGTCGTTCTGCGCAAACGCAGAATACAGCAGATTCTGTGCTTCCAGCGCATCCTTGGGCTGGGCCAGTATCATATTTGGAATGGGCCGCAGCATGGCGATATCGAAAACACCGTGATGCGTTTCACCATCCTCACCGACCAGCGAGCAGCGATCGATACCGATGACAACCGGCAGCTGCATACGTGCCACATCGTGACTGATCTGGTCATAGGCTCTTTGCAGGAAGGAGGAATACACAGAGATAAACGGACGAATATCCTGCGTACAAAGCCCTGCCGCAAATGTCATTGCGTGCTCCTCTGCAATACCGCAGTCAAAGGAACGCATCGGATAGCGGTCAAAGAATGCAGATAGCTTACTGCCGGATTTCATAGCGGGCGTAATGGCGACAATGCGTTCATCATGTTCGGCCAGCTCCATCAGCGTTGCAGAAATGACCTCACTCCAGCTTTTGTGTCCGGCTGGAAGCTTTGCCAGAGATTCTCCGGTTTCCGGATCAAATTGGCTGACACCGTGCCATTTCCCTTCCCGATCCTCTTCCGCATAGCGATAGCCCTTGCCTTTTTTTGTTATCACATGGACGACGATGGGACCCTCATGCTGTCGGGCAATTTTCAGCACCTTGATCAGCATCTTTAAATCATGCCCGTCCACCGGACCGATATAATCCAGATTAAAATCACCGAATATAGAGGTATCCACCACATTTTCCTTGACCGCATTCTTCATGCTTTTCATGGTATGCAGTAACGAGGAACCCATACGGGAGGTGGATAATGCACCCTTTAAGTCTTCCTTTAATGTCGTATAGGGCTTGCTGGTCCGCAGCTTGGTAAACGCTTCATCCATCGCACCCACATTTTGTGATATGGACATATTGTTATCGTTAAAAATAATGACCATATTACGCTGTTCACTGCCGATCTGATTCAATGCTTCCATCGCCATACCACCACTCAATGCACCATCTCCTATGACCGGTACGATCTGATAGGTATCCTTATGCAGATCGCGTCCTACCGCCATGCCCAGTGCCGCAGACAGCGAGGTGGAGGAATGTCCGGCCTCCCAGACATCGTGCTCGCTTTCCTTGCGCTTCTGAAAACCGGCGATTCCCTTATACTGTCGCAAACTTGCGAACTGATTTCCCCGACCGGTCAGAATTTTATGTACATAGGACTGGTGACCGACATCAAAAATAAATTTATCCGTTGGAGAATCAAAGACATAATGCATGGCCAGCGTCAGCTCCACCACTCCCAGATTGCTGGACAGATGTCCTCCGGTTTTGGCAATGCTTTGAATCAGGAAGACACGTATCTGCTGTGCCAGATCCTGCAGCTGCGCGATGGAGCATTCCTTGATGTCCTTTGGCTGTTTGATATCGTAGATGTTCATGCAACCGCTCCTCTCAGTTCTTTCGTTTCATCAGCTGGTCAAACAGCTTTCTTACCGGTGCTGCATCCAACTGCAGCGTAGCGAGCTGCGCAAGGGCCCGCTGGTAATAGACGTCCGCTTCCTTTTGGGCAGCCTCGATTCCCATCAGCGTAACGTAGGTTGTTTTATCATTTTCCGCATCACTGTTGATGTTTTTTCCAAGCTCCTCAACAGTGCTGGTAACATCCAATATATCATCCTGTATCTGGAAGGATAGTCCGGTATCCGCCCCAATGCGCTCCCACACCGCTACATCCTCATTGCGTTCCGCAATCAACGCGGCACAGACGAGCGGCAGACTCAGCAGTCTTCCGGTTTTATAGTAATGGATATCCTGCAGTCCTGCGTGATCAATGCTTGGATTTGCCTCACCCTCCAGATCCTTGATCTGTCCAAGTATCATGCCGTTTGCTCCGCTGAAATCGGAAAGCAGCTTTAAAATCTCTACAAGCACCTCTGCGCGGCAAGTACACATTGCTGCTGTATGAAAGGCCTGCGTCAAAAGGGCATCCCCTGCCAGAATGGCAACATCCTCGCCATATTTCACATGACAGGTCGGCATGCCTCTGCGCAGTGTATCATTGTCCATCGCCGGCAGATCATCATGAATCAAGGAATAGGTATGGATCATTTCAATCGCAGCGGCTACAGGATAGCCGATCGACTCCTCAAGACCATAGGCACGCAGCACTGCCAGCAGCAGCTTGGGGCGTACTCGCTTGCCGCCTGCCATCAAGGAATACTGCATCGCCTCACGGACTCTGCTGTGCTCCAGCGTATCCAGACAATGGGACAGATAGCTTTCAAAATCAGGCATTGTCGCTGCCCTCCTGATAGGTATTTAACAGCTCCTGCACACGATTCTCAAAATTTTTCAGCTGTGAATCACAGGAATTCACCAGCTGTAAGCCCTCTTCAAACAGGGCGATAGCATCCTCCAGCTCAATTTCATTCTTTTCCAGTGCGGCGATGATTTCCTCCAGCCGGCTCATGGATTGCTTAAACGGCAGTTTCTGTTCCATTATAGTTTCTCCTTCTTCTCAATATTGGTATATAAATATCCATCCTGCATGCGCAAGCGCAGCTGATCGTGTTGTTCTACATCCTCCACGCTGGATATCACTTCATCACCATGATAGGCAATGGCATATCCGCGAGACAGGCTTTTCAGCGGGGAATAGGCATCCAGCAGTGCACTGATATTTCCCATCTGGCGTTTCCGCTGGATATCGTAATTGTGCAGTGCCTGTGTTAAACGAAGTCTGCTTTCCGCAATGCTGCGTGTGTTCTTTTGAAACAGGCGTTCACTATGTATGGCAAGCTTATGGGAATTCTGCTTCAGCCGCATAGCCAGAGAAGCAACCGTAGTTTCCACAATGCTCAGCTGCTGCACATGCATGGCAAGCTTCATTTCCTCTTCCCGTATGTAGCTTAATGGATCGCGCATATAGCGGTGTGAACGAATCGGCTCCAGGGCCTGTTTTGCCATATGCAAACGCGTTTCCATGTCCTTTATTAAACGCCGCCGCATCAAAGATACGTTCATGCGCACCTCTTCCAGATCTGGCGTGATCAGCTCTGCGGCAGCAGTCGGTGTCGGCGCCCGGGCATCGGACACATAATCCACCAGGGTCGTATCCGTTTCATGACCGACACCGCTTACGATGACCGTCTGCATGGCAAACACGGCGCGGGCGACTGCTTCCTCATTGAAGCACCACAAATCCTCAATCGGTCCACCGCCTCTTGCCAGCAGGACAACATCGTGTCCGCCCTGATCCGCTTTGCGCAGATTATCCACAATGGCCTCACTTGCCTGAATGCCCTGTACCAGACTCGGATAGACCACAACCTCAGCCAGCGGCCAGCGCCGGGAAATCGTCGTCAGAATATCCTGCACGGCAGCTCCGGTTTTCGCAGTGATCACACCGATGCTCATCGGATATGAGGGAAGCGGCTTTTTCTTCTGCGGATCAAACAAGCCCTGTGCAGCCAGCTTCTTTTTGACTTCCTCCAGCTGCAGAAACAAATCGCCCAGACCATCCGAGCGTACCGCTGTCACATACAGCTGAACACTTCCCCCTGCCTCATACATGGAAACAGAGGCCGTTACGATGACCTTCATGCCTTCCTTTAACAGAATATGACAGCGTCTGGCATGGGAAGAAAACATAACACAGCTGATTTTGGCACGGGTATCCTTTAGGGTAAAATACCAGTGTCCGCTGCGGTGATTGGTAAAATTGCTGATTTCCCCCTTGATGAGAATGGACTGGATACGGATATCATTGTCCAGCGTCTGCTTGATATAGTGAACCAGCGAGGATACACTATAAACATTCTGACTCATAGACGATCCAGTACCCCGTTGATCAGACGATAGGTTTCATCGTCACAGTATTTTTTCGCAAGCGTGATGGCCTCATCGATGACAATCGCCTTCGGTGCCGTTTCCAGATCCAGCTCACATGCTGCCATGATCAAAATGGCCTGTTCCACAAAGCCAAGACGCGCAAACGTCCAATCCTGGCGAAGTGCCGCATTGATCTTATCGATGTAGACATCCTGATAACGGATGGCATCGATGGTCACCGTGTATAGAAACGGATCGATCTCATTGGTTTCACTGTTGTCGTATACACACTCCTTGATATCCTTCTGTAATAAAAAATGCTGATACAGGCTGGTCATCGCCAGTTCCCGTAGTTTATGTCTGCTGTTCATAGAAATCCTCCATTCATCTTTCTTATTTTATCATATTTGACTGTTACTTTTAAGTCTTAGCTCCTGCTAATTTTTACACTTTTCGCTGCCATACACAACCTGTGCACTCGGCACGACACTGCTGGCAGGCGTCGTATGACTGCTTTGGTCATCGAAGAAGATATGCGCACCAAATGCCTTCAGCACCTCGCGCTTTGTGATACCGCCCAGAAAGAAGGCCTCATCAATGCGAACATCCCAGGCTCTTAGCGTACGGATCACCCGCTCGTGCGCCGGTGCATTGCGGGCGGTCACAAGAGCGGTGCGTATCGGTGCATGCCCTTCAAATTCCTTTTGCAGTGCAGCTATCGTCTTGAGAAAATGTGCAAAGGGACCCTCCGGCAATACCTGACGGGCACAGGCTCTTTCATGCTCCGCGAATGCTTCCAGACCGTCCTTTTGATAAATCTGTTCGCTCGCATCGGAAAACAGAACGGCATCCCCGTCAAAGGCTATCCGAATCTGCTCAATATCCTGCAGCGGATCATAGCCCTCAGTGGCATTTGTATAAATACGTCCCGCCGCAAAGCCGGCAGCCAGTGCCGCACGTACATCCTCCTCATTGGCGCTTAGAAACAAATCCACACCGAAGGCATCCAGATACCCGGTTAACCCGCCTCCGCCGCTTAATACTGCCCGTGTGATATCCAGTCCGTAATGGGCAATCGAAGAGAAAATGCGCAAAGAGGTATCCGCACTGTTGCGTGACATGATCAGCACCTCAACTCTTCGCTTCTTACTTATCTCATTCAGCTTCAGCAAAGCCTTTACCAGAGCAAACCCACTGCCCGGCTTCAAAATTTCCTGCTCATGCGCCAGCTGATATTCACTATACGCCTGTAATCCCTTGGTTTCATATATGTAGTTTTCATCATCCAGATCAAACAATGCCCGGCTGGATATCCCGATTACCAGGCAGTCTTCAAGACTTACCGCCATGTATACACATCCCTTCTGTTCAAGTAAAAAAAAGAAATCCGTAAGGATTTCTTTAAAAGATAAAGCCAACGACGTGGATATCGATGATATCCGGTGTATACCCGGTCATATGTTCAATATTTTCAAAGATCTTACTCTGTACCTTGCTTGATTCTTCATTTACGTTTACGCTGTACTTTACCTTTATGTCGATGGACAAGATCAGCTGATCGTTCACGATTTTGCAGCTGATCGGATATTTAAACGGTGTAGCGCTGTCCGCCAGCCGAATGTTTTCATCCTCTTCGACAACGATTTTCGCAATCGTCTGGAATGCAGATTTGCTGAGTGCGATTACACCTGCATTGTTTCGTTCCTTTAATGCAATATACTCTTGAGCCATTTTCATCACCTTCTAGGCTTATTATACCAAAAAGATTTCCTATTTGAAAGTAACTTCCATCAAATATTTGTGATTTGTAGCATCCTGTGCCTTCTGCATGATCGTTTTCGCAATATTTTTGTCATCCTTCTGTTCAAAAACCGAAATGATGCAGGTATCTCCGTTGATTTCCACTGCTGTCTGATAGCCGTCCTTCTTCAACAGGTCAACCACGCTTTTCTGCATGCTTTTCTCATCCTTCAGCTCATCGATTGCCGCAAGTGCTTCTTTCTTTGCGCCGTCATCACTCTTGGTATCCGCTACAACACTGGAATTGCGGTTGATCTCCTCTTCCTTTTTCTGGTCGATGCTATCCTGCAGCTTTGCCGAATCCTCTGCCGATTCTGATGTATCTTTCTTCTGTTCCTGTGCTTCTTCCGTCTTGCCCTGCGCATCCTCTGTCTTTGTTGAAGCTGTGTTTTCCTTGTCTGCATTCTGATCAGACTGGGGAGCCTGCTCCTCCATGACACTGGTGGAATCCGCCGGCAGTGTCACATAGTAGACAGACAGCATCAGAATCAGAGAGAACATGGTCAGAAATGCAAGTGCTTGTTTATTCATAAAAAGTGCCCTCCTTGCTATTACACCCTATGCAGGAAGAACACCTCTTATACCAGTTATTTCACTTTTGAAAAATATTGTTTATGCGCTGCATCCAGTCCTCATAATAGGCGCTGCGATACTGCATGAAGTCGGAATAGGAGATCACACGGTTCTCCAGCTCCTCGATAAAGCGTACAAACGCCTTGTTGATGGCAACCATTTTATCGTCGTGAATGATATCAATCGTACCAATTCCGCACAGTGAGTTCGCCAGAATGCGGGCGCATTCCTCATGCAGCAGATCGCTTTGATCCATCGGCAGACGGACAAAGCTTGTATTCAGCCAGTAATTGTCGACCAGATAATTCTTGATGACGTTTAAAAACAGACAGAAATCCTCCATGTTATTTCCCGGCTCGATGGCGAACAGCATCTTAAAGAAGACAAACCAGTCATAATCGCGGTTCAGCACGGAAATCAGATAATTCCCCAGAATATGCACAAAGACATCCTTTGAATAGAAATCCGCATCCATGAGAATTTCATTTTCAAAATCCATCTGGATGGAATTCAGCTTTTTGAAGGTCCGGAATAAAGAGGATATGCGATCATTATTACCGCCGTCAAAGCGAATATCCTTAATGAAGATATAATGTCCCAGAATGGTAGACACACTTTTCAGATTCATCGTAAAGCCGATGGACTCGTTCATCTTCAATGCAAACAGATCGTTGATGGCCTTGGAAATCTGCTTCTCAAAGCTGGTTTCCGTAATACTCGCATCACTCAGTGAGGTTTCCTGCATCTGATTGTAAATGATGTTCAGCTGCCGGTCGGTAATCGTCAGATTGGCCTTGATGCTGGCAAGCAGATCCTTCATGAAGTCATCATACACATAATAATTTGTATTCTTATACACCAGCTTATGCTCGATTTCACCCCAGAAGGAATGCACAAGCGCCTTGATCTGCAGCTCCACATTGACCTTTTGTCCGTCCTTCAGATAATAGCCGTCAATGCGGTAGATGGCAAAGCCGTTTTTCTGAATCTGGGGCTGTCGTGAGGCACAGTCCAGAAAGAAATTCGGATTGATTTCATTATAATAGAAGCCATCCTCTTCGTTGCGGATAGTGAGCGTTTCCCGTATTTTGTTGAGCACATTGTATTCATCCTCAATGAAACGACATTCGATAATAAAGCCGATCAAATCGCTTAGATTATCCAGAATCCCCTGCGCACTGTCATTTTCCACATAAAAGCGGTTGCGGATGATCTTTTCCCGCAGGCTTTCCTTTGACTTCACACGTGAATTGATATCGACGATCATTTCACTGGACTCCTTGAATACCGCAATCAGATACTGCTCGATTTCCCGTTCAATTCCATGATAAAATTCATTATTTTCTGAAAGCAGGGCTAATGCTTCATCAATCGTGTCAAATACCTTTAATCGCATAGGGCTGACTCCTTTCCCTTTTCAAAATAGGAACGTGTCGTTGCCAGGTCTTTTTTCAGCTGTTCACCAAGTGCGCATGCATCCGGAAATTTCTGTTCCTTGCGAATATAGGACAGGAACCGGAAGATGACCGGCAACTCATAGATATCCTGATCAAAATCCAGAAGATGTGCTTCAATGGACCCTGTTTCCTGATAATTGTAGGTTGGGTTGTTACCGACGTTTATCATCGCCCTGTGCCATGTTCCCAGCACCTTGACCGCCCCCACATAAACCCCCTTTTTCGGCATGACATAAAGCTCCTTCAGACGCAGGTTGGCCGTAGGAAAGCCATTCTTTTTTCCTACGTGACTGCCCCCCTTGACACTTCCCTCCATATCGTACCAGCGTCCCATAAAACGAGCCGCCTTTTCCATATCGCCCTCCTGAATCAGCTCTTCAATACGCGAGGAGCTGATTTTCTTATGCTCACTACTGACCTGATCGATGACATGCACATCAAAATCCGTCTGTGCAAGCAAAGATTGTGCATCCCCCTCCCCTTTTCTTCCATAATGGAAATCATATCCGCAAACCAGAGTATCCAGTCGCAGCGGCTTGAGCACTCTCTCATGAAATTCCTGCGGGGATAAATCCGCCATCTCTTTGGAAAAATCAAGAACGATCCAGTATTCGATCCCCAGCGTCTCTGCAATCCGCATCCGCTGCTTCATCGGGGTGATGTGCGGGATATCCTGCAGTCCCTTGATCACACACCAGGGATCGGGATCAAAGGTGATCAGGGCACAGCGGGTATTGCGCTTTTTCGCAACACGCTTCACCTCCTCAATCAGCTTCTGATGTCCCAGATGCAGACCGTCAAAATAGCCGATACAGGCTGTCAGTGGTTCTTCCACAGCCGCAGTCTGCGTTTCATTTATATGCAGTACCTTCATATCTTCACCTACCATAAGCCGCGGACACAGCGAAACACCTCTGCATCCTCACGCTGATAGATAGCGACGATGCTGCCGTTATGCGTAATGGCGACATCATCCGCCTCACAACGCAGTGTGATTTTCTTTCCGTTATAAATATCCGCAGGCTTTTCATATTCCACAGGCGCATAATGGGAAAGTACCTCCTGCAGTGTGTGCAGCTGGAACCGTCCCTCCATGACATCCTGTAATGTGACGCATTGAGAAAGGGAAAAACGTCCGACCTTCGTTCGTACCAGTGAGGACATGCATCCCAGATTCCCTGTTTTCCGTGCAATATCATGACACAAAGAGCGCACATAGGTGCCCGAGCTGCAGCTGACTCTGAACATCAGCTTCGATGCATCCAGCGCTTCAATATCATAAATGGTTACCTCACGCTCAGGACGCGTTACCTCTTTCCCTTCCCGTGCATATTCATAAAGCTTTCTTCCGTTTACACGGACACTGGAAATCATCGGCGGTACCTGCTTCTGCACACCGCGAAAGCTGTCCAGAACCCCCTGAAAATCTTCAATCGGCTGAATCGGTGCTTCCTCCAGCGGGTCCATCCATATATCATCGCTGATCGTACGCATTCCCAGCTGCAGTGTCGCAACGTATTCCTTGTCTGTATCCTCCAGAAACGGCAGTGCCTTGCAGGCCTTGCCAATCAGAACCAGCAGCACACCGGTCGCATTCGGATCCAGTGTGCCGCTGTGTCCGATTTTCGTTGTATGTAAAATCCTTCGCAGACGTGCCACCACATCATGCGAAGTCATATTCTGTTCCTTGTTTATTAGTAAAATACCATCCATCTTATCACCGTCACTAATTATACCATAGATTTTTCACAAAACATGAGAGGAATATGTGAAAGTGAAAAAAAGCATGGTATAATAAAACGGTTTCTAAAGGATGTGAAAAAATGGAGCTACATACAATATTAGGGGATATACGAAAAGCGGATCAGGATTACCAGCTGATCGATGACGGTGATCGCATTGCCGTAGGGGTGAGCGGTGGTAAGGACAGCATGGTGCTGTTGACTGCACTGCACATGTATTCAAAATTCGCAGACAGAAATTTCGAGGTGGTCGGCATTCACATTAAGCTCGGCTTCCCGAATATGGATTTCAGCGAGGTTGTGGCTTTCTGCCAACACCACGGGATTGCCTTTCACCAGTTTGATTCCAAGGTATATGAGATTTTGAAGCGGAATCCGGATAAGGAGGGCAACATCAAATGCAGTCTCTGTTCTAAATTTAAAAAGGCAACGGTCATCGAGGCCGCAAAGAAGCTGAACTGCACAAAGGTGGCATTCGGCCATCACAGCGATGATGCTGTGGAAACCCTGCTGATGAATGCGATACACGGCGGAAAGCTGGCAACGTTTTTACCCAAGATGTATATGTCACGAACCGACACCACCTTTATCCGCCCACTGGTTTATTCCTATGAGAGTGAGATTTTATCTGCGCTGGAGCGAAATCAGATTCCGTATGTGAAAAGCACCTGTCCCAATGACGGGTATACGGAGCGACAGGCGATGAAGGACATGCTGCAGGAATTTTACAGGAGCTATCCAATGGCACAGAAAAATTTCATCCGGATGCTTTACAACGAGGATCAGGTAGAGCTGTGGCATAGAGAGGGTGACCACAAGGCAGAGAAAGCGAAAGCGATGTCCGTACTTCTGAAGGAGGAAGGAGATTTGCAGCTGACACGCCATGGGGTTCATTATTTTATCGTCTATTCGCACAGCGACACCCCCAAGCAGCGCCATCATTTGAAAATTCGTGAGGAAGAAAGCAAAGCTATTATGGATGGAACAGCAATTAGGGAAATCTTTGAGGCATATGCTTCTGAGAAGGATTGATAGTTAAAAAAAACGTCAGAGACGTTTTTTTCTATGTTCACAATGTGTAGATGTTCCCTTACCTTTTGATCGTTCCTTTTTCTATACTGACATGTCTTGCTGATACATGGAACGCTTCTATCCGGCAGCAGAATATATTGCTGCTAAAGCGATGCAAATCTTATGCGATAAGCCCATGCATATTGCGTCAGGAAAATGCATATGGATGCGCTCGGAGTAATTTGCTAGCAAGCCGGCAGGCCTAAATCATACGGCGAATGGCAGCCCCCTGTCTTTATTCCCTGCTTTTAGCCTTTTTACAGCCTACTTCTCTTCCAGATAGTACGTAGCTTCCATATCTGCCGTACTTAGAGCGAATGCCAGCGGATACATTTCAAAGGCTGCGCCGACATTTCGTACCTCTTCACTGCCGCTGAATCCCATATGATAGCGAATGGCAAAGGCTTCCTCTCTGCTCAGTCGCATAAAACCGGTGATGATATAGACGCTCTTTTCGCCATGACCATACGGCAACCTGTCATCATATTCGTAGTAGGGAACCTGTACCCACTGTCCATTCACCTTCTGATTGCGCGTACTTTCCTTATAGCAGTTGATCTTGCATATATCATGCAGCAATGCCACAATAGCAATCGTTTCCTCATTATAATCCATATGATAGCATTCCTTTACCCTTGGACGGCTCAGATAATCCTTCAAACAGTCGTACACATTCAGGCTGTGCTCCAGCAGTCCCTGTGTATGAGCACCATGAAAACGGGTACTTGCCGGTGCCCGAAAGAAATCACTATGCTCCGACAGCAGGTATTCCAGTAGCTTCTCGCTGCCCTCCCGATGGATATGCTCCCTGTATATTGATAAAAACCGTTCCTTGTTCTCCATAAGCGTTCCTCCGTACGTATACTAATATTATAACAGGTATTCTTACCTGTGAAAATTACAAAAAGCAGGAAAACGCTGCGAAGCACAAAACAAATTGTATTTCATGAATGCTCTAAGCTTCCTTTGCAGGCCTCTGAAGCGTTCTGGGGCGAACACAGGCTGTCACAAATTCGCCTGGTAAATGCAGATGAGCAGTTTCAGGTCTGCAAAACAAAGAAGTCCTGATCATCTTACAGCAGACGCGCGTATGAGGTGTGTAAGGACATGATAAAATGTGCAGGATCGCATACTATTCAAACGCAGGAACTGCCTGTTCTGAAACAAGCGTTCAGATATTCATAGCTAAAAACAAAAAACAGATGATTCTTCATCATCTGCTTTATAGTGCCCAGGAGGAGAGATCTTTCCCTGTAAATACAGGTGGGTCCCCTGTGTAATTTTTTAGGATCCCTACAGTCTTACCTAGGATGTGCAGGTATTCACACCAAAATACAACATCCGGAGTCCCTTATCTCTAAGTGTAGGAAAAATTTGTACCTCCTGGACATCTATAGTATATCATGGATTGATGGAAATAATACTCTTGACTTTATTTTTTTTGTTGTTCCATTTTCATTGTCTGTATCCGCTTATGCTCTAGGATTTTTAATCGGATATTTTATCAGAATTGCATACAAAATGCAAATATTTGGCTTCCTGCATTTTTTGTATAGGTTTTACTGATATTTCACAACCTAATGATGAGGTGATAATGATGGCAGTTGCACATAAGGGAGCTATTTCCTTCGGTCTGGTACATATTCCCATTCAAATGTATCGAACCACCAGAGATGTGGATATTTCCTTCAACCAGCTCTGTAAGAAGACACATGAACGTGTGCATTATAAAAAATACTGCGGACATTGCGATAAGGAGCTGAAGGCAGCCGATATCGTAAAGGGATATCAGTATGAAAAGGATAAGTATGTCATTATGGATAATGAAGAGATTGATGCCTTAAAGGCAGAAAAGGATCGCACGATTACGATTCTACAGTTTACACAGCTGCAGGAAATCGATGATATCTATTATGAGAAAAACTATTATGCCGTGCCAGAAAAGCATGCGGAAAAGGCATATGAGCTGTTGCGGGATGCCATGGCAAGGCTGTCTGTTGTCGCAATCGCAAAAACGGTGATCGGCACAAAGGAAACTTTGCTGGCGCTCTGTCCCGATGATGACGGTATTCTGGTGAAGACATTGTTCTATGAGGAAGAGATTGCCGAAAACCCAAAGGCTTTCGCCCGTCCCAAGCTGGTCAAGGCAGAAAGTGATATGGCAAAGCAGCTGATTCAGTCGATGACCAAGCCCTTTGACCCCAGTGATTACCATGATGAATTTCAGGAACGACTGCGCTCTGCAATCGAAGAAAAAATCAGTGGTCAGCATATTGTACATGCCAGTGACCGCAAGCAGGATACTGCGACTCCAGTCGATTTGATGGAGGCCTTGCAGCAGTCTCTTTCTGAAATGAAGCCCAAGGGAAGACGCAGGAGCGTGAAGCACTGATGGACTTTGCTGCCAGAGATGCTTCTCCGATGCTTATCGGGCTGGAGCAGCCGGCCTTCGATGATGAGGATTACATCTATGAGTGGAAGCTGGATGGTGTACGCTGTCTGTTGTATCTGGATAAAGACAGCACCGAGCTGAGAAACAAACGAAATCTGAAGCTGAATGCTAAATTTCCGGAGCTGTCACAGCTGCACCGGCAGGTAAAAACGCGCTGCATTCTGGATGGTGAGCTGTATATTTTTCATGATGGAGAGCCTGATTTCTTTCAGGTACAGAAGCGGACACTGACCTCGGACCCATTTAAAATCCGTTTGCATTCCCGCCAGTTCCCTGCCAGCTTCACCGCCTTTGACATCCTCTATTACAAGGATGCATTCGTCATTGATCAGCCGCTCATGAAACGCAAACAGCTGCTGGAAAAGACAGTTCAGGAAAATGATCGGCTTTCGATCTCCCGCTATATCGAAACCAACGGTATTGCGCTGTTTGAGCTGACAAAGCAGCGCTGTCTTGAGGGAATCGTCGCCAAACGCAAAGACAGCCGCTATGTGTGTGGAAAGCGCACGAAGGACTGGATCAAATGCAAGAATCTGCTGGATGATGACTTCATCATCTGCGGCTATATTATCAAGGAGAAAGGCATTGTGTCTCTCATTCTGGCACAGTATGACCAGCACCATCAGGTGGTATACAAGGGACATGTGACCATGGGTGCATCACTTCCCTATCTGATGGAACATAGTGAAAAAACCGATACCAGCTTTTTAACAACGATCCCTGAGGGAAATGAAGAAGCCGTATGGATCGATCCGCCACTGGTAGGAACGGTAAAATTCATGCAGTATACAGAACAGGGCGGCTTGCGACAGCCGGTATTCAAAGGCTTTCGTGAGGATAAAGCAATTGCGGACTGTCAAAGCAAGCTCTAACCACGTAAGGCAACACTGCATACAAACGATGTATCAGGACTGAAATAAAGACAATCTGAATCCGGATGCTTTTTCATCCCTATAGATTGTCTTTTTTTGTTTATGCTGTTTGTTGATTTGCGAATGCTCATGCGGAAAGATCCCTTGTTTTATTGCGCACAGATAAGGCGGTCCCCTTCTCCTGTACGCTTTGATTATATGATATGCCGCAGCTTCTCTTGTGCAGCTCATCCCTAAATTTTCCCTACTTACCCCTGTCACTGTGCCACTTACCGTTATCCGTATTGCATATAATATCGGTTTCATTGTAAGGTGGTACTGCAAGGAGGAATGATTATGAACGTAATCGACGTATCCCATTTGAATAAAAAATACGGGAATTTTACTGCAGTGAAGGATATTAGCTTTCACGTGAAGGAGGGGGAGCTGTTTGGCTTTCTGGGTATCAACGGTGCCGGAAAGTCAACGACGATTCACATGCTCACTACCCTCTTACGACCCAATGAGGGTACAGCGCTGATATGCAATCATAGACTTGGCAAGGACAATCAGGAAATACGCAAGTGTATTGGTGTCGTGCAGCAGCAGAATAGTCTGGATGATAAGCTGAGTGTCCGGGAGAATTTGTTGATCCGCGGCGCTTTATATGAAAACAGCCGCAGCGCTTTACAACAGCGCGGAAAACAGGTGTGTGAGCTGCTAGAACTCCAGGAAATTGCGGCAAAGCGGTACGCTCATCTTTCAGGCGGACAGAAGCGGCGCTGTGAAATTGCCGCAGCATTGATGCATGAGCCTAAGATTTTATTTCTGGATGAACCGACTACCGGACTTGATCCGGCAACGAGGCAGTCGGTATGGAATTGTATTGAGCAGCTGCAGAAAAACCGCAATATGACTGTTTTTCTCACAACGCATTATATGGAGGAGGCCGCAAAGGCAGCCCATATTGCCGTTATTGATCAGGGGGAGCTGATGGAATATGGAACACCCTATGAATTAAAAGATCGCTACGCAAAAGACAGACTCATCCTCATCGCAGCAAAGCAAGAAAAGCTGGCAAAGCTGTTGACTCGTCTGCAGGTTTCCTATCAGCACCATGACCAACGTTATCTGGTAGAGTTGAACAATACCATGGACGCCCTGCATATTCTGCCAGCGGTACAGCCCTATATCGAAGGCTTTGAGGTGCTGCAGGGGACGATGGATGATGTATTCCTAAATATCACCGGGAAAGCACTGGAGAAGGAGGCAGCCCAATGACAACGTTATATACGCTAACCAAACGACATATCCTGCTATATGTCCGTGATCGCTCCGCAGTATTCTTTTCCATGCTTTCTGTTTTGATTGTCCTGCTGCTGATGCTTGTATTTCTGGGCGATATGAATAAAGATGAACTGATGCAGCTGGTTCAGCAAGCGCAGGGCAGCATTCAGGAAGCGGATGCTATGCATCTGATTACCATGTGGACAATCGCGGGTATACTCGTTGTCAATGCCTTTACCGTCCCTATTACCATGATCGGTATATTCATTCAGGATAAGGAACAGAAAAAACTGGAAAGCTTTTACTGCTCCTGTGTTCCCCGCTCGATTCTGATGCTGTCCTATCTGCTCTCTGCTGTGGTGATGGGCTTTGTCATGTGCATCCTGCTGTTGGTGCTGTCCTTTTGTTATGTAAGCTTTTCCGGTTATGCCTTTCTCAATCTTTCTCAGGCCCTGCAGGTCTGTGGTCTGTTGCTGCTATGCACCTTTGTATCCAGCGCTCTGGTTGCACTGATTGCGCATTGGGTGAACAGTGACCATGCCTGGGGTGCCTTTTCCACGCTGGCAGGTACTCTCATCGGTTTTCTGGGTGGCATCTATCTTCCTGTCGGTATGCTGCCAAGCGCTGTACAGGGCGTCTTGAAAAGTCTTCCCTTTCTGCATGAAACAGCAATTATGCGTGATATTTTTACGGCATCAGCCCTGCGTGATCTATTTCATACGCTGCCTGCTTCCCTTTTCAATACCTATCGTGAAGCAATGGGAATCACAGTCTCTTTGAACAATCAGACGCTTTCCATCCACATCCAGATTGTCGCTTTGCTGCTTTGTGGTATAATAGCCTTAGCTATAACCGTATATTTATTGAACAAACATACGACATTCAACAGATAGGAGGCCTCAGCTTGAAAATCATCATCGAAGAAAAAACATCCAGAGAGGATGAAGACCTCATTATCGTCCGATGTGCTTCTCTAAACGAATCCGTTCTGAAGCTCCTCCAACAGCTGAAAGCCGGTGATGAGCGAATCACCTGTACAAAAAACGGAACCATCGCCAGAATCCGGCCGGATGATGTTTATTATTTTGAATCCGTTGATAACAAGACCTTCCTCTATACGGAAAAAGATATCTATGAAATACGGCAGAAGCTGTACGAAATCGAAGACAGCTATGCCGGACTTGATTTCTTCCGCTGCTCGAAATCCACCATTGTAAATCTAAGTAAAATCCGCTTCCTTTCTCCTGTTCTCGGCAGCCGTTTGGAGGCTACCCTGCTCAACGATGAAAAAATCATAATATCAAGACAATATGTAGCCGCACTCAAAGTGCTGCTGAAAATATAGGGAGGTTGCTTATGCGTGTTTTAAAAGAACTGATGTTTACATTTTCTGCAATTACTACCTGTACCGTTATCGGTGCTGCCATTTATATCAGCATATTCTGGAAGAATCCCGAGCTGAGCAGTGCCATTCTGTGGCAGATTATCGTCTGCAGCTTATTGTGCACTTTGGGCAATCTGCTGTTCCGCAAAGAACCCAAAAGCAGACGGCTGTACTATGGCATCGTTTTCCTGCATTATCTGTATATCAACACAGTTGTGCTGTTGAGCGGACTGTATTTTGAATGGTTCTACCTTAACAGCATACAGATGGTTCTCAGTATGCTGCTGATGATTGCCTGTATCTTTCTGATTGTATACACGACACTGCAGCTTCGATCAAAACGGGATACGATGCTTATGAATGAACGTCTGCAAACGTATTATAAAAAGAGAGCATCATGACAAAAAGCGGCAAATGAGTTCCGAATTCGTGAGGATTTCACTCATATCTGCCGCTTTTTTACTACCATAGCTGCGCCTTCCTTTTACATACGGAAAAGAAAATCGTTTACTTTCTTCAGACATTCCTCTATTTCGCCATACCTGTACACCTTAGCTTTGCTCCCAGTGCATGTTGCCTGAGCATACAGGCTGTAAGGGAGGCATATGGCAAAGAAAAAAAGAGATTTCGTATGCTGTTTCATAATGCAAACAATAACATTTGAAATCTCTTCCTTTTATCGTACTGGTCAAGCAACACGTTCTATATGAAGGCGCTTTTTACTTTACTCCTCGGTAATTGCAATATGCAATTCCTCCAGCTGTGCCGCATCCACCTGTGTCGGCGCATCACTCATCGGACATTTTGCATTTGCATTTTTCGGGAAGGCGATCACATCACGGATGGACTCACTCTCGGAAAGAATCATCGCGATACGATCTAGCCCAAACGCAAGACCTCCATGCGGTGGTGTCCCGTATTTCAGAGCATCCACAAACCAGCCGAAGTTTTCCTGTATCTTCTCTTCGGTAAAGCCCAGCACCTCAAACATCTTGTCCTGCATGGCACCGTCGTAAATACGCAAAGACCCGCCTCCCAGCTCATATCCGTTTAATACGACATCATACGCAATGGCACGCACCTTACCCGGATCACTGTCGATATACTGCATATCCTCATCTCTTGGTCTCGTGAACGGATGGTGCATTGCATACCAGCGGCCATCTTCCTCACTGTACTCAAACATTGGGAAGTCCGTTACCCACAAATATGAAAATTCATCCGACTTCTTTAAGCCAAGCTCTGCACCGAAATGATTCCGCAATGCGCCCAGTACCTCACAGGTCGTTCTCCATGCATCGGAAACAATCAGAACTAGGTCTTCATTCTTCAGGCTTAAACGCGTAACGAGCGCCTGTATTTCGTCCTCTGTTAAGAACTTCACGATCGGTCCGCTCAATTCCTCATCCTTGTATTTCAGCGTTACCAGACCCTTGGCACCGTTTTTCTTCGCCAGTTCGGTAATCTTATCAATTTCTTTTCTGGTCATGCCGGCTTTTCCAGGAACCACAACAGCCTTGATGCTGCCCTTGCTTGCAATACAATCCGCAAACACCTTGAATCCACAGCCTTCAAACAGCTCTGTTATTTCCTGCAGCTCCATGCCAAAGCGATTATCCGGCTTGTCACTTCCATAACGATTCATGGCTTCTGTCCAGGTCAGGCGCGGAAATGGAATGCTGATATCCATTCCCTTGACATCCTTCATCAGCTTCTGCAGCATCTCCTCCATCATTGTCTGAATTTCCACATCGCTTAAAAAGCTAGTTTCCAGATCGACCTGTGTGAAATCTGTCTGTCGATCGGCACGCAAGTCCTCATCACGGAAGCAACGGGCAAACTGATAATAGCGTTCAAAGCCGGATACCATCAACAGCTGTTTGTAAAGCTGCGGCGACTGCGGAAGTGCATAAAAGCTTCCTGGGTGTACACGGCTAGGCACCAGATAATCACGAGCACCCTCCGGCGTACTTCTTCCCAGCATCGGCGTTTCAATTTCGATAAACTCCTTGCTGTCCAGATACTCCCGCATACTATGTGTGATTTTATGACGCAGGACCAGCTTCTGCTGCATCACAGGTCTTCGTAAATCCAGATACCGATACTTCAAACGGGTATCCTCCAGCGCATCGGTCTCATCCGCAACAATGATCGGCGTTGTCTCTGCCCGATTGATAATGGCTACGGCGCTGACCTTAATTTCAATATCTCCTGTCGCAAGCTTCGGATTCTTATCCTTCCGCTCACTGACACAGCCCTTCACTTCCAAAATATACTCATTGCGGACATCCCGAATCTGTTCAGCAATCCCCTCATCAAACACCAGCTGTGTAATTCCGCTGCGATCCCGCAGATCGATAAATACCAGCGATCCGAAATTTCTTCGTTTCGCAACCCATCCGATCAGGGTCACCTCTTTGCCTGCATCGGATAAACGCAGTTCTCCATTTGTATGTGTTCTGTTCATATCCTCACTCCCTATTCTTCATGATTGCAGGTGCAGTTCTCTTCCCCGCATGTGCAAATATGTGCATCCTCTGTTTCACCAAACATGGCATCCATCGTATCGACAACCGCATCCAGCGCCACATTGCTCTGTTCCTGCTTTTCTATGTTTTTCATTGTCACGGTGCCGTTTAAGATATCCTTTTCGCCAACCATGATAGCCACCTTCGCCTTCTTGCGATCCACGGTTTTAAACTGTGCCTTGAAGGAGCGGTTCAGATAATCGGTATCGCAGCGATAGCCTGCAGCACGCAGCTCCGTTACAATCTGTAATGCGATGGTCGCAACCTTAGGAGACAGACAGAGGACATAAGCATCCAGACCTTCCTCATCAGCCAGCGAAATTCCTTCCGCTTCCAGGGCAATCAATAGACGTTCCAGACCCATCGCCCAGCCGATGCCGCTCATTCCTGCCGGACCTCCGAAATATTCCACCAGACCATCATAGCGTCCGCCGGCAAATACCGTTGATTGCGCACCCATCTCCTTATTGACGGATACGACTTCAAATACGGTGTGCGTATAGTAATCCAGCCCACGCACCAGCTTGTCATCCACCTCATAAGGGATACCAAGGGCATCCAGACCATCCAGCACCTGCTGGAAATAGGCCTTGCTTTCCTCATTCAGATAATCCGCCATCTTCGGAACACTTTTCATAACTGCCAGCTCATGATCCACCTTGCAATCCAGAATTCGCAGCGGATTCTGCTCATAACGGCGCTTGCAGTCGGTACACATGCTGTCGATATCGTTTTTGAAATGCTCCTTCAGGGCTGCACGATACGCTGCACGGGAGGCATCATCCCCCAGCGTATTGATCAGCACCTTCATATCCTGTAATCCCAGTGCAGATATAAACGACCAGCCAAGGGCAATCGTTTCCACATCCAGCAACGGGCTCTTTGCCCCGATAACCTCAACGCCAAACTGATTAAAGATACGCATTCTTCCCTTCTGCGGACGTTCATGACGGCACTGCGGTCCAACATAATACATTTTCATCGGCAGATCGGCATAGCCAAACATCTTATGTTCAACAAAAGCTCTGGCAACACCCGCCGTTCCCTCCGGACGCAGGGTCAGTGAGGTAGCACTGTTTTCCAGCTGAAAGGTATACATTTCCTTATTCACCATATCACTGGAATCATTTCCTCTTTTAAATACATTGGTATGTTCAAAAATCGGTGTACGAATTTCCTGATAGTTGTAAACGTATGTAAACTGACGAATCAGCTCCTCCAGACGATGCCATTTGCCGATTTCCTCCGGCAGAATATCCTGTGTTCCTCTTGGTACCTGATAGCTCATATGGTTTCCTCCTATATCTCTTCTATGATTCTGCCCATAATCAGACAGATTAAAATAAAAACGCGCCACCAACAAAGGACGTCGGGAACGCGGTACCACCTTATTTCACTCACACGGAGTGCAGCTTTACCTTTAACGCAGGTTGCATACGATTATCCATTTCCTGATAATTCCTCCAAAGTGTCCGACTGTGTTACTTATAGAAAGGACTTTCACCAGCCGTCCCTCTCTCTGCACTATGCTTCACAAAGTCTCTCTTTTTCATCGGATGTACCTATAGTGTACTCATTTCATCTTTTTTTGTCAATAATTTATTGAAAAGATTATGTTCCCCTTCCTCTTTTTTGCTGCGATTCCTGATCCAGCATATCGAAAATCATGAAACTGCGTTATCAAAAAGGTATGCAGCCTTCCATTTGCAATCCCGCCTTTTTGTGTTGTATCCAAACGATATCAAAAAAGGTAATGCCTGTGCATTACCGTCTTTTGTTTCTATTCCACAGAATCGTTTATATTACGAACATTGTGATATACCTGCTGTACATCATCAACCTCGTTCGTCAGGTTTACCAAACGCTGAAACAGCATTAGCTCCTCACCCTGCAGCTCTACATATTCATTAGGAAGCATTGTGTCCTCCAGAATATCAAACGTAACTTCAGGAATCAGTTCTTCGATGGCATCCTTAGCTTTGTTCAGCTCTGTAGGCTCAACCGTAATGGTCATCTGCCCTTCTTCAACCTCAATATCCTTTAAATCGACCTCCGCCATGATCAACGCGTCCATCATCGCTTCTTCATCGTCATATTTTATGGAAATCAATCCCACATGCTCATAGTTAAAGGAAACACAGCCACTGACACCCAGCTTTGCATGAGATTTATTAAAGCAGCCACGTAAGTCGGCTATTGTACGATTTGCATTATCTGTCAGACAGTCCACAATAATCGTTGCCTGACCACCGGAACCAAAGCCTTCATATGTAGCAGCTGAATAGTTCTCATTGGTACCACCCTTGGCTTTTTCAATCGCACGCTTAATAACATCCGCCGGTACCTGATTCGCCTTGGCACGCTCGATTACTTTTTTCAAAGACGCATTCATGTCAGGGTCAGGTACACCTGCTTTTGCCGCCATCAGAATTTCTTTTCCATAACGGGAATATAGTTTAGCTTTTACCGCTGCTGTTTTTGCCATGGAAGCGGCACGCACTTCAAAATGTCTACCCATTGTTTAATCACCTTCCAAATTTCCTTTACCATTATAGCAGAATTTATATATCGTGACAATAAAATATCAAAAAGATGCAGGATTGACCGTGCGGAATAGGTTACGATGCATCGCTCCATAAGCAATTTCCACCGAAATTTGCTGCTTTTCATAATCAAGGTATGCTTCTTAACACATGGGATGCTATGACGTTAGAGGCTGCACACTCACAGTGGTATCACAGGAAAGCGCTTTTTCATTTGCATGAGCAGCAAAGAGCATACATGTGTACAGCACAGCACACATACTACCTTGATGAGGGCCAGCCAGATGGAATCAACCTGCGGAAACCAGGCATGGACAAATAGAATCATCAGCGGATGCACGAGATAATAGTATTTTGATATCGTCCGAAACGGAAGCTCTGAGATCCAGGAAAGCCTGATATTCGTATACAGCAGGCAGGAAAATAAATAATAGACCAGCGGTACACAAGCCAGCAGAATATTACTGTCCAATCGCTCGGTTGTCTGCAGCAGCAGTCCTTCCCCGATTAAAGCCGCAATACTGAGCAGCAGCTTTAAAAAGCACAGGGATGAGGCCGGCTGCTGTTGCTTTCCCATATAATAGCCCAGCGTGACATAAAATAAAGCGAAGAATAGAAAGTTGCGTGTCGTGAAAAAGACGGCATAATAATAGTGAAGCAGGGATTGGAAGAATTGACCGCAAAAGCCGTAATAGGTTTCCGTAGCACCAAACAGCAGCAAAACAAAGGATACAGCAAGCAATACCTTCAGGGAATGCTTCCTCTTCCACCAGCGCAGAACAAGCATGGAAAGCAAAAGCGCCGGGAAATACCAGAGATGATAATACACGCCGGAATACAGCAGGGCGATTATCACCGCCAGAGGAATCAGCAAAAGCAGAAGCAGACGCTGCACAACGAAAGGAAGAGCAGCAGGCAGCATGCCCTGTACCTGTTCTATATAAGGGGCAGCCAGCGACAGCGACCATGGCAGATACACTGCACTCCACAGCAGATATACCGGAATCATGGAACGGATATAGGAACGTATGTAATCCGGTTTTTTCTGTTCCTGCTTTGCGGCGAAATAACCACTGATCAAAAAGAAGAACGGTACGCAGATTCTGCCAATGATATTATTGATAGCCATATCCGCCTCAGCGGAAACTGCAAAAAAGGGTCGCACATGGAGAATGATGATCATGATGGAGGAAATAAAACGAAACAGGTCAAGGTTTTGATACTGGAGCTGCCCTGTCTGCGCATGATATGCCATATGCGTTTCCATGCGTATGACAAGCAGAGAGCCTGCAGCGGCAAGCAGAATCACAGCAAGTGGCTGACCAAGCTGATTTTCCTTCTGTAGAATATTCGTCATATACAGCATCAGTACGAGTATACTCATGCTGATGATTATGATATTTCTTTTCCTCCAAGTCATACACTGCCCTCCGCTATTTGCTTTGTATTCAACAAGCTGAAATCAATCGGCATCCATTCAACTGTATTAAGTAACTAATACAATCATACACAACATTGGAATTCCTGTCAATAGCGGGCTCTGTATTTTCTTGGATTCCTGTGAGCACAGCTCTTCCCTCTTGTGAACCTACTCCAGCGGCTGCTGGTAAAAGGCTCCGTAGAACTGCTCTGTTTTTACGACATTGACAAGCGCATTCGGATCTGTTTTTCTGACAAGCTGTATGATGTCATACACCTCATATGCGGACACTACCGTTCGTAGCAGATACATGCGATGGTGACTGTAGCCGCCATAGGCCGGTATGATTGTGATGCCATGCTCGTACTGCTGAATATAGGCATCCCGTATCGCTTGCTTGTCCCTTGTCATAATCTCAACCGTCAAGCGTTCATAGCGGTGATAAAACATTTCGATTGTTCTGGTTGTGATATATTGAAAAATGATAGAATAGCCGGCATACAGCCAGCCAAACAGCAGACCGGATATGCACAAAAGCAGTGTATTGCCGATAAACACATAGCTCCATATGGATGTACCAAGACGATTGGATACATACAGGGCAATAAAATCCGTACCACCGGTAGAGGCGTTCCCACGCAGGGCAATCACAGCACTGAAGCCGTACAAAAAACCACCGAAAATCACCTGCAGCAAAAGATCATGAAACAGCGGTTGAAAATGAAACAGCTGTAAAAAAACACTGGAGGAAATAAACTGAATGCTGGAATAGAGGGTAAAGCGTTTACTGAGCCTTCGATAACACAGCAGTGCTAGTGGTATGTTCAGCATAAGGATACCAGCGGAAACTGAGAATGGAAAGCCGAAAACGCCGGCAATGCGATCCAGCAGTATGGCCAGCCCGGTAAAGCCACCCGATAACAGCCCCGTCGGCTGCATCATAGATTGAATGACATAGGTCTGCAGCAAAGCAGATGCAAGGACACAGCCCAGTGTAACAGCCGCTTTTGACAGCTCTGTCTTTTGTTTTCTCATATCGCCATCTCCTATTCTGAAAGAAACTAAATGTATCTCTTTTTAGTATTCCTGCAGGGGGTGCTTCTATTTGCTTCCGGTATATTTTTTTCATTGCGTATGAATATGTTGGATGGCTCTAAGGCAGATATACAACATGCATTGCTGTGTACAGGGTTTCAGCAGCCAATGAAACCCTTGAAATTTTCCTGTTTATCGGTAAACGATATCCTGCATTCCTTTAAGAAACAGCACGCGCTTCTCAACGTTTGAAGAAGGAACGCAAAAAAGCGGAGTTCTCCCTTATCTCATGAAGTCTCTCCGCTTTTCATCCTCCTGCATTCTCATGAATCCAGCAAGCGCGATGTATTTAATTGGCAACGATATTAACGACCTTGCCCTTTACCACTATGATCTTCCGAACGGTTTTCCCTTCGATCTGAGCCGCAACTGCACTGATTGCCATCGCCTGCTTCTTCAAGCTTTCCTCATCACTTCCGGCATCTGTCGTGAACTTTCCGCGCAGCTTCCCATTTACCTGCACAATGACCTCAATGACATCCTCCACCAGTTTGGATTCATCATAGGTCGGCCATGGCTCATAGGTGATCGTTCCGGTTCCGCCAAATACCCTGCTCCAGATTTCCTCACCCATATGCGGTGCAAAGCAGGCAAACATCTTGGCAAAGCCCTTGGCATATTCCACATAGATGCTTTCTGCTTTATAGCATTCATTGATAAAAATCATCATTTGTGAAATGGCAGTATTCAAATTCAGCGTTTCAATATCGCTGGTTACCTTCTTGACTGTTGCGTGATAAACCTTATCCAGCCTTCCATCATTTGTGTCTGTGAATTTATCATAGTCTGTATACAGTCTCCATACACGATCCAGCCATCTTCTTGCTCCGTCCAGACCGGTTGTACTCCAAGGCAGAGCTGCTTCCAGAGGTCCCATGAACATTTCATAGACACGCAGTGCATCGGCACCATGGCTTTCTACAATGTCATCCGGATTTACAACGTTGCCTCTGGATTTGGACATTTTTTCATTGTTTTCCCCCAGAATCATTCCCTGGTGGAACAGTCTCTGGAACGGCTCCTTCGTCGGCACAACACCACAGTCATACAGCACCTTGTGCCAGAATCGTGCATACAGCAGATGCAGAACGGCATGCTCGGCTCCACCGACATACAAATCGACCGGCAGCCAGTGCTTCAGCAGCTCCGGTGCGGCGATTGCATCATCGTTTTTCGGGTCGATATATCGCAGATAATACCAGCAGGACCCTGCCCACTGCGGCATCGTATTCGTTTCGCGTTTTCCCTTGACACCATCGATTTCCACATTCAGCCAGTCCTCACAATGTGCCAGCGGTGATTCTCCGGAACCACTCGGCTTGAAGTTCTTGGTTTCCGGCAGCTCCAGCGGCAGCTCGTCGATATCAGCAGTACGTGTGGTACCATCCTCCATGTGAATGATGGGAATCGGTTCTCCCCAGTAGCGCTGTCTGGAGAACAGCCAGTCTCTCAGCTTATAGGTTGTCTTAGCACAGCCGCATGCATGCTCCTGCAGCCAGGCGATCATCGTGTCGATTGCCTCCTGTTTTCCCATACCGTTCAGGAATTCGGAATTGATATGTACGCCATCCTCTGTATAAGCTTCCTGCGTCACATCCCCGCCCTCCAGTACAGGAATGATGTCGATACCAAACTTCTTGGCAAACTCCCAGTCGCGGGTATCATGAGCAGGTACCGCCATGATGGCACCTGTTCCATAGCTCGCCAGTACATAATCGGAAATCCAGATTGGAACCTCTTTTCCATTTACCGGATTGATTGCATATGCTCCGGTGAAAACACCGGTTTTTTCTTTGTTCAGCTCCGTACGCTCCAGATCGGACTTCGTAGCACAGGACGCTTTGTATGCATGGATTGCTTCCTTCTGCTCCGGTGTCGTGATTTCATCCACATACGGATGCTCCGGTGCCATGACACAGTAGGTAGCACCGAACAGGGTATCGCAGCGTGTTGTAAACACGGTAAATTCCTTCTTGGTATCCTTGATTTTGAACACCACATTAGCACCCTTGGACTTTCCGATCCAGTTGATCTGCATTTCCTTGGTAGATGTCGGCCAGTCGCACAGCTCCAAATCCTCCAGCAGACGCTCTGCATATTCTGTGATTTTCAGCACCCACTGGCGCATCGGCTTGCGGATAACCGGGAAGCCTCCACGCTCACTCTTGCCGTCGATGACCTCTTCATTGGCAAGCACGGTTCCCAGCTCCGGACACCAGTTAACAGGGATTTCATCCACATAGGCAAGTCCCTTGTCATACAGCTTCAGAAAAATCCACTGTGTCCACTTGTAGTAGCTGGGGTCCGTCGTGGATATTTCACGGTCCCAGTCATAGGAAAAGCCCAGCGAGCGAATCTGTTCACGGAAATGATCAATATTCATCTTTGTGAATTCTGCAGGATGATTTCCTGTTGTGATGGCAAACTGTTCTGCCGGTAAGCCAAAGGCATCCCAGCCCATGGGGTGCAGGACATTGTGCCCCTGCATACGCTTCATACGGCATACGATATCCGTTGCGGTATAGCCCTCTGGATGTCCGACATGAAGACCGTTTCCGCTTGGATACGGGAACATATCCAGTACATAGCACTTCGGCTTATCAAAATCCCATGCATCGCAGGCAAAGGTTTTGTTGTTCAGCCAGTAGCTCTGCCATTTTTTTTCTACTTCCTGATGGTTGTAATTCATAACTGCATTCTCCTTTACATATCAAATAAAAAACGCCCTTATCTCTAAGGACGTCATAATTAACGCGGTACCACCTTAGTTCACTTGTACAAGTGCCCTTCATTTCTTCTTAACGCGAAGTTAAACGGATAGCAAGCTATCAGCTCCTTAACAAGTTCCGCAAGCTTTCATGTATCGATTCTCAGCAACATCGACTCTCTGTGACACTTCCACAAGGTACTACTTTAATTCTCAGCCTTTATACTTCATTAGTATATCCAATTTGCGTATCCTTTGTCAATCGTTCTCGGACATTTTCTAGGTGAAAAACAACAGATATCCGATGATGATCAACACCGCTGCCGTAAAAAGTGCCGGTTTTTCGATATCCTGTCCGTTTTGCTTCATCTCTTTGATCTGCACATAGTTTACCAGTGCATAGATCAGCAATGCCCCTGCCTTGGCAACCGGCTGGAAAGCAGGAAGGAAAAGCGACAGCAGAAACATAGCGACGATCCCGGCCACACCGCCGATGATCAGTTTATTTCTTTTGGATTTCATAGCATCACCTGAAACTAGAATAGCAGAATTCGGAAAGAAAAACAACCGTAATTGCATACAACTGAAAAAGGACGCGCATCACCACGTCCTTTTTCATTAGGTTATCGAAAGGAAATCGATATGAATAAAAGTAATTGAAATCGTGTAGTTTACAATAAAAGGAAGGAATGTAAAGAATACACAACTTTCAAGGTTATCACAATAGAGCCAATATCATGATAACAGAAATAAGGTACTTATTTCCTATCTATATAATAACATTTTTTACTCCGATTGTAAACCCTTCCACGTTTTTTCTTTCTCTTTCCACAAAACTCGGGAAGAAGAGACAATTCCCGGGTTTATCTGATTTCTTTATTTCTTTTGGATATAATCATCGATAGCTGCTGCCGCTGTCTTTCCAGCTCCCATTGCGAGGATAACCGTTGCGGCACCGGTGACAGCATCACCACCGGCGAATACGCCTTCTCTTGTAGTTGCTCCGTTATCGTCCGCTACAAGGCATCCCTTGCGATTGGTTTCCAGCCCCTTTGTAGTGGAGCGAATCAGCGGATTCGGCGATGTTCCGATGGCCATAATCATGCAGTCCACATCCAGCACGAAGTTGCTGCCCTTGATTTCCACAGGACGTCTTCTTCCACTGGCATCCGGCTCTCCCAGCTCCATGGATACACATTCCATGCCGCATACCCAGCCGTCTTCATTTCCCAGCACACGAACCGGGTTGGTCAGCAGCTTGAAGATGATTCCCTCTTCCATGGCGTGCTCCACCTCTTCCTTACGGGCAGGCAGCTCTTCCATGCTTCTGCGGTATACGATGGTCACTTCCTCAACACCCAGACGCTTTGCACAGCGTGCCGCATCCATCGCAACATTACCACCGCCGACGATAACAGCCCGTTTTGGATGCTGGATCGGCGTATCCACACCGTCCTTATAAGCCTTCATCAGATTGCAGCGGGTCAAAAATTCATTTGCGGAGTAAACACCCTTCAGGTTTTCACCCGGCATATTCATAAAGCTTGGCAGTCCTGCACCGCTTCCGATAAAGACGGATTCATATCCAGCATCAAACAGATCATCGACAGATTCACTGCGTCCGATGACCATATTGGTCTGAATATCGACGCCCATCTGCTTCAGCCCTTCGATTTCCGTCTGCACGACAGTCTTTGGCAAACGGAATTCCGGAATTCCATACATCAATACACCACCGGCAACATGCAGTGCCTCAAACACGGATACCTGATATCCTTTCTTCGCCAAATCTCCGGCACAGGTCAGACCCGCGGGTCCTGCCCCTACGACAGCAACCTTATGTCCGTTGCTCTTCGGCTTTTGCAGCTCATCCTTCACGTTTTCTCTGTGCCAGTCAGCCACAAAGCGCTCCAGACGTCCGATTGCCACAGCTTCTCCCTTAACACCACGTACACATTTTGCCTCACACTGCTTCTCCTGCGGACACACACGTCCGCAAACAGCAGGCAGTGAGCTAGTTTCATGAATGATCTGATAGGCTTCTTCAAAGCTTCCTTCCTTCACCCGTTCGATGAAATCCGGAATATTAACAGCGACTGGACAACCGCTGATACATGGCTTTGTCGGACAGTGCAGACAGCGCTGCGCCTCCTCCATCGCCATTTCCTTTGTATAGCCCAAAGCTACCTCTTCAAAATTATTTCTTCTGACCTCTCCGTCCTGGACAGGCATTTCCACTTTTTTTAATGACATGTTCGGCATATCAGCGTACCTCCTTATTCATCAGATTGCAGGCAGCATCTCTGGCATGTGCTTCAAAATCACGATACGTTGCCCCACGTGACATCGCTTCATCAAAATCAACCAGATGGCCGTCAAAATCAGGACCGTCCACACAGGCAAATTTCGTTTCGCCGCCAACGCTCAAACGGCACCCGCCACACATTCCGGTACCATCTATCATGATCGGATTCATGGATACCACAGTTTTAATGCCGTATTTCTTCGTCAGCTGACATACGAATTTCATCATGATCAGCGGTCCGATCGCAATGACCTCATCAAAGCTTTCCCCTTTGTTGATCAGCTCCTCCAGCACGTTGGTAACCAGCCCCTTAACACCGGTACTGCCATCGTCACTGACAAGATAGGCATGCGTACTGACCTGTTTGAATTCCTCCTCGAGAATCACCAGGTCCTTGTTACGGAATCCGGTAATCACCGTAACCTTTGTTCCGTTTTCATGTAAGGCCTTTGCTGTTGGATAGGCAATGGCACAGCCGACACCTCCACCGATGACACAGACCTTCTTATACCCGTCCACATGGGAAGGCTTGCCAAGAGGACCGACGAAGTCCAGAATACAATCCCCGACATTGAGCTGATTCAACAGCATCGTTGTCTTGCCGACAATCTGAAAGATGATCGTAATCGTACCTTTTTCTCTGTCATAATCCGCAATCGTCAACGGAATACGCTCCCCATCCTCGTGCACACGCAGAATAATAAATTGTCCTGCCAGTGCTTTTTTCGCAACAGCCGGTGCTTCAACAACCATTTTGGTAACGGTTGGATTTAGAATTTCTTTCTCTATAACCTTGTACATTGCTTCTCCTTTCTGAAAACTTTTTCAATTTTCTGAAAAAGTTCCATAATGCATAACTTTATTTTACCTTTTTTCGTTTGGATATGCAATATTTAAACGTCACATTTCCATGTTCTACTGCAATCCATCCAGTACGCACAGACACAGTATGCCTAACCGTATACCATTCCTGAACACATATCCCCTTATCATGTTCCATTGCCTCTGTTTGATTGACAAAGGGTGAATATAAAGAAAAAGACTTATTCAGCCGACCAATGTCGTTGCCTATCTAAGTCTTTTCTATACGGAATGGAATATTACAGACTCTTGTGCAGCAAAGAAAGCACGGTCTTTAAATCCTCGACCCCCATCTGTCCCGGTGCACTCGCTTTTTTTGCGGCTCCAAAGGTCAATGCAGAACCGAAGACCTCTCCGCACAATCTGGAAAGTACCCCTGTACCTGCCATGGACATTGTGATAATCGGACGATCCGCAAAGTTTTCATGCATGTCATTTGTCGCCTGCAGCAGTGTGATCACATCTGCCTTACAGGTTGGCATAACCGCGATTTTCGGGATATCCGCTCCCAGTGTCTGCATCGCCTTCAGACGCGTCAAAATTTCATTATAAGATGGTGTTTTGTCAAAATCATGGTTGGACATGATGACACGAACACCCTTGTCATGCGCATGGGCAATCAGTTCCTTTACCTGTGCTTCCCCAGTGAACAGCTCCACGTCAATCAAATCCGCGTTCCCACTGTCAATGATGGCTTTGTTCAGCTTTACATAAGCTGCTGTACTGATGTCCAGTTCGCCGCCCTCCTTCTTACTGCGGAAGGTCGCAAGAATCGGCATTTCCGGCATTGCTTCACGAAGTACCTGCAGCATCGCTACCGCTTTTTCACAGCACTCCACCTCTTCAAACCAGTCCATACGCCATTCAACAACATCCACAGGAACACTGTTTAGCACTTCTACTTCAGAAAGCAGCTCTTCCTTTGTTTTTCCGACAATCGGCACACAGATTTTCGGAATCCCCTCGCCGATTATTATATTTCTTACGTTTACCGTATTCATGTTTCCTCCTACTGCATACGTTTCGTATATGCTTTATACAATGCATCGCCAGTCTGCGCCTTGATGTTCTCATACACAGGCTGTGCTTTTTCGCGCAGCTGATCAATCATGGAATCCTCAAGCTCTATGATGGTCGTTCCGCTGCCAGTGATGATATTCAGACGGTCATTCACACGTTCATCCGCCTGCTGCCGCGCATAATTACGGGCATTCTCCGCTGCCATATCAACGATTTTCTGATCTTCGCTGCTTAACGATTGATAAAATTCATCATTGACAATTAACGAAAGCAGATGCGGCAGATGGTTCGTCTGAACGATGTAATCCTGCTGTTCATAAATTTTTCCGGATACGACAACCTCATATGGATTTTCCTGTGCGTCAATCGTCCCCTGCTGTAAGCCGATGTATACCTCGGAGAACGTCATTGGCGTCGGATTGGCACCGATGGATTGCCAGAAGGCGATATGATATGGATTTTCCATCGTCCGAATCTTCTGTCCCTTGAAATCATCAATGCTTTTGATTTTCCGGTTGGTCGTCATGACACGAAAGCTCTGATCTCCCATGGCCAGCAGTCGAAAGCCTTTTTCCTTATACACCTTGTTGATCATGGACATCAGGTCGGGATCATCCAATGTGCTGCGCAATTCCCTGATATCCGTATATGCTACCGGCAGATCGAAGATCGCCAGCTTGGGCATAAAATTGGTCTGCGGTGCCGTGTTTTGCAAAACGAAGGGAATATCCTGTCCCATACAGCTTTCTATCAGCTCACGGTCACTACCCAGCGTACCGTTCTCATACACCTGCATATGGATGGAACCCTTGCTTAACCGTTCCACCTCCTGTGCAAATTTATGGGCAAACAGTCCGGTTACCGTATCCTTGGGGGAATCGGTCGCAATGATCCACGGATATGCGGCAGAAGCCTCTGCCGGATCCTCAATCTTCTGCGCACAGCCGGACAGCAGCAGAGAGATGGTGAAAAGAGCGAATATAATCTTTTTCATAACGTCCCTCCTCTTACGATACCAGCAGAAGTGAAATCTGCGGAATAAAGGTAATGGCCAGCAGAGCGATCAGAAAGAAGACGATCAGCGGCATGGCCTTTTTCGCAATCTGCATGACCGGAACATCTGTCAGCGAGCTTGCGACAAACAGATTGATACCGATCGGCGGTGTCACAAAGCCGATGGCCAGGTTGACAACCATGATGATACCAAACTGAATCGGATCGATTCCAAGACTGTTGGTGATCGGAATCAGAATCGGAGTCAGAATCAAAATGGCTGGTGAGGTATCCATCACCATTCCAACGATCAGCAGCAGCACATTGATCACAAGCAGCACCGCAACCTTGCCACTAAAGGTGGACAGTATAAATTCCCCTGCCATCTCCGGAATCTGCAGCAGTGTAATGATACGGGAAAACGCCACTGCCGCGCTCAGGATAAACAGAATTGGTGCAAAGGTACGGATTGCCTCAACCAGCACACCCTTTATATCACGGAATTTTAATGTGCGGTAGATACACATGGAAATGATCAGCGCATAGAACACGGATATAACCGCTGCCTCTGTCGGAGATGCGATGCCACTGTAGATGCATCCCAGAATGATGACCGGTGTTAACAGCGCCCAGAAGCTGTCCAGAAACACCTTTACGAACCCCTTCTCATGCAGAACGGATACCTCCGCATGAATCTTTTCCTTATCCTCTCCATGCTTTTTACAATAATACAGCGCATACAGCATCAGCAGCAGGGCAATCAGAATCCCCGGAATGATGCCGGCCATAAACATTTTGCCAACACTGGCTCCACTCGCCATGCCAAACAGGATAAAGGGAATGCTTGGAGGTATAATGACGCCAAGGCCGCCCGCAACCGCAACAATGGCGGTCACAAATACCTTGTCATACCCCATACGGATCAAAAGCGGAATCGTCATACTGCCAACCGCAGCCACCGTTGCCGGTGCACTGCCGGAAATCGCACCGTAAAACAGACAGGTCACAATGACCGCACAGGGCATTCCCGCGGTATGCTCTCCTAGAAAATAGGAGAAGACGTCAAACAGCTTCTTACTGACACCGCCCTTTGCCATCAGAATACCGGATAACACAAACATCGGGACAGCGAGCAGCGGGAAGGAATCAATTCCTCCCAGCATTGCCCGGATGATGTATTCCGCCGATATATGAAAATTGGGATCCAGCAGCGAAGGTGCCAGAGATACGGCTGAAAGCGTTGCGGAAATCGGTACGGATACGAGCAGAAGAACGATAAACAAAATCATAATTACCATTGCCAGCATATCGTTACTCCCCTCTTTCCTTGATCTTTCCGCAGGTAATGAAATAGCGGATATTACCGATTTCCAGCACAATCTGCTGGAGGGCACGAATAGCGGCAAGCGTGAAGCCTACCAGCGGCGCCGCCTGTACAAAGGGCATCGGCAGTCCCAGTGCAGGTGACTTCTGCGCACTTGCGACACTCATTTGCAAATAGGTGACCGCATGCCATGCCAGAAACGCAAACAGCGCAAACAGGATCACGTTTAACACCAGCTGTGCAACGACATACACCGGCTTTGGAAACATGAGAATGACCTGATCGATTTTAATGGAAATCCACTTTTTGATGCAGTAGCTGATGCTTAAAAACCCGCTCCAGATAAAGAGGTAGCGTGTCAGCTCCTCGGACCAGCTCAGCGACGCGTTTAGTATGTAACGGCTGAACACCTGAAGGCCCATAAGCAGTGTCATCAGCACCAGCAGTGCAATCAGCAGCGCTTCTTCCAGATTGTCATCCAGCCATCGTATAATCTTCATGTTACTTCCTCCTAACCGTTAGAATTGCCGTTATTATATCATACCGCACATGCGTGCGGTATGATAAATTTCCATTTATTTCTACTATTTCCCTGCCAGCTTCTGAAAACGCAGGTTGACAAACAGTGCAAGCAATACACCGATGACGGTAATCACGATGTTCATCATCAGAATCTGTGCGGAGTCCATAGTACCTGCAACAGAGAGAATCGTATAATTGGAAAGACTGGACATAATCATGACAATACTTGTGATGGTTCCCTTGATATGCGGGAACAGATCATTCGCAGTTGCAGTAACCAGCTGCAGGATGACACCACCCGCACTGTAACCGACTAAGGCAGCACCGATATAGCACATCGTTTCACTGCGTGTTACATAGACAAGGATCAGCGTGATCAGGGTTACCAGCGGATACACAAACAGGAAGCGCACACCCTTGATGCGGGATACCAGGCCAGCCGTTACGATGATGGCCGCTAGAGAACCGAAGGAATAATATGTCTGCATCATGCTTGGATCACTCACTCCTGCCAGATCCTTTGCGAAGGTCTGTGCACAGTTCAGCCACAGCTGGAAGGTCGCGGTGCAGGTAAAGCCGATGACGATCAGCGCGATACTTTCCGCAGAGAAATGAGAATTGCGGATGTTTTCCAGCAGCCCCGGTGCTTTTTCACCGGCAGCCTTTTCTGCTTTTGGCATCGGTGCAAAGATAACCAGCACACCGATGATGAGAATCGCAATTCCACTGATGTACAACAATACGTTGTAGGAAAGACTTGCCCCGGCAAGTGCCCCCAGCATAAACGGCAGCAGCAGCTGTGCTGCAGAGATGAAGAATTTTGTCAGCATGGTTGCCAGAGAGGATCTTGGCTCCAGAATTTCCACACAGGCCGGAATGACACCGGTATCCAGAAAGGAATTCGCGATTCCTCCAAGAATTGCCGCAGCATACGCAACCCACATATTCGCTGACATAGCCACACCGATGAAGAAGATCGCATAGGATGCGATACCGATCAGGGAGGAAAGCTTTCTTCCCATTTTATCGGACAGCGGTCCTGCGATTGGAAGGGAAATCAAACGCCCCAGTCCCAGCGCAGCCGCAACCATCGTCACCTGTCCGATGGCATCCATGCCCTGTCCCCACTGGGCAACCAGCATTTCCTTGATCACGGCCTGTCCCAGAATGGAACAGCCGATCCCGTGAATGAAGTAATTCAAGTACAAGATAAAGGCACTTGGATAGTATTTTTTATTCATAACTTTCTCCTTATGTCGTTTGTTTATTTAAAATTTGATATCCAGAATTTCTTTCATGTAATCAATCGGCATTTCCTTACCTGTCCACAATTCAAATGCGGCAGCACCCTGATACAGCATCATGCCCAGACCGTTCATCGTCTTACAGCCGACTTCCTTTGCGACACGCAGCAGCTCGGTTTCCGTTGGCATATAGACAACATCGGTAACAATCAGATCCTTGCGCAGGAAGCTTGCGTCCGGAATGACCATCTGCCCTTCCAGCGGCTTCATTCCGACACCGGTCGCATTGGCAAACAGATAGCTGTCTTCGATTTCGCGTTTTAATGCTTCCGTATCCGCAAGATCAAACAGCGTCGCCTTACAGCTTGTTTTTTCGTTGATATTTTTTACATTTTGTTCTGCACGCTCCCAGAATTCATCACGGCGGTTGAAAATGGAAATTTCCTTAACCCCATCCAGAGCCATCTGAATTTCGATTGCCGTTGCAGCTCCACCGGCACCCGCAATGGTGACCTTCTTGCCGGCAGGCTCAATTCCTGCATCCTTTAAGGAACGCATATATCCGATACCATCGGTAATATGTCCGGTCAGTACCCCGTTGTCATTGACAACCGTATTGACAGCACCACACAGCTCGGCAGCAGGAGATAAATGATCCAGATACTGTCCGATTACGGTTTTGTTTGGCATGGATACATTGTAGCCGCGCACCTTCAGTGCCTTAAAGCCCTTTACCGCATCCTCCAGCTCTTCGTTTCCTACCTCAAATGCGAGATAAGCATAATCAAGTCCCAGCTTCGCAAATGCCTCGTTGTGCATCTTTGGTGATTTTGAATGACGAATCGGTGTCGCAATCAATCCGATCAGTTCTGTGTGTCCGCTAATTCTTTCAGCCATTGTTAGTTCCTCCTTATATAACGTGTTCCGTTTCTTTTCTATAAAAATTCTTTCTGTTTCAATGCGTTGAGAATGTTTCTTCCCTCTGCCACACCGTCGATGATTCTTCTGGCACGTACGCTGTCACCGATATTGAACAGCTCCACATCCTCGTCCGCAAAGGTCTGCTTCAGCTCCTCCATAACCGGAGAATATGCACGCATACCCAGGCATACAAAACCGTAATCGAAATCCAGTGTTTCCATCTGCTCGTTGCGTTTTACAACAAAGTGATCCGGATGCACTTCCTGCAGTGCTGTAGAGGTCAGTACCTGAACGTTGTGTTTTTCCAGCATATCGTAGGTTCCCACCTTGGTAACGGTATCCAGATCCTTTCCGACAACCGGAAGCATTTCCACAATGCTTACAGCAGCCCCGCGTTTTGCGAAGAATTCCACTACATCTAATCCTACCGCACCGCCGCCGACAACGCAAACCTTTTTGCCGCTGAGATCCTGTGGATACTGATCAATATGCTGGATCATACCCAAAATGCCATTGACTTGACTTCCTGGCGCATCGATGTTTTCGCGCAGTCCGCTGATGGGCGGAAGCAGTGGTGTAGAGCCGGTCGCATTGATGATGAAATCCGGCTTCAGCATCTTCACAAAGGAAGGGGTTGCCTTGGTAGACGTAAAGGTGATCAGGTTGCGCAGCTTTTCTGCACGATGAATCAGATAATCCGGAAAATCACGAAGGCGCTTCTTATCCGGAATCTTGGAAATCTCCACACTCAATCCACCCAGATGATCCTCTTTTTCAATCAGGAAGGTCGTACAGCCAACCTCTGCAGCAGTACATGCTGCCTCAAGACCGGCCGTACCGCCACCGATGACCACGACATTACATGGCTTTTTCACCTTCCAGCTGCGGTACTCCTCCCCCTCGTTAACACTTGGATTCACACTGCAGCGAATCGGACGGTTCAAGCCGATGCGATGTCCGGAGCAGCCGATGTTGCAGGAAATACATTTACGAATCGTATCTTCCTTTCCGTAATGCACCTTATTGGTCCAGTTCGGGTCAGCAATCATCTGCCGTCCCATACCGATCAAATCTGCATCTCCGCGCTCCAGAATATCCTGTGCAACCTTAGGGTCACGGATGTTTCCGGTTGTGATGACCGGCTTCGCAAAGGCTTCCTTTACCGCTTTTGCCATATAGGAGCGCCATCCATCCGGCAGATAGTTCGCATCGATCTGATACTGAATGGAATCCACAAGACCGCAGGATACATCAATGATGTCCGCTTCCGCATGGAAGTATTCCAGCAGCTGTATGGTATCCTCCAGCGTATTGCCGCCCTCTAAAAATTCATCTGCACTGATCCGTACGATAATCGGGAACTGCGGCCCGACTTCCTTGCGGACAGCCTCCAGAATCAGTCTTGCAAAACGGGCGCGGTTTTCATAGCTGCCGCCGAATTCATCTGTTCGCTTATTGGTCAGCGGAGATAAGAACTGATTGATCAGATAGGAATGTCCCGCATGGATTTCAACAGCATCAAAGCCGATGATCTGTGCACGCTTTGCCGCTTTCGCATAGCAGTCCACGATGTGCAGAATCTCCTCTTTGCTCAATGCACGCGGTGCTGCCCCGTTTTTCTTATTCGCTACATCACTCGCACTTACCGGCTGCATACCAATTCGCTCTTCCACAGCGCTAGCGCCGGCATGATTCAGCTGAATTGCGATTTTTGTGTTGTGTTTATGAATCGTCTCCACCAGCTTATACAGCCGTGGAATGTAGTTGTCATGATCAATGCGCAGCTGTGTGGTTCCATTGGATCCGCATGGATAATCCACACACGCATTTTCCACGATGATCAGTCCGGTACCGCCCATGGCACGCTGTTCGTAGTAGTCGATGTGCAGAAAACTCATCTCACCGTTCTGCTCACCAAAGTTTGTTCCCATCGGTGTCATGACAATACGGTTTGGAATCGTCATCTGCTTGACACTCAACGGCTCAAAGATTGAAGAATACTTTCCCATTACTATGCCTCCTAATTGTGAATGTTATCTTATTCACAAACATTACAAGGACATTATATAGATTCTGTAACATGTAAACAATTCATAATTTTTACAAAATCTATAGATTTTATCTATAAATGAGCTATACTATTCGTATGGTAAATACTGGAGGTATGCGTATGAATCTGAATCATCTGCACTATTTTCGCGTGCTGGCAAAAACCGAGCACTACACACAGGCTGCCAATCAGCTGGATATCACACAGCCCTCCCTCTCCCACGCCATCGCCGCTTTGGAAAGGGATTTGGGCTGCTATCTGTTTGAAAAGCAGGGGCGCAATATCAAGCTGACGAAATATGGTCGTATCTTTTATGAATATATAGATAAGGGCCTGCAGGAAATCGATCTGGGAGAGAGGCGCTTGCGCGATCTCACCTCACAGGAAAACGGTTGGATCGATCTTGCTTTTATTTATACGCTGGGCAGCCACTACGTCCCCCATCTGCTGCAGAGCTTTCTGGCTCAGTCGCAAAACCGCAATATTAAATTTTCATTGAAACAGGGCAATACAACAGAAATATTGCAGGGTCTGAAGGAGGAAAAATACGATGTGGCCTTTTGTTCCTATGTGGATCATCAGCCGGATATCAATTTTCTGCCCATTGCACAGGAGGAGGTCGTTGCCATCGTTTCCCGCAATCATCCGCTGGCGGTGCATGACAGCGTTGATCTCGCCAGACTGAAGGAGGAAACCTTCGTCTATTATGATCGCCAAAGCGGTATCCGCCCGCTGCTGGATTCCCTGTTTGAAAAGGTCAGCATTCAGCCCAACATCATCTGTGAGGTGGAGGAGGACAGTGCCGTCATCGGTCTGGTAGCCATCAATTATGGAATCGCGCTGGTGCCAAACATCGCCATGCTGGAACAGTTTCCAGTAAAAAAGCTGACCATCACAAATCCGCCGCATGAGCGCTATATTTATCTTGCGACTGTCAAAAACCGCTATCTTCCCCCGGCAGTACACACCTTTTGCAATTTTATCGTACATCACACCTCCATCAAAAATCCGCACATCAGTGATTGATTTTCCATTTATTTTCATAAATTTTCACAGAATATGAAAATTTGTGCTTGCATTTTCCGTAAGAGTGTTGTATCCTAATGGCAATAGGAGTGATACCCGTGAACAAATCCATACAGACAGCAGCTTATTATTTTTACTTTAGATAGCCCTGAAACAAACCATTGAGATCATCGTGGTTATTTTAGCGTTTCAGGGCATAAAAAAAGCATCGAACGAAGAAAACGTTGATGCTTTTTTTGTAGCCTGTCTCGGATACAGCAAGCTTCTATGATAGAAAATTAAGAAAAGAGAGGAAGAGAACAGATGAGATACGGACTTATTGGTGAAAAGCTGGGACATAGCTTTTCAAAGGATATTCATGAAAGGATTGCGGATTACACCTTTGATCTGATTCCGCTGAGCAAAGAGGAATTCAAGACATTCATGGAGAAAAAGGAGTTTACTGCATTGAATGTAACCATCCCTTACAAAAAGGATGTCATCCCCTACCTGGATGAAATGGATGAGCATGCCAAGGCAATCGGTGCAGTCAATACGATCGTCAATGAGAATGGAAGGCTAAAGGGGTACAATACCGACTTCACCGGATTTCTATACATGGTGAAAAAGCACAATGTACACATGGAAGGAAAAAAGGTATTGATTATCGGAAACGGCGGAGCCAGTGCTGCCATTCAGGCAGTTGTGCAGCATGAGCAGGCAGGCAGTATGGTCATCGTCGATGTAGTCCCTGGAAATGGTGCTATCAGCTATGATGAAATGTTCTCCAGCCATCTGGATGCGGAAATCATCATCAACACCTCCCCGATTGGAATGTATCCGCGGATCGGCAACGCACCGATCGATATCAGTATGTTTCATAAATGCGAGGCTGTCATGGATGTGATCTACAATCCGATTCTGACAAGATTGTGCTTCGAGGCGCAGGAAATGGATATTAAGCGTGTAAACGGTCTGGAAATGCTGATAGCACAGGCTAAGCAGTCCGTGGAGTTCTTTCTGGATAAGAGCATCGATGATCAGATCATCGACGATATCTATCAGGACATGCTGCGGGAGCGCTGCAATATCGTATTGATCGGAATGCCCTCTGCTGGCAAAACAACCATCGGTAAAATGCTGGAGGACCGTATGCAGAAGGAGTTCATCGACCTGGATGATGTCATTATCGAAAAGGCCGGAAAATCCATTCCGGAAATTTTCGAGGAAAGCGGAGAGGCAGGCTTTCGCGCCATTGAAACCGAGGCGGCAATCGAGGTCAGCAAGCTCAACAATAAAATCATCGCTACCGGAGGCGGTACGATCAAGCATAAGGTAAATATGGATTACCTGCGGCAAAACGGAATTACGATTTTCATTGACCGCGATGTGGATAAGCTGATCAGCTCTGATCCGAACCGTCCGCTGTCCAAAAGCAGTGATGCCCTTGCGAAAATGCATGCCGAGCGTCTGCCGCTGTACCAGAAATATGCAGCCTATGTTGCAGTAAACAATAGTGACATCGAATCAACTGTCACAGAAATCGTAGAAGCCTATCACAGCATTTTGATTGATGCTGTCAGCGACTAGAAGAAAAGAGGAAGAAGCAATGATTATCACATTAAAAAAAGATGCTCCCAAGACAGAGGTCGAAAAGCTGATTCATACATTTGAAAACAAAGGATTATCCGTTACCATGATCCAGGGAGATAATTATAATGTCTTCGGTCTGGTTGGTGATACCTCCAAAATCGATGAAAAGCTGGTCAAGGCACATCCGTTTGTCGAAAATGTCACGCGAATCGCAGCTCCCTATAAAAAGGCAAACCGCCTGTTTCATCCGGCGGACACGATCGTGGATGTAGCCGGCATCAAGGTTGGCGGGAATGAGAAAATCGTCGTCATCGGCGGCCCCTGCTCCGTAGAGGGCGATACGCAGATTATGGATATTGCGAAGGAGGTAAAGGCTTGCGGCGGCGATATGCTGCGTGGTGGTGCGTATAAGCCGAGAACGAGTCCGTATGCATTTCAGGGCATGGGAAGTGAGGGTGTTGCCTGCATGGTGCATGCCAGAGAAACCTATGGACTTCCAATCGTCAGTGAGCTGATGAGTGCGGATAAAATCGATGAATTCGTCGAGCACGTGGATCTGATTCAGATCGGTGCCAGAAACATGCAGAACTTCGATCTGTTAAAGGCGGTCGGGCGCATCAACAAGCCGGTGCTGTTAAAGCGCGGACTTGCCAATACGATTGAGGAATGGATCATGGCTGCTGAATATATCATGTCTGAGGGTAATGAAAACGTGATCTTCTGTGAGCGTGGTATCCGTACCTTTGAAACCTATACACGAAATACGCTGGATCTCAGTGTAGTACCGATTATCAAGGAGAAAACGCATCTGCCGATCATCATTGATCCAAGTCATGCAACCGGTGACTGGAGACTGGTGGAATCGGCTTCCCTGGCAGCGATCGCCGCAGGTGCAGACGGTCTGATTATCGAGGTGCACAATGATCCGGAAAATGCATGGAGCGATGGTGCACAGTCATTGAAGCCGGAGCGCTTCGGTGAGGTGATTCGCAAGGGAAGAAAAATTGCCGAGGTGATCGGACGCAGCATGTAGGCGTTATTACCTCCTGTATACATGCAGTTGTAAACGCAGGAAAGAAACGTAAAAGAATCCCACCCCAAAATGGAAAAGGGATTCTTTTTTTCATGATTGCTTACAGCACTTCTTCCCTGCAGACCAATGCAGATTTTGCCGTTTCGCTAAAATATTTCATAGCCTCCTGTGGATACCTGCCGGCTGCCGTTTCACCGGTCAGCATAATACTGGAGGCCCCATGGTAAACCGCATAAAAGATATCACTAACCTCAGCTCTTGTAGGTACTGGATGCTCCATCATGGAATCCAGCATCTGGGTTACCACCATATACGGCATGGAATGTGCCCTGCATATATCCTGTATCCGCTTCTGTACAGCGGGCAGTTCCCATAAGGGCATCGCATTGCCGAGATCTCCTCTGGCAATCACAATCTGATCGCAGTATGGAAAAAGCTCCTCCAGACGCGCTACCCCCTCCATGTTTTCAATTTTTGCATAGACCTGCAAATCCGGATTCCCGATGCTTTGCAGAGTTTCCCTAACCGTAATCAGATCCTGTGCATTTCTTACAAAGGGCTGCATGATTCCGGTAACGCCATACTGCCTGGCAGCCTTCAGATTGCGGATATCGCTTTCCGTAAGTGTCGGCAATTCAATGTGACCGTTCACCAGAGCCAGACTTTTCCCCGATTTCAACACACCTCCATGCAGAACAGTACACAGCAAAGCATCTTCCCTGACCTGTTCCACCTCCAAAAGAATACGACCGTCATCCAGCAGAAGCTGTTGCTGTACAGCTGTATGCGCCAGCAGCTCAACAGGAATCGGAATTTCCTTTCCCAGTTCGACAGTCTGCTGTTCTTTCAACAAGACTGGCTCCTTCAGCCTTCCAATCCGCAGCTCCGGGCCCTTCATATCAATGAGCAGCTTAGCCTGTACGCCTGCCTGCTCCTGTGCTTTGTGGAATGCGTACAACCATTCTTCGCAATCTGTCAAATCCACATGGGAAAGATTCAAGCGCACACCATTCATTCCCATACAAAGCATTTCATACAGGGCATCCTGTGTATGCAGGGATGGCCCGAGCGTTCCATAAATATCCAATGATTTCATTATCCTGTACCTCGTTTTTTTTTATTATAGCAGATACGACGTGTTACAAGGATATTTTATTTCTTTTTTTCTTGTCATCTTCTACTTCCCACAGAATCGTAGAGAAAATAAAAATAGTGGTATCCAGAAAATCCATCTGTAAACAATAGATCATCGTTTCGCATACGTACCAAGAGAAAAGATGTAGACATGAGAAATACCTGGTAATATTTTTAGCGTTATATAGAAAGATATCTGATGAAGCACCCATTATGTGATGTTTTCTTTTTCAGCAATCGCTAGCTAAATCGAGCCATGAATTTTAGAGACAGAATTTACACCAAGGCAGCTGGAAAAGCAGACAATTTCTATATGAGAACCGTCTGCTTTTCATCATTACATTCACACAAAGCTAGAGAGAAACAAGGCGCTGCTTTTCATAAAGCAATGGCTTTATGAATTTTCAGCTGTCTTCCCTGCCTCTACTTATTATGAAATTCTAATACTTGTTTAATTCTCCGCATGACACACTATTTTCTACAGTACCCACTTCCTGTCCATTTCCTGTCACAGCCAACCTATCGCTCTTCCAATATATTTTATTTTATCCTGATAGAAAATACCTTCAGGCAGTGCAAATGGCAAGGATACATCGGAATGAACAGCTGGAGGAGCTTCCTGAGGGGCAGAGCATCCGGTAAGAAAAGCATTGCGTCCAGAATCCATCCATATCTCAATTTCATACCGCCATACAGAAAGCCTTATGTATGCGCATCCGCTTCATTCCCATGGGATATCTCACACAATCGTAAACGGATGACACAGCGGTGCAGCTACGATTTTAACACCCTTCAGCTTTTCGGACAGAAATGCCGCCATATCCTGAATAAAGATATGTTCAATACCATAATGTCCGGCATCAATCACAGCAAGGCCCTGTGCTACCGCATCAAGTCCGGTATGATGGGAAATATCTCCGGTAATCAATACATCGCACTGCTTGTGAAGCGCATACGGAATCATACTGTTTCCAGCACCCGGAGAAATCGCGATTCGCTGCACCTGCCTGCTTATATCACCATAAACCTGCACACCCTGCAGCTCAAAGGTATGCTTGAGCTGTTCGCAGAGCTCAAAAAGCGAAATCGCGGTATTCAGGCTTCCATACTGCCCGATTCCCTTTCCATCCTCACTGGTGACTTCCAGCACCCTTGTGTTTTCTAGATGCAGAAAACGTGCAGAAAGCTCTCCCATGCAGGCAACATCATAATTGGTATGCATGGCATAGCAGCACATGTCGGCTTGTATCAGCTTTAAAATCCTTCTGCCGATGAAATCCTGATCGTGAATCTGCTTGATTCCGTTAAATAATAATGGATGGTGGGTAATCAGCAAATCCGCGTTTTCAGCCGCAGCAGCTGCAATCACTTCATCCGTGGCATCTAGTGCAATATAAATCGTTGTTACGTTCTTATCAAAGAAGCCTGTCTGAAGCCCGCAATTATCCCAGTCCAGCGCATAGGCTTTCGGACAGCGATCCTCGATGATATTCAATATTTCAGCACAGCGCATATGCATACCTCCCAATATTACTGAAACGGATCAAATGAAAAGCTGTCATCAAAGCGAACAAGAAATTCGCTGATCAGTTCAATGATCGTTTCCAAATCCTGATAGCTTGCAGTTTCAATGGAGGAGTGCATATAGCGCAACGGGATGGAAATAAGGGCAACCGGTACGCCGCCGTTTGTAAAATGGACCACATCGCCATCCGTTCCGGCCTTTCCGGCAAACACCTCCCACTGTACATCCAGCTGACATTCCTCGGCAATCGCAGCGAGCGCCGCATTCAAAGGCTTGTTGATCATGCTGTTGGAGCATAGCACAGCCCCTTGGCCAAGCTTTACCGTTCCACTCGCATCACCAGTAACGCCCGGATAATCACTCGCAAAGGTAACATCCACAATCAATGCACAGCTTGGCTTCACACGGGTTGCGACATGATACGCCCCTCGCATGGTCGTTTCCTCACCACAGGTTGTCGCCGCATACATACCGCAGGCCGCCTGCTTCTGCTTGGCTTTCTTCAATGCCTCCAGAATGATAAAAGCACCGATACGATCATCCAATGCACGTCCGGCAAACTTCCCCTGTGCAAGCTCAGTAACATCACTTGCAGCACATACCGGATCACCGATGGAAACATAGCGCTCGCACTCGGCCTTGCTGTCAAAGCCCAGATCGATAAACAAATCATCCGCCTTTACTTGTTCCTTATTTTCCAGTGTACTGTTTGTCACAACGACGCCGGGCAGGATTTGAGAAGCGCAGACAACCTGTACATGTGTACCCAGATATAAAACCGGATGGATACCGCCTGCCTTTGTTACCTTCAGCATCCCATCCTCGCAAATTCGCGTGACCAGAAAGCCGATTTCATCGATATGCCCGCAAAGCAGAACCTTCGCATCTGCATGCGGATTCACAACGCTGATCACATCACCAGTCGCATCCGTCAGAATTTCATCCGCCACCGATTCCATATGTTGAATCACCTTTTTCTGTAATGCAATTTCATGACCGCTGACACTTGGTGTCCTCAGCATATCATACAAAAATTCCTTATCCATAAATATCATGTCTCCTTTTTAACGTAATCGCATCCAGTGTGCACGCCAATACACAGCCTATGCTGTAGCATACCAAATCACTCCATACAAAGCCCTGTCCCAGCAGATAGCGCAGCGGTGTCGCACGCAGTGTATTGAGCCAGTCATAGTCCAGCAGCTGTGAGCATTCAATCAGATAAGAAAACAGCAGCGTAGCGATGAATAGCGTTTTCGCTCTGGCATGGGGAAACAAAAGGGCGAAGATTCCATACATCATCATCGACCACAGCGTGTCTCCTCCATATTCCCGAAACCAGTTGGGCAAGGAATATGTACTTCTGGACAACAGTCCTGCCGCTATTACCACCCCTACAAAACCAGCCAGCAGCCAGCGGTTTCTTCTGTTCTGTTTTCTCATATAGGCCTCCTATACAAAAATAGAGTGTTCCCACTCTATTTGCGAATATACTGAACTGCGATACACTGCGGTCCCCCCTGTGTGATAAAGGCCGGTGATAGCTTTAACAGCTCCAGCTCCGTATCCGGGAACGCATTTTTCAATCGGTCTATAAAGAAGCGCGCATCCGCTAACGCATCTGCATGAGATACAGATATACGATAGGCCGCATCCACCCCATGCTCACGGAAGTAGCTGATAATGGAATCCGCTGCCTTGGACAGCGTACGTGTAATCGTAAATTTATCCAGACGGCTTCCATCCTCCACCGCATGCATGACCGGCTTCAGCTTCAACAGCCCGCCGATACTCGCTGCTGCTGGCTTTAAACGCCCGCCGCGCTTTAAGAAGCTGAAATCCTGCGGAATCAGAAAGGAATGCTCGTGTGCCATGCTTTCCTTTAAGGCTGCGACAATATCCGCTGCCTTTTTTCCTTCATCGCGAAGCTTCACCGCCTTTTCTACCAGGTAGCGGTGCGGTCCGCACAGCGTCTGTGAATTCAATACCGTTATGCGATCTGCATTGGGCGCCTGTTCCTTCGCCATCAGCGCTGTCTGATACGTACCGGACAGACCATCTGCCATACAGATGTTGAGGATTTCCGCATCATCATGCTCCTCATAGGCAGCCAGCACATCGCCAATCGGCGGCTGTGAGGTTGTCGGAATACCTCCTGAACGAACCTTTTCCAAAAAGGATGACGTGTCAAAGCATAAATCCCGGTAATGCTCATCCTGGATACTGACGCAGAGAGGAATCACATAAACATCCATGTCATTTCCTTCCGCAACCGTAAAGAGTGCAGATGTGTCTGTAATGATATGTACCATAATATTTTTTCCTTTTCCTAGTTGACCATTTCCATGCGCGTTTTATAATCCGGCATGTAGTTCTCTATAATATTGTAGAACGCCTTGGAGTGATTCGGCTGAATGAAATGAACAAACTCATGCAGCACCACATATTCGATGAACTCGAACGGATAATGAATCAGCTTCCGGTTCAGTGTGATCGAGTTCTTGGCCGGTGTACAGCTTCCCCATCTGCTTTTCATATCCCGAATTTTTACGTCCGGAAATTCCAGATGGTAATCGCTCAAGGAGCGAAATGTCAGTGTGGCGATGTCCAGAAACACATCCTTGCACAGCTTATCGAGAAACTGCCGGATGACCTTTTCCGGGTCTGCCTGCTCTTTGCATTGTACATACAAAGTGTCCTTGTCATAGCTTACGTGATTGTACTTCCCTGTCGTCTTGCGGATTTTCAGAGAATTGCCAAACAATACGATATGCTTGTCGTCGATCATGGATTTCTGACTTCTCTCCTGCATGGATTTCTGATGCTTCACAATCCAGGAAACCTTGCTGGAAACAAAATCGTCGATTTTATCCATAGGCACAAACGGATTCGCACTGACCACGACCTCTCCCTTGGAAGAGATCCTCATGTTGATATTTTTTACCTGTTTTGTAACCAGTGTATAGGTAATCGGATATTTTCTACACTGAACAACCTTTTTATTTACATCCATTTAACTACTACCCCAATCTCTAGTGCGCATCTAATTATCTCATACTTGATTAAAAAAATAAACAGTTTTTTGGTAAGGAATTCTGGAATTTTTTACAATGGCGGAAAGTGCAGGAAATGAGCAGATTTTCCATTTGTTTTTTACGGTCTGTGTTATTCTGTGTTACAATACCTACGGTGATATTATGAGCTATAACAATCCGTTTCCATACAGTGATGACAACAAGCGTTATCATACCTGGAATTATTACCTGAAGCACCGCTTTCACAGCAAGGTGTTCAAGGTTCCTCTGAATGCGAATTTTTCCTGTCCCAACCGGGATGGCACCTGCGGCGTCGGTGGCTGCACCTTTTGCAGTGCCCTTGGCAGCGGTGATTATGCGGGAGATATCCATGACAATCTGTTTCGGCAGTTTGATCAGGGAATGCAGATGATGCAGAAGAAATGGCCGACGGGAATCCCGATGGCATATTTTCAGGCATATACCAATACCTATGCCCCGCTTCCCGTGCTAAAGTCTACCTTTGCCCCCTTTGCACAGCGCGATGATATCGCAGCGATCAGTATCGCCACACGTGCCGATTGTCTGGAGGATGATAAAATTGCCTATCTGCAATCCCTGTGTGCTGATAAGGAAATCTGGGTGGAGCTTGGATTACAGAGCATTCACGATGCTAGCGCACAGCGCATCAACCGCGGACATACTTATGCACAGTTTTTGGATTGTGTCGAGCGGCTGTCGCATACCGATTTGAAAATCGCTGTACACCTGATGAATTCACTGCCTGGCGAAAACAAACAGCAGATGCTGGAAACCGCGGCTGCAGTGGCAAAGCTTCCCGTGCATGCTGTAAAGATACATATGCTGCATATCATGGAGGGCACACGCATGGCTCAGGAATACAGACAAGCCCCGTTTGCGATGCTGAGCAGAGAGGAATATATCGACATTGTCATTCGCCAGCTGGAGCTGCTTCCACAAGAAATGATCATCCAGCGGCTGACGGGAGATGGCGTGAAGGAAGCGCTGATCACCCCGCTTTGGACACTGAAAAAGGTAACGATTCTCAATGACATCGATAAGGAAATGAAGCAGCGCAATACCTGGCAGGGAAAGTACAATACGTAACCTTCCCTTTTTTTTCGCATAGAATAGTGCAAGAGGTGACGATCAATGAAGGTACTGGCTGTCCTTATGCGTATTGAAAAGCTCGATAACGCCTGGAAATGGTTTATCAACAAGCCGTATGTAGACCGCGTGGAAGCACTGGGCTGGAGCCTGTATCCCATCTGCAGCATGGCGGGAATTGCGAGCGCGCTGCAGGTATGCGATGCGCTTTTACTGCCCGGAGGCTATGATGTGCAAAGCTATTATCTGAAGGAGGCACGCGATGAGCATGTCGCAACCTATGCGCAGCCGATGGATCATCTGGAATTTCAGGTAATCGACGCATTCATACACAATGAAAAGCCGATTCTGGGAATCTGCCGTGGGATGCAGACACTAAATGTATATGCCGGCGGGACACTTCTGCAGCATATTGATACACAGACCCACGCACCAAAGCAGCTGCATACCGTACACAGCAGCTCACGCAGCGTATTGCATCAGCTGTATCCACAAAGCTTCACCGTAAACAGCTACCATCATCAGGTAGCCGGGCGATTGGGAGCGGGTTTTTATACCTCTGCCTTCAGTGAGGAGAATTATGTAGAAGCCATGGAGCATGAGAATGGCCGCATTCTCGCTGTCCAGTGGCATCCGGAGCTGATGGAAGACGATCAGATCCTTCCTTATTTTCTGGATGTTGTCTGCGCCTGAATTTTTTTCCTGCTCTTCCACCATTTCCAAACAAGCCACAGCATGATGGCCAGAGAAAACCAGGTGCCGAAGGCATCCACATTCATCACAGTTCCCAGATAGCGCAGAGACAGTGTTACCAATAAACTGCGCAGCAATCTGGCAAAGCCGTCACACAGCAGAAACGGAAACAGCCGCATGCTGGTGAAGCCGGCAAGATAGGCAAGAAGAAAATCCGGAATCGGGGTGATGCCACCAATGAAGACGGCCAATAGACCATAGCTCTCCATCAGCTCCTCGCCATGCTCCACATCTTCTTTTGCGGCGATGTTATACAGCACTTTTTTACCCAGTATCCGGGCAATGCCATAGCCGATCGCCCCGCCGATGCAGGTGCCTACTGCACCCTCCAGTGAGTACAGCAGCCATTTCTGCGGTGCATGCAGCACCAGCGGTACCAATATGACCTCCAGAGAAGGAAGTGGAAGAAATGCTTTTAAAACAGAATACAGTATCAGACCGATATCCTGCCATACGATAAAAAAGTCCTGTACGTTCATGAAATCCCCTCATTTCATTATACGTACAGGATTTTGTTTTATACCAGTTCCAGCAGGTCATCGATAATCAGATCCGGATGCAGACAGCGCTGTTCGCAATCCAAACGGGAATGCACACCGCTTGTCACAAAAATCGTCGTACAGCCATGCCGCAAACCAAAGGCGACATCGGTTTCCAGATTATCCCCGATTACAACAGCATCCTCTTTGGCGATTTGCGCATAGCGCAACGCTTCCTTCAGCATCGGCTCATGTGGCTTTCCGATCATCCATGCCTTCTGCTCACTGCAATATTCCAGCATATGCACCATCGCACCGTTTCCGATGCGAAAATAGTCTCCATGCGGCAAGCGTCGATCCGGATTGGTACCAATCAGCACCGCACCCTTCTGTAAATGATAAAAGGCCCGACACAGCTTTTCATAGGTCACATTGGAATCAAGACCGGCAAATACCGCCTCCACATGTTCATCACACAGCGTAAAGCCCTGTTCCAGCAGCGCCTCCCGCATTCCCTCTTCTCCGATGTAAAACACACGCTGCAGCTGTGTTTCATGCCGGACATAGGCGGCAGCTGCCATCGCACTCGTAAAATACTGTGCGTCCTGTAATCCTTGAAAGCCCATCGCTTCCATCTTCTTGCGATTCTGTGCGTGTGTACGCATGGCGTTGTTCGTCAGAAAATAATATGGAATCTGCTGTTTATGTAAGGCGTCTATAAACAAGGGGGCACTGGGAATCACTGCATCCCCGCGATACATTGTTCCATCAAGATCCAGAAGCAGTGTTTTATGCTGCAGCAGTGGATGCATCATCGTATACTCCTATGTAGTGGTGAAGAAAAGCCTCCTGTGAGAACTGTTCCTGATCGAGAAAGGCTTTCATAAGCATACAAAGCAAAGACAGCAGCGCCTGCTGTGTCGTACTCTTAAACCGCAGAGTACTGATATCATCCAGCACAAATTCCGCAATCTGATGATCTCGATCAAAGCAGATCACCACACGTCTTCCTGCGTGCATCCCACAATAGAAGCGATAATATACATCATGATAGATCAGCTCATAGCCATCCCGACTCTTTTTCAGCTCTCCGATTTGCTCATCTCCCTCGTATACGGTGAAATCCATACACGGACGAAACCGGGAATACCATTTACGCAGCTGATAAAAGCCCATAATATCATGACCGTACATATTTTTCAGATACACACTCAGCAATCCGTCTTCCTTTTCATAGGAAGCGCGGAATACACAACGTCCCTGTTCCTCAATACTGTATTCGTCAATGTCCTTACGCATCGTAAATTCCATTGTCTTCACGTCCTTTCATGAAAAAGCTCTTGATCGCACAAGAGCTCTTTATCTTAACCCACTATCGTAGGGTTACACAGTCTTTCGATGTCACCTTTATTATAGGTGATTTCTGTTCAATTTTCAAGACATGGTGAACAGGTGTGCAAATTTTGTTTATGCCTTCTCAGCGCAGGGACACGTTTTCAATCATATTTCCGAAGGCGCTAGCAGGACACATACTGCCTACCTTTCCTTTTGCTGTATGCTTTCTTTTTGTACAAGCAGATCAGGAATTCGTCTTTGCTGCCTTTTTCTGAAAATGATGTACATAAGTAAAGATCAGCAGCAGCGGCACGATGGAAAAAGCAGCAACGATATACAGGGTCCAGTCATACCCGAAGGCTTTGGACAGATAGGACGTGATCAGCGGTGTAATCAATCCACTGACGCCGATAAATACGGCCATGGCAAACATCTGTGCACTGCTGAACAGCTTTTGTGGTGTGATTTCCTTTACCAGCACCTTGCTTGTCAGCATGATGATGGGCAGCGTTACCAGCTGTAGTGCTGCGGTCAGAATGATCATCCACGGCTGAAAGGAAAAGCCATAGAGCAGGAATTTCACACCATACATAAACGTTCCAAAGTATAGCAGTGTCTTTGTCTGAAAGCGTTCCAGTATTTTCGAGGAAAACAGAAAGAGCGGTACCTCCATAAAGGATTGCAGCGCCCACTTAATGCCGACCGCTGTGGTGTCTCCTCCGATATCCAGCATTTTGTCAATGACCACATACTGATCTGCCGTCCCGATCATATAGACGAGCAGATAAATCAGCACCAGTAACAAATAGCCTTTATTCTTCAGGAGCTGCCGCACGCTTTCCATACGAATCCGCTCCCCCTCCTTTTTCTCGGCATCCTTTGCCTTGTAAATGAGCCAGCACAGGATAACGCTTACGATACCAAGTGAAATCAGCAGACTTTTATAATGAAAATGGCGAACGAGGTAGCCGGCTATCGGAGAGCCAATCGTAAGTCCCAACGCCCCGCTCGCCCGCAGCCGCCCATAGTTTTCCTGATCGATTTCCAGCATCCAGGTTTCATCCAGACCCATGATGACCTTCACCATACCACCCATCAGAGCCACTGTGAATACATGATACCAGAAGCTCTGACGCTCTACCAGAAACATGGCAAAGCTGCTCGCTGTCAACAGCACATAGGCCGCAAAGAAAAAGACCTTGACCCTTTGAAATCGGTCGCACAGATAACCGAACAGAAATTGTCCGATGATTGCTACAACCGCATTTGCGGCCAGAATATAACCGCGCTGTACCACCGTATAGCCCAGCTTGCTTAAAAACGGAATCATCTGGGTATTGACCATCGATATGGCAAAAAAGGCAAGAAAGTTCATGGCATAAAGCAGCCATCGCATTTGCTTTTTGATAGTAATCACATCCTCAGGTATAGTATGGACATTGCTGCAGGCATCTAAAAATCTTTTCCCTTTTCTTTTCGCATATTGTATAATAGAACTGTTGAAATGGTGGTGTGTATATGCAGGAACATCTCAATACCAAAAGAATACTGGCGGCAGCATTGAAGCAGCTGACCTGCCGCAAAAGCTTTGACAAAATCACGATTGCGGATATCACGCAGCAAAGCGGCTACAACCGGCAGACCTTCTATTATCATTTCCGTGATAAATATGAGCTGCTGAACTGGATCTATACAGATGATGCTCAGCAGGTGTTTGATGAAAATCTCAGCTTCGAAAACTGGCCGAAATATATTTCCGCCCTTTTGAATCACATGCGCAGCGAGAAGGAGTTTTATATCAATACGATCCGTAGTGATGAGACTTGCTTTGAACAATTCCTTTTTGACCTAACGAAATCCATCTTCCATATGGCAATCGTAAGCCTCGACCAGCATCATCAGATCAATGAGGTGGAAATGAATTTCTATTCCCAGTTTTACAGCTTTGGGATAACCGGCGTGATTATCAGCTGGGTAAAAAGTGACATGAGAGAAAGCGCAGAGCGCGTCAGTGCCAACCTGAAATCACTGGCACAGGACAGTGAAAAGCTGGCATACTCCCGTTATCGGGAGGCCTATACGAAAATAACAAACGAGGAGGAACGACATGAAGAGTGAAATAGAGCATTATGAAAACCAATCTGGCGGTAAGGGTACGATGCATATTGAACGCCTGTTGCAAAGCGAGGAAATGGGAAGCAGTGTAAAAATGTATGCGAGGGTGACGATTGATGTAAATTCATCGCTGGGCGTACATCAGCATATCGGAGATGGCGAGTCCTATTATATCCTGCAGGGTAGAGCGCTTTACGATGATAATGGTATCAAGCGTGAACTGCGTCCGGGAGATGTTACCTTTACTCCGGATCAGGGCTTTCACGGCATTGAAAACATCGGAGATGAGCCACTGGTATTCATGGCATTGATCATTAAGGCATAGAAGGCAGACAGCCTTCTTTTTTAGTGTCTGTGCTTTCCTTTCCCTTACCTCACGTATGCTTTCTAATCCAGACTTTTGAAACGTTGTCGCATATACGCAAGAACATACGGAATAGCAGTTGAATATTTTATACAAAAAAAAGACAAGCATACACTCATCTTTTTCTCGTTATTGATTATTCGTTAGATAGCACCCTCACACATCGTTATCGGAACTGCCGACATGCAGAAAGATGCCTGGCAGAGCAAACAGCAGATAGCTGATACCATAGAGTGAAAACAGCGGATAACGGATAATGCCGGGAAACCATTGCATGACATGAAAGACATAGGTATCCAGCGCCAGCAGTGTATAACAGCTCATAAACAGCACACCAACGCCATATAGCCAGAGCGCACTTCTTTGCTTGACATGCAGAAGCAAAAGAACAACTCTTGTCATAAGCATTATCCCAAAAGCCAGTGTAAGACAGCGGATCATGGCTTGGATTCCGTTCGCAGAATTTGATATAAAAAGGAGAACACTGAGGGCAGTGAGTATCCCGCCAGTGCTCAGAAATGCTTTTGCAGTACGCATTTATTGAATGATATCATGGATCAGCTTCTGCTTTTCCACCTTCTCCTGTGTGAAGACATAGGTCTGATAGAAGTCCTCCAGCCAGTGCTGCGGTAACGGATGATTGATGTGTACATAGGCAAGAATATCTCCCTTGTTTACATAGTCTCCATCCTTTTTGTTTAACACGATTCCGACAGCCGGATCAACCGGATCCTCCTTTACCATACGTCCTGCCCCAAGCTTCATCGCCAGTGTCCCCAGCTCCAAAGCATGTAGCTCCTTTACATAGCCCTCTTTTCGGGATGTTATTTCCAGAATCTCTTTTGCCTGTGGCAGCAGCTCTGGATGCAAAACCTGCTCGACATCTCCCTCCTGTGCCGCAACCATGGCAACCAGCTTTTCCAGTGCCTTTCCATTATGAATGACTTCCAGCAGCTGGTTTCTTGCGTCTTCTTCATCCTTTGCGATTCCTGTCTGCATGAGCATGATGCTTCCGGCCTCCAGACACAGCTGTGTAAAATCCTCAGGTCCTTTTCCCTGCAGCGTTGCAATCGCTTCTTTTACCTCGAGTGCATTTCCGATGGCATTGCCCAGCGGCTGATTCATATTGCTGATCAGCGCCTTGACATCCTTGCCGAAGTGGCTTCCGATGGCGATCATCGCTTCTGCCAGCTCCTTTGCTTTTTCGCTTGTTTCCATGAAGGCACCCTCTCCGAATTTCACATCCAGAAGAATCGTATCAGAGCCGGCTGCCAGTTTCTTTGACATGATGCTGGATGCAATCAGAGGAATCGAATTGACGGTAGCTGTCACATCGCGCAAAGCATACAGCTTTTTATCTGCAGGCACCAATGTTGCGGTTTGTCCGATCAGTGCCAGACCTATTTCGTTTACCTGTGAAATAAACTGTTCCTGTGTCCGCATGACCTGAAAGCCGTTGATGGATTCCACCTTATCCAGCGTACCACCGGTATGTCCCAGTCCACGCCCACTCATTTTCGCGACCTTGGCACCGCAGGCCGCAACCATTGGCGCAAGGGAAAGACTTGTTTTATCACCGACACCACCGGTGGAATGCTTATCACATTTTCTTCCGGAAATCGCTGATAGATCAATCACATCCCCGCTGTACAGCATTTCCTCTGTCAGCCAGGCTGTTTCCTGTGCGTTCATACCATTAAAGTAAATCGCCATCAGCAGCGCACTGACCTGATAATCCGGAATATCCCCCTGGACATAGCCGGTGATGAAAAAATGAAGCTCCTCCTTTGTGAGTGGCTGCTTCTGTTTCTTTTTTTCTATTAGATCGACAAAACGCATAATGTTCCCTTCCTTCCTGCTTATCTTCTGCGATAATGCATGATGTTGCACCCTTCCTTTTGTTCTGCTGAAAGCAATATAAATTCTTCGGGAGAAAACGCCGGAAACCAGGTATCCCCTGCACAAGCCTGTTCGATTCTGGTGATCCACAGCTCATCAGCATATGCGATTGCAGCAGCATAAATCTGTGCGCCGCCGCATACATAGAGTACTTCCTCTTTCTTCTTCCATTCTCTGCAAAGTGCTTCCGCATCGCTGCAGGGGAGCGCATCGCTATCGGACAGCGGCTTATGACCTGCGACATGAAGAATCCTATGATCCAGTCGTTTCGGCAGATGCTCATAGGTCACTCTCCCCATCAGCAAATGATGATGCAGTGTCAGCTGACGGAAATGAGCCAAATCTGCGGGGCAATGCCATGGCATTTTATGATTTGCGCCGATCAGCTGATTGACGTCCATCGCAACAACAATACTGATCATGCCACATTTTTCAGGGCAGTGATTTCCTCTTCGCTCAGATACCGCCATTCTCCGCACGCAAGTGCCTCATCCAGCTGTAACGGTCCCATGGCAATCCGCTTGAGATAGACAACCTCATTACCGACAGCATGCAGCATTCGCTTCACCTGATGAAATCTTCCCTCCTGTATATGCAGAAGGATTTTCGTATCCTCCAGAATTTCCACACGTGCCGGAAGAACAGGCTCCTCATCCAGAATGATACTGCCGTTTTCCAGCCTCTTTTGATCCCCCTCCTGCAGCGACTGTGCAAGCTCTACAAGATAGGTCTTTTCAACATGATGCTTAGGAGAGAGCAGACGATGCGCCAGCTTACCGTCATTTGTAATCAGCAGCAAGCCCTCCGTATCCACGTCCAGTCTGCCAACCGGAAAACAATCCTTCGGCAAAAAGGCATCAATACAATCCAGCACGGTTTCATAAATCGGATCACTCGTGGCACTGACAACATCCTGCGGCTTGTTCAGCATGATATAGACAACAGCCTCATAATAGATTTCCTCTCCATCAACACAAACGACATCCACACCCTCTTGGATTTTCCTGTCGTCCTTTTGGCAGAGTTCTCCATTGATACACACTCTCCCCTTGCGAATTGCCAGCTTGACCTCCTTGCGGGTACCCAGTCCCGCATGGGCCAGATATTTATCCAGTCGCATATACCTATCTCCTTCTTCCACGCTTCAGCAATTTGGACAAGTCCAGATGCAGAATCGTCTGCGGTATGGAAAAGAAATACGTAATACCAAAGTATACCAGCATGGCAAGCGTTCCATTGACAGCAAGCTGTAAAAGACTCAGCATCCGTCCGGAGCCATAGCCCTTCAAGCCGATGAAAGCACAGCCTCTTGCGACTGCAAACAGAGCTACCATCGCCAGAAGGATAACCAGAAGCTTATGCAGCGTATACTTCCAGCGAATCTGATAGCGTGTTGTCAATGCGTAAATATCCAGAATAATAAAAATACCCATTGCAAGAATACTGGACATGACGACCCCCTGATAACCGAAATATTTCAACAGCGGATAAGCCACTGAAAATTTCACCACCATCATGATGGCAAGGTTGCGAATATTCAGCCTGCGCAAGCCAACCGCCATTAACAGTGCCGTAAAAATCGGTCCGATGGTATTTAAAAATGCCTCAATGGAGAACCAGCTCAAAATATTGGCTAAAAGCTCCAGATTCTTCGGGTCTGCCGGTGGAAACAGAATGGCATACAGGGGCTTTGCATAAACAAACAGACAGAAGGAAATCGGAAGTCCGATATACAAAACGATATCCACACAGTCTCGGATATTTTTGCGTACCAGCTTCAGATCATGATTGGTAAGTGCCGTAGTGATATGCGGTATGATGGCAGAGGAGAATCCCGGTGCCAGAATCATCGGGATGGACATCAGCTTTAAAACACCATAGTTGATAGAGCCGCTGATGAGTAAGATTTCCGCATCCGTATTGCCGTGTGCTTCAAGACCCTTATTCAAAAACAGCGTGTTGACAATCGTATCACTGTAGCCCAGTATCGCTACAATCAAATAAGGAAATGCGATAAACACAAGCTCCTTTAAAATTTCTCTTCGATCGTTGTTCCCTGCAATTTCCTGCTTTTTGGCAAGCCGCTTGAGCTCGCGCATCTGCTTTTTATCGTAGAGCTTTAGATGCATGATAGCCAAAATTGCCGATATACTGGTGGAAATCACACCAAAATACAGTGCCCATACCTGATCCGTATGCAATGCATACACCGCAATCGCACTGGCGCTCAGCAGAAATGCAACACGGGCAACCTGCTCCAGAACCTGTGACAGTGCATAGACCTCCATATGCTTGAGTCCCTGATAGAAGCCGCGGATACTGGATAGCAGCGGTACGAAAAACAGAGCAAAGGAAATCAGAATCAGCACCATCTGCATCGTTTTGACGCTATTTCCTTCATCCGGCATAACAAGTGCTGCCAGCGGAGAGGAAAATAAAATTACGATAACCATCATTCCGAAGCCAAAGCAGGTCATCAAAGATGCGGACAGCTTTTTGATCAGCAGCGAGGTTTGATAATCACCCCGTGTGGAGTATTTCGCAATCAATGTCGCAATCGCAAACGGAAAGCCAGCTGTACAGATATTCAGCAGATAGGAATATATATTAAAGGCTACACCGTAATAGGCCAGATTGTCTGCTGATCCCAGCATGGAATTATAGGGAACTGCATAGAACAATCCAATGAATTTTGCAAAAAAGATGCCGGCAGAGCTGATCAGCCCTCCTGCTATAATCGACTGCTTCCGCTTGGAAACATCCATATTCTTACTCATATAACGTATCCTTTCTAGCTTCCGTTATCCATTCGTCTCATTATCCTTCTGTGCATAATTGCATGTGAAGAATACACGGCTCGTATTAACCAGCTTGGAATCCTTCCAGGTTACCATGACCTGCAATGTAAACTGATCATGCTCGGATATACCGTCCAGAAAGATCTTACTGACAAAGTTGCGCGCACCGTTTGCCTGATATGGAATCATGTTGAAGGAGGTTTTCGCATCATCTCCCAGCAATCCCAGACACGGAAAGACATTGCTGTTGCTGTCCAGAGCCGGATCTACGGCAATCGCCTGAATATTGTACATCGCCACGCGCGGATTGGAAATAATAATCTCATACTGATAGCTGCTGTCCTTCTGCTTGAATACAGAAAGCTTATAATCAAAGGGAATGATTTTTGATTCACTGCCCTTGTTGTTCAATACAGCATCTACATAACTCTCATAGTTTTTTATACTCTCCTGCTCCTCTTTATGCGCATCACCGCAGCCGGTGAGCAGCAGGAAGCAGAGCAGACACCAAAGGGGGAATTTTCGCATGGAATCACCTCTCGAGTTATTATATCATAAAGGTACTATTTAAGCCACATTTTCTAATCCTGCGATGATTGTTTTGTATATTTAGGATAACAATTATGCACAAAACACACAAGGAAAAAAGCAAAATAGCAGCCCCAATATTCAGCTGTCCGCAGGTGTGCAATCGAAAAAAGGACTGTCTCTTCCCCTTTCGCTCACCCACGTGTTCAGGTTCTCAGGTATGCGATTTAAAATAAAAAAAGACCCGGCAAAGCACAGGCTGTATTACCTCCATATGCATTGACAGGGCCTGTATTTCAGCATGATAGCGTTTCATTGCTCAGGCATAGCCGTATGTTTACACAGTGCATAATCCATGCAAATCGGGTAACCGTGCTTGGTGTCCTGCACGATTTTCGCATGAATATCATACAGCTGCAGCAGCTGCTCCTCCGAAATGACCTCCTGCGCCTTGCCGCTGTACAACGCTCTACCCTGCTTCATGCCAATCACATGATCGGCAAACTTAGCGGCCTGGTTCAGATCGTGAATAACCAGAATGATCGTTGTCTGTTCCTGTTTGTTTAAGTCCCGCAGCAGCTCCAGTATTTCCAGCTGATGTGCAATATCCAGATAGGTTGTCGGCTCATCCAGCAGAAGAATACCGGTTTTCTGTGCCAGTGCCATAGCGATCCACACCCGCTGCCGCTGCCCACCGGACAGCTCGTTCACATATGCATCCGCATGAGTCGAAATTCCGGTCTTTTTCATTGCCCATGAAACGATATCATGATCCTGTTGATTCAGCGATTGCATCGCCTTCTGATAAGGAAAACGGCCATACTGTACCAGCTCACGAACACGCAGACCTTCGGGAACCAGCGGGGATTGCGGAAGCAGCGCTAGTCGCTTTGCAATCTGTCTGCGCTTCATATCCTTTAACGATTCTCCATCCAGTAAGACCTCTCCCTTCTGCGGCGTGATGATGCCGGCCATAGTCTTCAGAAGGGTTGATTTCCCACATCCGTTTGGCCCGATCATCATGGTGATTTTCCTTTCCGGTATCTGCAGGCTGACATCCTGCAGGACATGACTGTCCTCATATCCGGCATACAGATTCTGTACCTCCAACGTCATGCTACGACCTCCTATCGAGTTTCATCATCAGATAAATAAAATAAGGAATGCCAATCATGGAAACCAGAATTCCCACCGGAATCTCCAACGGTGAAAACAGATTTCTTGCCAGCATATCCGCAATAATCAGCAACATGGAGCTGATCAAAGCTGCAAGCGGCAGCAGCAGACGATGCCGCACACCAGCGATACGAAGCGCAATCTGTGGTCCCAGCAGCCCCAGAAATGCAATGCTTCCGGCAACAGCTGTTGCCAGTGCCGCAAGCGCCGCTGCGGCTGCCAGAAACCATATCCGTGTTCGCTGCGTGGAAACCCCAAGTGCCGCTGCCCCCTCATCTCCAAGTGAAAGGATATCCAGCGTTCTGCTGTGTGTCCATACCAGCACCAGCAGCAAAAGGATCAGCGGAGCACTGACAAGAATATAGCGCCAGCTGCTTCCCCACAAGGAGCCATTGGTCCACATCAGCACCTGATTATAATCACCTCTGCTCATTTGCAGCTGATAAAAGCTGATAACTGCTGTAATGCCGGCATTCACACCAACACCGGTAAGAAGGAAACGAATCGGGCGGATTCCATTGCGCCACGAATAACCATATAAAAAGGCTGTTGTGCAAAATGCGCCGGCTATGGCAAGCAGCGGCATGAGCAACACCTTCCCATCGGAAAGGGAGCTGCTGTAGGCGTTCGCTCCATGCGAAATCCACAATACGACAAACAGGGCACTTCCCGCATTGATACCGATCATACCGGGCTCCGCAAGCGGATTTTTCGTAATCCCCTGCAAGATGGTGCCGGATACTCCCAGTGCGCTTCCAACAAGTATCGCAAGTACAATGCGTGGAAGCCGTATCTGAAAGATTGCAAATGTATGCGTTCTGCTTCCCTTGTTCAGCAATGTTGTCAACAGGTCAGAAGGGCTGATTGAATAGCTGCCGGTCATGATGGAAAGCGCCACAGCAGCAAGCAGCAGGAGCACACACAGCACCAAAATCCTATGTCGTTTTTGCATCAGCCGCCCTCCTTTCTGACTAGCAGCAGAAACACCGGTATTCCCAATATGGCGGTAAACAAGCCGACCGGAAGCTCATACGGTGCGCTCAGCGTTCTGGCAGCGATATCCGCAAACACCAGCATCACACCTCCATACAAAAAGCTGAGAGGAAGCAAATAGCGGATATCCCGCGAGAGCACTCTGCGTAGGATATGCGGAACAAACAGTCCGACAAAGCCAATGTTACCGGCAACTGCCACACACATCGCACAAAGGGGAATCATCGCCAGAATGACCTGCTTTTTCAATCCTGACGCATCAACGCCAAGGGAGATGGCAGCTTCATCCCCAAGAGAAAGCAGATTAACCCTGCCGCTCAGTCGTAGGAATACACTCATACAGAAAAGTGTCACTACTCCCAATCCAATGACAGCTCCCCAATCCGCCTGCCGAAACCCGCCGGCAATCCAGAACGCCAGCTCCTGTGAGCGATTTTGTACAAGTGCTGTCAGGGACGCTGTCGATAGAAAGAACATACTGAAGGCGGTTCCAGCCAGCAGGATACGCGAGACATCCTGTCGCCCGGCATTTTTCACCGCAAATAGAAACAGCACCAGCCCACTGCAGCCGGCTCCAAGCAGCGCCATCCAGAAATTCCCAACAGCAGCAAACAGCGGAAATACGGAAGCGCATGCCACAAACAGCACAGAGCCCTGTGTAATACCGAGAATGGATGGTTCTGCAATCGGATTCCGCAAAATCCCCTGCATCATCACACCGCTGGCTGCAAGCAGTCCTCCGCACAGCAACGCACTTAGCGCACGCGGCAAACGCACATTGCGAATGAGCTGATCATGAAGCGTTCCCTGATACTCAAAGAGGGCATGCAGCACATCATCGAAGGGAATATCCTTCGCCCCTATCAGAACCGATAGGACGATGCCCTGCAGCAACAGCAGAATACCGATTGCTGCCGTGATTGAAACCCTGCTGCGCATCTTACTTTACCAGCAGGCTTTGAACCTCATTCAGAAACACGTCTCTTCCGATACTGCTGTAACCGATATTGAAATACGGGCTTGACGGCAGCTCTGTCACCTGCTTGTTTTTTACAGCCTGCATCGTTTTGTAGATACTGTTCTTTTTCAACGCCTTCATATCAGCATCCGTGCCGACAACGATCAGATGATCGGCATCCAGATCCGCCAGTCCCTCATAGGAAATAACAGGAAGGCTGATGGAATCCTGCTTTGGCATATTGGCCGGCTTCTTTAAGCCCATATCCTCATAAAACACACTTCCGATTCCCGCCGCATCAAATACAAACAACTGCCCACCGCTTGCCAGCAGTGCCAGATAGGTTGCATCCTCGCCATTCGCCTTACGAACGGCTGCACCGGCCTTTTTCGCTTTCTCATCATAGCTCTTCAGCCATGCGGCAGCACGCTCCTTTTGCTGCATCATACGGGCAAAGGTTTCCACATCCTGTCGCCAGTCAGTCTGCGCCAGCTCCACCATGATGGTCGGTGCGATTTCCTTCAGCTGCTCATACATTTTTTCCTGTACGCCGGAGATGATGATCAAATCCGGATGCAACTCCAGTATGCCCTCAATATCCATAGAATCCTGCATACTGTAGCCAAGAATTTTCGCACCCTGTAATGTTTCCTGAAGATAGGATGGAAACCTGGTATAATCGTAGGCATCGGAGTTCGCCGTACCAGTAATGGAATATCCCAGCAGCGATAAGATATCACTGTTTCCGCTCAAATCCACGATTCGCTTCGGATCTGCCGGTATCGCAACCTCTCCCTTTGCATCCTTAACCGTTATCATCTTATCTGCTGCAGATGCTTCCTGTTTGCTTTGACACCCGCTTACCATAGCAAGCGTCAAAACAAGTACACAGAGCATCCATAATTTCTTTTTCATGCACATCCTCCTAATCTGTTAGCTTATTCTAACTTACGCGTGCCATTATAACAAATCACACACCCTTCTGCAAGCCATTCACCCGTTATCCTTATTTTAACATCCGATAGCATTATGCTGGATACCATGTCCGCTTGTTTGATATAATAGGAAAACAGGAGGTTTTTTTATGTATACATCCACCAGCTCCCGCATGCTTCGCGATATGTTCACACGTGAACTGGGTCTGCAAAAAACAGAGATGCCGCAAAGATGCAGCTATTGCAAAAAAGGCTTTGATGATTTCCTTGATGTTTTTTACCAGCCGGATTTATTTGCCTTCAGTATTGCGAATTACACAGTCCCCCATCCTTTTACCATACACTTTGATCATCCCGAAGCTTTGTTGCGATTCGGACTAGTACAAGAAGGCACTACCAGAGTACAGCAGCAGGAACAGGACATACGAAGCCAGCAGCCGGCTGCCTTTCTCGTTTGGGAAGAGCATCCCTGTGGTACGCAGTCATGGAAACGAATCGATCACCTGATTGGTATGGAATTTGCCATACATCCTGCATATCTAACAGCATTGGCAAAGCGTGGCTATGTCATCCCGCTGCAAGAGCAGCTGATTGCCAATCACACCTATCCCCATCTTCCTGCACCGCTGTATCCTATATTTCATCAGCTTCGCCGGCTGCATACACAGCAGGAGCTGACATCGCTTTATGTCGAGGGTGCACTCTTGCAATGTCTGAGCATTCTCGCACAGCAGACCACACAAAGGAATTCTGCATTTTCCAGACAGATGGATTATGGAACCCTACAGCTTGGCAGCCGGACCATTCATCTGCAGGAGGCGGATTATCTTGCAATTCAAAAGGCGCACCAGCGTTTGCTGGACAATATCGCTGATCCACCTACGATTCACGCCTTAAGCCGCAGTCTGCTGATTGATCCACAGAAGCTGAAGGCCGGCTTTCGCTACTATTATCACATGAGCATTCGGGAATTTTCGCTTTCCTTAAAGATGACGCAGGCAGCAGCCCTGCTTTGTACCAGTGATTTGAGCATCCGTGAAATTGCTGCCCGCGTTGGCTACCGTTATCCATCCAGCTTTATTCAGACCTTTCAAAACACCTATCACTGCACACCGCTGCAGTATCGACACAAAGAGCGATGCCTGCGCTAAGCTATGGGATCTGCAAGGCACAGGCATTTCAGGAAGTCGCCAAGGTTTCAAGACAGCAGGCTGCTTTCCAGCCCATGATTCACACACAAAACAGCGAAAATAAAACAGTCCTGCGGACTGTTTTATTTTGTACATCTGCAGCGGAAGGATTTGCATTCCGTTTCGTGACAATCATTTGGATGAACACAGTTATCACAGCAAACGCTAATTGTTTCTGCGTTACAGCATGCATCCTTGTTATAAACACAATTGTGTACGCTGCATAGGATTTCGGTTTTTTTCTGCATGGTTTACACCTCCACGCTGTTAGTATGCGCCACTGTCCGAAATCTATGTGCTGAAAATCACCATCGCACTGAAGCAGTAAATCTGTTCTTCTTCAAAATCACTCACAGCTGTTGAAAATTTAATATCCAGCAGACGGATATCCGCATGCTCCTGAAGCCAGCCATTCACCACTTCTGTCAAATCATCCTCATGCTCCTCATCAAACACCTTGATTTGTACCATTGTATCACCGATTTCATCCTATCAGCTCAATCCTCCAATCGGTGTCGATATTTCGTGAAATACTCCTGAATTCTGTTTTCCGCTGCTTCACTGACGGTAACCAGTGGCAATCGCAGGATATTTTCACACGCATCCTGCAGATGGAGCATATACTTTACCGGTGCCGGCGATGCTTCCGTAAATGTCAAAGCCGCCAGCTCATAGAGCCTCCGGCGCAGCCGGTTATCGACGCGTTCATCATCACAATAGGTCCGTAGCTCCTTCATGCATACATGCCCCATGACAGAGATAAGTCCATCCATGCCGGCATCAAAGCCCTCATCAAAGAAGCCGTCCTCCCCACTGTAAATCAGAAACTCAGGATGCTGCTGCTTCAGCCTGCGCACCATGTCCAGATTGGAACAGGCCTGCTTCAATGCTGTTATGTTCTTGTGCTTCTCAAGCAGGGCATGTATGGTTTCATAGGTAAGCTCCACAGCGGTTCTTGATGGCACGTTATACAGCATAAGATTGGTATCCACAGCAGTGGCAACTGCATCATAATGGGCATACAGCCCGGCAGCATTCGGCTTGCTGTAATATGGTGTTACAATTAATACGCCATCAATCGCCTCCTTCTGTGCTTCCTTGCATGCCAGAATTGTCGCAGCTGTATCGTTGCTACCGCAGCCATACCAAATCTCTGCGCGATGCTTCACGCGTTTGATGACATGGCGAAGGATGGAAAGCTTCTCGTTATGAGAGAGTGTCGGTGTTTCTGCCGTTGTCCCGCATACGATGAAGCCGTCACACCCCTCCTTCAAAAGCCGGTGAAGGATGCGATCCATCGATTTGTAGTCCACTTTGTTATCCCTGGTAAACGGTGTTACCAAAGCAACCATCAGTTTTTTCATAGCTTATCTGCCTCCCAGTAAAATTGGCTGCTGCTGTCTGTCGTTTAAGGCCTGATCCATCGTCTGCTCCATCAGCTCCCAATCGGAAACGATGCTTCGCTCCTTGGAAAAAGGGGCATCCTGCCGAAACGGTATGATATAAAAATGCTTCATATTGATCAGGGAAAAGATATTCACCCCGCTGATTCCCAGACCGTCATTTGTCGCAATACCAAACACGATATTCCGCTGGTTGCGAATCATGGCTTTCGCAGACAGTGTAACCGGATGATCGTAAATACCATGTGCCATCTTTGCTGCAACGGTGGCTGTCATGGGAGCAATCACCATTATATCATATGCGTTTGCCGGTCCAACTTTCTCTGCTTCTACGATTGTATGGATGATGTCATGCTTTGTCACATCCTTTACTTTTCCCAGGAATACATCCTTATCAAAAAAACGGGTGGAGCACGTATATACATTTTCACTAACGACAGCCGTCACGTCGTTGTGCTCGCACAATGCTGTCAGCTGCTCGAGAACTGCCGCATGGTTACAGAAAGAGCCGCAGATACCGAACAGAATGCGTTTATTTTCCATTGTTCAGTTTCCCCCTTATACATTCCGCTATGATATTCCCTGCGCTGATACAGGCGAAGCGTCCCGGCAGATTGCCTGCCTTGATCACGGAAATGCCTTCCTCATGTGCTGCCTTTAGATCAATCAGATCCGGTGTAGAGATATCGATGATGACCGGCTTATTTTTCCAGGAACGCATTCTGGAAGGTGCGATCATAACACCGGTAGCCGTATGAATGATGACATCTCCGCAATTTTCCCAGTCACGTACCGGCAGAAAGTCACCCTCCGCTTTACACTCTCTTCGTATGATGCGAACACGGACATGCAGATTCTTCAGCATATCATAAATCACCTGTCCGCAATGGCCATATCCGACGATATCGACCTGTATATCATACATACTCTTACAGATACAGCTGATCAACTCATTCAGCACACCCTCTGCGGTCAATATGGCATTCTCATGAATCACGCTTTCCTCCAGCATATAATAGATTTTTCGCTGCGGCAACGCATCCAGTACTGCATTACGAATTCCGCAGAATAACAAACAATCCTTTCCCTGCATTTCGTAAAAGGCATGCGGTATGTGAATCGCCTGCTCCTGTATGCGGACATAGCCGAAATCATCGACGCCCTTTACCGGGAAAACCACTGCCTGATACTGCGGCAGATTCAAAAAGTCTGTTTGCGCATCCAGACGATCAACAGAAAAGTCCTTGGACAGATTGTCATAGACCTGTATCATTCTTTCATCACTGCATATAACTGCAATTTTCACACTATCCCTCCTTACGCCATTGTATGTCGCAAACAGGCTTTTGCCATTAGGAAAGCCGTTTGCACATGGAAATCGGAGGAAATGCGAAGCGCAGTGCATCAAGGCGTCACAAAAAAAGCAGACTGCGCATAGATTCTTCGTACTGCAGTCTGCCTTCTTCTCATTTTTCTGCTCTATTTCTGTGAAATCACAAAATAATTTCGTTTTCCCTTTTTGATCAATGTACGTCCCTCAGAGATTGCATTGTTTGAGGATACGATAAATTCCACATCCTTCACCTTGTCTCCGTTGATTTGAATAGAGCCCTGATTGATCCATTCTCTTGCTTCTCGCTTGCTGCTTGCAATACCGGCCTGTACCAGCGTATCCGTCAAAGTCAGCTCATCATCGATGCTGCTAGCCTCAAAGCCCTTTAAAGCATCATGCAGCTCACCGGCATCCAGCTCCTTGATATTTCCCTTAAACAGTGCATTGGTGATTTTTAAGGCCTTATTGTATTCCTCTTCCCCATGCAGGAAGGTAACAACCTCTTTCGCAAGTGTTTTCTGTGCCTCTCTGAAATGCGGTTCGGTTTTCACCTTTTCCTCCAGCGCGTCGATTTCCTCCTTGCTCAGGAAGGTCAGCTTCTTCAGGTAATCAATTACCTTTTCATCCTCGGAGTTTACGAGGAACTGATACATTTCATAGGCACTTGTTTTATGTTTGTCCAGCCATACCGTACCGGACTCGCTCTTTCCAAATTTCGTACCGTCAGCCTTGGTAATCAGTGGCATCGTCAGCCCATAGCACGCAACATCCGCTCCATGCTTCTTGCGGATCAGCTCCAGACCGCTTGTGATATTCCCCCACTGATCCTGTCCGCCAAGCTGCAGCGTACAGCCCTTCTCCTCATACAGGTGCAAAAAGTCCAGCGCCTGCAAAATCATGTAGGAAAATTCGGTATAGCTGATACCGGCATCCAGACGACGCTTCACCGTTTCCTTGTTGATCATGTAATTGACATTGAAGTATTTTCCATAATCCCGCAGGAAATCAATTACTGAAATATCCTTTGTCCAATCCAGATTATTTACCATTTCAAAGCCAAACAGCTCTTCAATCTGCTTACTCAGGCTCTGGTAGTTATACTCCAGCACCTCCTTTGTCAGCATATTGCGCTCACCGCTTGCCTTCGGATCTCCGATAAACCCGGTTGCTCCTCCAACCAGCATGATTGGATGGTGTCCATGCTCCTTTAACCGCTTCGCACACAGCAAAGAGGAATAGTGTCCAATATGCAGGGAATCACCGGTCGGATCGGTTCCGATATAGAAGGTCAGCCCTCCGTTGTTTAATTTCTCTTCCAGCTCCGGACTTGTCACATCATTGATCAGTCCGCGGTATTTCAATTCATCAAATAATTTCATCATCGTCTTCCTTTCTGAAATAAAAAAACGCCCCTGTCATCCAAGGACGCAACATAGCGTGGTACCACCTTAGTTCTTCTATACAGAAGCACTCAATGCCATAACGGGGCAATCCGTTCTACCTTTGCAGTAGACAGCTCCAAGGTGTATTTCTCAAGGCATCCCACAGCTTTTCACCAGCCAGCTGCTCTCTGAAGGGATCATCCCTAAGCTCTTTTCTTATCAACGCTTTCCTTATTCAGGATATCTGTAATTTTAAAAATTGTCAATCCTATTTTGTAGATTTTCTCGGTGTGTAAATGTAGCTCAGCTCGATTTCCTTATCGGTAACTTCATTTTCATCGTGTAGCATCTTTGTCAACAGACGCATAGCCACAGCACCTAAATCATAATCCGGAATCTTAAATCCGGAAATCTGCGGACGTGCCATTGCATTGTATTTGCTGTCCAGAATACAGATCAATTCCATTTCATCCGGAATGCTGATGCCTGCTTCCTTCGCGGTATTCATCACCGCCATCGCCTGGGAATCACGATAGGTAATCACGACATCATGGCGAATCCCCTGCTTCATGTATTCCTTCAGGAACAGATAGGAGGAACGGTATTCCTTTGGTATTTGAATGAAGTTTTCAAATTTCATCCCCTGCTCTTCAAATGCTCTGTTCAATCCGTCCAGCAGCTGCTTGATCATCTGTGGATTCTTGCGATCCTCTACCAGTGCAATATTTTTCTTGCCCTGCTTGATGCAGCCGCTTGCGTATTCATATACAAGGTTCGCATAATCCACATAGACACTGCCCACGGTATCATCACTCATCTTATTGCCGATGACAACGATCGGCACCTGATATCTGGTCAGCTGATTCAATTCTTCCTTATTCAGCTTGTCATTGAAAATCACAACACCATCCACACGGGATTTGATGATATTTTCAATGATATCGTTCATTTCCGTAATACCCTCGGTTGTTGTATGCAGCATGATGTTGTATTTATATATTTTTGCCACATCGATCAGACCATTGATGATCTGTCCGGTATAGAAATAGCTTGCCTCCGGAACGATCAGCGCAATCGTTGTGGTTTTCTGCAATGCCAGTCCCTGTGCAATCGCATTTGGCTTGTAGCCCAGCTTTTCAATGGCTTCCTGTACCTTGATACGGGTATCCTCGCGCACGACCTCTGAACCGTTGATTACACGGGATACTGTTGCCAGCGATACATCGGCTTCCTTTGCTACATCATAAATCGTAATTCTTTTCATAACCTGTTATCCCTTCCGACTGTCGTCTTCATCTGTGTCCAAGACACGCTTCAGTCCCTGAAAGGCAGCCTCCGCCGCTTTCAGTGTTCCTTTTTTCAGCTTTCTTACGCCTTTTTTCACCTGCTCGTCATTGCGCAGCGTATCGACCGTATCCGCTACGGCGTGAACAGATCGGCGTACATATTCGTTTTGACGAACCTCCTGTATGCCTTCCTGTACATAGCCTGCAAGCTTATCCGCAGCAGCGACAGCCTTTTTGCTGCCCGCCTGCACATCCTCACGCTGTGAAAACCGCTGCAGAGCATCCTGTGTTGACGCAAGCAGCCTCTGTGTCTCTTGTTTCAAACGTTCCATTCGCTCGTTCACTTCCATGGAATCCGCATGCTCACGCAGCCAGTCACGCATTTCCTGAAAAAGGCGCTGTAGCTGTTTGGCAGCATCATCCAGAATTTTCTTTGAACGCTCGCTCTCATCATCGTCACATTCCATGGTGATAATGGTGTACTTCGCCTTTCGTTCCAGATCCTCGACTTCTTTTTCTCGTTCGTTATCCATGATTATTCACTCACTCCATCCTCTTCATCACGATCGTCTTCCTTCTTCATACCGGCAAACACCCAGTCCTTGATGGAAGAAAAATTCTCTATGACAGCTACCAGAGTGGAACGTACCGCATGCTTGCTCGCCTCGTGAACACAATCTACCGTTTCACTCAGCTCGTTCAGCGTATTCAGCGGCTTGTCCAGTGTTTCTAATTGCCGGTTTGTCGTTTCCAGCGTCTTTGCCATCTTCACTACGGCATCATTCGCATTTTTCAATAAAACGATCAGATGCTTCACAAAAACAGCAAGGAAAATCAGCACTACGACACCACAGATCGGCAATGCCTTGCTGGCGACACTGCTTGTTAATTCCAATAATTGATCTAAACCCATAGAAACACCTCTTTATTTATTCTAAAACAATTTGTAAGTTTTTTCAACTTCTATTGAAAAGTTTTTACAATATTTTTTAATTTGTATATATCCTTGCTGCTCATGAACAGATATACGGCCGGACCGCGCTGTGCAAGCAGCCTTGCAGCTTCCTCATCCTCATTGATGACAGTCGCCTTCTCACATTTATCCGCAAGGTCAGAAATCGTAATATCAATACCGTCTTCTTTTGCCGCATTCTCCGGAAAATGACACAGATACACTTCATCCGCCTGATTCAGCTCTTTTGCAAAACGATCCATGAAATAATAGATACGGGAATAGCGATCCGGCTTAAACAGGGCAATTACCTTCTTCCCCGGATACTTGATGCGTGCTGCCTCGATCATATATTTCACAGCGGTCGGGTGATGTGCATAATCATCGATATAAACATTATCCCCGTTTTCTTCGATTGTAAACCTGCGTTTTACACCGGGAAAGCTTTGCAGTCCCTCCTGCAGCAATTCTTTGCTCAGCCCCTCCATGATACCGATAGCGATTACGCCCAGACTGTTCCACAACAATGGCTTACCGACAAATGGCAGATCAAAATGTGCGAACAGCTTCTTACGATACAGCACATCAAACTGCATGCCGTCCTCGCTTTGCTTCACATGTACCGCCTGGACATCGTTATGATCCTCTAAGCCGTAATATAAATGTTCTGTTTTCACATGCAGGGAGCGCACAGCCGCATCGTCTCCAAAGAGTACAACACCCTTTTGGATCTGATTCGCAAAAGCCTCAAATGCGTCGCAGTAGTCCTCCATGTCCCTATAATAATCAACATGATCCAGCTCAATATTGGTGATAATGGCATATTCCGGCTTATATGCCAGAAAATGACGCTGATACTCACAGGATTCCAGCACAAAATAACGGCTGTCCTTCGGCATTTCTCCGGTTCCATCACCAATCAGATAACCGGTTGGCGCCGCCAGGCTCATAACATGGGACAGCATGCCGGTCGTCGTCGTTTTGCCATGTGTACCCGCTACGGATATCGATGTGTATTCTTTAGCAAGATTGCCTAGAAACTCATGATACCAGTAGGTTTTTACAGTATCCATAGCCAGCGCCTTTTTCACCTCCGGATTGGATTCATTGAAAGCATTTCCGATTATCACGGTATCTCCCTCATGAATATTATCAGCCGAAAATGACGTAATCGGAATATGACGCTCCTCCAGTGGCTGCTGGGTAAATATATATTTTTCAATATCGGAGCCGCTGACCTCATCCCCGCGATCTGCAACGATCGTCGCAAGAGACGCCATGCCGCTTCCTTTAATTCCAATGAAATGATAATGCATTAGAAACACCTCTTTTACTCTTTATTGATCGCATCATCAACGCTGCTGATCGGTGTAGATTCTCCAAACAGAGAAATCTGCATCATATCATCGCTGTCCTCGCCTGGTGTTTTTTCAATCATATCCTCCAGCGGAACGCTGTTGATTTCTTCCTCCAGGTCGTATTTTTCAACCTCCTGCTGTGGAAGCTCTTCCTTTTTTAGCTTTTCTTTTTCTTCGATTTTTTCCTGTGCCTTTGCTTCAAATTCCTCCAGCTCACCGACACCGTAATACGGGGAGATAATGGTTCCCAGAGGATTTTTTTTCTTTGCGCGCTGCGGCAGCGGTGCCGCACTCTTCTTCTTCGGCTTGCTCTCTTCTTCACTGGAACCGAAAATTGGAGAAATGACAGGTGAAAACTCAAATTCCTTTTTCTCCTCGCGCTTCACAGGCTTTTTCACACGCAGAGGCTCCTCACTCAAAACGATTGCTTCCTTTTCCTTCTCCTTCGGCTTTTCCTCCAGATCAATGGTCACAAACTTCTTTTCTTCCTTTTTCGGCTCCTTCGCTGCGGCAGCATGCGGATTAAAATATGACTCCATCTGCACATGCGTTTTTTCTTCCTCTACGACAGGAGAAGCCGTTGTTTTCTTTGGTTTTTCCTTGATTTCGATCGGTTCCAGTTCATCCTCTGCCAGAACCTCGGCATCTGTTTCTTCAAACAGAAGGCCTGCAAGTTTTTTAAATACTGACATACATCATCGTCCTTTCGCTATTTCTGGGCAGCCAGAAAGTCGTTGATCTCTTTTTCAGTTTTTCTCAGCTTGGAAACAAAGCGGCCGCTTTCCTTACCATCCTTATAGGCAACAAAGCTTGGAATCCCCATCACCATCAGTGCCTGACAGATATCGATATTTTCATCGCGGTCCACATAATAAAACGTATAGTCGCTGAATGCCTCTACCAGCTTTGGCATGAACGGCTCAATAAAGCGGCAGTCCGGACACCAGTTCGCAGAAAATGTAAAGATGCTGACACCGTCCTTTGCGGCAGCCGCCTGAAATTCCTCCATGGAATGTAATGCAGTCATATATTCTTTCATCGTATCGCTCCTTTTTTAGTATTCTATCCTATTTCTCAGGGAAAGGTGCATCCTTTTCCTGACCGCCCTTCACAAAGACCGCCCGATAGATCGGCTGTCCCTTTTCCAGAAAACGGCGTTCGTATTCCGTTATGACATCCTCTGCATGCTCCTCGCGGCGATAGTCAACGCTTACTTCCTTCAGCCGCCAGCCCTCCTCCTGAAATTCCATGAGCGAATATTCAAACAGAGCACTGTTGTCCGTTTTCATTTGAATTTCGCCATCCGGCTTCAGAATGTGTGCATAGCGCGCAATGAAGGCATGATTGGATAACCGTTTTTTATGGGCACGCTTTTTCGGCCAGGGATCGGAAAAATTCAAATGGATCACATCGACCTCTCCCTGTGCAAACCAGGTGTCAATCACCTCGGCATCTCCCTGAATATACAGCATATTCTCCGGCTGCTTCTCCAGTTGGGTATACTTGCGTACAGCCAGGGCAGCCACATTGATGTTTTTCTCAATGCCGACCCAGGCAATATCCGGATATTGCTGTGCCATCTGCACCCAATAATCCCCTTTGCCTGTTCCGATTTCCACATGCAGCTCCTCACGCTTCAGGGTCTGCTTCCATGCTCCGGCAAGTGCCGCCGCATCCGCAACCACAACCTCCTGCTCTTTGAGAAAATCCTGAGCCCAGGGCAGTTTTCGCATTCTCATATTCGTTTGCTCCTCATATTATTTCGCAAGCTGCTCTACCGCAGCAGTATAGATGGCAGCCGCTCGCATCAGGTCATCAATGTGAATCGCCTCATCCTTCTGGTGACAGCCGCCGATAAACATATCCTTTGGCTGCTCCCTATTTGGTAATTCTGGACCAAATGCTACAAAATTTTCAAATTTCTTTGCATAGGTTCCGCCGCCAATCGTCATATTCGGCGTAAAGGTATCGTGGGTATAGTCCCGATAGACACCGCTCAACGTCTGTACCAGCTCTGAATTGGGGTCAACAAACAGCGGCTTCGTGTTTTTCTTCAGCTGCACATCCAGTGCATAGTCAAGCTTCTTCGCCGTATCGCTAAAGCCCTTCATAATGCGCGTTGGATCTGCGTCGTTTGGATAGCGGATATCGATTACGATGCTCGCCTCGTTCTGCTCGATGTTTACAATACCGGTATTCATGGTCAAAAAGCCCATGTAGGCACCGTCTATATCAATACCCAGCGGTTTTCCCTGCCAGTCCTTCAGCATGGTATAGGTATCGTGGGCAAATTTATCGCCATAGGTACAGCCGATGAAATTTAACAGATGCAGAGCTGCATTTACACCGTTATATGGCATGGCGGCATGTGCAAAGACACCCTCCATATGCAAAACAGCACTCTCATTGTCTAGGGTTTCCACGCTTCCCTTTAAATCAAAGGCCCGTAAATAGAACAGAAAGGCATCTAGATAGTCTTCCTTCCAGTCCCTAACCTCAGCACTTGCCTGTCCGATCACGATATTGCTGCGCTCTCCCGCATGCATGCTTGTAATCACAGTATCACACGTACCACTCAGCTCCACATGCAGACCGCCCTTTTCTCCATAGATCACCGGAAAATCCGCATCCGGTGTAAAGCCAAGGGTTGGAAGCTCTCCATGCTTTGTATAGTAGTTCATGCACTCCATGCCGCTTTCTTCATCACAGCCCAGAATCAGCATGACCTTTCGATTCAGCTTGATTCCCTTATCCTTCAGCATTTTAAGCGCATAAAAGCCGGCCATGGCAGGTCCTTTATCATCCAGTGTCCCGCGTCCGAACATATACCCGTTCACGATTTCACCGCCAAAGGGATCTCTGCTCCAGCCTTCTCCGATCGGCACAATGTCCAAATGCGCCAGCACACCGACGCTTTCTTCCCCTTCCCCATATGCAATCACGCCGGCATAGCCGTCGTAATCCTTTATCTGAAAGCCTTCTCTTTTTCCAAGTTCCAGCATATAATCCAGTGCTTTTCTGCAGCCTGTGCCAAACGGCGCATGGGCTGTCTTTGTTTTGTCATCCCGCACAGAAGGAATGGCAATTAGACCTCTCAGGTCTTGGATGAACGCATCCTTGTACGTTTCCAATTCCGTTAACCAGTTCATTCGATTCACCTCATGCATATATTCTACCACAAAGGAATGTGAATACCTATGATTATTTTCATAAATTTTCATAAAAGTTTCTAACGCCGCAAACACAGGGATTGCATCCGTTTATAAAAGCCGGGTATTGAAAAAATACATAAAAAGAGGCAGTCCGTCCGGATTGCCTCCATTCTGTTCGTTACGCTTCTTTGTTATCTTCCGCTACAGCTGCAGGCTTTGCATCCTCAGCCTTCGCTTCTTCCTTCTTTTCCGGTCTTGGTCTAGGAAGCAGTGCCTTGGCACTGACATTCACACGGCCGCGGTCATCGATTTCCGTAACCTTAACACGAACCGTATCACCGATGTTCAATACATCCTCCACCTTGTTGACACGCTCATGATTGATTTTGGAAATATGCAGCAGTCCATCTGTTCCCGGGAACAGATTAACAAATGCACCGAATTTTTCAATACGGACAACCTTGCCCTCGTAAATATCTCCAACCTTGGCTTCCCGCACGATATCACGGATCATATCCGCTGCATGATTGATTGCCGCACGATCCATATGGTAAATAACCACATGTCCGTCATCCTCGATATCGATTTTGACATCATCGCTCGCCTCGATGATCTTGTTGATCATCTTGCCGTTTGGTCCGATAACCTCACGAATCTTTTCCGGATCGATATAGAACTGCTCGATCTTCGGAGCATAGGTTCCGACATCTTCTCTCGGTTCGCTGATTGCCGCCATCATATTTTCCAGAATCTGCGCGCGGGCAACCTTCGCCTGTGCCAGAGCTTCTTCAAATACTTCCTTTGTGATTCCTGTCACCTTGATATCCATCTGCAGTGCTGTGATACCCTTGCTTGTACCGGCAACCTTAAAGTCCATGTCACCGAAGTGATCCTCCATACCCTGAATATCCGTCAGTACGGTGTACTTTCCGTTTTCCTCATCCATGATCAGACCCATGGCAATACCAGCCACCGGCGCCTTGATCGGTACACCAGCCGCCATCAGCGACATGGTTCCGGCACAGATGGATGCCTGGGAGGAAGAACCGTTGGATTCGGTTACCTCGGCTACCGTACGAATCGTGTAAGGGAAATCCTCAACACTTGGCAGTACCTGGGACAGTGCACGCTCACCCAGTGCACCATGACCGATCTCACGACGGCCAGGGCTTCCCATACGTCCTGTTTCTCCTACGGAATACGGCGGGAAGTTATAGTGATGCATGAAGCGCTTCGTCTCCACCTCTGTTAAATCATCAATGATCTGATTATCATTCATCGGTCCCAGCGTCGTAACGCTTAACACCTGTGTTTCCCCACGGGTAAACAGCGCACTGCCGTGTGCTCTTGGCAGAATGTCTACCTGAGAGTCCAGCGGACGGATTTCATCGATTTTACGACCATCCGGACGCACCTTATCCTCGATGATCAAGCGGCGTACCTCATCTGCCTCAATACTGTGGCAAATCTGCTTTACCTGCTTGAGCACCTTCGCCTTTGCGGCTTCATTTTCATATTCCCTGGCATCGAATACAGCGACAGCTTCCTCTGTCAGCTCATCGATTTTGCCATAGCGTTCCAGCTTCTTTTCGATGGATACCGCATCACGGATCGGCTGTTCAAACTGTGCACGCACCTCGCGGTCGATGTCCTCGTCCACGGTATACAGCTTAACCTCCATCTTTTCTTTTCCAACGGCTGCCGCGATTTCTTCCTGAAAGGCAACCAGCTGCTTGATGTGCTCATGACCGAACATGATAGCACCCAGCATCGCTTCCTCGCTTACTTCCTTCGCCCCGGATTCTACCATATTCACGGCATACTTTGTACCTGCAACTGTCAGGTTGATATCACTCTTCTCCAGCTGCTCCGGCGTCGGGTTGATGATGTATTCGCCATCCACGCGTCCTACCATAACACCGGCAATCGGACCGTTGAACGGGATATCGGAAACACACAGTGCCAGGGATGCCCCAAACATTGCTGTCATTTCCGGTGTACAGTCCTGATCTACGGATAATACCGTATTCACAACCTGTACCTCATTGCGGAAGCCATCCGCAAACAATGGACGGATCGGACGGTCAATCATACGAGCCGTCAGCGTCGCATGCTCACTCGGTCTTCCCTCTCTGCGTAAAAATCCACCGGGAATCTTACCAACAGAATACAGCTTTTCTTCAAATAAAACGGTCAACGGAAAGAAGTCAATGCCTTCCTTTGCCTGCTTGCTGGCTGTAGCTGTTGATAATACAACGGTGTCATCATATCTGACCAGGACAGCTCCACCTGCCTGTTTTGCCACTTCACCAGTTTCCACTGTGAGCCCACGCCCACAGAAATCTAAACGAAATACCTGTTTCGCCACGTTCTTCACCTCTATTTTTCTTATCTTTACCATGATATCATATTTTAAAAGCCAATAAAAGAAAAAAAGCTCTTTTCGAGCTTTTTTACTATTTACGCAGTCCCAGACGAGAAATCAGTTCCTTGTAACGGTTCAGGTCTTTATTCTTCAGGTATGCCAGCAGGTTTCTACGACGACCAACCATCTTCATCAGACCGCGCTGAGAGTGGTAATCGTGCTTGTGCTCCTTGAAGTGCTCAGTCAGCTGGTTGATTCTGTAGGTCAAAACAGCTACCTGTACCTCTGGAGAACCTGTGTCTCCTTCAAAACGTGCATACTCTTTCATAATTGCCTGTTTTTCGCTTTTTAATAACATGTTATTTCCTCCTGTTTTCTTATTCGTTCTATACTGAGTGAACCGCTGAGGAATATTGCGCGTAGACCAAGTATAAAACCTTTGATATCATAGCACAGCAGCCGCTTGAATGCAAGCATTTTTTAAGAATCCAGCCATTCCACACATCGTGGATGAAACTGCCGCACTGCGGCCCTTTCAAGCTGCTGCTTCTGTTGAGCATCAAAGTCTTCAAACGGCAGAAGCTGCAGGGCTTCCTTTTCCAGCTTCCAGCGTCCTGCGACATTTCCCTGATACAGGAAGCAGGGGTATACGATTCCCTGCAGATTGGACACCCTACGCAGATGGCGCTGCGGTAAAAACGGGTTTTCATGCTTTTCATAGCCCAGCATCAGCGGATCGAAGCCGCTGAGAAACACAACGGTGGGAATACGGGGATAGGAATCTGTTTCCTCACAAAGCTCATACACCGTATGTCCCCCGCATGCACTCATCTCTATGTCGGAGATATTCTGCAGGATATCCTCCAGCTCCTTCTTTTTCCAGCCGAAGAAATACCGGGCATCCCGCAGTGTTACCGGGCCATAGCCCTTGAGATACCGGCAGACAAGCTCCTTGCGGCAGGCATCCAAATCCGTTCTAAGCGCTATGGGAGCATAGGCGAATTCCCGTGATGCCGCATGCTGGAAAATCACCTTTCCCTGGATGTTCAGCACAGCAAACAGGCCGTCCCAGCTGGAGCATGCCAGCTCACACAGCTTCTCATCCAGCCCCATCGCAAGCAGCCTGGTATAAATTTCCCGGCGTCCGCAGATGCCCTGCTGCAGCATCTCCAAAATCGCAGCACAGAAAATTTCTTCCTCCTGCGGTGTATAATAGCGGGCCATATAGTAGTTGCGATGCGCATAATCCTTCCACAGTGCCGAGGTGATCAACAGGCGGTCCTCCGCATCCAGCAGATGCAGCGTTCCGCGAAAGGCGCGTGTTTTCACGCTCTGCTTGACCCATTGCTTCCATGAAGCATCCCTTGTCCTGAGTTGCAGCGACATTTGCGCATGCCGCAGAAACTGCGCCTGCAGCGCCAACACATCTCGTGCAGCTGTTTGCGCATCACAGCGTGAGGTCAGGTGCTGGTGGCAGAGTATCTTTCGTTTACGTTCCGCTTCCTTCATAACGCTTCCTCCGGTAAAAAATCAACCAGTACATCATGAAGCAGCAGCATACCTTCATCGGTTGCTTTCACATGGTCATTTTCCACCACCAGCATACCGCTTGCGATGTTTTTTTGAAGCGCCGCAGGATAAAGCGCTGCAAAGTCAGCCGCAAAGCGTTCCCGAAACAATGACAGACGCATCCCCTGTTTCATCCTGAGCGCCATCATCAGCATCTCAAACATTTCATCCTGCCTGCTCAGCTCTATGATATCCGGACAGCTGCCCTTTTGCAAATAGGTATGCAGATTGCGGGTGTTATCATAGCGGATATGTCCGCTCTTTCCGCTGGCACCGCATCCAATTCCGCAGAAATCCTCATAGTTCCAGTACATCTGGTTGTGCAGGGATGCTGCGTTTGGCTTTGCGAAATTGCTGATTTCATATTGTGTGAAGCCATGCTGTTGCAAATAGGACACTGCATACAGATACATATCCGCCTCGACATCCGCATCGATATTCTGTACACCGTCTCGCCCAAACTGGGAATGCTCCTCGATGGTAAGGGCATACAGCGAAATATGGGATATCTGAAAATGCTGTACGATGTCCTGCAAATCCTCCTTCCACATCTCCATCGTCTGCTGTGGAAGACCATATATGAGATCAATGGATATATTATGAATACCATATTGGTGCAGCTGCTGAATGCGCTCCACTACCTCTTTTCTGGTGTGCCTGCGTCCGATGATGGGCAAAAGCGTGGGCTGCAGGGTTTGCACGCCCAGTGAAATACGGTTGACACCATATCGCTTCAGCAGCACTATTTTCTCATCCTCCAGTGATTCCACATTCGCTTCCATCGTATATTCCTGTACCTTCGCCGTATATGGGGCAAGCAGCTTCAGCAGCTGCTCCAGCTGTCTGCTGTTTAATGCACTCGGGGTTCCACCACCGATATATGCTGTTTCCACCGACACCTGCGCAAGCTTTTCCTGCAGCTCCCGTTCCACTGCAAGCAGCCACTGGTCCGCAAGTCCCGCATGATAGCGGCACCGGGTAAAATCACAATAGGCGCAGATATCTCTGCAAAAGGGCACATGGACATAGACAGCTTTCATACAAACCTCCTAAACCGTATAATATACGTATTTCTTACCGATTTTCCGCCGCTGATAGCAGTGCTGCTTCACCAGCAGCTCCATGGCACAGCGTGCTGTTTCATTACATACGCCGGCATATTCCATAAACTGCCGTATGGTGTAATAGCGATATGGCTGGCGATGATCGACAAAAAACATCAGCTGCTGTTCACTCAGCATCGGATACTGCTCCAGCAGCTCCTGCAGCTGCATCGTCTGACAGGCGGTGACATCCGTTTCCGTTAATGATAGCATGGATCGTGAAATTTGCAAGCGGATATCATCCAGAAATGTCAGAAAGCGTACACTCAGATCCCCTGTAGCCATGCTGTCCGACTGTTCCTTCAGCGCTAAAGCAAACGGCGCATGACAACAGGCATGCACCAGCAGGCAGTCCAGATAGGCATCCTCTTTTGTAAACATGGATAGAAAAAAGATGCGCAGCAAAAGCGGCTCCTCATCCTGCTCCAGAAATGTCACAAGCTCATGCGGCAGCGGTGCAAGCGCCATCAGCTCGCCCGCCTTGTGCAGCCAATGCGGATAATTTCCTGCAAGCAGGACACTTTTTTGAACAGCCGCAGAGAAATGGCGCTGCATGGGACAGCGATACAGCAGCTCTGTTGTCTGCTGCAGCTTTGCACACAGGGCTCTTGTCATAACGATATCCGCATGCAGATCCGCAAAGCAGAAGCTGCGGCGAAGCAGGGCGCGGTAATCCTCCACCTGCTTCCAGACCGCATCCAGCACAACCCCTGTTAAGTCAAGCCTTTGTGCCAGCTCTCCTTTGCTGACATAGACCTCCTCGGTATACTTCCTGGTTTCCTCAAACATATGTTCACCTCGCCACCAGTGTAGCATGAATTTTCTATCAGCTGGAAGCAATCGACAAAAGAAGAAAAAAACAGATCATTTTCGACCTGTTTATTTGTCATCATCGTCCATAGAAAGCACGGCCATGAAGGCTTCCTGCGGCACCTCTACACTACCGACAGACTTCATGCGCTTCTTTCCTTCCTTCTGCTTCTCCAAAAGCTTTTTCTTACGGGAGATATCTCCACCATAGCATTTCGCCAACACGTTTTTACGCAAGGATTTGATATCTGCCCGTGCAACGATTTTTCCATTGATCGCAGCCTGAATTGGAATTTCAAACTGCTGCTTTGGAATCAGCTTCTTCAACTTTTCACAAATAGCGCGTCCTCTTGGATAAGCAAATTCCCGATGTACAATACTGCTCAAGGCATCTACGATTTCCCCGTTTAACAAAATGTCCATTTTAGCAAGCTTATTCGTCTGATAACCGATCAGCTCATAATCCAAAGACGCATATCCCTTCGTGCAGGATTTCAGCTTATCGAAGAAATCAAACACGATTTCTCCCAGCGGAAGCTCATAGATCACATTCATACGGCCCTCATCAATATAGACCATATCCTTATAATTCCCACGCTTGCGCTGACACAGCTCCATGATCGGCCCGACATAATCATTCGGCGTCATGATGCTGGCACGTACAAACGGTTCCTCGATATGATCGATTTTCTGTACATCCGGAAGCAGGGATGGATTATCGATGGACAGTATGGAGCCATCTGTCAGATATGCATGATAGACAACGGAGGGTGCCGTTGCAATTAAATCAATGCGATATTCCCGCTCGATCCGCTCCTGAATGACATCCATATGCAGCAATCCCAGAAAGCCGCAGCGAAATCCAAAGCCCAGTGCCTGCGAGGTCTCTGCTTCAAACTGCAAAGAAGCGTCATTCAGCTGCAGCTTTTCCAATGCATCCCGCAAATCGTTGTATTTACTGGAATCAATGGGATACAACCCACAGTACACCATCGGGTTCATTTCCCGATACCCATGCAATGGCTCGCTTGCAGCATGATCCGCATGAGTGATGGTATCTCCGACACGCACATCCTTGATGGATTTGATAGAGCCGCAAACCCAGCCTACCTCGCCGCATTCCAGCACGTCTTTCTTAACTTCCTTCGGATTGCGAATGCCTACCTCCAGCACCTCGTATTCCGCTCCACTTGCCATAAACCGGATATGATCACCAACCCGCAGAGTTCCTTCCTTGACGCGAACATAGGCAATGACACCGCGGTATGCATCATACAACGAGTCAAACACCAGCGCCTGCAGCGGTGCATGCGGGTCCCCGGACGGTGCCGGTACATTGCGAACGACTGCTTCCAGCACATCCTTTATGTTCAAGCCGTTTTTCGCCGATATGAGAGGTGCGTCGCTGGCATCCAGTCCGATAACATCTTCAATTTCCTTGCGCACAACATCCGGCTGTGCACTGGGAAGATCAATTTTATTGATAACCGGAATGATTTCCAAATCATTGTCCAAAGCCAGATATACATTGGCCAGTGTCTGTGCCTCGATGCCCTGAGCCGCATCCACGACCAGAACAGCTCCCTCACAGGCCGCAAGCGAACGGGATACCTCATATGTAAAATCGACATGTCCCGGTGTATCTATCAGATGGAAAATATAATCCTGTCCATCCTCCGCTTTATATTTCAGCTGAACGGCATTCAGCTTGATTGTAATGCCACGCTCCCGTTCCAAATCCATGGTATCCAGCAGCTGTTCCTTCATTTCCCGCTGTTCAACAGTATCTGTAATTTCAAGAATACGATCGGCCAGAGTTGATTTCCCATGATCAATATGGGCGATGATTGAAAAATTTCTTATGTGTTTCTGATCCATATTCTCACTCCTAACGCAAGGACTATTATAACAGGAAAGTTGTGGGATGGAAAGCAAATTTAGCGAGTAGAAAGCAATTCCTCTTGACCTTTTCAGCGAGTAGTGCTAAAGTTTAGTGGAAAAGGATGAGAGAGCCTTTTTACGTTAGAATTTTTCTAACAAAGAAGGACCCGCTGTAGGAGGCGGGTCCTTTCTTTCATCTGCCATGCATTTCTGCCCGTTTATGTTGCCTATAAACCACTACAGAATGACGTCTTCATGTAAGCTAATGTCATGTGATTGTATCTATGACCTTTTCAATGCGGCGTCTTTTCTTATACATAACCATGTAAAGAATGAATCACCACATGCACTACTAGGTCCACGCTTAAATTTATCTTTTATAAAGCAGGTAAACAGATACATAATTAAGAAATAAAGAGTATTATGAACCAAAATAGAGCGTAGTCCAAACAAACTGATATATAAAAACCTCAAATGACACTATTATCAGACAAAGCAACTATCATAATATCCTCATTTAAACGAATTCCTCAGATAAATCTGTTAAAGCCAAAGAAAAATCCTTTCTTTAAATGATGTTTTTTATAAAACAACACAGCGGCCAAAAGAATTAACAGTAGAGTAGTATACGCTGCATAACCATGCATAAGCCATCGATATGGATAAAACAGTTGGTAAAGGATGTTCAAGCCTATAGATTGGAAATTATCCGGCAGCATAACAGGAAACAGCATTAGTAGAAAGGCTCCCAGCATGACAAAGGTCCGCTGATTCCATCGCTTCATGATTTCACAGAGAAGAAGTATCCATGTAAGTAGCAATAACAGTTGAGCAGCTAGCATCCATGTTAAGAATTGCCACAAAGGAATCGCAATACCTGAGTTGAAATAGTCTTGAATTTCATATAATGGAGTCTGAAACGATATACTCGGATATAGCTGTATGATCCTGATGAGCTGCGCTACATACAGGATAATAGTCATGATTGTCACTATACAGAACAAGTGTCTTATTTTCCAATTATGAACATCACAACGGGATGGACTGCTGCTTTGCAGCGTCAGCATACCGCTCTTCAATTCTCTGTGGTAGCTTTGTACAAGAAACAGGATCAGGCAGGTTACCGTCAGTAGATAGCTGCTTTTTTTCATAGCTCCATCTTCAAAAAGCAGGCGATATACATCCTCTTTCAACAGCTTTCGATCTACAGCCTCCCTTTTTCTTTGTTCATAAGCCGCTTTATATTCCTGAAACGCTTCTAAACCCTCTAATTTTCTAGCAAGCTGACTTTGCTCGGCAAGGGTTACTGAATTCTGATACTGCTCCTGCAGTAATCGAAATACCTGTTCTTGTTCCTCCATACGCTGATTTGCCTGCACGCTTACATGATCCCCAATCGTATCAATATAATAATTATACTGTCTATCTTTATTCGTTGTGACGCTCTGCTGTTGGGCAATCTGAAAGATGCCGATGCATACCGCAAAAAGCATTCCATATAATAACTTGTCCTTAAACAGCAGTTTTCGCAGCTCCTGCCAGCCTAGGCACGAGGATTTAATATGCAAAGCCCTGGCATACTGTGGTAGAATTCGGCGTTGCTGCCGGATCGGCTTACAATACCAGAAACAGCCTATCAGACTCATTGCAAACAACACCAGTGGAAGAACCGCCACCATGGATACCTTGTTAAGCGCCACAGAGCCGATCCGAAAGAAGCTGTAATCTGCCAGCAGCTTCACTGGATGCAGCAATACATACAGGTTGATATCATGCAGAAAAGCGAATTGAGATACGGCAGAAAAATTAGTATAAAGGAGGAAGGAACCACCATACACCAGAATCAGCAGCAGTAATAAGACCCCTAGGGAATTACATGCATAGGCCGCCGCTGACAGTATGACCGCAAGCAGGCAGAAGCTTGCTGCACGGATGATAAAAATGCATATAAGGAATTGTCCGATACTCATCCCATAGGGTGTCATTGACAAAAAGGCTATTGATTGCACAGGCGCCTGAACATCCAAACCACCATAAGCAAGAATGGAAAGAACAGCACACTCTGCCATCATGAGAAAACACCCCACGATAACCAGGATATTCATGACGAATAATTTACAGATGTACTGACGGATACCTCCATATGCCATGCTTTTGGAGTAGGTAAGATATCCGTTCTCCTTCTCTTTCATAATCAAATGCAGGACCAAATATACCATCCAAGCTATTATAAGAATATCCAATGGTGTAAAATTCAACACCTGCTGTAAGCCTGCAGAGGGTTCTGCCTTTGTGATAGATACCTCCAATGCATCGTATGCTTCAAAAGTGCGCTTCGCAATGCTCTTATCTGCTGAATGCTTGCGAAAAATCGAAATGCGGCTGCGCTGATTTGCATCCTGTGCAATGGAAGCCTTCCATGCGACATACCCATCTGCCGCCTGTATCTCTGCACGGATCTGTGCAATTGCCTCTTGTTTCATCTGGAAAGAATCTGCATCGTTTCCTTTGCTTTCTGCCGCTACAAGCCATTGCTGCTTCACCCACTGTTCCCCGTAATTTTTTTCATAATAATAGATATTTGGCACAGCATTCATATCATCAATGGATACCGCAAACCCGCTGCTCCTCTGAAAATTGATTTGATCTTCCTGTTCCTTCAGCCAGGCGAGTGGATTATCCTGCTTGTATGCAGCTTCATAGTAGGTCTTATAGCCGCCTTGAACAAGATGATCACTTTGTATATGAAAAGAAAACACGGCTGCATTCAAAATTATCAGCAGGAGTAAAAAGAGCATTATTTTTTTATTACGCCAGATTTTCAAAAATTCAAATCGAATCATGCACCACTCCCGAAATAATATAAATACACATCATTCAAGTCAGGCTGTACCCTACGTCCCGACAAAGAAGAAGCGTCATGTGTAATCAGTCTGGCAAATAATGCATTCTGCTCATAATGCAGATTACTGATCTGATATTTTTTCTGTAAATTGTTTAATTCTGTTTCTGTCACTTGTATTTCCATTACATTTTGCTGCACACTTCTCAACAATTCCTGTGGTGTAGCTTTCAAAAGCAGTTTTCCTTTTTTTAATAAGATTATCTGATTAGCGATAAATTCTATATCACTGACAACATGGGTCGCAATCAAAACAATACGTTCCCGGCTCATACGAGCAATCAGATTTCTCAGCTCGATGCGCTTTTGGGGATCAAGACCTGCCGTTGGCTCATCCAAGATTAAAATAGAAGGATTTCCCAATAGGCTCTGTGCAAACATCGCCCGCTGCTTCATACCACCGGAAAAGCTGCGGATTTTCTTATAAAGTACATCCTGCAATTCCACTTCTTCAGCCAAATGCTGAATCATCGCATCCAAGCCGTGCTTCGCCATCCCCTTCAAAGAAGCGATATACAACAGATTTTCCTGTAATGTAAAATCATCATACAAGCAGTTTATTTGTGGCATATACCCGATGCATTTCAGATAGGAGGACCCCATTTTACGAATATCAGCCTGATTTAAGTACACCTCTCCCTGTGTTGGCTTTAGCAATAAACTGAGAATATTCATCAAGGTGCTTTTCCCGGCACCGTTGGGTCCCAAAATACCATAAATCCCATTCTCTAATACCATATTCACATGATCAAGTGCTAACTCTCTATCGTATTGCTTACATAAATTCCGTATTTCAAGTCTCATATCGTGCCTCCCTGTTACTCCAGCTGATAGAACTTCAGCCGTTTATCAAAATATCCAGTTTCATTATCCTTTGATCCGATATAGCCATCCTGATAGTGCTGATATAGGTCGATTCCTATTTTATATTCTGGATATAAAAACTTCTCTTTTTCTGTGTCATAAATCTGATAATGCACCTTGCTCTGTCTTGTACCAGGGTGTGTCAGATAGCTTAAGCGAAGTAAACCATCGCTGCTCATTATATTAAAATGAGCTTTTTCTTCAAACGGAGTAAACGTCGCAAGCTTTACCTTTTCTTTTGTTTTCACATCATAGGAAAACAGATCGTTACTTTTTTCATTTGCACCATAAAGCTTTCCCTTATACATCATAGACGTTGAAATTGTATTTTCAGAATTTATACAGCTAATTTCCCCTGAGGAAATGGTGTATGTATAAATCGGCTTTTCTTTCTTTGTGTATACATCATCTATATAATAGGCTTTTCCATCCTGACAGCCAAGGTAGTAAAAGTATCCGTCCTGATCATTGCTTGTCGAAGCTATCCTTTTCTCTTTTTCTTCATTCAAATCATATACATAGAGGCTTGTTTCAGTAATACCTCCCTGTAAATCATCAATTTCTCCCATCATATTACAAGAGAGAAACAATGTATCCTGATACAGAATTGCCTGATTCAGCAAGGCTCCTTGGGGCAGCGTATAGGCAACACGCCGGTTATTCCCATCCGAATCCGCTTTCATGATAACATCCTGAAAGCTTGTTGTTCCATCTGACATATAATACAAGTATAAAGCATTTTTATATGGTGTAAGCATCCCTAATCTGCGACCTTCATATTCCCCTAATTGCACAGCCGGACATTCCATGCTGTCATGTTTACAATTTGCTTTGCTACAAAGTGGTACGGAAGCTTTCTCCTCAGAATCAAAATATTTTACATTTTTCAAGACATTTCCATCTGCAGTTTCTTCTCCTACCTCTTCGATAAAGTAGATTCCTTCCTCTGCATCTGTTACAGCTACACCCGAAAATTCCTTCACTGCATCCGGATCCCAGTTTATTTCATCCTCTCTTGAGCATCCACTTAAGGTGCTAAGTCCGATGCATGAAAGGATTACAAGCATACGATTAAAACATAAATTAATTTTTTTCATAAGCACTCCCTATTCGCGTTTCAGATACTCATCCAGCTGCTTTTGAATATCGTTTATTATGCGGTTTAATTCTGTCTTCTTAATTTGCTGATTGATAGCATCCAGCTGTTCTACTGTACCCTTGCTCTGATAATAAGGTATTCCTGTATCCTGAGCATAATATTGAGTCAGCAGTTTCTGATCATCTTCACTAAGCTGAGGATAAAAGCCATCAATAGATACCACAGGAGTATGTTCCATATATGCTCTGATTTCCTTTTGCCCATCCATCCCCATAGCCTCAGAGGGTGTTATAATGAGGTAATTCCCTGCAAAGCCTCTTCCGCTAATGGTATCCGGTAGGCTGTTATCATGCAATGCATATACAAGTCCATCCCGTTTTTCGTAATCTGTACCTTCCAGCCCATATATAAATAATTCAGAAAGCTCCTTATCTGTATTGATCAATGAGAGTAGTTGTACTGCTTCCTTCTTATATTGTGAGTCCTTGTATACTGCAGTGCCCCCCATACGAATAGCTTGCACCTTACCAAAAGGAATCTGTGTTTTTCCTGCATAACGCTGCACATGTTTCTGCAGCTGTACAGGATAATATCGCCCCGTAGTCACAAAGGTTCCCTTTTGCATCTGCTGCTCATACTCAGACTGCTTCAGATTTGCACCTGTCAGATTTTTCTGATTTAATTGTTCAATCCACGACATAGTGTCACTGAAAGCTTTTGTTTCATTCAGATTTACAACGTCCCAGCCGCCCTTCGTATGCTGATATCGCAGATAATTGCCAACAGGTAGAGGAAGGGGATAATACATATTCGTATAGACATCCATCTGTTCCAAGTCCTGATAGGAAAAAGGAATAATGTTTCCATGCTGGTCATCATAGACCGTTTGCATCGCTTCTGTCAGCTCTTCCTTACTCTGTATGGCACTTACATTGATTGCGCTGTTTTCTGCCAGCTCATTATCAATGATATATGCGTTTTGATATGCATACAACGCAATCTTAGGAATGTATTTTAAAATCCCGTTAACCCGTTGTGTTTCCCAATAGGAAACTGGCATCGAGCTATAAAAATCCTTTGCATAGGATTCATGCAAATATGCATCGAGATCTGCCATATCCTCATAATTATTTGTTGTACTGTCAAAAAGATCTATCTGAGCTTCTTGATCAGCTAAAGTTTGTAAGGAAGTATGTGTTACATCCTGTGTGAAATTTTCCGAATCAAAAGAGGAATCAACATCCATTATTTTAAATTGAACATGATATGGAAATCCCCTATCCTTCAAAATTTCATTTAGCTTGTCGGTATATGCATTCTTTATTTCCTCATCATTCTTATAGGCTTCATCATGATACCATACAGAGGATTCCATACTTTTAATGTCTACCCACCAGACGATTGTTTTCTCATTATATTCATCTTTGGTTTTATTATTTGTGCACCCTGTTAAACACAGTATACAGCACAACATAATGACCCTAAGTTTATTCATATACGGTTTCCTCTCCTTATTCATAGTAATTGCATTATAGAAAAAGATGAGTCAACTCATCTTTTTCTATATCATTCTATAAGCTCCAGGATCCAATATAATTTGGAGCATAATAATCACAGTTCACTCTATTCATACTATAGCCAGTTTGAGCAGTTCTTGAATAGGATAATTGCCCCTGTACAGATGGAGATGTAAAAGAATACCAGCCAGATGTTTTTCCGCTATCAGAATCATATTGATTATAGTGCCCACTAACCTGTTTCCATATTGTAGGAGAACCTCCAGATTCCGTGATTCTTGCAATAAATCCTTTTTTCCATGAACCAGAATAGGTATAGCTTAAACCGGTCGATACCTTATTGGCCGCTCCTACAGCAGTGAATGTTAACATACAAGCAAATGCTACTGCGAATACTTTAATTATCGTCTTTTTCATTATAATCCTCCTTTTCTCAATCCTCGACACGATTTCCCCCACCTCTTAAATGAACGCCTGATTCCATATCACAATGATTACAAATACAAGTTATAGAACACAGAATCAGGCATACAGCAGGCAAAAACAATTTTTTCACGGCTACCATAGTGTATCCCCTCCTTATTTACAGTTAAATTGTAACCGTTTTCTTAAGTGCTTACAATAGAATCTAAGCAAAATAAAAAAAGCATGAAAATAAAGATTTTAAATCATTTTTTTCGTACTTTTTTCAGTTTTTCTTCCCATTCAAACATGGCTTTATAGCTTTTCTTCCGTTGACATAACTTATATAACTCATTTTCACACATTTTGATATATAACTCATCATTTTTTTCTAATACCGGTAATATGCATTTTAGAATATATCGTTTATTCTCATCATTCGTACGCACATCGTAATGCTGATAGAACCTATATACTATCAAGTCTATTTCATCGCCTTTGCATGTATCCGTACAATTCACATATTTTTGAGGGATTCGATAATCCAGCATATGATTTGCATAACAGATGCAATTATAACAGCGAAGCAATTGGGCTTCAGATATCTCAAGTGCTTTTTCAAGGTACTCAAGACAAAACGAATACATTTCTCTGTGCAGATATATAGTGCCTAAATTCATGTAGGTGACAAATAACTGATTTCTGCTTACAGCTGTATGCTCTATTATAAACAGAAGCTTATCTCTATATAGATCCATTGCATGCGTATCGATATTTAAAAGAATATCTATTAACTTCGTATACAGTACCATTAACTGCACATGATTGTCCGTTTCAATCAGCTGCTTTTCTATTTCATAGCTTTTCTGCAAGACGAGAAGATAACGGTGCTGTCTTTCATATACTCTGGTACTAAACAACCGATTAGATAATAAACATGAGTTCTCATAAGAATATGTATGCAATACATGTTCAAGTTTAGCGTCCTCATGATAGTTTGCATAAACATATAGATAATAAATTGCAAGATCATATAGCCTTCCTTTAAAAATACCGGAAATCGCATCCAGCATATAAAATTCATCCTCGGTAATCATATGACTGCGGTTTTTCAAAAAGTCTCTTACTATCTGAAACAGCCATAAAATCTCTCCATAATACAACACATTCTGAAATTCCTGCATATCCTGAACTGCTTCATGTAACAGGCGGATACATGCTGCCTCTTTTTTAAAATCCATAAGCGGGAATAATTCCTCCGTAACTGTATTGATTTTCGCATCCCACTTTCTGGATTCCCATATGCGTTTTCCTAACTTTTTTGCCGCAAGCTCATACACCTCATCCCTGACACAGGCTTTCTGCTTCTCCAGAGAACAGTAGACACTGGATGAACAAACAGGAATATGCAGAGCATCTTTATAAAAGTTAGCCTGCTTCCATTGCACATCCTTACTTATTTTCAGATTGCGAATTCTGTAATAAGGAATCAGGATATTCAAATGCTGCTTATAGGTATTGCTGAATGTCATATACTCCCCTCCCTATCCTATACTTCTATTTTACAGTTTATCTAGCTATGTGTAAAGAAGGCATCCCATCGGACGCCTTCCTTTCCTTTTTCATTATTCCACGATGCAGCCAATCAGATTTTTCCCACTGCCATTAAAGAAAACCTTTGCCTCCATCTTCGCTTTTCCTTCCAGCTGCAGCTCATCTGCCAAAATCAGTCCGTCAGCACAGGCAATCGCATAACCGCCGTCCACCATACCGATGATTTCTTTGCAGGCAGCATTTCCCTTTTTGCTCAATCTGCGCACCTTATGGAATTTCAGCTTTTTGCCGTTTACCAGAACATAGGCACAGGGTGCAGGAATCAGACCACGGATATGATTATAGACGCTTTCAACATCTCTGCTGAAATCGACATGCTCCTCTTCCTTTTGAATGGTATAGGCAAACGTTGCCTCCGCTTCGTTTTGTTCCACGAAGACAGCACTTCCGTCAATGATTTTCGGAATGCTTTCACTCAGCAGCTGTGCTCCGGAAACGGCCAGCTTATCATACAAGGACCCCATCGTATCCTCATCCGCAATCGCCACATGGCTTTGCGCCATGACAGCACCGGCATCCATTTTCTTCACCATGCGCATGATGGATACACCGCTTTCCGCATGCCCTTCGATGATCGCCTTATGGATGGGTGCTCCACCTCTTAGCTTCGGCAGCAGCGATGCATGCACATTGACAGAGCCATAGGTCGGATGCTCCAGCAGCTTTGAAGGGATGAACTGCCCGTATGCACAGGTTACAATCAAATCGATATCCAGCTGCATCAGCTCCTCATAATCATCCCGTATTCGGGTTGGCTGATACACGGGGATATCATGTGCCAAAGCTGCCTGCTTTACCGGCGGCATCTGCAGCACCTGCTTTCTTCCTACCTTTTTATCCGGCTGACTGACAACACCAATGATTTCATAGCCGTCACTCCACAGCCGTTCCAGCATAGACACGGCGATTTCCGGCGTGCCCATGAACAGAATTCGTATTTGTTTTTTATCCATGCTATTCACCTCAGTAGGCATTATACCATGATGTGCGTGCGTTTGCATCTACTTTAACAAAACGTCTTCCTCTTGAATATGACAGCTAATGCAACAGACCGTCAAACACATCGGAAAACATCTGTACGCATCCCTTCATCGTGGAAACAATCGCCTCGCTGCTGCTCTTTGCAAGCTGGGAAGCGCGGTTTTCCTCAATATCCTTTAATGCGACCGGATCGTTTTGCGCTTTCACAACACGATTCTGCGCAACATCTGATTCAAAGCTCTCCACCTGCTCCTGAACGAGATTTCGCGTATCGTCTGACCCCTGCTGATTGATATAGGAGCCGATCGATACAAGAATACAAATCAGAATGGCATCCGCCAGAAATCGCTTCATATAAAATCACTCCTTTGTCAGTACATCATGAATACCGTCTGCGATAACATCCAGGGAGTTTGAAACCTCCTCGAAGGTATTTACATCACCGCCAAGCTCCATCAATACAATGTTTTTGGCAACCTCCTGATTATAATAGGCCTCCCTTGTCATGACCCCCTTCATGATACCATTCTTCTTTGCATTGATCGTGTCAGTTAATGTCGTGGACAGCTTGGTTGCCGTCTTGGCATTTTTCCCAAGACCACCGACAACAAACATCCCCTTGGCATAATTCTTACCATCGATATTGATATAGCTTGCTTCCCTTGGAATACTGTCACGATGCAGATCCAGACACATATCAAAGCCGCCGTAATTCACAAGTGCTTCGTTTAGATATTTATAGGATACCACATAGGATTCATTATACGTCAGTCCATGCGTATCACGGTAGCGAATGAAATCATTGGTTTCCAGAACCACCTTGATGCCGCGGTCCTCCAGCTTCTGTGCCAGAATCGCTGCAGCATCCAGCACCGTTTTACCGCCCTTATAGCTTTCATCCTGGTGGGTGTCGTAGATATAAACCCGTTTTCCGGTACTCTTACCTTTTTTATCCGCAGATTTTTCTTCCGTTTTCTTGTCACTGCTTTCAGCCTTATTGTTCTTACCGTCATCCTTGCTTTGTGAGGTATCCTTTTGCTCGTCTGTTGTCTTCGGCACCACACTTGGATTATCCTGTGTCGTTTCCACCTCCTTGATGTCCTCCTTGGGAATCGTCAGATTGGAATTGTAGGATAATACATTTAAAGAATCCTTCAGTGAGAGGGAGCTGTTGATTGTCTTTTGCTTATAAACAAAATTATTTAAAAGATCATCCGCATTGCGGAAACAGTGCTTCAAGCCGCTGGCAAACGGTGTCAGATAGAGAAAGGCAATCAGTACGAAGACTTTAGCAAGAAGCTTACATGTAGATTTCATAGAAAAAAGCACTCCCTTCTCTACCACCATATGTGGCCGGGTGTGCTTTCATGTTAAACTATGGATGACAAAATGCGACATTACAGCTGTTCATAGTTGGGATGCAGGAAGCGATTCAGACTTTCGGAAACGATATAGACCAGATGCTTCAGCTCATCATCCATCGATTTTGGCGTTACGACAAGGTTCAGATAATTGCTGTCTTGTATCTTCTGCAGAATATGCTGTTTTTCCTCTCCGCTGACCTCGAGGGTTTCATGCAGGATGGCACCGATACTGGTAACCGTTGCCACGCCGATGGCGATGACAGGAATATGCAGGCTTTTCTCACTAAGTGACATACGGTGATTTCCGACGCCGCTTCCCGGCTGAATACCGGTGTTGTTGATTTGAACAACGCGGTTGATCCTTGCGATATTACGGGTAGCCAGCGCATCAATGGCAATGACCAGATCCGGCTGATAGCTTTGTGCAACGCTTTGGACAATGGACAGCGACTCCAGCCCGGTCTGTCCCATAACACCCGGCTGCAGTACCGCAACATTGCGTGTTCCCGTTAAATAGGCAGGATCCTCATGCTCATACAAATGGGCGGTCACCAGAATTTCATTTGCCGCCTGCGGTCCCAGTGCATCCGAGGTAATGAAGCGGTTTCCCAATCCAACCACAAGAATTTTTTTCAGCGTCACATGCATATTATCACTCATATGCTGTAGATTTTCCTGGATTGCATCAATCATATTTTCCCGCACGACATGATCATCCAGATCACGGCATTCAATGGAAACGTAATCCCCCTTATGCTTGCCCAGCTCATTTTCATCACAAAGGACCTTAATATAATTGCTGCGAATGTAATCATTCTTTTTTTCGATATGCTCATAGGTTTTTGACTGGATATCTGCGGATATGATTTCATCCGCAAAATCACTACGTATCTGATATGGTTCTGCCATTTTTATACACCTCTTCCATAGTATGGTTTTTTTTCACCTTATTATTGCATTTTCATATTCTTTTTGATATAATTTACTGGCAATTGAAAACTAGGAGGTGCAACATGCCACAGATCCAATCACAGAAAAAACGTGTAAAAACCAACAACAAAAGAAACTTGGCTGTAAGTGCTCAGAAATCTGCATTGAGAACTTCCATCAAAAAAGTTCTGGCTGCTGTTGACGCAAAAGACGCAGCTGCCGCAGCTGCTGCTTACAACGAAGCAAGTTCTAAATTAGATAAAGCTGTTGCGAAGGGTATTCACCACAAAAACTACGCAACAAGACAGAAATCACGTTTGGCTAAAGCAATCAACGCTATTGCTGCATAAGAAACAGGACAGAGGTTCTGTTTTTTTTCATTTCATGCTATGATAGTATAGATGGGAAAGGAAGGATCGTATGAAACGCTATGTCGGAATATTGCTGACTTCCCTTGTCTTGTTCGGCTGCAGTGCCACGCAGAAGACGGAAGTGAAAGAACAGAAGGATCCCGCTGTTGAATTAAAGCAGACATCCATTCAAAACAGCAAAGCAATCAATGAGGACACCTGCTATAAATACCAGCGCTCCCTGCTGCATGAAAATCTGCAGGATGATTATGACCGGCTGTACGGTGCTTTGCTGCATCATGAATCCTCTGTCCTACTGGATTGCAGTATGCCCTATGTCATGAAGCTCTTTGATGCCGTCACCTTCGATCATCCCGAGCTGTTCTGGTCAAACTACGAATACAATTATAAAGAATCCGATGATAAGGAAAGTGTCACGCTGTATCCCTCCTATGCCTACGATCAGGAGGAAACCGCAAAGCTGCAGAAGCAGGTGGATGCCGTCGCTGCCAAGATATTACAGAAAGCGGAAGCAAAGCAGACAGATTATGAACGGCTGAAGCTTCTGTATGACTGGATCATCGATCGCAGCGATTATGTAAACAAGGAAGAAAACAATCAGAATATGCTCAGTGTATTTCTGGATAAAAAGGCAGTCTGTGCCGGGTATTCCAAAAGCTTCAAATATCTGCTGGATCAGCTGCATATTCCCAATGCGATCATATTGGTACAGGTCATTGAAAACCCGGAGGAATATCATGTCATCAATATGGTGCAAATGGATAAGCAGTGGTATTATCTGGATCCTACCTTCGGTGATATCAAAATCGAGAAAAGCTATAACAATTACCGCTATGCCTATTTCGCAATGACCAGCGAGGAGGTTGAAAACATCTATGTCCCACAGCAGGAAATCAAGCAGACAGCTGCATATAAGGACAGCTTCTTTTATCAAAGAGATGCGTATCTGAAGGGCTATGATGAAAATCAGATCATCGCAATCATTGCCTCCAACATCAACAATCCCGATCCCTGTCTGGCCATTAAGTGTGACAGCAAACAGACGTATGAGCAGGTGAAGCAGCTGCTGCGCTCCCAGCATGTTTTTGACCTCTTTCAGAGTGCAGGCTACAATCCACAGGAATTTGAGTATTACAGTCTGGATGAAAATTACTGCTTCTTTTTGAATTACTGGTAAGACATGCGTACAGATCAGCTGTAGATTGATAAAGATTTCGTTTGCCATGGTACAGAAGCCCGCGCATCGAAATCTTTTTTCTTACTGTTTTTTCGCATACTCATTTTGTATCGTAATGCTATAAGGATGCATCCGACTTTTATATCAGCCTTTACGAGAATGAATCCGAGTATTTATTTTAATTTCCTGATTTTAAATAAGAAATCCTGCTGTACATCCTCCCCGCGGTTTTTTCGTCCAAGTGTATTCAGCACGCGGATCAAATCATCTGCACGTGCAAGTTCATCATGGTATTCCAGTGATCCCTTCTGCAGTGTTTTTCCAGATATGTATCCATAGGTGAAGGTACCGTCTGTGAAAAACAGCTTCACACGTTCCTGAACCTTTTCTGAGCCGGATGAAAATGCATTCCCTGCCCCGATTCTACCGATATTGGCAAATGCATTTTCTATTGGAGTACCTACATATGCCAGTGACCTTCTGGCTTTTTTTACAGCATCGTAGGAATAGATGCCGCCATCTCCCAGCACAAAGGTAAAGCGTCTTGTGCGTTTATCAAACAAGGCGATATTATCATAGTTTTTCGTATATGCAAAGGGTTCCATTTTATTTCTCCTTTCTTCGTATGCTGTTTTGCTCTTTACAGGCTGTTGGACATCGCTTATTCGCACGTTCAGCTAGATGCATATTCATTAGACAGCCCGCCAGCACATATGATGCAGCACCTCCTACACGAAACATAATCGTTTTGAGGCATTCTCTCGCTGTATGCTGATTACCTGTACATGCACGAATCAGGCAGAAACAGCAAAGTATCAGCTCACAGCTTGCTGTTTTCAGGATTTCATAAAAATCAATAGCTCGCATCTCCTAAGGTTTCTCCTTCTTCATCTGTATCCTAAAGATGCAAGCACCATTCCCCTCTCTATACACTATAAGACAAATACACAGGAACCGCAAGTTCTATGGGCAACATACGGCAATAAGAAAAGAAGCAGTATGTGACCTGCTTCCTTATGAACGATACTATGTCAGAACAAACGCGATATATCATTCCAGGTTGCCAGAACCATGATACCGACGATCATCAGCAGACCGGCCATCATGATGGCACTTTGTATACGCTCGTTCAGCTTGCGCCCGATGAGGGTTTCAATCAAAACGATAAAGATACGGCCGCCGTCCAGAATCGGTATCGGCAGCAGATTGAAAATACCGACGTTGACAGAGAGCAGTCCAATCAGTGCAATCGTGGACAGCAGACCAGTCTGCGTGATCTGTGCCGTTACCTGATAGATGCCGACAGGTCCACTCAGATTTTTCAAACCGACACCCTGTACCAGCTTTCCTAGTGATTCAAAAATGGTCGTTACCGAATCTACCATTTTCTCTGTACCGTATGGTATGGATTCCAGCAGGGAAATCTCCTTGATTTCATTTTGCTGAAGAACCCCGAGAATATACTTGCTTTCATCCTTGACATACGTTGGGGTGAAATGCAGCATTACCTGCTTTCCATCCCGCAATACGGTAAATTCCGTATCACCATTATAATACTGGATAAACTCGACAACATCATTGAAGGTCTTCGGCTCCAGAACCTCTTTTCCGTTCTTCACACGGATGATTTCATCCCCGGCCTTCATTCCGCCCTTCTCTGCTGCGGAATTCTCCTGTACGGATGCAACCAATGCCCTTCCCGGCACACTGACAGCACCCTGATACGCAGTAATACCGATAAACAGCACCCACGCCAGCAGGACATTCATGATAGCTCCTGCCGCCATAACAACAATCTGCTTCCATGGCTTAATGCCGTTTAATGTCCGCTCATATGGAATGTTCAGCTCATCTGCTTCATCATCGTCCTCTTCTCCGGCCATTGCCACAAAGCCGCCAATCGGCAGGGCACGAATGGACCATGCAGTTTCACCAACCTGCTTCTGATAAACAACAGGTCCCATACCGATGGAAAATTCCTTGCAGTAGACACCGAAACGCTTAGCAGCAATCAAATGTCCCAGCTCATGCACAATAATGATGACGCTCAGAATCAGAACAAAATAAATAATGTTTACTATATTGCTCATACCAGACACATTCCTCCTTTCCATGCCCTACGCACGAACTCCCGTGCCCAGGCATCACTCTCTATAACCTCATCCAGAGAAGGATGCGCGATGTATGCAGCAGCTTCCACTGCCTTCATAATATAACGCTCGATATCCAGAAATCCGATTTTCTCATCGAGAAACAGCGCAACGGCCTCCTCATCTGCACCATTCATGACCGCGCCCAGATTTCCTTCTTTTCTGCCGACCGCAAAGGCCAGCTTCAACAGTGGATAGCGCTCTTCGCTGGCAGGAGTAAAATGAAGAGAAAAGGTACGCTGAAAGTCAAACGGCTCCGCATTTTTCATTTCCAGACGGGATGGATACGACAACGCATATTGAATCGGCAGACGCATGTCTGCTGTTCCCAGCTGTGCCATGATCGCATGGTCACGATACTGCACCATGGAATGGATAATACTCTCGCGATGGATCACCACATCGATGGCATCATAGGGAATATCAAACAGATAATGTGCTTCGATCACCTCAAAGCCCTTGTTCATCATGGTAGCGGAATCAATGGTAATGCGTCCGCCCATGTCCCAGTTGGGATGCTGCAGGGCTTCCTTTACCGTGACATCCGCAAGCTCTGCACGGCTGCGGTCACGAAAGCTCCCGCCACTCGCCGTAATAATCAGCTTATCTACCTCTTTCAGCGCATTCCCCTGCAGGCACTGGAAGATTGCGGAATGCTCCGAATCAATGGGATACAGCGCAACTGGATGCTCCTTTAACGCACGCTTTACCAGCGGACCGCCGGCAACCAGACTCTCCTTGTTGGCGAGCGCAACCGTCTTGTCATGTTCGATGGCTGTCAGTGTCGGTACAAGTCCGCGAAAGCCAACAACCGCATTCACCAGTACATCATAATCCGGATTTTCAGCAAGCTGCTTCAATCCGGCATCGCCAAAGCAGAAGGAATGGCTGGGATAGCGTTTCTGCATTTCTGTCATATCCGCTTCCTGAGCTACACAGACATGCCGCACCTTTGGCAGCGCGTCCAATATCTCTGCCAGCTTTTTCATATTATAGCCAACACTTAATCCTATGATTTCAAATTCAGAACTATGATGCTTTACCACATCCAGTGTCTGGGTGCCGATACTTCCGCTGGCACCAAGCAGCATTATTTTTTTCATAACATCAACACCACCAGTATCAGATCAAAACAAATAAAATTAAAAACAAGAGAATCCACCCGATCCAATACACCGCCATGTCCCGGCAGCAGATCGGAAAAATCCTTAATACCAAAGTTGCGCTTAATAGCGCTGAACGCAAGGTCGCCAATCTGTCCGGTCATCGTCAGAATTGCGGAAGCGATCATCATCTGGAGCGGGGTCATCGTATCGATCATAAACCAGGCAAAGGCAAAGGACAGCAGAGCGCCGAAAAGCCAGCCGCCAATGGAGCCCTCCCATGTCTTTTTCGGTGAAATGCGTACATTCAGCTTATGCTTCCCCAGAAACCGGCCACAGAAATACGCAGCGGTATCACACGCATAGGTGGCGATGATAATAAACCACACATACATGCGATTGGTTCCGTAAATATGCAGAAAGCATCGTGCGATTGCAAAGAAGAACGTCACATAGGCAATACACAGGAAGCCGTCCTTGGCATGAAAGCGATCTGTGAATACCGGTATGGATAAAAAGACAAGTGCTGCGACACCCAGCAAGGCAACATGCAGCCGTTCATCGCTTAGAACCAGCACAAAGACAGCCGCAATAGCAAGTGCCTTGATTCCCATAGGCCATTTTGCATCCTGCTCCTTCAGATTCAGCAGCTCAATGCCGCCTGCAATAATAATAAACGCGATCAGCAGATTGATCAGCCATCCGCCGTATACCAATGGCGGGACAACACAGAGGATGATCAGCAGCGCTGTAATAATCCTGGTCTTCATATTACAGACCTCCAAATCTGCGGTTTCTGTGATTAAATTCATCAATAGCCTTATTCAGTTCCTCCTGTGAGAAATCCGGCCAGGCCACCGGTGTGAAAATAAGCTCCGCATATGCCAGCTGCCAAAGCAGAAAATTGCTGATGCGCAGCTCTCCGCTTGTGCGTATCATCAAATCCAGTTCCGGCATATCCGCTGTCATCATATAGCTGCCAAAGGCATCCTCGTCGATATCCAGGCTCGCCTTCCCCTGTAGTACATCCTGCGCATATGCTTGTGCAGCCAGTGTAATTTCACGGCGGGAACCGTAATTGACAGCCAGACAGAGGATCAGCCCCGTATTCTCCTGCGTCTGCTCTACAGCTGTGGTAATCACACGGCGTGTCTCTTCCGGAAAGCGTTCGATTTCTCCAAGAAAGGTTACCTTGATATTATTTTTTTTCAGCTCTGCCAGATAGCGGTTAAAAAAAAGCTTCGGCAGCTTGCACAGATACTCCACCTCATCCTGCGGGCGTTTCCAGTTCTCCGTGGAAAACGCATAGCAGGTCAGCGCCTTAACGCCCAGCGTATTGCATGCTATGGCAATTTTTCTTATATTTTCCGCTCCCTGCTTATGACCGGCAGTTCTCGGCAGCCCTCGTTTCTTAGCCCAGCGTCCATTTCCATCCATGATGATGGCAATGTGCTGCGGTATGACTCTTGTATCCATAAGGATTCATCCTCCTACAATCATTATCGCATGTTCATCAGAACAGAATTATTATACCATACTTTCCATGAACTACCATACTTTTACAGCTATACAGCTGAATTTGATTCCCTTTTTTTACATATAGCACAAGAAAAGAGATGCTGCTTGCCAGACATCTCTTGTATGCTTTTATACCTTCATGATTTCCTTTGCTTTAGTATCCACAGCAGAATCGATGGACTTTCCGATTTTATCCGTCAGCTTCTGGATTTTCTCCTGCGCATCCTTCTTCAAATCCTCCGTCAGCTCCTTATCCTTTTTCACAGCATCGTTTGCATCACGGCGAATATTACGGATGGCGATTTTTGCTTCCTCTCCCATTTTATGAGCGGATTTTGCCAACTCCTTGCGGCGCTCCTCTGTTAACGCAGGAACATTCAGACGAATGACTTCCCCGTCACTTTGCGGAACCAGACCGGTATCACTTGTCTGAATCGCACGTTCGATATCCTTCAGCGTCCCGCGGTCATACGGCTTGATGACAAGCTGACGTCCCTCGACAACCTTAACGGATGCCACCTGATTGATCGGTGTCGGACTTCCATAGTATTCAAACTGCACATGATCAAGCAGGGATGCATGTGCAATGCCGGTACGAATCGTTTTCAGATCCTCCTCCAGGACAGCTACAGCCTTCTTCATTTTTTCTTCAGCATGATTTAAGATTTCCATAGTATTACTTCCTTTCCTTTGTGATAACGGTTCCCGTAATATCCCCCTGTACAGCCTTCAGGATATTTCCGTGCTCATTCATATTGAACACGACCAGATCAATGTCATTGTCCATGCACATGCTGGTAGCTGTCGTATCCATAACAGCCAGTCCTTCCTGAATCAGGTCCATATACGTGAGTGTGTCATATTTTACAGCATCCGGATTGGTTTTCGGATCCGCATTGTAAACGCCGTCCACACCATTTTTCGCCATCAGAATCACATCGGCTCCGATTTCGCTCGCACGAAGAGCTGCTGTGGTATCCGTTGAGAAATAAGGATTTCCTGTTCCGGCACCGAAGATTACAACACGGCTTTTTTCCAGATGACGGTTTGCACGACGCACGATGAACGGTTCAGCCACCTTCTGCATTTCAATCGCTGTCTGTACACGGGTAGGAACACCTTCCTGTTCCAGCGCACTCTGTACTGCCAGCGCATTGATTACGGTTGCCAGCATTCCCATATAGTCCGCCTGCACTCGCTCGATTCCCATCGTCTCCGCCATCTTGCCGCGAATGAAGTTTCCTCCGCCGACAACGATAGCCAGATCGACACCAAGCTCATGCACCTGTTTCAGTTCCTTTGCCAGTGAAGCAAGAATTTTGGGATCAAAGGAATTCCCTGGAGAGGACAATGCTTCTCCGCTTAATTTCAGCAATACTCGTTTGTACATAATTACGTCCACCTTTATCATTTTTTATGTATGGATTATGAAATCCTTTCGTTCTTATTATAAAGAAAAAGCTATCAAAAAGGAAGAGGATTCTGTTGTTTTTTCCATTTTCCTCTTCCTGCGCACCGGATGCTGAACCAAGCAGCAGGAGGAATCAAAAGACTACTGCTTCCCCTGCATTCCCGCTTGCTCTTCTCCCCTGTGCTCACACAGGGTACGGTGCCTTAAAAAAAGGACACAAAGAGTGTCCTATTTACCAAATGCCTGGCTCATTACTTCCTCAGCAAAGTTATCCTCACGTTTCTCGATACCTTCACCTACAGCGTAACGAATAAAGCTTGCGACAGTGGAAGCATGCTCCTTCAGGTACTGTCCAACCTTCTGGTCAGGATTCAGGAAAAACTCCTGCTCTACCAGACAAGCATCCTTCAGATTCTTGGAAACCTTTCCTTCGATGATACCGGCAAGAACCTTTTCCGGTTTGCTAGCCAGCTTCTCATCGTTTTTAACGATTTCAGTCTGTACCTTACGCTCGTGTTCAACAACCTCAACCGGCATGTCATCACGTGTTACGTACTGTGGGTTCATACTTGCAATCTGCATTGCCATATCCTTAGCGACTTTTTCATCCGCACCCTTTAATACAGCCAGTGCAGAAATCTTTCCGCCCATGTGCATATAGGAAGCGAAAACTTCATCGTCTGCCTTTTCAACTACAGCCATACGACGCAGAGAGATTTTTTCTCCGATGGTAGCTGTTGCAGTCGTTACCAGATCTGCAATGGTTTCACCGTTCACCGTGCAAGCCAGTGCAGCATCCAGATCCGCAGGCTTGTTGGCAATCAGCGCGTTTTTGATAGTTTCCAGCAGCTCCAGGAACTGCTCGTTCTTTGCAACAAAGTCTGTTTCGGAGTTTACCTCAAAGATAACTCCGGTGTTGCCTTCCACACCGACACGTGTCAAGCCTTCTGCAGCGATACGGTCATTTTTCTTTGCAGCCTTTGCGATACCTTTTTCACGCAGCCAGTCGATAGACTTTGCGATGTCGCCATCACACTCCGTCAGAGCCTTTTTGCAGTCCATCATTCCTGCGCCTGTTTTTTCACGTAATTCTTTTACTAATGCAGCAGTGATCATGATCTTTCCTCCATTTATATACTTATGTTTATCTGCTTATTCAGCAGGCTTTGCTTCAGTGCTTTTTGCAGCATCGTTGTTTGCCGGTCTGCTGTCAGCTGCCGGTCTGACATTTTCACGTCTCTGGTAAGGAGCCTTTGCGTTACGTCCGCGGTTACGGTCATAAGGACGACGGTTACGACGTTCTTCATTTCTCTGACGACGACGTCTTTCGTTCTCTGCAATCTGCTCTTCCACGTTGATGATAACATCCTTCATCGTTACATCGTTTTCGTTCTCATCGATGTTGTGAGCAACGCTTAACAGACCACCCTTAGCCTCAACAATAGCGTCAGCCATCAGTGTTGTAATCAGTTTTACGGAACGGATTGCATCATCGTTGGAAGCGATTGGGTAATCGACTGTTTCCGGGTCACAGTTTGTATCTACCATAGCAAATACAGGGATTCCCAGCTTTTTAGCCTCTGCAACTGCATTGTGTTCTTCCTTTGGATCAATAACGAAGATTGCGTTTGGCAGCTTCTTCATTTCCTTGATTCCGCCCAGGAAGTTTTCCAGACGAGCCTTCTGCTTCTTAACCTGTGCGATTTCTTTCTTAGGGTACAGGTCCAGTGTTCCGTTTGCTTCCATCTCTTCGATTTCAACAAGACGTTTTACACGTTTCTGAATCGTACGGTAGTTTGTTAACAGACCACCCAGCCATCTCTGATTTACAAAGAAGCTTCCGGAACGAAGTGCTTCCTCAACAACCACAGCCTGTGCCTGTTTCTTCGTACCTACGAACAGTACCTTTCCGCCTTTTTCAGCGATATCTTTCATTGCCGCATATGCAGTGTCCAGCTGTTCCAGAGTTTTCTCCAGATTGATGATGTAAACACCGTTTCTGCTTGCATAGATGTTTGGTTTCATTTTTGGGTTCCATCTGCGTGTCTGATGACCGAAATGTACACCAGATTCCAATAATTTTCTCATTGTTACTACTGACATGATATATCCTCACTTTCCGTTACGCCTCCATCACTTCCACGCGGCAGCAACTTGTCACCGGCGCATACACTGCGTCTCAAAGCACGGGCTGCCGAATCCATGATGTGTGTAGTGTGCGTATTCGCACCGTTGTTTATTATATCACATTCATTGTTCTTTTCAATAGTTTTTTTACTTTTCTTGTGCCCGCGGATGTGCCTGCGTGTATGCCCTCTTTAAGCGATCCTGCGTCACATGCACATATACCTGCGTTGTCGAAAGCGATGCATGTCCCAGCAGCTCCTGCACCACACGCAAATCGGCACCGTTATCCAGCAGATGAGTCGCAAAGGAATGGCGGAACATATGCGGGTGCACATGTACCGATAACGCGCAGGCGTCCGCGGCCAGCTGCATGCGGTACTGGATGCCCCGTGTGGTCAGTCCATTTCCCCGCTGATTGATGAAGACGACAGCGTGCTCTTCCTTCATCCATTGCGGACGCACCTCCTGTAGATAGCGCTTTAGCAGTTCTCCTGCCAGCGCATAGAAAGGGACAATGCGCTGCTTACTTCCCTTACCGAGAACGGTTATAATGCGATCGTGCAAATCGACGTCGCACAGCCGAAGGGCTGCCGCCTCACTCACACGCAGTCCACAGGCATACATCAGCTCAAACATCGCACGATCCCGCAATCCATCCGGAGTTTCCAGATCAAAGCTGCTCAAAAAGGTATCCATTTCATCATAAAACAGAAATTCCGGTATCCGTTTGGCGCGTTTCGGTGTCTTGAAATAGAGAAACGGATTTTGTGCGATTCCCACATATTCATTCAGATAGCGGTAAAAGGAACGAAGAGAGGAGAGCTTGCGGGCAATCGTGGAATTCTTCATTTCTCCGTTGACACCGGGCTTCTCACGTAAGGCGGCGATGTAATTCATCACGATGATGCGATCCGCATCCTGCAGCTCCGCAATTCCCTCCGCCTGCAAAAAAGAGATAAACTCGCGTATATCTCTTTGATAAGCGGAGCGTGTATGCACACTGCCGCTGTTGAGGGAATCCATGTATTGCAGAAACCGCGCAAGCAGCTCCTCCATCAGTCAAACTCCTTTTTGTATGTATCGATTACGGATAGCGCCTGCTTGGCAAACGCCTCCTTGCGCTCCTTCTTCTTCACCTTTTCCAATAGTCGCATAATTCCGAAGTTGGCATTCATCGGCTGAAAATAGCGCTCGCTGGCATGAGTGATGTAATGTGCCATAGACCCGATCACACAGGTATCCGGCAGCTCTACAACCGCCTTCTCACGCATGAGGTTGGCCATATTCATCCCAGCCAGAAGTCCGCTTGCCGCACTTTCGACATAGCCCTCTACGCCGCACAGCTGACCGGCGAAGAACAGATCATCCCGCTGGACATGCTGATAGGTGGGGCGCAGAACCTTCGGTGCACACAGATAGGAATTGCGGTGCATGACACCATAGCGCACAATGGAAACATTTTGTAAGCCGGGTATCATGGACAGCAGGCGCTTTTGCTCTCCCCATTTCAAATGCGTCTGAAAGCCGACGATGTTATACAGGCTTGCCACGGCATTATCCTGACGCAGCTGTACAACGGCATAGGGTGTTGTCCCATCCGGACGCTCCAGGCCAACCGGCTTCATCGGACCAAACAGCAGTGTCTGCCGGCCACGGCGTGCCATTTCCTCAAACGGCATACAGCCTTCAAAGTAGGTTTCATCCTCAAACTCGTGCAGCTGTGCGGTTTCCGCATGAATCAGCTCCTCATAAAAGGCATCAAACTCCTCCTTATTCATCGCGCAGTTGATATAGGCAGCCTTTCCCTTGTCATAACGGGATTTGATATACGCCTTGGAAAAGTCAATGCTGTCCTTTTCTATGATCGGAGCTGCTGCATCATAGAAATGGAAATACTCTGCATGGGTATATTCCTGTATGGCTTTGCTTAAGGCATCGCTTGTCAGCGGCCCGCTGGCAATGATGCAGGGACCATCGGGGATCTGTGTTACCTCTTCCTGAACAACCTCAATCAGCGGATGCTGTTTCAGCTGTTCTGTAATACGCCGCGAAAACGCCTGACGATCCACCGCCAGCGCACTGCCGGCCGGAACTCGTGTGGCATCCGCACTCTCCATGATGATGGAATCCAGATGCCGCATTTCCTCTTTCAAAATCCCAACTGCATTGTTCAGGGAATCCGAACGGAGGGAATTGGAGCACACAAGCTCCGCAAAGTTCTCACTGTGATGTGCCGGTGAGGATGTTTTCGGCCGCATTTCCACAAGCCGTACCGGAATATTACGCTTTACCAGCTGCCACGCCGCCTCACAGCCTGCCAGACCGGCTCCGACAACGGTTACCTTTTCCATCATGATTCGCTGCCTTCCTCTTCTGTGCTTGCAGCTTTCTTAACGGCTTTCTTCACTGCCTTTTTCACGACCTTTTTGGTCGTTTTCTTGGCAGCCGCTTTCTTTTTCGGTGCTGCCCCATCCTGAGCATCACGCTTTTCCTTCTTCGGCTCCTTTTTGATGTAGCGGCATTTTGGATAATTGCTGCAGCCGACAAAGGTCGTGCCGAAACGGGATTTTCTTCTTACCAGTTCATGACCGCAGTCCGGACACATTTCTCCGGTAGGCTCCGGTTCTTCCTTCGTCTTGTTGCTCTTGATGTATTTACAATCCGGGTAATTGCTGCAGGCCAGAAAGGAGCCATAGCGGCCTTTTTTCGTCACCATCTTGCTTCCGCATTTCGGGCAGACCTCTTCTACGGCATTCTCATCCTCATCCTCTCCCTTGGTGTAGCGGCATTCCGGAAAGTTGATACAGGAGATGAATTTACCGAAACGCCCGATGCGATACACCAGATCGTTTCCGCAGTCCGGACATTTTTCTCCGGTGCGCTCCAGCTCCTTCTTTTCCATATTCTCATATGCATTCTGCAGCAGCGGCTCGAATTCGTTGTAGAAGGTGCGAACCTCCTCGATATTGTTTCGCTCCCCTGCCGCAATCTCATCCAGGTGATGCTCCATATTCGCCGTATAGGATACGTTGATAATTCCACTGAAGAATTCCTGCAGCTTGGTATCGGTCAGCTCCCCCTGTTCACTCGGGATGAAAACCTTCGTCTTGCTTCCCTCACTCGGGCGCTCCAAAGAGACATAGCCACGCGCCTGCAGTGTATCAATGATGATTGCATAGGTGGACGGACGTCCGATTCCCTTTTCCTCCAGATCCTTAATCAGGCGGGCTTCACTGTAGCGAAGCGGCGGTTCTGTAAAGTGCTGTTTTCCTTCCAGCTCAACATCCTTCAGGATTTCCTGTTCTTCCATGACCGGCAGCATTTCATCCTTCACGGTTTCATAGTCGCTGTAGATTTTCAGATAACCGTCAAAGGTCAGAATGGAGCCGTTTGCACTGAATTCACAGCCATCGGATACAATTTGTACATTGACGACATTGCTCTTGCTTGGCGCCATCAGGGATGCCAGCGTTCTGGCATAGATCAGCTTATACAGCTTATATTGATCATTTGTCAGATATTCCTTGACGCTTGCCGGTGTATTCAAAATACTCGTCGGACGGATAGCCTCATGCGCATCCTGTGCATTTTCACTGTTTTTCTGACGGGCACGTCCCTTATAGTCCTTCCCATAGGTTTCTTCTATATAGCTTTCCGCATCCTTGACAAATTGATCACTCAGTCGTGTGGAATCGGTACGCATATAGGAAATCAGACCCTCGCTGACTCCTCCCGCAAGTGGAAGCCCCTCATACAGCTTCTGTGCAATCTGCATGGTTTTCTTCGCTCCAAAGCCCAGCTTGGTGCTTGCCTCCTGCTGCAGGGTGGAGGTGATAAACGGCATTCTCGCTTCTTTCCTGCGAACCTTCTTTTCAATGCTGCTGACGATAAAATCATGACAGCAGCGCTCGATCACGGCATTTACCTCTTCCTGCGTCTTCAGGTCAGCCTTCTTGCCGTCAATCTTGTTCAAGGATGCACGAAACGTCTTTCCATCCTTTTCAATATTAGCAGCCAGTGTCCAGTATTCCTCACTCTTAAACGCACGGATTTCATTCTCTCGCTCGACGATCAGACGTAGTGCCACAGATTGTACACGGCCTGCGGATTTGCTTTTTATTTTACTCTGCAGCAGCTTGGACAGCTTAAAGCCGATGATTCGATCCAGCATACGGCGTGCCTCCTGAGATTTCACAAGGTCCTGATCAATCGTTCGCGGATGCTCAAACGCCTCCACCACTGCATGCTTTGTGATTTCGTTGAAGATGATTCGGTTTTCTTCCTCCATGTTCAGCTCCAGCACATTTGCCAGATGCCAGGCAATCGCCTCACCCTCACGGTCGGGGTCACTTGCCAGATATACATGATCGCTTTTTTTCGCGAGGTCCTTCAGCTCCTTAACGACTGCTCGTTTGTCACTGCTGACCTTGTAGGTCGGCTCGAAATCATTCTCAACATCGATTCCCAGACCGCCCTTGCCGCTTGTCGCAAGATCACGTATATGTCCTTTGGATGAAACAACATGATAGTCGCCACCCAGGTATTTTTCTATGGTTTTGGATTTGGAAGGGGATTCCACAATAACCAGATTTTTCATGTTATGCCTCCTAGCAATTAAATATACGTCTCCTATTATTCGCACAATTTCCTGTTTTGTCAAACATTTTTTAAAAAATAAGCCGTAGATCATCCTCATCCACAAGGATATTTGCCCCCTGTGAGATCAACAGATTGCAGCCGGTTCCGGCCTCATCCAGATAAGCGTGAGGCACACAGTAAACAGGAATATCCAGCTCCAGCGCCTCATTCACCGTCAGCAGTGAGCCGCTTCGCCTGCGGGCCTCCACAACGATGATTGCCTCACTCAATGCGGCAATAATTCGATTTCTCCAGGGAAAGTGGTACGCATAGGGCTTTGTCCCGTTTGGATATTCACTGATGATCAGCTGCTTTTTACGCATAACTGCATACAGAGACGCATGCTCTCTTGGATATATGACATCCAGACCGCAGCCAATCACTGCAATCGTATGCTGATCCAGCGCACTGCGATGCGCCTGTCCATCAATTCCTCTGGCAAGACCGGACACAATGACGAAGCGCTCCTTCATACAATCGGTGATGCGTGCACAGTTTCTAAGCCCCGCAGCACTCGCCTGACGACTGCCGACAATGCCGCAGCCAGACCTCTCAAGCAGTGTTATATCACCTTCATAAAACAATACCCATGGCGGACAGGCAAGCCTTCGCAGCTTGTCGGGATAGGCTTGATCAGCAATCGTCACAAAGTCTCCCTCATACGCCCTTCGCGTCCAGGACTCCTGCCTTTCCAGCGCCAGCTTCATCTTTTTCCAGTCGCCTTCATAGCGTAGTGCATAGCACAATAATTGTTCTCTCATAATATCACCTCATATGTATATACGAAATGAACATCGAAAACTCCTAAAAAAAACAGGAAAATTTCCTGTTTTTCATGAATAACATCTGTGCTAAGGTACTCTGCGTGTTTCATTTAGCCTTTTTTTGGCTTTATGACTTCATCCAGTGCATCCTTCGCCGCATCATCCACCAGAATTTCTCTGGCGCTTGTCAGGAAGGAAGCCATATTCTGCATTTCGCTTGGCACCACAATCTTGGTAGCCTTGCCGTCCGCCATTTTCTCATAGGTTTCCAGACTCTTCAGACTCAGATATTCCTTCGTCGGGTTGGCATCCTTAATCATCTCAATACCACGGGCCTGTGCCTCATAAATACGTTCCATTGCACGGGCCTGTCCTTCTGCTTCCGCAATCATTGCTTCCTTCTTTGCATTAGCACGCAGCACCATAGCCTCCTTTTCACCCTCGGCAGTCAGGATATTGCTTCGTTTTTCACCCTCTGCACGAAGAATGGATTCACGGCGTTCACGCTCTGCACGCATCTGCTTTTCCATCGCTTCCTGAATATCGCGCGGCGGAATGATGTTTTTAACCTCTACACGATTAACCTTGATACCCCATGGATCCGTCGCTTCATCCAGAATCGCACGCATCTTTGTATTGATAATATCACGGGAGGTCAGCGTTTCATCCAGCTCCAGATCACCAATGATATTACGCAGGGTGGTCGCCGTTAAATTCTCAATCGCTGTGATCGGCCCTACAACACCATACGTATACAGCTTTGGATCGGTAATCTGAAAATATACAACCGTGTCAATCTGCATGGTAACATTATCCTTGGTGATAACCGGCTGCGGAGCAAAGTCCTTTACAACCTCCTTCAATGTCACCTTATTCGCAACACGATCCACAAAAGGAACCAGAATATGAATTCCTGTGTTCCACGTTGTATGATAGGCACCCAGTCGTTCAATAACATATGCCTTTGCCTGCGGCACGATACGGATGAGGTAGGCAAACAGCCCAACCAGAATCAGTACAACTACAACAAGCAGTATAATCTGAAATACACTCATCATCATTACCTTCTTTCTTTTTCTATCTTTCGGTTACTCTTTTCACAAGTAACTTAGCACCTTCAATAGCGACAACCTTGACCTTTGCACCTTCCTCGATGGAATCCTCCTCCACCGGGACAGCATGCCACATTGTCCCGTTCACCTTGACCTCGCCCCATTCGTCCTTTGTGACAAGCCTGGTAACCTGTGCAATCTCACCGATAAAGCGATCGGCATTGGTGGGCACCGTATTTCCACGCAGATAACGTGAGGCGATCGGGCGTACGATCAGCATACTGACAAGTGAAACAACAACAAAGCATACAATTTGCACCCACAGCGGAAGATTGATCAAAGCTGTCAATGCTCCAATCACGCCTCCCACGGCAAACCATATGGAAATCAATGCTGTAGGTGTAGCCAGTTCAACCAGAACCGCCCCTACACAAATGGCAATCCAGATCAGTACCATAGTCCATTCACCCCTTATCTGCAGCCAGTTCATGGAGATCTGCTATCAGCATATTCTCCTTTTCATCATAGGCTGCGTTGATTTTCAGCCCGTTGATCGGCTGATTGATCATACCGGAAATCTCCTCGATGATCATTTTGTTGCTGATTCTTGCATACCCTTTTCCAACAGACACCTTATGCAGCTGATCCATAGATACCAGATGCAGATCAATTTCCCGTTTTGTAACGGGACGTATTCCTAATTTCAGGCAATCCTTATCCAGTCCGATCATGGCCCATCGCACATCCTCAAAATAAGAGGCAGCGCTGCTGTTCAAGGTAATGTTATTCGGATACAGCGTCAATACAAGCGTATATACATTGCCTTTCACCCATGTAAACATCCTGCCACCGCCTTTCCTTTTCCTTATCCATAGTATAGTACGATTTTTCTTATTTTGCAATACATTTTTGTATACTTCTTATTTTTCTTATTATTCTTTACAGTTTTAAAAAAAGCAGCTCTTACACTGCTCAAATATCCAGTACCAGCTGTCGCATGGCAGCTACCGGACCATAGCTTTCGCGATACAGACCCTTCACCACACCATATCTGTGCAGTGCCTCTATATGAGCCTTTGTCGGATAGCCCTTATGCCGTGCAAAGCCGTATTGCGGATACTGCCGGTCATAGGCCTCCATCATACAATCCCGTGTAACCTTGGCCAAAATACTTGCGGCTGCTATACTGACACTTTTCTGATCTCCCTTGACAAGGGAAATCACATCCCGTTCGTTATGAGGAAGCGGCATGGCATCCGCCAGTATACCATCCGCCTGTGCAAACATGTCGCTTAGATCCTGCATCGCCTGCTGTGTCGCACGGTAGATATTCAGCTCATCGATGATCTTCGGCTCAATGATTCGTATATGATATTCCAGCGCCTGCTGCACCACCTCATGAAAAAGAGCCCTTCGCTTCTTATCACTCAGCTTTTTAGAATCATAGATTTCCGGATGGGTATACCCCGGCGGAAAAGCAACGGCCGCTACGACAAGAGGTCCGGCTATAGGACCTCTGCCTGCCTCATCAATACCTACGATGCAGCGTTTTCCCTGCTGCCACCATGCCTGCTCATACTCATTCGCTGTCTGCATGCGGCATCTCCCATGTAATTCTTCCCAGCTTATCATCCCGCAGCTCACGCAGAAAGGTTTCAATGGTACGCTTTTCGTCCATTTCCCCCTTACGCATGAAACCACGCTTTTGTGCAATCCGCTCCAGCATGACATAAGGATCCTCACACACTGCTATGTCATAGCGCTGCTGCAGCGCCTCCTTATGGTTCGCAATCAGATAGCGCATCGCCCAGGCGGCGATCTCCTCCAGCGGCAGGATTTCATCGCGGATGGCTCCTGTGATAGCCAGCAAAACGCCGACAGTTTCATCCTCGAATTTCGGCCACAGTACCCCCGGAGTATCGAGCAGCTCCAGATTCTGGTTCACCTTAGACCATTGCAACGCCCTTGTCACACCCGGACGATCTCCGGTGACAGCCACCTTTTTTTTCGATATCCGGTTGATAAATGTGGATTTACCAACATTCGGTACGCCGACTACCATTGCACGGATGGCACGGGGACGGATGCCTCTTCGCTTCATGCGTTCGATTTTTGCCTGCATGAGCAGACGGCTTTCTTCCACGATTTTGGGTATGATATTCTCCTTCAGAATATCCAGTGCCACAACGCGTGTGGTATCATTCTCCAACGCACTGCACCAGAGTCTGGTTGCCGCTGCATCCGCCTTGTCCTTTTTGGACAGCACGATCAGCCGCGGCTTGTTCTGACACAGCTCTTCAATCATGGGATTCTTACTGGCGCTTGGAATGCGGGCATCCCGCAGCTCGATCACCATGTCCACCATGTTCAGTTTTTCCTGCATTTCCCGCTTCGCCTTGGTCATATGACCCGGAAACCATTGAATGCGTATTTTATCATCCGCCATTGCCTACATACCTCGCTTTCGAAAACGGCTGGTAAACGAATACGCCTCTGGCGATGATCTGTTCCCGCCGAAACGGCCCCACAGCATCATTTCTTGAATCCAGAGATTCATTGCGGTTATCTCCAACCAGCAGATATTCATCCTTACCCAGCTTTTTTGATGTATAATCCTGTGTAAAATAAAGCTTATTCGTACGTTTTTTCACCTGTTCCACATAGCTTCTATCCAGAAACGGTTCCTTTGTTGCCTTTCCATTGACATACAATACGCCCTCACGGTAGCTGATGGTTTCCCCAGGCAGACCAATCACACGCTTGACCCACAGATCATCGCTTCGATATTCTCTTGCGACAACAACATCAAAGCGTTTGATTTCCCCAACATAATTTGCCGCCATATTGATGATTACCGATTCCCCCTCCTGCAGCGTTGGATACATGGAGGTACCACGCACTTCCTCTTTACGTGCCACGAAGACCAGAATGATCATTGCCGCAACCACGGTTATCAGAATCAGCCGGGCGAAGTCAAGGATAGTATATACAATGTCCAGATTGCTTCTGGTTCTTTTGTTTTTGTTCATATATTATTCCGCCACTCTCATTTTATTAAACGGCAGTACAATGAAAAAATCCACTGCCTTGATATCTGCGCGCCGAAAGGGACCCAGCTCCCGGGAGTCCTTGCTTGCATAGCGATTATCCCCCAGCAGAAAGTATTCATCCTCTCCCAGCTGCACCTCGTCAAAATCCTCTGTGAATTTATAATTTTCCGTCAATCGGATACTATCCGCATAGTCATTATCAAGATAGGGCTCCTGAATTGCTGAATCGTTGATGTATACCGTATCCCCGCTGGCCCGAATCCGTTCACCGGGCAGACCGATCACACGTTTCACCAAATAGGTATGCGCTTTTTTCTTATCGTAAACAATTACGATATCTCCGCGCTTGATTTCCTGAAAATGACCGGAGAACGCGTTGCCGAAGCCAAATTCTCCTGTTTTCAGCGTTGGATACATACTGCCGCCCTGCACACGCAGCGGCCGCACAAGATAATTGGCTGTCAGATACACGAGCACAAAACAGACGAGGAATATTTTCAGCAATGAAAACAGGTTGGAAAAAATCACGCCTGACAGTGATTCATGTTCTTCCAGTCTGTGTCTGTCCTTCTCCTGCTTCTGCATCGTACACCCTCCAGCCTAAAAATAAAAAGTCGAGCAAGACCCGACTTTTTTCCAGCTTAACGAACTTCTTTAATACGAGAAGCCTTACCAGAACGTCCGCGTAAGTAGAATAATTTGTTTCTTCTAACCTTACCGTTACGTACAACTTCGATTTTTTCAACAATTGGAGAGTGAATCGGGAATGTTCTTTCTACACCGATCTGGTTAGAGATTTTACGAACAGTGAATACTTCGTTGATTCCTCCACCCTGTTTTGCGATAACCAATCCTTCAAATACCTGGATACGGGATTTGTCACCCTCTTTGATCTTAACGTGTACACGAACGGTACTACCTGATTTAAAGAATGGGACATCTTTCTTCAATTGTGATTTTGTTACTTCATTTACTAACTGCATGTTCATAATAATGGCGCTCCTTTTCTATTCATCATAACGTAGAGGCTCTTGAATCATACTGTTCAGCGGAACCGCGTGCCATAAAGGCTTATATATGATATCACAGATCTGGGATATTTGTAAATACTTTTTGATCCATTTTTTTACAGTGGTAAAGAAGAAGTCGTTTTCAGAAAGGTCGGGTCCTTTCTGCTATTATCATACCATTTTCACCAACTAAAAAAAAGGAGAATGCCGAATTTTACAAAGAAAATCCGAACTGCTCTCCTCCTTTTTCAGCCGACACTCTCCAGCATTTCCAAATAGGCGAGCATTTGCGAAATATCGTCCCCAATCATCGTCCGCTTACTGCGCTCGATCTGCAGATTTTTTCCGGTCATAATATAGGAAGGAAACAAGCGGATATCCCCGTCCATCCAGATGCTGTTGCGCAGCTTGTAGGTGGAGCCGGCAGGAATGTGTGCCGTATGATTGCGTCTGGCAATCATGGTATGCATACGTATCGCAACATCCCCCATCAACATGATTACACGCAGATTTTCAAATAGCTTCAGCTCTTTCTCCAGAATGACAGAGCTTTCCTGCAGCTGCTGCTTGGTAAAGCCCTCCTTTGGCTTTGGCAGTTTGCAGGCATTGGTTACGTAAATCCCCCGTGCAAGCAGATAAGCAGGTTCCGAATCCGAAAAAAACGAGCGCAAAGACACAGCATATTCACCTTCTGTATCCCCATAAAAATCATCTTCATCCCGGAATGGTGCGCATTCATTCACCATTACCACGCGTATGTGTTCAGGCAATATCTCTATGTCATTCATAGCCAGCGCCGTATGGGAAACCTGCTCCAGATAGCTCTTCATGTTCATTTTGAACCTCTCCTTTTTCCAAAGTATAGCATGCCTTCTAGGACAGCGTATTGTCATATTCCAAAAAAGAGTATATAGGAAGTATCTGTTGCACACCGCCGATCCTTTGCACCATGGATAGCAGCGCATTCTCTCCCCTCCAACAAGGCGATGGTATTCCCCCATAGCTGATCCATACACAGAGCCTCTTTTTCTTCAAACCACTTGCTTACCTCTGTCATTATACAAATAGCCTCATCAACAAAAAGCTTCCTATTCTACATAATCATCAGGTCATGAATGAATCATGCTTTAGCATAAGTAAACGAGAATATGTATCGACATATGGGGAATACATGTCCAGTCTGTGCTTTCTTTCTCCACTTTCAAATCCGTAGCAAGGCAAGGCACGCATATCCATTTCTCATTTTTCTGTTATTCTATGTGAGATACCATATCTCAGATTCATTGTCCCCTATATGTACCTCATCCCCTGATAAAGCAGACAATTAGCAAACATTTTATTTGTGCAGCGAACCAATATACTCCATAAAAAGGCAAAGGATTTCTTTTTATCCTTCACCTTGTTCCTTCTCAGTTTTTATTTCATCCAAAAGCTTCAATTCTTCTTTCGTAAACACACGACCCTGTAATAAATCCGGACGTTTCTCCATTGTCTTCTTCAACGATTCCTTCAACCTCCATTTACGGATATTGGCATGATGTCCACTCAGTAAAACATCCGGTACCCGCATCCCCTCATATTCGATCGGACGGGTATATTGCGGATACTCCAGCAGCCCGTTTTCAAAAGAATCATCACTGTGACTTTCCTCTTTGATAACGTGATCCAGCAGTCGTATGACCGCATCGGAAATCACCAGGGCAGCACCTTCTCCTCCGGTCAGTACGAAATCTCCAAGAGATACCTCCATATCCACAAAGGAACGAATGCGCTCGTCAAAGCCCTCATAGTGTCCGCAAAGAATGATTAAATGCTTTATTTCAGAGGCAAAACGGTGCGCCAGCCTTTGATCAAAGCGGTTCCCCTGCGGTGTCATCATAATGACGAAGGATTCCTCCGTGCGTACCGATTGCAGGCAATCCACAATCGGCTGGCAGGACAGCACCATCCCCTGCCCGCCACCACACGGCGTATCGTCCACATGGTTGTGGCGATCTAATGTAAACGCCCGAAAATCCACCGTTTCAAATTCCACAAGCTGCTGTTCGAGTGCGCGCTTGATTATGGATGTGGAACGAAAGCTGTCAAAAAACTCAGGAAACAGTGTCAGCACGGTTATCTTCATACAAGACCCTCCATCAGTTCCACCTTCATCACCTTGTTTTTCCGATCAAACTCCTTGACAAAGGCTCTGACAAAAGGAATCAGAATATCCTTATCCTTCGTTTTGACACGCAGGATTGCATTGGCTCCGGTTTCTATGATTTCGCTAACTGTCCCCAGCTGTACACCCTCCAAATCATAGACCACGGCATCCTGCAGTTCATGAAAATAAGCTTCGTATTCATTCAGCTCCTGCAGCTCCTCTTCCCGTATGGTCAGCATGCTGCCCTTCCAGCCTTCCACCTGATTGATATCATCATAGCCTTCAAATTTGACAAGCAGTTGTCCCTTGCTTTCACGTACATGCTGCACCTTCAGATCCAACTGTCCTTGCGCCAGCTGCAAATGCACAACTGCTCCCTTATGAAATCTCAGCTCTGGAAAATCCGTAAGCACCTTGACCTTCATTTCACCGCGAAGACCATGTGTATTAACAAGCATACCGATATTGATTTCTTTCATATGTTCTACCTCCAAAAAAAGGATGCGAAAGGCATCCTAATATGATTCAAACTTGATGGTGACTCTCTTATCTTCTTTTCTTGATGCCACAGACATCATCTGACGAATAGAAGAAGCCATCATGCCGCGACGTCCGATCAGGCGGGCAACATCATCACTGTTGGCATATACATACAACAGAATTTCATTATCCTCCAGTGTCGGCATCATTTTGACAGATACATTGGTCTTATCCTCAACCATCGGTGTTACAAGATCCAACAATACTTTTTCGTAATCGATCATACTCTTTTACTTAGCGTTTTTTTCTTCGTGCAGACGTTTCATGATTCCTTCTTTAGAAAGAATGTTACGAACAGTATCAGAAGGCTGTGCCCCTTCTTTCAGCCATTTTGTAGCCAGCTCTTCGTTCAGCACTACGCTTGCAGGATTTGTTGTTGGGTTATAAGTACCGATGATTTCGATAAAACGTCCATCTCTAGGTGCGCGGGAATCCGCAGCGACAATTCTGTAGAAAGGTTTTCTCTTGGAACCCATTCTCTTTAATCTTAATTTTACAGCCATATAATTTCCTCCTATTGGTTATTTTCTTAACATTACCTTGATAAGTATACCATAGATTATCCACCTGTCAAGGTTTTTTACTTGACACCCTTGTTTTTTTTATGCTTGTCGTATGTTCTCTTATAGATTCTCTGTCAGGGAGAATGATAAAGAACAGCTTTGATAAAGCACAGTTTTAACAACGAGAACTTTCTCAAAGGTAATCAGCGGCTCTGATAACTCTGGAACTATAGCTTTTACTTCTCAATCGGTAATATACATCCTCTGCCTATGGGAAGTGCTGCACCCTGATCCTTTCCTGCATTGCTTTGCTGTTCAGGTACAGTTAATAGACGGTAAAACTACATGATTCTTATGTAAGCAGAAAAAAGCAGCTAGTACACTGTGCTGCTTTTCGTCTTGTCATCATTACGTTTATTTCTCCATACCTTTTCTGTGCTTTTTCCGAAGCACAAGTGCCATCAGGAGTATGGCTACTGCTGCCACTGACAGCCATAAGGCTTCATTTTGCATATCGGCTGTGCTGACAGCATCGCTCTTCTTTTTCACTGAAGCCTCTGTTTTTTCATGTGAAGAGGATGGCTGTTTCAAGTCAGTAGCCGGCTGCTCTGGTTGCGTGTTTGGCTGCTTCTCACCCTCAGGCTTGTTTGTTGGCTGCTCTGGCTGCTCTCCCGGATCCTTGCTCGCATCTGCTTTCTTTTCTGCAACCAGTGCATATACTGAAAATTGATCTGTGGAAAAAGTCAAGGTTCCATCCGCATTGGCATGCAATGGAAGCTTTGTGATTTTGCCATCATGCAGTCGCACCATATAATAGCTTGTATCCTGCTGTGCGGTTCCCTGAGGCAATATGATGGCATAGGAAATCGGCTGTTTCAGCTGCTTTATTTCCCCCAGCAGGACTCCATCATCACTCACAAGGTGAAAGCTGAAGTCAAAATATTGCAGGGCAGTATGTTGAGCGGCCGCTATATTTGAAAGATAAGCCTGTATGATATGCAGATCCCCTGGATCGATTTCCTCTTCCCTACGCACATTGGCGTTTGCGGTCAGTGTGATAGCTTTCCCCTCATTCATCGCCTGTAAAACAGCGTTTCTAGTTACCTCATCCAGCACCTCCGCTGCGATTTCTCTTCCCTCCGCTATATCGGAAAGGATTCCGTCAACCGTATTCGCGATGATGTCCTGTGAATTTGCATCCGCAATACCTGCCTGACTTTCGTTAGATGGCTTCGCTGGATCAAGCGGCTTGATGTGCGGTTCCTTAACTTCATAGACAGACACATTACAGCTCGCCGTCACATGATCGATTGTTGCAGTAATCGTGCTGGTTCCATTTGCAACTGCAGTAATACTGCCATCCGCTTGCACAACAGCGACCGATTCATCAGAGGATGTCCAGGTGATTTGCTGCTGGTCTGCATCCGAAGGCAATATCTCCGCTTGCAGCGTATACGTATCCCCTTTTTTCATCAGCAGGTCCTTCTGCATTTTGATTTCCTGTACCGGAATCGGCCGATCGACAGTTACCGTTATGGTTTTCTGTGCATACAGCTTCGTTCCGTATCCATACATGGTCACCGTGACCTCAGCACTTCCTTTTTTATCCTTGCTCTTCAAGCAGCCATTGCTGTCAACCTCTACAATACGTTCATCACTCGAACTCCATTCTATTTTATTATATGGAATCTTCTCCCCCTCAGGCACAACGCTGATCTGCAGCTGCTTCTGTGATGCCGGCTCCATTACAACGCTTTTCAGGTCAATATCAATGACCTTGCCCTCCACTTCCTGTGAATAGACCACACCAGATTTTGGATCCGTCAGTTTCCCACTTATCCTCGCCACACCGCTGTTCTTCGCAACATAATACGCAGCATCCTTGCGTTGCTCAACGGAAATAATACGCTCATCACTGCTACTCCACTGTACGACAGGCTTCTCTATATCCTTATCCAGCATCACAATGGTAGCGCTCAGCATTTTCTCTTTATCCGATCCGCTGTTGTATAGCGTGGAAATCGAAAACCGAAAGTCTCCAATACTTTGATCTGTTACATTCATATATTCATCACACACTGATTTTATTGTGACATTTGCATACGTGCCTCCAGAAATCACCCTGTATGGATATGTTTCGTTCCAGTAATTCGCTGAAAGATCGATCGTTCCTTTATTAAAATTGCAGCGTGCCGCATAGCCTGCAGAGCCTGACAAGCCATTCTCTCTTACGATATAATTTTGATTCACAGTAATCGCTGCAGCCTCTGGAGTATTTCCTTTGGGAAGGTAGATTCCATCCCCTTGACTCCCCTGTGCACCTGTCCCGGTGGTACCATCCTTATTCCAATTCAGAATATGATTTTCCGTAATTGAAAGCAATCCATTCACTGTCATGCTCCCCAGCTGAATTGTACTGTGATTGACATTTCCTATATAATTCCCGGTAATATACATCGTAGTAACCGGTAGCGTTGAATAGACACCATTTGTCGCATACCCATCTTCCCCAATGTTATTGATGTAGTTGTTTTTTATTTCGACAGTTTGAATGGTCTCATCATAACCACAATTGATATGTATCGCAGAAGTGCTTTGATCTGCGATATCCGTTATCACGTTATTCACAATTCTTATTGCCCCGCTCGATTTGATTGGAGCACCCCATCCAACGATATTGATCCCCTTGCCATGCAGAGTCAGTCCATTGATTTCCAAGGAGTCATCGCCCAAAAGACCGTTGACCTCTATACCACCGGTTAGAATGGTTTCCTCGTTGCTTCTGGCTTTGCCGTTGCTATAGGCACTGACATTTGCCTGTGCTCCCCTCAGAAAAATCGTACGGGAAGAAGTATTCGATATCTTCAGCGACTCACCATAGGTCCCTGCCGGAATTTCAATCGTACCGGTTTCTCCAGCAGCAACAGCATTTATCGCTGCTTGAATGGTATCATAGGATTCCCTTGTATCTTGTTTTATCAATACGATTTTCTTCTCAGCCGCATGAATTAACCCCAAATCCTGAGCCGAAAGAAACAGAAAGGCTGACAGCATTACTGTCATCACCAGCTTTACAGCATTAACACATCTTTTCATTGCAGTACCTCCCTTTTATTTCACAAGGTATACTGTATGAGACATTCTAAAATCTGTGCATTTTTTGATAAAACTGCTCGATAGACATCAAATTATAGCTATTATTCTATGGTTTTATGGATGTCTTGAATTGTATACATTATTAAATACCACATTTATATACTACCCTGCTTTTGATGATTTTGCAATCGTTTACATCGATTTCTATTTAAAAACTTATTTCTAATGCGTGATGCTTTCACAGAGACACTGCATACCATGCACAGCCTCTTGCCTGTATAATATAAAAAGCGTTCCCTCTGTCATACGCTGCCCAGGATCAAAGGAAGCATCCTCATTTTCCTTCAAGCTAGGAGATAGCATAAAAGCAAATGATCAGGAAACGAAAAACAGAGGAATCCGAATGCATCAACAAAGTGCTGGATTCCCCTTTTTATAAACAGCTGCAGGTCGCAGGGAATCAGCTTCCCCCTTTAATTCCTCTTAACTACTCATCCCCACCTAGCCATTTGCGTGCTGCAAGCGTCTTTTTAAGAAGCTCCTGCATTCTTCATTCGCTGTTTCTTATTCATCCGCAAATTGTATAGAACTTTCACTGCTTTTCCAGCAAAAACATACACATTTTACAATCCAGCGTAAAGCCGCATTGTATCAGATTTTTCCGGATAGCGATATTATGATCATCAATTTCTCCAATCAGCTTATGAATATCATTTCGCCAGGCCATGTCCAAGGCCTTTTGCAGCAGCACACTGCCAAGCCGCCTTCCCTGATAATCGGAATGCACGCCGATATATCCGATTCCTCCAATATCATCCAGCAGCCGATTGACACTGATAAAGCCTGCTGGACGCCGGTTGATAAACAGAACCTGAAACAAGGTATCACTTTCTTCATCATCCAGCAGCTCCTCCATTTGCTTTTGAACTGCCGGATACAGCCCCAAGCAGGTATGCTCTTTTTGCAAATACAAATCCAGCGTGGTCCTGCTTGCACTTACCATCAGCTCCAGCAGATTTTCCTTCGTCAGCTGCTTTGCCGGCACAAACTCATAGGGATATACATTCTGTTCAGCGCTCATCGCCGTGTAGCTTTCCCGCTTGATTTCTATGGGAAACCAGCGCTTTAATGCCCGATAGAGGAGCGTATGATTGATCTTGTCTGAGTACAAATCAATACGCCACTCTCTGCTTCGATCCAACCGCTTGACAACATCCCCCACAAACTGATCTGCCTCACTCTGTTCTACATCCTCCAGTGTCAGATTGCCGATATAGGATAGCTCATCATAAATAACTGCTCTGGCAACCACCTGCTCCCTGCGAATCATCACATAGCATTGCTGCAAAGACAGCTCCTGTCTGCTTAATTTCTGTTTTAGGGAACGATTCTGTTCCTCACTGCTGGCAGGCATTGCTGTCATAGATGCTACATACTGCTCTTTACAAATCTCTGTTTTCATTTTTTTGTCCTTTCCTTTCATAATTTGCTGCGTAGGAAAGAAAAAAGCATCCCAAGGGATGCCCAGAACTGCACTAGTTATCAACACGGCAATCTGTATCTTTCCTCAGTTTATACGTTCTGAATGTATTCATACAGACCACCTGCCTTTCTCGTTTTATAGCGTACCTTCAAGGTACAGCAATAGCATAGCATATTCACGTGTGTTTTTCCAGATTATTTGTGAAATTCAATCAAATACGTTTGATTGAGCACCAATGTATGATCATCCAGAGGATACGCAAAGAGGACTGCTGTCTCATCGCTCAATAATTTCGAGTCCAAATGAACCCATCGTTGCTGTGATGCAATATAGATGTCCAAAGCATCGTTTAGCGTATTCTCACTGATATAAAAGCCATTATACGGATACAATATGCTGTCACCTGCACGCGTATTTTTGGGAAGTGGAATCAACTGCTTTTCCTGTGTCCGAATATTCAATAATTCGATGGAGGATCCCTTTTCTCGATACAAATAGTCACTCACAAAGGGAACTGCACATTGGTAGTCCCTGTATTCTGTCCATGTATCTTTACGGTAATCATATACGATCGGATAAAAAGCTTCGATCGTATCATCCACCGCATAGCTCTTTGTAGTAATGATGCCGGTATCTCCAGCCATACGCAGCTCATTTCCCAGCAGGTAGCCAGGTAATTGCTTCGTATCCAGCATGCGGCGGGTATTTTCTTTCCTGTCCAGCAACACCCATTGCGCTTTTGTTTTTTCCTCTGCCCACCCCTGTGCCAAAGCATACGTGCGGTACAGCAGAAATCGCCCTGACGTACTGCTTTGTACGGTATTGGCATAGATATGCCTTCCGGCATCTGCTTCAGCAGCATATGCATAGGACAAATCTCCAATGGATTGAACCTCAGCTGTTTCAGGATCGATGAGATAGGCATTTTGAAATGCTTCCTGCGCATATCCAATAACCAGCCTTTTGTCCGCTAGTACGCTGAACGACGAATCCGGTATCCCATTTTCCTCTTCTCCTCGCAGATATAAAGGAAGGTACTGGTTGTGTAGACGAATATATTGTAATTGTACGCTCACGGTGCCATTCTCTACAGGCAGCTGCAGCTCCATACTTTCCTTACATACAGAATTCCCTATAACGTCTCCTTTTTCATATACGGTAAACGTATCTTCCTCCGCAATTTTTTCTTCCGGCAGCTTTACATAATATCGGCAGTTGGCATCCAGACAGGTAATTTCATTGAGCGCTTGTACAGAAACAGGGGCTTCCTTCACCTGTGCTTCTTCCTGTTCATCAGTAAACAGTGATGAAAGCCAATCACGTACCGATTCGCTGCAGGCAAAAGCAGTGCCAAAGGAAAGCAGTGCCAGCAGCATGATCATCGCAAATCGCCATACACAAGCTCTTTTCCTTCTTTGGGAGGAAGCTATCTGATCCAGCAGTTGATTTTTCCAATTCTGCTGACAGTGGATATCATCAAAGCCCGTAAATTTTCTCTCACGCATCCTTCTCACCTCCCAAAAGTCTGCGCAGATCCTCTTTCCCGCGCCGCATCCAGGACTTCACAGTATTCTCACGTGCATTCATAAATATACTGATTTCCCGTATGGAATAGCCTTCGTAATAATATAGATACAAGACATTGCGATGATTAGGCACAAGCTCCATCAGCTCATACAGCTCCCTGCGCTGCCGGTCATCCTCCACCTGTGCAAAGGCTTCATCCAGCTGAATCCGATGCCTTCTCCAGAATTTTCGATGCTCATCTGCGCATGCATGTATGGTTGTTTGAATCAGCCAAGCCTTAACGTGCTGCACATCGTGAAATTCCATTGTCTGTGTATACAGCTTTAAAAAGACAGTTTGAAAAATATCCTTTGCATCCTGCTCATTTCCCATCCGCAAATACGCAAGACGGGTTACGGTATCCGCAAAGGCTTCCATGACTTCTTCAAACGTCATATCTGCATAAGTTTCCATGCCCTGCTGACCTCCTCATAAGGAATTCCATCCCCTCTATTATAAACACGATTATGCAGGCAGAAAAGTTGCAGAGAAAAAATATTTCAATCCCTGTGCTTCCCATCATTGCATAATTACAGACTTCTTCGCAAGCTGCAACATACCATACAGAATATTGATTTTAGCTGCAAGGCAGAGAATCATGCGCTATGTTTGTTTTCCTTGCTGATAAATATTGTCAAAGAAAGATAAGCTCAAAACGGTACGACCTATTTGCATATAAAACAGCATAACAGACAAAAAGGATCAAGCTGGAATGAATTGACCCTTTTCCTTTTGTATATTAAGAAAATCAGTAAGCTGATAAGCGTAACGATAGCCTTCCAGCGCTTTCAGCAGCCTCATTATCTGTGAACCTACTGAACAAGCCATGGATTTTCCTCACCATGCATAAACAGATAACAGCTCTTCATCGAATGTGTCACCATATCCCGATAGGAATCATCGGTTAAAAATGCAAGATGCGGTGTCAGAAGTACATTGTGAAAGGAATTCAATACAGCCATATCATGCTGCTTCAGTATCTTTCCTTTTCTTCGATTGTAATAGATGCCGGTTTCTCCCTCGACGACATCCAGTGCAGCTGCACCGACCTTTCCTGATTCTACCGCAGCGATCAATGCCGTGTTGTCAATCAAAGGACCGCGCGCGGTATTCACAATGATAACCCCCTGTTTCATCTGGGCAAATGCAGCTTCATCGAGTAAATGATAGGTTGTATCGTTTAATGGAACATGCAGCGTGATAATGTCACTGCGCTGATACAGGGTTTTCAAATCCACATAGGTCACGTATTGCTCCATTTCCTTTCGCGGATGGGGGTTGTAGGCTAGAATGCGGCACCCAAAGCCGGCAATATGACGAATGAGTGTCTGTCCAATGGCTCCTGTTCCTATTACACCGAGTGTTTTTCCTTTTAGGTTGCTGCCCAATACTGCATCAAAGGAATAATCCTGACTGACAGCGCTCTGCAAAATCAACTTCATTTTGCGCAGCGCCATCAGAATCAGCATAATCGTATAGTCCGCCACACTCTCACTCGCATAGGTTGCATTTCCAACATGGATACCGATTTTTCTGGCATAAGCAAGGTCGATGTGGTCATAGCCGACAGTACGTGTCGACAGAAAACGGACGCCTACCTCCTGCAATTTCTGCAGCAATGCAGCATCGATTGGTGTCGAGAGCACACTGATGCATTCATAGCCCTGACAAAGCTGTGCATTTTCCAGTGTTGGCCGCTGTGCACAGGTGCCGATTTCCAGCTGCATCGCTTTTGCACAGGCGCTGAAATACGCAGCCTCTTCTTCTCGATAGCCATATACAAATACCTTCATAAACACCCTCCATTCATAAAAACAAGGCACTGTATGCCTTGTTATCGTTTTCCTCGTTTACCGCTCTGACGCATCATCTTGTTCATGCTGCGCATATTTTTCATTGCCCCCATAGCACCCATACCGCCCATATTCGGCATTTTTCCGGATTTGGTCATAGCTCCCATCTGCTTCATGACCTGCTTCATTTTCTCATATTCATTCAACAGCCGGTTTACATCCGCTACCGTTGTACCGCTTCCTTTGGCGATACGATTCTTTCTGGATGCGCGAAGGATATTGGGATTCTCCCGCTCCTCCATCGTCATACTCTGAATGATTGCGGTACTTTTCTTCATTTTGTTACCGGCTTTGGCTTCATCAATCTGCCCTGCCAGCTGATTCATACCCGGAATCAGCTTCATCATTCCACCCAGAGAACCCATTTTTTCAAGCTGCTGAAACTGCACCAGCATGTCTGTTAAGGTAAACTGTCCGCTCATCATGCGATTTGCGGATTTTGTGCTTGCCTCAATATCCATCTTATCCTGTGCCTGTTCCACCAGAGACATGATGTCTCCCATGCCCAGAATACGATCGGCCATACGATCCGGATGGAATACATCCAGGTCGTCAATTTTCTCACCCAGACCGACAAACTTAACCGGAACCTGTGTGATGGAACGCACAGACAGAATACCACCGCCTCTGGAATCACCATCCAGCTTCGTCAAGACGAGACCGCTAACCTCCAGCTGCTCATGGAAGCTGCTTGCTACATTCACAATATCCTGTCCGGTCATTGCATCGACAGTCAGCAAAATATCATCCGGATGCACAAAATCCTTTATATCAGACAGCTCCTGCATCAGCTCTTCATCGATGTGCAGACGTCCGGCAGTATCAAATAGAACCGTATCATAGCCGTTTTCCTTGGCATAATCCATTGCCTGCTTTGCTGTTTCCAGCGCCTTCGTCTCCACACCCAGAGAAAAGACCTCAACCCCAATGCTTTCTCCCAGTGTTTTCAGCTGTTCAATCGCAGCCGGACGAATCACATCACAGGCAACAAGCAACGGCTTGCGGCTCTGCTTTTTCTTCATCACGTTGGCGATCTTTGCGGATGCCGTTGTTTTACCGGTACCCTGCAGACCCACCATCATTACTGTGGTGATTCCACTGCTCTTATAATTTACCGGAGCATCCTCGCTTCCCAATAACGCTACGATTTCATCATGAACGATTTTTACAACCATCTGCCCTGGATTCAGGGAGGTCATAACCTCCGTGCCCAGTGCCTGTTCCTTTACACGGGCAATGAAATCCTTAACGACACCGTAATTTACATCGGCCTCCAGCAGCGACATACGCACCTCGCGCAGCATGTCGTTCATATTTTTTTCGCTTAGCTTTCCCTTCCCGGTTATATTTTTAAACGCCTTCCCCAGACGTTCGCTTAGTGATTCAAATGCCATACCTGTTTACCGCCTTTCTCCTATACCTGTACCACATTATAGCATAGCCTGCTCGTGTTTGTTAAGCATGTTTTCATCTTTGCGATAGATTTCAATCTGAAACTCAATTTTCGTTTTCAGCTCGCTTAGTGCCTGCAAACGCATAGCTGCATCCTTCGGTGTTTTCCAGTAATAGGGCGTCATATGAAACAGTGCCTGAATATCCGCAGCATCGGAAATACAGATATCCGCTTCAACCGCTTGCGTTTTTTCCAAAATCAAGCCCTCCTGCTGTAGCACCTCTGATGGATTTTCATAAGGTACATCATATAATACTTTCTTCAGCCCCATCAGATGCTGTGGGCCGGGACCAACCTTAATAAATATACCATCCGGCTGTAAGACACGCAGGAATTCCGCAGCCTGAAACGGCGCAAACACAGAAAGCACCATATCGGCACAGGCATCACATAGCGGCATATGGAATACGCTTGCGACCGCATATTGCACCCCGCTTCTGGCCTTGCACGCTTCATCAACTGCATGCTTGGATAAGTCAAAGCCAAGCAGGGTATCCGTTTCCTGTTTCAGTCTGTTTGTATAATATCCCTCTCCACAGCCTGCATCGATAACGACGCCCGGATGATAGCTCTGTACCAGCTCAACCAATGCAGCCTGCAGTGGTGCATAATATCCATGGGATAAAAATCGTGTGCGCGCTTTTACCATATCCCGATCATCCCCGCTGAGCGCTTTATGATGCAGTGCCAGATTGACATATCCACGCTTGGCAATGTCATAGGAATGGTTGTTCTGACAACGCCATACACGCTCCTCCTTGATCAGTTTACTTCCGCATTTCGGACATAACAGCATATACCTACCTCATTTCCTATCTAAGTATACCACAGGCAAAATAGGAAAAGTTTGCCTAATTACGGAAATTTCAGGAAAATTGTAGTAAAATAAATACAAAGAGGTGATAGAATGGAATTTAATGAAGTAGCTGCCACAAGAAAAAGCATCCGTAAATATGCCGCAAAACCGGTGGCGAAGGAGGATATCGAAGCAATGCTTCGCTGTGCCATGGAGGCACCGAGCTGGAAGAATTCCCAGACAGCGCGATATCATGTCATCACATCCCCGAAGATGCTGCAGGCTATGAAGCAGGAGGGTCTGGCTCCCTTTAATGCAGAGAATACAAAGGATGCGCCGGTGCTGATTGTCACAAGCTTTGTAAAGGATGTAGCCGGCTTTGATAAGGATGGTACCCCAAGCAATGAGCTGGGAAATCTGTGGGGTGCCTATGACCTTGGACTGCATAATGAAAATCTTTTATTGAAGGCAAGAGATCTTGGATTGGATACCCTTGTCATGGGCATCCGCGATGCAAAGGCCATACAGAGACTTCTGCAGATTCCCGCACAGGAAATCGTTGTCAGTGTCATCAGTGTCGGCTACAAGGCCATGGATCCGAAAAAGCCAGCCCGTAAAGAGCTAGAGGATATTGTCACGTATTATTGAGCATAAAAAAACCACTCCTGTTTTCCAATCGGAAGAGGAGTGGTTTTTTTTACGCCACCTTAACGATTCTGGTTCTGATTGTTCTGGTTGCGCTGATTCTGGTTGTTTCTCTGGGAGTTGTTCTGGTTGTTGTTATTGAAGTTGTTTTTGAAATCCTGAGAAGAATGCTCTTTATCGTATTCATTCTGATGATTTCTCTTTTCAGCCTCAACGTCAGCACCTAATTCAATACCCATTTCGTACTGATATAAGTCCTGTTCAACCTGTTTTTCGTTGTACTGTTTTCTTCTTTCCATTTTTCTCACCTCACAATGTTAGTATGGGTGAGAGTTTTCAATTTATACTAAAAAATATCCTCATCAAGCTTCGCTTTCGGATATACATCCACATGTTCCGTCTTCTCTATGCATTCCTGCAGCAAAGCCTCGTAATCAAAGCGTGCCTCCAGCCGCTGTGAGCGCTGAATCGTCGGTTTGGTTACCGGGTTTTTCGGCGTAAATATCGTACAGCAGTCCTCAAAGGGCTGTATGGAGATATCATAGGTGTCAATCGCACGGGAAACATTGATGATTTCCACCTTGTCCATGCAGGCAACCGGACGAATGACAGGCATCGTCGTAACACAGTTGATGGTCTGCATACTTTCCAGTGTCTGGCTCGCTACCTGCCCAATGCTTTCACCATTGACAATGGCAAGACAGTGCTGCTGCTCGCAAAGACGCTGTGCGATGCGATACATCATACGGCGCATGATGGTGATGGCATAGCTTTCATCGCAGTTTTTATAGATAGCAAGCTGTAAGTCTGTGAAGGGCACCACATGAACACGAATATGTCCCTGGTACGGGGCAAGCTGACGGGCAAGCTCCAGTACCTTGTCCTGTGCTGCCTGACTGGTATATGGCGGTGAAGCATAATGAACACATTCAATAGCGACACCGCGCTTCATGGTCAGATAGGATGCGACCGGTGAATCAATCCCTCCGGACAGCATGACCAGCGCCTTACCGCCAACACCAACCGGATAACCGCCTGCCCCAGCAATTCTGCCGGTCATAATATAGGTATCCTCCTGATGCACTTCGATCTGGATGCGCAACTGCGGCTCCCGCACATTTACCTTCAGATCAGTATTGCGCAGAATTTCTCCGGCAACGGCCCGATTGATTTCATCGGAAATCATCGGAAACAGCTTGTGACTTCTGCGTGCTTCAATTTTAAAGGTCTGGGCATCGCTTTCCTTCGCCACCTGCAGCGCCGTTTGCTTCATCGCTTCGATATCGGAATCCACACGGATCGCAAAGGAAAAGGAGGAAATACCGAATACCTTTTGCAGATGCTCACTGACCATATGCGGATCTTCTCCGTTCAGCATGATGTACAGTCTGTCATGCGTACGCTCATAGCTCAGCCTGTCATAATCCCGAAGCGCATTTTTCACATTTGTTAAAAGACGCTTGATAAAATCCTTTTTATTTTTCCCCTTCGTAGACAGCTCTCCAAAGCGGACAAGAATATGGTTATATACAATGTTATTTTGTTCGATAGTCATGATTGATCTCCTTTAAAGCCTGTAAAAAGGCATCGACTTCCTCTTCGGTTGTCAGATGCGACAGGGATATGCGAATTGCATGTGTCGAGCGTTGTTCCCCTAACCCCATAGCCAGAAGAACTGCGGAAACCGCCTTGCTGTGGGAGGAACAGGTACTCTGGGCAGAGACGGCAAACCCCTTTGCATTCAGCGCATTGAGCATAATTTCACTGCCGATGCGCAAATTGGATATATTGAGAATAAACGGGCTGGCGTCCTCTGGGGAATTGATAACAATGTCCTCCATTGCGGACAGCGTTTTACGAAGGTAGCTGTTCAGCTTTTGTACATGGGCATAGGCATCCCTGCGTTGTTCCAGAGCAAGGCGCAATGTTTTCGCAAACACAATATTTGTCGGCGCATTGCTGGTACCGGCGCGCAGTCCGTTTTCCTGCTGACCACCGCTAATGAGCGGAACCAGCTCTACATTTCTTTTTTTATATAGGATAGCACTGCCCTTCAATCCGTAAATTTTATGTGCAGAAAAGGTTGCCAGATCGACATAGGAAAGATCGACCTCCAGCTTTCCCAACGCCTGTACACCATCCATGTGAAAGAGTGCTCTGGAATTGGCATGTACGTACTGGGCACATTCACGAATTGCATTCACTGCTCCTGTTTCATTGTTTACCATCATCATGGATACCAGAACCGTATCCTTGCGCAGTGCACTTCGCAAGGTCTCCACATCCACGGTTCCCTTCGCATTCACAGGAAGATAGGTTACCTCATATCCGAATACCTCTTTCAGCTGTTCCATGGCATTGTGAATGCTGGAATGCTCAACACAGGTGGTAATCAGATGCTTACCGCGATTGGCATACTTCCATGCCACCCCCTTAACCGCTGCGTTATTGGATTCGCTTGCACAGGAGGTAAACAGAATCTCATCCTTATAAACATGCAAAAGCTGTGCAATCTGTGCACGGCTTTGTTCCATCAATTTACCGGTTTCTCTTCCCTGCTCATGCAGAGAATCACTGTTTCCAAAATGTTTCTCCAAAAGTCTGGTATAGGTTTTCAGAATTTCCGGGCGAATCGGTGTGGTGGAGGCATAATCTAGATAAATCATGCTACTCCCCCGTATTCAGGATACTTGGATCCTTCTTGTTGATCAGTTTTTCATATGCTCCCGGATGCATTTTCTCAATACACTGGATACCGATTTTCAAGGCCTTGGTATACTGTCCATTACGAAAGCACAGCTCTGCTCTTGTCAGCTCACTGTCGATATCCGGAAAGGAGGAGCGATACCGGTTTCCAAACACGATGGTATTTTCCACCATGATTGCCATCCCCACCAGGTTATTCACACTGTTATATAAGGTATAAATATAATCAATCGCACTGCGCAGTTCGGCATTCAGTCGCTTGACATCCAGTGGCGAATTATCCAGAATCACCTGGATATCCTTGATCATGATTTCCCCCTTGTGCAAATCATCCTCATATTTCTGTGAAACACTTGGCAGTCGGTGCTTGGACATTTTTACACGTATTTCGTTGACGATCAGCTGCAGCTTGATCAGCTGTTTCTTTGCCCGCTCCTCATCGCTACATGCATTGTCCAGCTTCTGCTTCATTTCACCAACCTCATTGGTGAAGGCAGCCGCACTCTGCTCCAGCTCCTTATATGCTATCAGTATTGTGGAGTAAGGAACCTTGTTCTGGGCGATGACCGCTTCCAGCTTGCGCTGCATGTCATTTAATACGGATAGGCGATCATGCACCTCCAGCAGTCGCTGCGTCCAGTTTTCAAATCCAAACCGTTCATATACGCGATTATACAGCTCCTCGATTGCTTCCACATCCAGATTGATGCTGCGAATTGTATCAAAGAGGATATCGACATTGTCACTGACCTCATCAAAGGCACCTTCTTCCCTGCTCAGCTGCTCAGCAAGCTGGGAGATGCGTTTTTCACAATCGTTCAGATCCTCATGAACATCCTTCGGATTTCCATTGCGAAGCTTGTTCAAATCATTTTTCAGCATATCGCTGATGATATCCAGATTCTTGCGAACCTCCAGATGCTCGGTATACACACCCTTGTTTTTCGCCTGTGCATACTGATAGCCGACTTCATCAATGGCACGTGGAAGAACCCCTCTTGCACGCTCATACATAGAAGGCAGAACATCCACCAGCTCCTTTAAATGAGCGACGGATTCCCGTATTTCCTTCTGCTGATCGGCTGCCTTGTTGAATTCAGATGCAAACATCCATTCCTCAAAGGCCGAAAACATCTTTTCTATACCTGCAATCTCCATTTCCAGATATTCATAGCTCTGGGAGAAGGACGCACGATTCTCATTGATATTGCGTTTGATGATACGGAAATCATCCTTCAGCTTATTGATATGTACACGCTGCTCGTTTTCCTGCTCTAAAATACTGTCCAGTGCCTGATTGACATCCTTTGCGACACCCTCCAGCTCTGCCATCTGCTCTCTCAGCTTCTCCATGCGGCGCTTTGCAGCCTTGGCTTTATGAACATAAATCAGATCGTCCGCCTCAGCCAGCGTAACACTGCATTCCTTCAGCTGCTCCTGAATATTGTCAAAATCCGTGCGGCAGCTTTCCACCCGCTGACTCATTTCCTCGTTGACCCGTGACAGCGCCACAGCCTTGTTCAATTTAAAAGCAAGTGGAATCCCCTTCAGTGAGTTGTAGCTCAGCTCCAGTTCATCCAATTGCTTTCTTGCCTGCTTCTGACGCAGCACCATCATGATGATCGTAAGTATGACGATGGCGACCAGCGCAATCACTATATAGATCAAAACATCAAGGGAAACAACATTTTTGACATTGTTGATAAAATTCTCCATACAGACACCTCTTCCATTTGAATTCACTAGCTATATTGTATCATAATTTATATAATTAAGAAATCAGAAATTATGCTTATTCTGCAAGAAATGATGTGCTTCTTATTTTTCTTTCACAGATTGTCGCGTCACACATTTATCACTTCGGCATGGAAAGGACAGCTTTTATAGATGAACACTGCACGTCCCTGAATTCTTCGCACGTTTTCTAGGCGCAAAATCCTGCGGTATTTGCAATATATATAATCAGACGGGATATGAACAGAGCTTCCTTCAACGCGATTTCGCAACCAATCTGTAAGAAATGCCTTATAAAAATAAATTCTGTTTGACATCCATTCCCCGTTCTGTTATAGTAAAGTGGCGTAAAATGGATAGCAGAATGCAAATGCTTTACATATAGCGTTCATGACGCAGATTCCTGCGGGGTATTGTGTAACTTACTGCTGAGCGAAGATACCGTGAGTATGAACACCATGTAAAAATGATTTGTACCTGTTATTGTTTTATAGCCATAAAACAATAAGGAGGATTTTCATGTCAAGAATCAATGGACCGGTTTGGAAAACATCCCGCCGTCTTGGTTTCTCTATTCTGGAAACCGGAGAAGAGCTTCAGAAACGTGCTTATGCACCAGGTCAGCACGGACCTACGAAACGTGTAAAATTAACAAACTACGGACAGCAGCTGCGTGAAAAGCAGAAAATCCGTTACATGTATGGATTGAACGAGCGTCAGTTCTACAACACTTTCATCAAAGCGAGCAAGATGAAGGGTGTAACGGGTGACAACTTCCTGGGTCTGCTGGAATCCCGTCTGGATAACCTTGTTTACCGTATGGGCTTTGCCCGCACTCGCCGTGCTGCTCGTCAGCTGGTTAACCACGGACACGTACTGGTAAACGGTAAGAAAGTGGATATCCCTAGCTTTATCGCAAAGCCTGGTATGGTTGTGGAAATCAAGGAGAAATCCAGAGATATGAAGGCAATCAACGAAGCGCTGGAAGCAACACTGAATACCGTAGCATTTATCGATGTTGATAAAGATGCGAAGAAGGGTACCTACCTTCGTCTGCCAGAGCGCAGTGAGCTGAATTCTGAGTTCAATGAGCTGCTGGTAGTAGAATTCTACAACAGATAATGTTAAAAAATCCGGATATCCGGATTTTTTTATAATATTGCCATGACAGCCAATGCAGTGAAGAGGGAGCGGTTCCCTCTTCGCTTTTTTTAACGCTCCTTTTTGATAAAGGAAACGTGCTCCGCAATCAGATCATAGCTGCGATGCAGCTTGCCATCCTGCCCTTCAAAGGTATGTGACTGCATGCGTCCCTTTACAGACACATGATCCCCGATCTGTGCTGCTGCCATCGCCGTTTCCGCAATGCCCTTCCAGAGCATGATATTCAGACTGTCATATTCATAAACACCCTCGCTGTTCGCAAAGGGGCGCTGAACACGAATCATCATTGTCGCAAAACGATTACCGGCAGCGGATGTACGGATTTCTGACAGTTCCGTCAGTTCACCTACAAAAGCTATCACGTTCATATGTATACCATCCTTTCTTTATTTCCAAATAGTTTTCCTCACCGCATGGACATCCCTCCCAAGGTCTCCTATATTATCGCTGGTTCCCTGTATTTTCGCAAACTGCATTATTTGTACAGCATATAATGGTATTGCATTAAAAAAAGCGGTGAAGGCTCCTGTGAGAGCGTATTCATCGCTTTTTCTGACAAATAAGGTAATTTTTACGAGCAGTTTTCCGGCAGCAGCTCTACCAGTGTATGCAAAGCATTTCCAAGGGCAGCACAGACCTGTTGAATATCCTCCAGTGTAATTTCATAAAGCACATCCAGCAGCTGAAAGAAATCCGCCTGATCAAAATAGCTGCGAACATAGGTGATCGCAATGTCATCAAAGCTGTTCAGAGAGCGTACAGACTGTCCAAAGTAACGATTTTTCAGCTGATCCAAAAGCTCCTGTGTTATATCGGCACTGCTGATACGGGCAAGCACCGCTTTGACAACCGCAAGAAACGCTTCCTTCTTCGTCGTTTCCGCATAAAACATCACCATGCCATAATCCTTTCCTAAGTCGACCTCACTGCCGACATAGTCGTTGATGATCCCCTCATCCAGCCATTGCTGAAAATCCGGATTCAGTGAGCTGAACACAGCATCCAGCATGATTTTAATACACCACTCCGCCTTGGTGCGGGCATAGACATCCTCAATTCCCTCCAGCTTGCAGGCGTATGACAGCTTTGGTACGCTGACATCCATTGTAAAGGAAAAGCTTTCCCTCGCAGGCTCTTTTGGTTCTGTATACGCCAGACGCTTGACACTGGCAATCGGTGCAAATGTCTTTTTCTTCTGATTTTCCTTAATCAGTGCAAGCAGCTCCTCTGGATCCTCCTTACTGACACCGACCAGAATCATAGATGCCGGATGATAATTCAGTGCATAGCAATCCTGCAGCTGCTGCAGCGTGATACTGCTCACGCTTTCATCATCGCCGCCGATATCATAGCGAAGCGGATGCTGCTGATACAGAGAGGAGAAGGTTTCCATAAGCAGTCGGGAATCACTCATCTCCTTATACATATGCAGCTCCTGTATGATGATTCCCTTTTCCTTTTCCACGGATTCTTCACTGATATCCAGCTCCTGTACAAAATCCAGAAGCAGATTCAGCGGTTCCTTTACATCGGATGTTGTTGAAAAGTAATATGCTGTTTCTGTATAGGAGGTAAAGGCATTCACGCTGGCACCCATGCGGGAAAACAGCTCCATGACATCGCTGTCCCCCATTTCAAACATCTTATGCTCCAGAAAATGAGCAATACCTGCAGGGAAATGCAGTTCCCTTCCATGCGCATCCACCTGCTTCATATCCATAGCGCCCAGCGGTGTCGCCATCATGAACAGCGATTTTTCATAATCCGGCTTCTGCCAGAGAACAACATGCAGGCCGTTTTCCAGAGTTTCCTCTACATAGCTTTCCCCATAACGCTTATTCGTGATTGTTTTCATCCGCATCCTCCTTTGTCAAAACAAATGTCATCTTCAGTTCACATGCCTGCATCGCCCGAAGAATATCCTCGTGCTTTACAGCCTGAATGCGCTCAATGATATCCTCAGTGCTCCACTGACGATCCAGCAACACATTTTGATACTGCAGTGCAATCAGAGAATTCATAGAATCCTTGCTGGCCTTTAAGGAATTGACAATCATCTGTTTGGATACCTCCAGCAGATCCGAAGCAAAATCGCCCTCACAAATACGCTGAAACTGCTTGCGAATCAATGAAATTGTCTTATCGATATGCTCCTTCTCCACACCGGTGGTGACTCCCAGCGCTGCATCATAGGAAATCAGATTGGAGTAAATGGAATAGCACAGACTGTTTTTCTCACGCACCTCCTGAAACAGCAGCGAGGTGGAGTATTGACCAAACATCGCATTTGCAACGCGCAGTGCATAATAATCCGGATCATTGATTGCTGTATTCGTAAACCAGACCATCATAATGCTGCTCTGCGTAATGTTTCGGTATTCTGTTTTCCTTTCATCGTGCAGCTGATTCTGTACCTTATAAAAGGTTTTTATTTCCTGCTTACGTGCTCCAAAGGGCAGGTACGCTTTAACGAGCTGCTCCATCTGTGCATCATCAAACGCGCCACAAATCAGAATGTCGATCACATCCTCCTCCAGCATCCGTCGGTATGCGCTTTGCACATCCTCCAGCGTGAGCTGCATCAGTGTTTTCACATCGCCAAGCGCGGATATTCCCAGATAATCCCCTTCTCCGGCAAGCTTCAGTCCCTGTGTGATGGCATATTGTGCGGGATCATCCTCCATACGCTCGATTTTCGCCCTTAATATACTGCGGGATTCCTCCAGCACATGCTCCTGCAGCAGCGGCTGAAATAAAACCTCCCGCAGAAAGGAAAACAGAGCTTCCAAGAGCTGCTGCTTTCCCTGCACATAGCGGGGATTGATAATCTTACTGCGAAGCTCCACAATCTGTGCACTGCCATAGCCGGCTGTTTGCGCATTGAGCGTTGCCCCATACAGCAAATCAAGGTAATCACTCATCTTTTTCTTTGTATCATACGTTTTACATCGATCACACAGCATCAGCGCAAGCAGCGAGCGCGACGCCGCCAGTTTAGGCTCCAGCTCACTGCGGAAACGAATGCTGACCCCGATATCCTTAAATTTTTCGGTTTTCATAAAATGGAGCTGTACTCCGTTTGTTATCTGCATAATCATACCTCCAGTAGTAGTATGCGCATATTTCATTCAATTACCATGCCTATATGCATCATGGTTCTAATTGTACCACATCCAGCGGCGAAAAAAAACTGATCGACTTGATCAGTTTTAGCGTTTTCCTTTATCGAACGGTTCTCCCTCTGCAGCAGGTGCTGCCGAATTCTTTGAAACGAAGGCAAGAACGATCAGCGTTGCGATATACGGTACCATCTTATAGATGTATGGCGGAATGTTGAGTCCTGCCAGAAACGGAATGCCGCTTGATGTTGCCGCTACGGTCTTCATGAAGCCGAAGAACAGCGCCGCAAAGAAGATGCGAAATGGCTTCCACTGCCCGAAAATCAGCACTGCCAGTGCCAGGAACCCATACCCTGCAACATCCGCGTTAAACACATTACTCGTCGGAACAACGAAGATCAGTCCACCGATACCGGCCAGAAAGCCGGAAATCAAAGTACCTGCATAGCGCATTTTGTACACACTGATACCCGCAGAATCCGCAGCCTGAGGGAGCTCTCCGCAGGCACGCAGGCGCAGACCGAAACGGGTCTTATAAATAATCACCCATGTCAGCACCAGAAACAACAGACCGATATAGGTTGTTATGTAGGTATTCTTGAACAGCAGGTCCCCGATGATTGGGATGGACCCCAGCACAGGAACGGATTCAATCCGGAACACATTCTCAAACTGAATCTGCTGTGTCTGCTGGAAGGTTCGTGCGATGAAGATACAGAATGCAGGCGCAAAGGTATTCAGTGCAGTACCGCTGATGACCTGATCTGCCTTCATATGAATAGCCGCAAAGGCATGGAACAACGAGAAGACGATACCTGCCGCACCGGCAACCAGCACCGCACACAGAAGCAGCAGCTGAGGCGGCATGGCGTGATTGAAGATATGAATAAATCCGATACCGCACAATGCACCGATAATCATGATACCTTCCAGTGCGATATTGATGACACCGCTTCGCTCAGAAAACAGACCGCCCAGTGCTACGACCAGCAGCGGAATAGCGAAAAACCATGTCTGCTGTACCAGAAAGAATATTGTATCCATAGCTTACTCACCTTCCTTTTTCGCTGTACCCAGCTCTTTTGTCTTCCTGCGCTTCGACAGCCACACCTTAATCATCAGGGACAGCGCGGAGCAGTAGATGATGCAGGAAATGATAATATCGACGATCTGCGGTATGAACCCAAACTGCTGCATGGCATTTCCACCGACATTCAGATAAGCGATAAACAATCCCGCAAACAGAACACCGATCGGATTGGAAAGACCAAGCAAGGCAACCGGAATACCGTTGAAGCCCTCGGCAGGAAGAACATCCACGACCTCGATGAATTTACCGGAGCCACTCAGATACAGCAGGCCGCCGCCGACACCGGCAAGCGCACCGGCAATCACCATGGAAAGAATGATATTGCGTTTTTCATTGATGCCGGCATATTTACTTGCATCCTTATTGAAGCCGCAGGCCTTCATTTCATAGCCGAAGCTTGTCTTATTCAATACAATATAAATCAGGATGACAAACAGGATGGCAATGACAAAGCCGCCGTTTGCCGGGGAACCGGTAAAGATTTTATCGAATCCCATCTTCGGTATGACCGCTGTGGAAGCGACTGGCAGAGATTGATTGCGCAGTGCGTCGAACAGCACCAGACTGACGGAATAATTCACCAGATACATTCCAATATAATTCATCATAATAGAGGAAATAACCTCATTCACATTCAGATAAGCCTTCATGACACCCGGAATTACCGCCCACAGGCCGCCCGCCACAAAGGCGCCGAGAATCGCTACAAGCCAGTGAATACTGCCTGGCAGAAAGGTCCATTTTACACCGATGTAGACAGCCGCAAAGGCACCTACGATAAACTGTCCCGGTGTTCCGATATTAAACAATCCTGTTTTAAATGCAAATCCAACCGATAGACCGGTCATGATGATCGGCACCGCATAATACAGCACACGTCCGATTCCCAGTACACCGTCCTCCACCGGACCAGCCAGCAGGGTACGAAGGCCATCCAGCGCTTCACTGGAATTGGAAATAAAGATAACAACAGCTCCAATCAGTAATCCAATCAGGATCGCGATAGCGGAAGAGCCGAAGTTTTTGAATGCATCACTCTGTAATAGCTTTTTCATATTCTGCCCCTCTCTTTGATCCTGCCATATATAATCCAAGCTCCTGAATCGTTGTCGTTTCCGGATTCAGCTCTGCAACGATTTCACCCTCATACATAACAAGGATGCGATCCGCAAGATTCATGACTTCATCCAGCTCCAGGGATATCAGCAGGATTGCGCGTCCCTCGTCCCGTTCCTTAACCAGCTGGGAATGTATGTATTCAATCGCACCGACATCCAAACCACGGGTCGGCTGAACAGCCAGCAGCAGCTTTGGATCGTTCTCGATTTCTCTGGCAATAATCGCCTTCTGCTGGTTACCACCGCTCATACTTCTGGCAGATGTTTTACTGCCCTGTCCGCTGCGGACATCGTATTTTTCAATCAGCTGATCCGAATATCTTGTGATATCCGCAAATTTCAAAAAGCCGTGATTGCTGAATTTTTTTGTGAAATACGACTTCAGCACCATATTGAAGGAAAGTGGATAATCCAGAACCAGACCATAGCGGTGCCGGTCCTCCGGAATATGTCCAAGTCCCGCCAGATTCCGTTTGCGGATACTTGTCTTTGTAATATCCATATCCCCAAGACGAATGCTGCCCTCCTTAGCGTCCATCAGTCCACTCAAGGCATATACAAGCTCTGACTGTCCATTGCCATCAATTCCGGCAACACAGACGATTTCTCCCTCGTGTACCTGAAAGCTAACGTTTTTTACAACGTCCTGATGTCCCTTCTTGGCAACACTCAGATTACGGACATCCAGCATGACATTCTTTGGCTGTGCAGGCTTCTTCTCCACGTTGAAATTAACCTTACGGCCAACCATCATCTCGGACATTTCTTCCTTGCTCGTATCCTTTACGTCAATGGTTCCGATGTATTTCCCCTTGCGCAGGACGCTGCAGCGATCCGCAACCGCCTTGATTTCATTCAGCTTATGTGTGATAAACAGAATCGATTTGCCTTCCTTTGTCAAATCCTTCATGATGCCCATCAGCTCATCGATTTCCTGCGGTGTCAGCACCGCCGTAGGCTCATCAAAAATCAGAATTTCGTTGTCACGGTACAGCATTTTCAATATTTCCACACGCTGCTGCATACCGACGGTAATCTCACTGGTGATGGCATCCACATCGACATTCAAATGATACTTCTCACTCAAATCGACAACCTTTTTTCTCGCTTCGACCATCGTCAGCAAGCCGTTTTTTACATCCTCTGCACCCAGAATGATGTTTTCCAGCACTGTGAAATTATGAACCAGCTTAAAATGCTGATGCACCATTCCGATGCCAAGGCGGTTGGCGTCATTGGGATTGTTGATACTGACAACCTCCCCATTCATTTTGATACATCCCTTTTCCGGCTGATACATACCGAACAGAACGCTCATGAGGGTGGATTTGCCGGCACCGTTTTCTCCCAGCAAAGCATGGATTTCTCCTTTTTTCAGCTGCAGTGTAATATCATCATTGGCAATAATGCCCGGGAACTCTTTTGTGATATTACACATTTCAATGATGTATTCCATGGTTTCACTCCAATCATATGCCTGTTGAGCATTGTGAAAATAGTATCTGTACTGATACCGCATCTATGCGTACGATTATTTCACTATACCCTTTACAAGCTTTTGTCCTATTTTATTATACCTTTTTTTCTACCTGTTCGCAAACAGGAAGATGAAAAAAATGAGAAAAGCTGCCTACGATTGTAGACAGCCTTGTCCTGCGTATGATTATTTATTTAATATAATCCAGTTTTACATTAGAAGCCTTGATCTTTGTAGGATCCTTGAAGTCTTCATTTGTCTTGATGGTGATTTTGCCTTCTTTGATTTTAGCATACAGTGCATCATATTCCTTCTGTGTGAATTTTTCAAATTTGCTGGTCTTCATTGGCAGACCTACAGAGTCGTCTTTTGCACCAAGAACAATATTTTCTCCACCTGGGAAGGTTTCATCATCGATTGCCTTCAGTTCCTTCGTTACAGAAACAGCCAGCTGCTTGTAAGCAGAAGTGATAACTGTGCTGCTTTCGTTGGACTGGTCAACATCGACACCGATTACAAGACCCTTGTTTGCTTCCGCAGCAGCCATAACGGAGTTTCCGATTCCACCACCGCAGGAGAAGATTACTTGTGTACCATTCTTATACCAGGAAGCTGCCTCGGACTGAATTTCAGCACTTGGGTTAAAGGTTCCGGTATATTTGTATTTCATTTCGATTTCAACGCCCATTTCCTTAGCAGCGTCCTGTGCTCCCTGTACAAAGCCGTAACCGAAGTTTACAACTGCAGGAACAGCGATTCCACCCATGAAGCCAAGCTTTGTCTTGCCTTCCTTAACGATAGCGTAACCAGCCATATAGCCAGCTTCGTTTTCAGAATACTTGATACCTACGGTATTCTTTGCAGTTTTGAATTTTGCGTTTTCCTGAGCGCCGTCATTTGGATAGCCGTCAATCAGAATGAATTTGACATCCGGATATGTATCCTGTTTTTCATAGATCGATGGTTCAAACAGGTAGCCTGGCGTTACGATAACTTTAGCTCCGTAATCGTTAACCGCCTGATCGATTGCTTCCTTGTAGGCATTGTCTGATTTTTCTGCCGGTTTGATGTATTCTACTTTTTTACCGGTTTCTTCACCATAGGCTTTGACACCTTCCCAGGTACCCTGATTGAATGATTTGTCATCAATGGTACCAACATCGGTAATCATGACAACATCAGCCTTGGATTTAGATGCTTTCCCGTCATCCTTCTTCCCTTCATCCTTGCTTCCGCAGGCAGTCAGAGATGCTGCCATCAGCAACGATGCGGCAACGCATAAAAACTTTTTCATTTTTGCATTTCCTCCTTATTGTATGAAGCTTCTTCATTACATATTTATTTTAGCGTTTTTCTATGCGTTTGTAAATGGAATAATCGCATTTTTGCTGGATTTTGGCAAAAATAAAAACGGTTACATTATGCAACCGCTCTTATTCTTCCTCTGCTAGCTCACTCTTCGCATACACTTCGCGCGGCTTACTGCCTCTTGCAGGACCGATGATGCCATTATCCTCCAGCGTATCGATCAAGCGGGCAGCACGGGCATAGCCGATACTGAATTTACGCTGAATCAGGGATGTACTTGCCTTGCGTGTCGTGATAATAAATTCCTTTACCTCATCATATAATGGGTCACCGGTCTCACTGCTCGTCGGCCCTACACCGCCATCCAGCAGCTCCAGCCGTACAAAGGCGTCGTCGAATTTCGGTTTTCCCTGACGGGATACAAATTCACAGATATCCGCAACCTCATCATCGCTGACAAACACACCCTGCACACGGGTTGCCACAGTTTCACCGACCGGAACATACAGCATATCGCCATATCCCAAAAGCTTTTCCGCCCCCATCTGATCCAGTATGGTACGGGAATCCACAGCACTGCTGACCGCAAATGCGATACGGGATGGAATATTCGCCTTGATGATCCCGGTGATAACATCCACACTCGGGCGCTGCGTCGCAACGATGAGATGAATGCCCGCAGCACGAGCCAGCTGGGTGATACGCTGAATGCTTGCTTCTACCTCTTTGGCAGCTACCAGCATCAGATCCGCCAGCTCGTCGATGATGACTACAATCCATGGAAGCGGACGCAGCCCCTCTTCCGGATGTGCTTCTATGTAGGCATTATAGCCGGCGATATTGCGTACTCCGGCCATCGAGAACAGCTCATAGCGGTTGTCCATCATTGTGACAATGACCTTCAATGCGCGGTTTGCCTCATCCCCATCCGTGATCACCGGTCCCAGCAGATGCGGTATCTCCTTATACGGTGTGAACTCCACCTTCTTCGGATCGACCAGCAACAGCTTGACCTCATCCGGTCTGGCGCGCATCAAAATGGAGGTGATAATGGAATTGACACAGACCGACTTTCCACTACCTGTCGCACCGGCAATCAATAAATGCGGCATGCGGTTCAATTCGCCATAGACACAGTTTCCCATCAAATCCTTACCAAGGGCAAACAGCATCTTACTCTGTGCAAGCTTATCCGGAATATTTTTCATCAGTTCTTTCATGCTGACGCTTGTTTTTTCTACATTCGGAATTTCGATACCGACTGCCGATTTTCCGGGAATCGGTGCCTCGATGCGAATATCCTTGGCAGCAAGTGCCATTTTGATATCATATTGAAGATTGCTGATTTTATTGACCCGGACACCGAGATCCGGCTTGACTTCAAATTTTGTAACAGCAGGCCCGATATGGGTAGCGACAAGAGTAGCCTTGACGCCAAACTGATCCAGAATTTCAATCAGCTGCCGTCCGGCATCGTTTGCCGCACTCACATTCGCTGTAGAACGGCTTTTTTTGCCGGCATCCTTCAACAGCGTTAAACGTGGCAGCTTATACTTGCTCCAATCCTCCTGAAAGCTGGAAACAAAGGTGTCCTCACCACCGATGGTATCCTCAATGATCCGCTTGTTTTCCACTTCCTTAAACGCCTGCTGATCGAGCACATCCGATTCCTCTTCCAGTGCATGCTTTTTATCCGCCAGAAATGCAGTGCTTCTTCCATCACTTTGCATATCAAAATCATCATCCACATCCAGAAACGACACCTGTCCGGGGCGCACACGCTCATCGATATTGATCTTGCCGAACATGCTTTTGGCTTCCTCCGGCTCCGCCTCCTGCTCTTTCTTCACCTTTTTCTCCTGCTGCTTGCGTTCCCTTCGGGCATTCCCCTTTGCCGCATGGTTCTTACGCATGGATACAAACGGCGCTGCCAGAGAAGCTGCACCTGTCTTCAGCTTTGCAACCCCAGACCCGCTCAGCAGCAGAATCAATGCCAGTATCAGCAGGGCGATGACAATGATCCATGTTCCCTTGTAATCAAAAAGAAACGTACATAAAGAAACCAGGAAGGCACCAATCAGGCCTCCCTTGGCTGCAATTTCCCCTCGAAAGATCAGCATGGAATCCTGCAGATAACGTGACAGGATATCCATCCCCTTCAGCGTTTCGTTCTGCGGAATGCTGGCGGCAATAATCCAGGCACACAACAGCACACCGATGCCGATCAGGTATTTCATCGGGACATCCCGTACGGATTTCTTCAGCATCATCATGACACAGAGCACGATGATCACACCATAGATTACCCCATACAGATTTCCAAACACATATTTGATAATGCTCGTCGTCAGTTCTCCGATAAAGCCAATCTGCAAACCTCCGATAATCGACAAGGTAATCAGGACAAGAGAATAAATGTAGACAAGGACTTCATTTTCTACCATCTGCTTCTGTTTCTGCGATTTTCTTGTTTTCGATTTCGCCATAAGCGCCTCCTATCCCCTTCTTTTATCGTCCTAAATATTGATTTCCAGAATAACTGGAAGCACCATCGGTCGTTTACCGGTTTCCTTTGAAAGATACTTGCTTATTTTCTCACGGGCCTCTCCACGCACAGTCAGATTGTCATAGCGTTTTTCCTTGACTGCTGTTTCAATGCATTTCTCCATGATATTGCCGACCTCCTTGATGATGTAATCCGCATCCTTCAGGTAGATCAGACCACGTGTCTGCACGTCCGGTCCGTTGATAACTTCCTTTGTCTTATGACTGACACCGACACCGATAATCATGACACCATCCGTGGACAGCACCTCACGATCCTTCAACACGACTCCGGTGACATCCCAGTTCTCTTTTCCGTCAATCAGCGTATCCTCCAGCTCGAGATGCTCTGCGACACTCTTTAAAATTTTCTCTTCAAATTTGGCAACCTGTCCGTTTTCCAGAATCAGGATACGGTCCGGAGAATAGCCCATCTTGCTTGCCAGATTGGCATTCACAAACAGGTGACGGTATTCTCCCTTGACCGGAATATAATATTTCGGCTGGAACAGATACAGCATCATCTTCAAATCCTCACTGCTTGGATGCATGGACAGCACCGTCTTGGAATCCAGCGTAAAAATTCTGCCGCCTTCTTTGTATATTTCATTTTCCATGCTGTTCGCATCCAGCTCCGTACCACTGACAATCGGTGATGCGACAATGATCGTATCCGTTTTGCGGAAGCTCACAAACTTATCCTCATGGTTGGCGATATTGGACATCGTACGGAACAGATTTTTTCCGTTACCAGTAATCAGAACAACAACATCCTCCATATCATCACGGAATTCCTTTTCCTTTACTTCCATTTCTCTAGGTACCTGATAATACTTCACCAGCTCCAGCTGATGGAGGAGCTCGCGCATCCCCTTATCATGGAAGAAAATCCTGCGGTTATACTTCTTTGCCAGCTCGATAATTTCGATAATGCGAAACAGGCTTTGCGAATATGACGAGATGAGGATACGGCTGTGACTCGCTTCAAAGATCGGCTCAATCAGATTGGTGATGCGATGCTTTGGTGCCGTATGCCCGATGCGGTCTGCGGATTGTGATTCCGAAAGCAGACAAAGCACACCGCGCTTTCCGATATCGCTCAGCTCATTCAGATCACACAGATATTCCTGCTGCAGCATATCGTAGTCTATGATGAACTCACCGGTATAAACGATATAGCCCTGATCCGTTGCGATAGCCAGTCCGAAATTATCCGGAAAGGCATGCGTCATTGGGAAGGTGCGAACCTTCACTCCGCCAATCGTCTGCTTGCTTGCACGTTTCATACGGTGAATCTTAACATTCTTAATGCCTTCCTTTTTCAGCATATCATGAATGATGTTTGCCGTCAGATTTCCAGTATACACCGGAACATTGATCTGCTTCAGCAGATATGGCAGGGCCGCTACGACATCATCATGCGCATGCGTGATAAAAATCCCTTTGACTCGGTCCTTGTTTTGAATCAGATAAGAGAAATCCGGTATGATGAATTCCACTCCCAGCTGATCCGATTCCGGATACTTCAATCCGGCTTCAATAATAAATATGGCTTCATTGACTTCGACAACGTACATGTTCTTTCCGTTTTCGTCAAGTCCGCCAAGCGCAAAAATGCGTACTTGATCCATAATCTAAATACCTCCGTTTTTTATTGTTATTATGATGATCGTATTTCTATGCAATAAGGAATATTGAACCCCATGATAAACTATTCCTATTATACCATTAGTTCCATGAAAAAAAACAAAAATATGCCCTTCTCATAAGAAAATTACGCCCATACGACCTATTTTATCATATTTTGACAAGAAAAAAAGTGATTTCTCACTTTTATATCTGTTCCCCGTCCAGTGAAAATGTTTTGCAGGCTGTGATTTTCACCGAAACGATATCCCCGCTCTGTGCAGTTGTCCGCTTGAAATTCACCAGCTTATTGGTTTCCGTATACCCGCTGAACACATCCGGATTCTTCTTGCTCGCGCCATCTACCAGCACCTTAACGACAGTTCCCAGATATGCCTCGTTCTTTTCTCGGGCATACAGGTTCCAGCGCTCATTCAGCTCCTGCAGACGACGCTGCTTAACCGTTAGCGCAACATTATCCGCCATGGATGCCGCCGGTGTTCCCTCTCTCGGTGAATAGATAAAGGTAAAGGCATTATCAAACCGGCATTCATCCACCAGTGACAACGTGTTTTGAAACTGTTCTTCTGTCTCATTCGGGAATCCGACAATGATATCCGTAGAGATTGCACAACATGGAATCCGCTCCTTAATCTTGTGGAATAACGTCAGATATTGTTCTCTGGTATAGCGTCTTCCCATGATTTTCAGGATATCGCTGTCCCCGCTCTGTACCGGCAGATGAATAAACGGCATGATGTTTTCATAGCGTGCAATCACATCTATCATTTCATCTGTAAAATCCCATGGATGACTCGTCGTGAAGCGGATGCGTTCAATCCCGATCTTTGCCGTTTCCTCCAGCAATCTTGCAAAGCCGCCTTCCATATGCAAATCCTTTCCATAGGAATTTACATTCTGACCAAGCAGCGTGATTTCCTTGAAGCCCTCCGCTTTCAGAATGCGAACCTCCTCCAGAATATCCTCCATCATACGGGAACGCTCCTTCCCCCTGGTATATGGCACAATGCAGTAGGTACAGAACTTATCGCACCCGTACATGATGTTTACCCATGCCTTGTGCTTGCCAAAGCGGCGAACCGGCAGATTTTCGATCACATCCCCCTCTTTGGAAAGCACCTCAACACTGCGTTTTCCATTCACCATGACGTCGTATAACAGCTCCGGAAGACGATGAATATTGTGCGTTCCAAATATCAGATTCACATGACGATATGTTTCCAGCAGCTTCGCGACAACGTCCTCCTCCTGTGCCATACAGCCGCACAGCCCAAACAGCAGATCCGGATTTTTACGCTTCAAACGCTTCAGGGAGCCGATTTCCCCCAGTACCTTGTCCTCTGCATTTTTCCGGATAGCACAGGTATTCATCAAAATCAAATCCGCATCCTCGGGATGCTCCACCGCAGTGAAATTCATCTCCTCCAGAATACCGGCCAGTGTTTCACTGTCTCGCTCATTTGCCTGACAGCCATACGTGCGCAGATAATATTTCTTTCCCTGTCCCAGCAATCGAATCTGCTCCGGTATCTGAAACAGCGATTTCTCAATGACAGCTTCCTTTGTAGTTCTTATCTGAGCGTCCTTCAGGTTTGGAAGCGCCCATCCCGGTTGTTTTTTCATATTCAAACTCCTATCTATCATAAACCATTTTCAATGGCTGACTTACTTAAAAAAACCAAGCTAATTGGCTTGGTTTACTGAGAGATTGCAGAAACTGGACAAGCGCTTACGCATGATCCACAGTCAATACAAGTTCCTTCATCACATACGGATTTACCCTCATCGTTCATGCTCAGAGCACCAACTGGGCAAACACCTACACATGCACCACAACCGATGCAAGTATCTACATCTACTTTAACTGCCATTGTTTATTCCTCCTTTACAACCTCCTCTATTATACCATATACCCGTCGCAGTGCAAGCTTTTCACTATGAAAAAGATGTGAATTTTTCTTCATCCTTCACAGTCAAATCCTATGCCAAAGGTAAGAAAAAAGCCGTGAAACTCACGGCTTTAACATTCTGTCTGTTCGGGACGAATCTGGATGCGTTCTATGTGAACTGCCTTTCTTATGGTTTCATCAATACGAACCACAGCCCCACACAGAATCCCCGGACCATCCGCTATTTTAAACTTCGTTTTCTCATCGGTTGTAAAGCGTGTCAGGATTTCCTGCACATCGCGTCCCAGCACACTGGTATACGCACCGCACATTCCCAAATCGGTGATTGCCGCTGTTCCATATACCAAACGCTCATCCGCCGTCTGAACATGCGTATGGGTTCCCACAACCGCCTGCACTCTTCCGGCAAACTGATAGGTAAAGGCGATTTTTTCACTGGTCGTTTCCGCATGCAGATCAACCAGATAAATATCCGCATCAATGTCATTCAGGATATCCTCCATGCAGAAGAACGGGGAATCCACAACATTGTTCATCCAGACCTCACCGCATAGATTGGTGATGGCAACGCGCATTCCGTTGACTCTTACGACAAGTGTATGCTGACCGTATTCCAACGGCTCCATATTCGCCGGGCGCACCATGCGGTCCGCTTCCTCGATGAACTGATAAACATCATTTTTCGAGAAGGTATGATTTCCCATGGTACATACGTCAATCCCCATAGCAAGGAGCTGATGATAAATCTTTCTGGTAATGCCCTTCCCATGTGCCGAATTTTCGGCATTGGCGACAACCAGATCAATCTCATATTGCTCCTTCAGCCGCGGCAGCTGCTCCCGCACACACTCTCTTCCAACAGAGCCGACAATATCTCCAAGAAACAGAATATTCATGTTATTTCGCCAGTTCGCAGGCTCTGGTTTCACGAATCACTGTCACCTTGATCTGTCCCGGATATGTAAGCTCCGCTTCGATCTTATCCTTGATATCACGTGCCAGCTTATGGCATCCCAGATCATCCATCTTCTCCGGTACAGCCATTACGCGAACCTCACGTCCTGCCTGAATCGCATAGGCACTGTCTACACCATCAAAGGATTTTGTGATTTTTTCAAGCTCCTCCAGACGGTTGATGTAATTCTGCAGGGCTTCATAGCGCGCACCCGGACGGGCTGCGGAAATCGTATCCGCTGCAATGACCAGATTGGAAATCAAGAACTGCGGTTCCACTTCCCCATGATGTGACTGGATGGCATTTAAGACAACCTCACGCTCTCCATGCTTTTTACAGAATTTGTAGCCCAGCTCAATATGACTGCCCTCGACTTCAAAGTCCAGTGCCTTTCCAATATCATGCAGAAGACCTGCACGCTTCGCCAGCTGCTGGTTCAAGCCCAGCTCTGCCGCCATCATTCCGGTAAGGTGAGCAACCTCCATACTGTGCTGCAGTGCATTTTGTCCATAAGAGAAACGATACTTCAAACGTCCGATCAGACGAATGATTTCACGATCGATTCTGCCGATTCCCAGCTTGAAGACAGTATCTTCACCGGTTTTCATGATATTGGTATCCATTTCCTTCTTGATTTTGTGTACAACCTCTTCAATGCGTCCAGGCTGAATACGTCCGTCCTTGATCAGATGCTCCAGAGCCAGTCTTGCGACCTCTCTGCGAATCGGATCAAAGCAGGAAACGGTAATCGTTTCCGGAGTATCATCAATGATCAGATCAACACCGGTTGCCTGTTCGATCGCCTTGATATTTCTTCCTTCACGTCCGATGATTCTGCCCTTCATTTCCTCACTTGGCAAGGATACGACAGATACGGTACGATCTACCGCCTCATCGGAGGAAATCCGCTGAATGCTGAGAGCAACGATATTGCGTGCCTTCTCATCCGCAATGGACTTCGCTTCCTCTTCCTTTTCTTTGATATACGCCATCGTTTCTTTTTCCATACGCTTTTCTGTGATGGCCATCAATTCTTCTCTTGCTTCGGCAGTCGTCAAAGAAGCAACACGCTCCAGTTCTTCTACCTGCACATCAATTTTTTCCTGTAATTCTTTATCTTTTTTATCTAGCATTGCCATTTTGTCAGCTAACTGCGCACTCTTCACATCGATCTGCTTTTCTTTGCTGGTCAATGTTTCATCACGGAAATTCAGGTTGTCTTCTCTGCGCAGCAGTTTGTTTTCCATATCGGTCACTTCCTGCTTGCGTTCCTTAATTTCCTTCTCAGCCGCAATCTTTAATTCATGAGCTTGTGTACGACCATCCAGCACTGCCTGTTTTACCATGGAATCGGCTTTTGTTTCCGCTTCCTTCAACAGCATGGATGCCTTTTGCTGATCTTTATTTAAACCCGCCTTGGAGATAATCACCATGATTACCACACCAATGACAAGACCTGTCAACACAGACAAAAAGATGATAAGTGGATTATCCATACCACAATTCCTCCATTCGTCTTTCTCAGAGAGTTTTCTCTCTGTATTATATTGTACATAATTTTCACATTTTTCTCAACAAAAAAGCGCACTTTTCACAAAAATGCGTGAATTTATGTAAGTGTTTCCATATTTACATAAAAAGAAGAAGCCTATGCTTCCTCCTTTTTCTCCTCACCTGCTTCCGCTTTCTGCGGTGCGGTTTTCTCTCGCAGCTTTGCACCGAGCTCCTCCATCAGTGCAGGATTGCTCTTAATAAAGGTCTTGGCAGCTTCCTTGCCCTGTCCGATTTTCTCGCCGTTATAGGAGAACCATGCTCCGCTTTTCATAACGATATCGTGATCCACACAAAGATCCAGCAGCTCTGCCACATAGGAGATTCCCTCCCCATACATGATTTCAATCTGCGCAACCTTAAACGGAGGTGCAACCTTATTCTTTACAACCTTGACGTTCACTTTATTCCCGATGATATCCGTACCGTTCTTGATAGCCTCACTGCGTCGAATATCCAGACGTACAGAGGAGTAGAATTTCAGTGCTCTTCCCCCCGGTGTCGTTTCCGGATTTCCAAACATGATACCGACCTTTTCTCGCAGCTGATTTATAAAGATTGCCGTACATTCACTGCGGTTCATAATACCGCTCAGCTTCCGCATGGCCTTGGACATCATACGAGCCTGCAGGCCGACATTCGCATCCCCCATCTCACCGTCCAGCTCCGCCTGCGGTACCAGCGCCGCAACGGAATCGACAACAACCAGATCGATTGCCCCGCTCTTGATCAGCATTTCTGTTATATCCAGCGCCTGCTCTCCGCTATCCGGCTGGGAAAGAATCAAATCATCGATATTGACTCCCAGATTCTTGGCGTAGGTAGGATCAATGGCATTTTCCGCATCGATAAAGGCTGCGCGTCCGCCCTTTTTCTGTACCTCTGCAATGGCATGCAGAGCCAGTGTTGTCTTACCGCTTGACTCCGGACCATAAATTTCCACGATTCGCCCCTTCGGGTATCCGCCGATTCCCAATGCCTCATCCACCTTGATGGATCCGGAGGATATTGCATCAATCTCCACAGAAGCACGATCTCCAAGCTTCATAATGGAGCCTTTTCCAAACTGTTTTTCAATCTGCTTTAATGTATCATCCAGCAAATCCTTTTTCTTTGCGTCCTTATCCTGGGACTTTTTCTCTTTTTCCATTCGTCTCTCCTTTTATTCGTCTATTTTCAGGGACTCAGTAGCATCCAGAAAGCGAATGACCTGCTTCCCCATTTCCTCTACAATTGTTTTTCTCAATGCGTTGCGTTCCATCGCAAGATGAAATTCATAGACCTCACAGCGATGCTGATCTGCAATCGCACAATAAACCAGACCGGCAGGCTTTCCCTCCATGGCATCCGGCCCCGCATTACCGGTAAAGGATACGCACAGATCGACATCCAGCAGCACTCTCGCCTTTTCTGCCATCTCTTTTGCACAGGGAGCACTGACGACCCCGTATTCCCTTACAATTTCTTCACGCACGTGCACGACGTTGACCTTGCATTCTGTCCAGTATGTGACAATACCGCCTTTTAAAACAGCAGAAGCACCACTGACTTCTGCTATTGAACTTGCGAACAGACCAGCCGTCAGACTCTCACAGCTGCCAATGGTCAGCTTGTCCTTTTTCAGGCGTTCGATCAATGCTTTCATATTTACATCGTCTCCATGACGATATCCTTCAGCTTCAGGAAATACTGCACGCCGCTTGCCGCAGACACCGCCACTGCCGCATAAAACAGAATATCGGCAACAGGAAGTGATACAAACGCAAATGGCAGGTTGTTCAACAGCAGAAAGATGATGGCAAACATCTGCAGCACTGTTTTCGCCTTACCCATCATACCGGCAGCTACCACCTTGCCCTTAGCACTGGCATTCATGCGCAGTCCATCCACAATCATATCCCGCCATATCATGATCAGCACAAATACCGCAGGCACCACACCGTCCACCGCAAACAGGATGAACATCGTATTCACCAGCAGCTTATCCGCAATCGGATCAATAAACTTCCCAAAGGAGGTAATCAGATTGTGCTTTCTTGCGATATGTCCGTCCAAATAGTCGGTAAAGCTTGCTATCGCAAACAAAACCAGCACAAGCAGCGCCGTCATGCTGACGGCAATATGCGCGCCGTTCACATCAGCACCGAAGGCTTCCGGTAAATCTGTAAACAGATAGATGCAGGCGATAATCGGAACCAGTAGGATGCGAAACATCGACAGCTTATTTGGAAGATTCATTGCTGTCACCCGCAATCTCAAACACTATTGTAACTGTTTCACTAGAATTCACAATGGAATCATCCAGCTTTACATTCTTGTCATTGATCTTTAACTGTGTATTATACATGTAGCCGACATAAAGCTCCAGCTTCATACCCTTTTTCACTTTAATATTTCCTTTGGCTGTGGAATTATATTCATAAATCTGAGCTTTGGGGTCCTTAAGGACATCCCCATCAACGCTGGCACTGAATCCGGAGGAGCTTCCTGCAAAGGTAACTTCAAATTTCAGCTCATCCCCGTCCTTCAGATTTTCAATGGTGTAATGTGTAGCATCGGTTTTGGAAATACTGATTTCCTTTTCCTCTTCCTTCTGCTGCTCCTCTTCCTTATCTTTTTCGTCGCTGCTTGGATACTTGTTTGTACCGTTTTCCGTCTGCTCCGGTGCAGTCGGCTGTGCATTATTCGCCGTTTTTCCCTTTCCGGCATCCGATTTCAGAAATACAACAAACGCAAACATAATAACGATTGCCACGACTGCCACAATGGCAATCAGGGATACCAGGGACATATCCGGCTTGCGAAACCGTCGCTTCTGCCGCGTTTTGACATTCGCTGTGGAAACCTTGCTCAGCTTTTCCGACTTCGCGATATTCTTCTCAATTTCCTCGTGATTGATCTGCGCCGACGTAGTAAAGGTCATCGTATAATCATTAACGTCCTTCCGCAGTTCATCCTTGATGTCCTCAAAATCCAGTCCCAGTACATCGCAATAGGATTTCACAAAGAAGCGCAGATAAGACAGATCATCATGAAAAAAGCCGATGTCTCCTTCCTCCAGCGCTTTTATATGTTTCTGAGTCAGGCGTGTCTGATCGCTCACTTCTTCGATGGTCAGCCCCAGCTCTAATCTTTTCTCTTTTAACAGTCTACCGATTTCTTCCATAGAGCACCTCTTTATTTATCTTAACTTGTCACATATCAGTATGAACAGATTTTATAATCTCTATTATTATATCAGTCAAATTCTTTTATGTAAATGAAACGTTCACAAAATTCGTCTTTCACTTTTTTATCCCATAAATCCCTCATTTTCATACCGGAATGCAGCTAACAGCTGGAGTGAACCGGATGTCATCCGCCTTCGCTCCCCTCTCGCTTACCAAGGCTTCTGTAAGCCGGCTTTCTCTGCATGGAAAGAAATGAAAAAGCGAAGGACGCGCCTTCGCTGATTGCTTCCACTGCATAAGCCATGTTCTGTACTTTCTTACGAAAGTGGCAGCCATTTATCTACGTGTTTCCACGTTCCGATCACTGGCTTCGTTTTGCCGTGATTAGATTCCCCTACCAAATTTGGGTTTCTCGCTTGCGGGGTTTACCCGTTCCATCTTTCCGGTTTCCCGAAAAGCTCGTCTCTGTGGCACTTTTAAAGGAGTCCGCCATAGCTTTCACCACAGGCCTTCTCCAGCCGTCAGCTTACGCTGCCTGGATTTATCGTTTCATCCAGCACAAACACTACATTCATCACAGAATGTGCGAGCATGGACTTTCCTCTGACCGTACGGGCCAGCGACTGCCGCAGAAGAAGCAGTTTATTTTTTACTGGCAAACACCGCGTTTTCCAGACGGGTCAGACGCTTCAGAATGTCCACATTGCCGTTTGTAGCAGTGCTTTCCTCCTGAACAGCTCCCTGTTTCCCTTCGAGCTCGATGATTTTCGCCTTCATGGCAGCAACCTGCTTTTCATATTCCTGCAGACGCTCCCCCAGATTCTCAATCATGGCATCGTATTCCTGATAATCATTGATGACAAGATCCAGAAACTCATCCACTTCTACGGATGAATATCCCTTGAAATCTATATTAAACTGTTTATTCAATACATCTTCCACTTTTAGCTTGAATCTTTTTTCCATGAATTTCACCTTCCACTTACATAGTTTCTCAGAATTTCCAGAAAAAAGCAAGGGAAAATTGCACAAACGCACACTTTCCTACGTTTCGACAAACCTGTATATTATTATAAGGTTGCTGCAGGCACACTATGGAAACATGGGACGATGGGATTTCTATGTGAAAATTCAAACGATTTTCTTAAAGCGGTGGAAATCGTTTGTAAAATTGTTTATAGTAGATTATGATATAGGATGTGCAAATGACACAATCATAACTTTAAATATCAGACACACCGATCGTGTGCATTCGATACGACAAGGAGGAAACATCATATGGATAAAAAGCAACAGCCAAAGGCAGGCCGCAAGAAGTCAAGCCAGGGTGGTGGAAGGATATTCCGCAGCATCGTCATCGTTTTTCTGGCACTGGTACTGGTCGGAGGGGTTTCCGTATTCTTCATGCTGAGCACGATTGTCGGCTCTGTGGATACGGATGATCTGGCGGATAAAATCGTCAATCGCGAGCCATCGACATTTTATGCGGCAGACGGCACGAAAATTTATGAATGGGGCGGTGTCAGCCGGGAAAATGTCACCTATAAGCAAATTCCCCAGTCAACGATCGATGCCTTTCTGGCAATCGAGGATTCCCGTTATTTTTCCCATAACGGATTCGACCTTCCCCGCTTTATTTCCAGTGCTTTATTCAATGTAAAGTCCGGAAGCTTTGCGCAGGGTGGTTCCACCCTGACCATGCAGACCATCGACAATTTCATCATGAAGCCGGAGGAGGAAAAGGCCGAAAAAGAAGGCAAGGCGTACTCTTCTCTGGAAAAGGTTAATCGTAAGGTACAGGAAATTTACATGAGTATGAGTCTGGAAAAGGACCTGTCCAAGGAAGAAATCATCACGAAGTATCTGAATGAAATCAATTTCGGCGACAGTGCCCGCGGTATTCAAAAGGGTGCGGAGTATTATTTCGGCAAGAACGTAGAGGAATTAAATCTGGCGGAGAGTGCTTTTCTGGCCGGTGTCATCAATGCACCGAACAGCTATAACCCATACCGCGGCTATGACAAGAGTACCGGTGATAATTTTTATCAGTATGCGAGCGAGCGTAGAGATGAAACCCTGAATCTGATGCTGAAGCACGGCTATATTACAGAAACGGAATACAAGCTGGCAAAAAGCACCAAGCTGGCATTTCAGCTGACCGGAGAAAAGAAGAAATCATCCGCCGGCTCCGATAAATATTACGATTATGTCTATGAGGCTGCGAAGGAGGTACAGGCACTTACCGGAGAGGATCCTGCCCTTGTTCCAATGAAAATTTATACCTCACTGAATATCAATGCGCAGGATCAGGCAAATGAATTGTCCAGTGGAAAGTCTGTCGAATTTTTCTCGGACAGCAATTTCCAAATCGGATTTACCGTATTAAACAATCAGACCGGAGAAATTGTCGCCGTTTCCGGCGGACGAAGTGACGTGGAATCCAAGACCTATTTGAATCGGTATACAGAACCGAAGAGTGTCGGCTCCACAATCAAGCCCTTACTGGATTATGCACCAACCTTCGACAAGCTGGGATGGGCTACCTCCCGTGTCATGGAGGATAAGCCGTTGAATATCACGGGATGGTCCGTACAGAACTCCGATGGCAATTTCTATGGAAAGGTCAGTTTAGAGCGTGCCGTATCCAAATCCCTGAACACGATAGCTGTACAATCCCTGCAGGCTCTTTTGGAGAGTGAAGGACAGGATGCGATGATACAGTATTTAAAGAATTTAGGCTTCAGTGATAAGGTTGCCGATGCCTTCAGTCTTCAGTATTCCATTGGTGGTTCGGAAATGAAGGGCTCCACAACACAAATGGCAGCTGCCTATGCAGCGCTGGCTAATGGCGGCTATTATATTGAGCCGCACATGGTTACAAAGGTGGAATATAAGGATGAATCCAGAACCTTCGACAACAAGCCAAAGAAAACGCGCGTCATGTCGGAGCAGGCAGCTTATATGATGAGTGATCTGCTGTACAAGGCAGTAAACGGTAAAACAAAGGGAGAAAACCTGATGGGTTCCCTGGGCTTTGGCGCCTACCCTGTCTATGGTAAGACAGGTACCAGTGACTGGGCTGACTTGGGTGTGGCATATGGTATTCCCGTTCTTGCAATGAAGGATGAATGGATGATAAATTATACGAGCGAATATACAATCGCGACCTGGTCAGGTTTTGACGCCGCAAAGGAAGGCGCATATTTCACGATGGATATGATCAACGCCAATATCCCCGGCTGGATCAACAAATCCATGCTGGATACCATCAGCTCCAACGCTGTACGTATTCAGCAGCCGGATGGCATCAGCTCCTATGGTGGTGGTCTGATCAAGACAGAATGGCTCTCCTCCGCAGCTAAGAACAACCCGATGACGGAACAAAATGCAAACATCACTCACAGCAAGCTGGAAGCGGCAATATCCAGCGCTGCAGGCATGAATGCCGATGATTATACGGCAGAAAGCTATGCCAAGCTGAAGGAAGCTCTGGATGCCGCACGAAAAGTGATGGCGAACTCTGCGGCAACGCAGGAGGAAATCGATGCGGCACGAAGTGCATTGGAAGCCGCCATGCAGGGACTTGTGAAGAAAGAGGAAACACCGAAAACGGACACCTCGGCATTAAGCTCGGCCCTGAACAGTGCACAGGGCTATGTGGATACCACCAAATATCAAAGCGATAAGGTTGCGGCTTTGCAAAGTGCGATCAGCAGCGGAAACAGTGTGCTCGCAAATAAGGACAGCACACAGGAACAGATTGATGCGGCAGCTGCTGCCATCAACACGGCTGTACAGAACTGTATCAGCTCCCCTGTGCAAACCACACCGCCGGCAGATACCGGAGGCGATACGAACAACGGCAACGGAACAACACCGGCTCCGGACAATTCGCAAAACACGCAGAACAACCAAAATAACCAGAATAATCAAACACCAGCACCATAAAGCAGGACAGGATCAATTTATGATCCTGTCTTTTATTCTTCACCTTTATAAAAGTAAAATTTTCCAACAACATTGCCCTCAAAAGTAGAAATAAGAAGGAAATTTGTATATAATAGAAAAAGGTGATAAATGTGATAGGATATCCAAATAGAAAAGCGATGCCGACACCAGCTGTTAAAGCCCAGGATAACCACATGGGACGAGGGATGTCATTGGAGAATGATTTGAATGATTCCAATGCATATTACTGCAGCTGTGATCGTGCATTGATACATAAGAAGCCGACACCGATACAGGTTGTCAAGGTCGATTACCCTGAGCGCAGTGCCGCCAAAATTACGGAAGCCTATTATAAAACACCAAGTACAACAGATTACAACGGTATCTATCGTGGAAGAGCAATCGATTTTGAAGCCAAGGAAACAAGACAGAAAACCTCGTTCCCCTTCAAAAGCATACATCCGCATCAGATTGAGCATTTAAAAAAGGTGATACAGCATGGAGGAATCGGTTTTTTCATTATCCGTTTTACCTGCTTTGAAGAAACCTATCTGATTGATGCCGCTATACTGATTGACATGTACTATGAGGGAGAACGCAAATCAATATCTTACATGAAAGTGAAGGAAGTAGGTTCCCTTATCCGTATGGGTCTGACACCGAGATTATGTTATCTTGATAACGTCGATGCCCTGTACTTCAAGGAGGAAAAATCATATGGAACAAAATCCAAACGAGGAAACGGTTGATGTGAATGCATCACCGCAGCAACCAGAAGCAAAGGACACCTTAGAAACAACAGATGACATGGATTCACAGGCTTCCGTGAAAACGGAGGGTTCCACGGAAGCTGATACAGTAGCTTCACAGGATAAAGAAGCTATAAAGGAAGCCATACCGGAAGATACAGCATTGGAAGCCGAACCTGCACAGGATACAGAAAAAGCGGATGCCGAGGCTGATACGGAAGCTGGCGCCACAGAAAATACTGCGGAAGAAGAAAAGACAGAAACCGCGGATACCCTGCGCGAGGAGTCAGTCGCAACCGCAGTATCCGATGCTGCAGCTGCAAAGACAGAAGCTGGTGCAGAAGGGACGCCGTCTGCTTATGACACCGAGGAAATCACAGCCGCAGATACACCCATTTCTGAGAAAGCTACACCTGCAGAAGGCACTTCCGAAGGGAGTCTGGAAGACGCCGTTTCAGAAGCTGAGGCTTCCGCAGAGCAAACTGTGCAGGAGCCTGCTTTGGCAGAAGCTGTTGATTCAGACAGTCGGAATGAGGAAGCTATCCCTGCAGAAGATACTTCCGAAGAGCGTCCAGAAGACACCGCTTTGGAAGCTGAGACCTCAGCAGAGCAAGCTGAGCAGGAGCCTGTTTCACTAGAAGCCGTTGAAACGGACAACCGAAATGAGGACGCACCTGTCAGTGAGGAAGCTGTTGTAGCTGGCTCTGCCAATCGAAAAAAGAAGCCTAAGAAAGACAAAGGTAAGCTAAGCAGAGGGCGTAAAATCGTCAATGGCATTATCATCGCGTTTCTGACAGTTACCTTGCTTGGCAGCGGGACAGGTGCTTATCTGCTTTACCATATCGCACATAAGGCTGATCCGGATGGCATGGTAGAAAAGATGAAAAGTGATGAGCCGTCTGTATTCTATGCAAGTGACGGTAAGACAATCATCGGAGAGCTGGGAGAAGAAAGCCGTGAAAACATCACCTATGAACAGGTTCCGCAATCTACAATAGATGCCTTTCTGGCGATTGAGGATTCCCGTTTTTATTCTCATAACGGCTTTGACCTTCCCCGCTTTATCTCCAGTGCATTCAATAATATGAAATCTGGAGATCTTTCGCAGGGAGGCTCTACGCTGACCATGCAGACGGTTGACAATTTCATCATGAAGCCGGTGGAAGATAAGATGCAGCAGGAAGGAAAATATTTCAGCACCAAGGAAAAAATCGAACGCAAAATTCAGGAAATTTATCTGAGCATGTGTCTGGACGATGAATTGAGCAAGGAAGATATCATGACCAGATATCTGAATCAGATCAACTTCGGTCAGCATACCCGTGGAATCCAAAAAGGTGCACAATATTACTTTGGCAAAAATGTAGAGGATCTGAACCTGTCGGAAAGTGCTTTCCTCGCCGGTGTTATCAATGCACCAAACAGCAACAATCCCTACAACGGCATCATCGACGGTGACAATTACTATCAGCAGGCTATGAAGCGGCGGGATGAAACGCTGTATCAAATGCTGAATCACGGCTACATAACAAAGACCGAATACAAGCTGGCAAAAGCAACAAAGCTGGCGTTCCAGATTGCTGGAGAGCCGGATGCTGCTGAGCTGGATCCCTATAAGGACTACGTGCGTGCTGCAGCGGATGAAATTATCGATAAATACGGGGTCGATCCGGCTACAACGCCAATGAAGGTATACACCGCATTGGACATCAATGCACAAAAAGCCGCAAACAAGGCATCCAGCGGAAAAGTTGTCGGCTTGACCGATAACAAGTATTATCAAATCGGCTTTACTGTCCTGAATAACAAAAACGGTGAAGTCATCGCGGTGAGTGCAGGCAGAACCGACATCAAATCCGCAGACGGTCAGGTGCATTTCCGATTCCGTGAGCCGCATCAGCCTGGTTCCAGTATTAAACCGATTTTTGATTATGCTCCATCCTTTGATAAGATTGGCTACTGTACCTCCCGTGTATTTGTGGACAAGGCGATCAGCTTCGGTAACTGGAATGTTGTAAATGCATATGGAACATACAATGGTAAAGTATCCATGGAGCGTGCGATTGCACAGTCCCTGAACACCCCTGCTGTACAAACCTTTGACGCCCTGTTAAATCGCGTTGGCTATGATGAAATGATCAGCTATGCCAAGAAAATGGGCTTTGATCCAAATGTCGCAAAAAATATGGATATTCAGTATTCCATAGGCGCTTCCGGTATGATGGCCTCCCCGACCGAAATGGCAGCGGCTTATGCGACACTAGCGAATGGCGGCACCTATAATGAGGCGCACCTGGTACGGAAAATCGTATACAAGAACGAAGATAAAACCATCAAGGCCAAGGTTCAAACACATCAGCCGCTATCTCCACAGGCTGCCTACATGACCAGCGATTTGCTTTATCGGGCAATCTTTGGGAAAGATAGTGGAATGAATTTAATGAGTCAATTAGGCTTTGGTGCCTATCCGGTATATGGAAAGACCGGAACGAGTGACTGGGCGGATGATGCCTGGAAGTATGGCGGTCCTATGAAGGATGAATGGATGATCAATTACACAAGCGAATACACCATCGCTACGTGGAGCGGCTTTGACAGCGGGATCGAAGGCAAGCCTACATATATCAGCGAGGATATTCTGAATGCCAATATTCCGGGCTGGATCAACAAATATATGCTGGACAGCATCGCAACCGGAAATGAGCATATGATATCCAGTCCAGGCGGCATTAGCAGCTATGGCGGCGGGATGATCAAATCTGAATGGCTGGCAAGTGCCAAGCAGAACAATCCATTAACAATAGCAAACTCCAAAACAAACAATAAGGCATTGAAATCTGCAGTAAGCTCTGCCAAGGGTATGAAATCCTCCGATTATACGGCGGAAACCTACAGCAAGCTGCAGGCGGCAATTGCAGCTGCAGAAAAAATTCTAAAGGATGATATGGCTCCACAGGAGGATATTGATAAAGCGAAGGCGGATTTGCAGGCGGCAATGAACGCTCTGGTATCCAGCGCAAATAAGAGCAACCTGAATGCTGCCCTTACAAAGGCTGCAGGCATCAATACCTCTCTGTATACACCAGAGAGCATCAACGCATTAAACGCAGCCGTAAACAGCGCAAAATCTGTATATGACAATAAAAAATCCACACAGGCGCAAATTGATGCACAAACCTCTGCCGTGAACAATGCCATCAACACGCTGGTACAGAAGCCGGTGATCAGCCGGGATGCATTAAATGAAGCTATCAACAAAGGAAATGCCATTAACCGCAACTCCTATACGGTAGAAAGTATTCTGAGCTTTGAAAGTATCTTGAACACCGCAAAAACGGTATATGGTGATGCAAATGCCACACAGGCACAAATCGATGAACAGACAGCGAAGGTAAACGCTGCTCTGACAGAGGTTTTAAAGCCTGCACAATAAAAATCAGGAAAGGATGATTCTCCCTTGCATCATCCTTTTTTTCATCCTTTCGCATACAAGCATGCGTACTACGTACCTCATACCCTCTTTGCATAAAGATATACCGTACAGCGATGCTCTAGAATTTTTTGCAGCTCGTTAACCTGCCTACAAAGATTGCAGCAGGCAATTCGATATTCATATTGAATTGAGCTTCGATCTGTATAAACAAAAAAAACGACCCGCTATGGATCGTTTTATGCCTTTTTGGAGGCTCGATATGCTTCCAGCTTATCCTTTTTACAAAACTCCTTAAACGGACATTCCTCACATTTCGGATTTCGTGCCGTACAGAAGTATCGTCCGAAGAAGATGAAGAGATGATGCGCCCGGTTCCAGCGTTCCCGCTTCAGCTTACGCTTTAGCTTCTGTTCTACGACCTCCACACTATCCTGCACCTTAGCAAGCCCCAGTCGCTTGGAAATGCGCTCTACATGCGTATCCACCGCGATACTCGGAATATCAAAGCAGACACTGCGAACGACATTGGCGGTCTTACGGCCAACACCTGCCAGCGAGGTCAGCTCCTTCATGCTTTCCGGCACTACCCCGTCAAAGGATTCCAGCAGCGACCTGCTGAGGTTTTGAATGGAACGCGCCTTGTTGCGGTACAAACCGATTCTGCGAATCTTATCCTCAATATCGTGTATGTCTGCTTCCGCCATCGCCTGCGGCGTACTGAAGGCTTCAAACAATGCAGGCGTTACTTTATTCACTGCCGCATCCGTCGTCTGCGCTGACAGAACAACAGCTACCAGCAATTCAAAAGCGTTTCTATGCTCCAGCTCACAATGGGCATCCGGAAACATTTCTTCCAGAATATCCAGAATTTCATCCGTTGTCATCAGCGCTCTCCCCCTTCGTATTTCTCCGCTGTCATACCGCGGTTTTTCCATTCCACCAGAATACGCTCTATGTAATCAAAGCTTTTATGATCGTAGGTCAGCGCTTCCCGCAGCGCATAGCAGATCAGCTTCTGCTCATAGTCTTTAAGCCAGTCAGCCATACGCTGCAGCTCCATCTGTGACAGCGGTCTGCCGAACTCCGATTCAAACAGATCGAATAAAGACTGATCAAACGCCAGACTTTTTTCACTGTTATCCGCAAATACACCATCGATATTAAACAGGATTTTCCCATTTTGGAACTGCAGAGCCAGATAGCCCTTGGCACTTAAATGAGAAAGGATATCATCAATTTCATCGGAATCCTTTTTCAGCTTATCTGCCAGTATACCATGTGTGATTGGAATCTGATGCTCATTCATAAAATCGATCATTAAAACCACCATGGTTTCCTCAATGGTAAGACTCAGCTCCTTCAAATGATCCAAAATCCAGTCTCTGCGGTTGATACAACGCTCATTCCACCACTTTTCCATATTATGCTTCTCCCTTTTTCAGATAATACACTTCCTTCAGACTATCATAATCCAGCAGAATCTCTCCGGCAGAGCATTCCACAACATACACCGGATTATCATATCCATACCCCAGTGCAACCTGTATTTCCTTTGCGCCATAGCGCTTCTGCACTTCCTGCCTTACCTTTTCCGTCTGCTCTGTATCCTTTTTTCTGGATACGATTGCCTTGCCTTTATCATTAAACCAGACATAATTGTCCGCATCCTCCCCCACATAGGTGATGTAATAGAAGGCATCACGCCGCAGGTTTTTTATTTCCTTATACGTATCCCGGATGGCACTCATCTGTTCATTAATTTTCTCTTCATATTTACGGGATGGTCCGCTGATAAAGATCGAGGATTCCACAAGCAGTACAATCGCCAGTACAGCAAGCAGTCCGATACTGATTGCCAGCGATTTACCATTGATTTTCATTTCGTACCTCCTGTTCACTTCTGTCTTTTATTATACACAATTTCAGAGGATTTGTCTTGAAAAACCCTCTCAGTTTCCCAAAACAGCTGCTTTTCCCGCCGACCTTATCATTATACCAGAATTCGCTATCCCTGCCCATGTGCCGGATAAAATTGTAAGAAAAAAGACGGGTTTTTCCGTCTTATGCCATGCGCTTCATCAGCTCCCTGCAAAAGCTTGCACTGCGTGAGGAGGCATGCTTTACATAGGTCATGAAATCCATGTGGGAATCCTTTTGATGGGCAACATCGGAAAGTGAGCGCAGTACAACAAAGGGAATGTGATAGTGCGCACACACCTGTGCAATCGCACCGGCTTCCATCTCCGCACAAATCGCTTCCGGAAACAGCTCGTTCAGCCGCTGCAGCTGCGCTTCCTGTGCAATGAACTGATCTCCGCTTGCCACCAAACCGCGATGCACCACTACTCCCAGCTGCTTTAAGGCCTGTTCACAGATATCTCCAAGGTCTTGATCCGCTTCAAAATACAGACCGATTCCCTCTGCTCCATCCACAGGACTCGTATCATAATCATGCTGAACGACCTGTGTACTGATAACGGCATCCAGAATGCTCTGCTGCGGCATCAGACCCCCGGCTGTCCCGATATTGACGATACAATCAATCGAAAAATGCTCCAGCAGAATCGTCGTTGCCATACTGGCATTTCCTTTGCCGACACCGCTTTTCATCACAAGCAGCTCCTTGCCGGCCAGTGTTCCCTTATCAAAGTCGATACCGCTTTGAATCAGATGCTCATGATTTTCCATAATGGATACGATCGCATCCACTTCCTTATCCATTGCTGCGATAACTGCTATCATTGTGTACCTCCTGCTTTCGTGCAGATATAAAACTGCTTTTCTCCCTCACAGATTCCCGCCTGTGTGAAATCCGTATAAACCTCCACCTGAAAGCCGGCGTTTTTTAATTCCGCAAGAATCCAGGCGGGCTCATAAACTCTTTGCTCATGCTGTTCCAGTGTCACACGGCCTTCGCTGTCATAAAAAGCAAAGTTCTGATAAATTCGGTCATCCTCACTGGTGATGGTCCACTGGTATTCCAGATTCTTAACATGACCTGCTTCATTGTATTCCTCTGCAAATTCCTCCAGACGATCCATGGAGTGCATATCCACAAGAAAAACACCGTGATCGCGCAGATGCTGATAGGCGCCCTGAAATAACGCACGCACCTGCTCGTCCTTTAATAGATAATTGAAGCTGTCGCACAGACAAAGGATACCATCATAGCTTTTATCCATATGCAGATCACACATGTCCATGACACTCCATGTCACCTGTTCACTGCCGCGCTTCTTTTTTGCTTCCTCGATCATGGCAGCAGAAAGATCACTCGCAGCAACGTGATAGCCCTCCTGTGCCAGAGCGATGGTAATTTCTCCGCTCCCGCAGGCCAGCTCCAGCAGCTCTGTTCCCTTGATATGCGCCTTGATCAGCTCCACCCAGCAGGCAGTCGCCTCATCATCCTTTACCAGCGCATCATAGACATGTGCCAGAAGCTCATACATCATAATGAAAAGTCCTCATGCGGCAGATCGGCATACAGCTTCTCCAGCTGGAAATGGTCACGCTCCTCATTCATGAATACATGAACGACGATACTGTTTAAATCGACCAGCACCCAGCGAGATTCACTGTTTCCTTCCATCGCACGAATCTCGTAGCCGTTTTCACGAACCCGATCCTTGATATTATCGGCAATCGCATGTGTCTGCCGTACACTTGGCGCACTGCAGATGACAACGTGATCAATGAAGGGATTCAGCTCGCGAAAATCATACAGCAGTGGGCGTTCCCCCTTCTTTTCATCGACTGCCTTTTGTACAATGCTCAATAATTCATCCATATAGTAGCTCCTTACCTTATTTCAATGTGCCTTCTTTTTTTAAATAAGCCTCCTGCTGCTGTTTCACAACACGATAGCCCTCCCGCAGGCTTTTCCTGCTGATTTCAATTTCCCTGCTGGAATCATAGCCGCGCGATGGGTCCAGCTTGTCTGCGATAAACAGAATACGATCATAATCCGTTCGGTTTCTTCCCTTCACATGATGATAGATCGCCTGCAGAATCCGCCGGTCACGAATATGAAAAACCTTATTCACATAATCCGCTCCGATATAGCCATGCCATATAGCGGCCGCTTCCTCCAGGTGATCCGGCATATGTGCATGCATCCATGCCTTCGCCTTTTCGTATGGAAGCTGCTTGCATACATCGTGTGCAATTCCCATAATATAGGCAGCCTTAGCATCCAGACCATGAGCCTGCGCCAGTTCGACACACAGCTGTGCAACCGATTGACTGTGAAGATAGCGGTGTTCATTCATCTGCTCCTTCACCATGCTTTCCAGATACAGCGCATGTGCCCCCATAAATGCACGGACAGCTTCCGGCACCTGATACAGCTTATGTCCCTTACGGATTTCGCTGCTGGATACCGGAATCAGCTGCATGACGACACGCTGAAGACCAGCGGGCAGCGCTTCAGCATGCTGCTCTCTTGAAAACACATAAAAGGGCAGCAGTTTCTTCAACTCCTCGCTGTCTTTCCATCGGTCGAACTGCCTTGCCTGATCATCCCCGATCAGCCAGCAGAAGGAATGCATTGGATAGCGCTTTTTCAGCTCCTTCACCGTACGTATGGTATAGGAGATACCCTTTAGCTCATGCTCCAGCGTACACAGCTTCATATGACGATATGGCTTGATTGCAAGAGCTACCATAGCCGCCCGCTTTGAAAAGGAGGCAGCCTGCTCCTGCTTTAACGGCGTTGCTGCACTCGGCATAAACCATACCTCATCCACGTGTAGCTGCTTTAATGCCTGCTTTGCAATCTGCAGATGTCCGTTATGTATCGGATCAAAGGCTCCGCCCAGTACCGCGATCCGCATATCCTATAACCCCAGCTTGTTTTTCTTGCTTCGCCGATACAGCGTAAAGGTACGTCCGATCACCTGTACCACCTCGCTGTGTGTTGCCGCACTGATGGTAACGGCAGCCTCGTTAGCCGTTATCGCACAGGTCTTTAAAAGAGACACCTTGACCAGCTCATGCGCTTCCAGAGAATCGGATATCGTCTTGATCAGATTTTCACTGACAGCATCCTTCCCCATCTGGAAGAGCGGTTTTCTTGTCTGCGCAATCCCACGCAGTTCACTTTTCTGTTTTCCTGTCAACATTATATCATCGCCTTTCTAAACGTTACATTGCCCTGTTGTGCCACATAGACATGCAGGCCAGCCACATTCCCGCTGATACAGAACCAGCCTAAGCCATGGATCACGACATCCAGCTTGTGCTCCTGCACATGTCCATATGAAAATTTTTTCATCTGCCCTCTTTCTCCAATCACCGGAGAAAGGAGTTCATCATAATGCTGTGCCCACAGTTCATCCGCTTTTTCCTGCTTGCTGCGATGCAGCGGCAGCCTTTCCGAAAAATAGGCAACACAGCTGACCTGTTCACAGCCAATCAGATCCAGTCGGACAAGACCGCCCAGCGACAGTGTCTGACTGCCCTTCAGCTGATAGCCTCTGGCCTTTAAGGGCTTTAAGGGAATCACCGTTTTCAGCAAACGGTCATCCACGTGCGTCAGCAGGGAATCCATACGAGTTAATCCCGGTGTATCATAGAGCTGATAGCCCTCCATCGCTATGGAATTGAAATCCAGTGTAGTACCCGGATGACGTGAGGTAGTCAGATCAACGCCATCACAGATTGCATTCAAAAGAGTGCTCTTTCCGGCATTCGCCATGCCCATGACAACGACGTCGCGCCCCTGACGGTAATGGGCGATTGCCGCACACACCTCATCGACAGATGCATTATCCTCACGCCGTGCATGCTCAGCCAAATCCCCGCAGACCACGATTCCCTGTACACAGATTCCCTCTTCCTTTAATCGGCGCAGCAAAAACTGTGAAAGCTTCTCATTGCCCAGGGTTGCCGGCAGCAGATCACGCTTGGTTGCCACCATAAGGATATCCTTGCCCAGCAGATGGCGGTTGATTCCCGGCAGCAGATTGGATTCAAAATCAAACAGATCGACCACCCAGACTACAAGCGCATCCATGGCATTGATCTTTTGCAATACAGCATCACTGTCGATTCCCTGCTTCATACTGATGACCACATCATCATAATGCCGGATACGGAAACAGCGCTGACAATAGTCTGCCTCCATTTTCGGTGTATATCCGATTGCGGCGGCATCTTTGCTCTGCAAAACGACACCGCAGCCCTTACATATTTTATTACTCATCAAACTCTCCTTTACGAAGCCGCCCGGTCTTGCGCAGCAGCTTAAATACGATATTTTCAAAAACCCGATTAAACTTTGTGAATGACAAATCCCTGGTCACGACAGGTGCTGTCAGAACCGTATGCAGCCCCACTAGATTGGCTCCCAGAATATCCGTCATCAGCTGGTCCCCGACCACAGCGACCTCCTTCTTATCAACACCCTGTTCCTTCAGCATTCTCCGGTAGGTTTTCGGCAGAGGCTTCATGGCAAACGGATAACAGTCCGCCTGCAGTCCCTTCGCAAAGGTTTCAACGCGCTCCTCCACATTATTACTGATAAATACGACCCGAATCCCCGCCTCCTGCATACCGCGAATAAACTGTACAGCCTTTTCATCGGGCACCGCCACATCATGCGGTACCAGTGTATTATCGATATCACAGACGAGCAGACGGATACCACGCTTTAACAGATACTCTGGGCGCAGCGCCGAAAAGCTATGGATATAATAATCGGGAGTAAACAGCTTCAACATCCTCATTTCTCCTATCTTTCGCATAAACCATATCTATTTTATCATATTTCCCTCTCACTTCAAACTGATTTTTCACACGCGTGCTTTACAACTCCTGCCGGATATGGTAGGATGTATACATACCAAACGTATGTATGATAAAGGAGGAGCTATGGCACGCAATAAATACCCGCAGAGAACCGTGGAGAAAATTCTGGAGGTTTCTCTGGCACTCTTCAATGAGAAGGGCTATGAGAAAACAACGATACAGGACATCGTCAATGCCCTCGGTATGAGCAAGGGCGCCATCTATCATCACTTTAAATCCAAGGATGAAATTATCGAAGCATTGAGTGAGCGCTGCTATCACAATGATACCCAGATGGAGCTGCTGCGAAATGCCAGTGATAAAACCGGTATTGAAAAGCTGCGCGCCATCATTTACCGGCAGATTCAAAATGAAGAGAAGCAGCAGATCGACACCATATCCATAAATCTTTGGAAGAATCCGAAAATCTTCATGAGCGGTATGGCTGAGAATTTAAGTGTCAATTCGCAAATCGTGGAACGCATTTTGCAGGAGGGGATGGCAGATGGCAGTATACGCAGTCAGGATCCGCTTTGTGCCGCACAGGTGCTGATGCTGCTGTTGAATTACTGGATCTGCTCCCCTATCGTCTTAAAGGAGCTGGATGCGATTCCAACGAAGGTTGCCTACTTTCGCACGCTGTGTGATTCCATGGGCATACCGGTCATCGATGACCCTCTGGAGCAGGAGCTGACAAGCTATTTCCGTATCCTTGCACAATCCATGCATGAGCTACCCTGACGGGTAGTTTCTCTTAATCATTATACATACCGTCGTTTGGTATCATGAAGAAAGGATGTTCCCTTATGAAGGCATACAATCGTAATTTTATACTCATGATCATCGGACAGATCATTTCCCTGTTCGGCAACGCAATTCTGCGTTTCTCCTTATCCCTCTATGTATTGCAGGTTACCGGCAGTGCATCCATATTCGCCACCATTCTGGCAGTCTCCATTCTACCTACCATTCTGCTTTCCCCCTTCGGCGGTATTCTGGCAGATCGCGTAAGCAGAAGAAGCATCATGCTCGGTCTGGATTTTCTGACGTCCTTTCTCATCTTCGGCTTTTCCATGGTGAGCGCACAGGGCTTCAGCGTCGTACTGGTTGCCATTCTCATGATATCCCTGTCCATCATACAGGCGTTTTATCAGCCCTCCGTACAGGCAAGCATTCCCCTGCTTGTTTCTGAGGAACAGCTGATGCAGGCAAACGGCATCGTTGTACAGATCAATGCACTTGCCGCACTGCTCGGGCCTATTCTGGGCGGCTTTCTGTTTTCCTTCCTGCCGTTTTCTCTGCTGCTGAATATCGCTGCGACCGCCTTCTTTCTTTCCGCTATCCTGGAATGCATCATGCGCATCCCCTTTCAGCGCGTGGAGGCAAATGGCTCCATGCTCTCTATTATACGAAATGACAGTCGCCAGAGCCTGCATTTTCTGCGGCATGATAATCCGACCCTCATTCATCTGTTACTGCTCTTAGCGGCATTGAATCTGGTGCTTTCCAGCTTTATCACTGTCGGTCTTCCTGTGATTTCCAATATCACCCTGCAGCTGCCGCCAACCTTTTACGGCTGGCTGGAAGCCGCAACCGGTATCGGCTCCATTGCCGGCAGCATTGCACTTCCGTTCTTTTTAAAGCGGGTGGATATGTCAGGGGCATGGCGCTTTCTATTGAGCGGCAGTCTGTTTCTGCTTCCAATGGCACTGGTTTTATTCTTAAAGACCCCCGTATATATCGCATATGGCTGCATCTTTGTATCCAGCATCTGCATCATGCTGTTTGCGGCTCTATTCAATATCTATGCCCAGACCTTCCTGCAAAAATCCACACCGAATCATCTACTGGGTAAGGTGGCATCCATGGTCACCATGGTGGTGATGTGCTCCTACCCGATTGGTCAGTCCCTGTACGGCATTCTGCTGGAGACCTTTGCAGAACGCGTCGATCTTCTGATACTGTTTGCCTGTATCGCCTCCCTTATCATATCCCTCCTTAGCAGAAATGCATTAAAAACGATTGGAAATGATTGTGAAAAGGAGGCTGTCCTGATACAATAAAAACGTTTAAGGAGGCATATCATGGAATATCATGTAGAAGAAACAACAATCGCGGCATTGACAAGGACGCTGATTGAAACGCCGAGTCCGGTCAGCTATTATGAGGAAATTCATCCGTTGATGGAACGCCTTGCAAAGCAGTATGGGTATACGCTGACATACGATCGCAAGCGCACCGCTTATATTCAGGTAGAGGGCGAGGACACCACAAAAACGGTTTGTGTCGGTGCTCACCTGGATACCATCGGTCTGATGGTTCGCCACATCAACGATAACGGAACACTGGCTTTGCGTAATCTGGGAGGCATCAATTATAACAATATTGAAGGCTGCAGCGTTCAGGTGCATACACGGGAAGGAAACACGATTACCGGTCTGTTGGCCTGTACGTCTCATTCCACGCATGTATTTGATGATGCGAGAAGCGCCGTTCGCGAGGAATCCAATATGATGGTCATACTGGATGAGCTGGTACACAGCAGTGATGAGGTGCGCGCTCTGGGAATCGAGCACGGGGATATCATTTCCATCGATCCGGATTATCAGTATACAAAAAGCGGCTTCATCAAATCCCGCTTCATCGATGACAAGGCGGCAGTGGCAGCTGTGTTCGCTGTGCTGGAGGACTTACAAAAAACCGGCAGAAAGCCGCAGTATACCACGTTGTTCGCCTTTCCGCTATATGAGGAAATCGGACATGGCGGCGCCTATCTGCCACAGGAGGTCAGCGAGTATGTCGCTTTGGACATCGGTTTGATCGGTCCGGACTACTGCGGCAGCGAAACGAAGGTAAGCATCTGTGCAAAGGATAACTATACCCCTTATGATAGAGCACTGACAACGAAGCTGATTCGCCTTGCCAAGGAAGCGAAGCTGGATTACAGCGTGGATGTATTTTATCACTACGGCACCGATGCCAGTGCAGCGATACGCGCAGGAAATAATGTGTATGCTGCAGCATTCGGTATGGGCTGCTTTGCATCTCACGGCATGGAGCGCTGTCATATACAAAGCGTTGTGCAGACGGCTCAGCTGCTATATGCATATCTGCTGAGCAAATAGAAAACAAATCCCATCTCAGAAAACAAGCGATGCACACAGGCATTGCTTTTTCTCGCTGCCTGCTTCCTTCAGACCATAAGCTGCACTGCACAGGGCAGCTTGCATACAGGCACCGCTATGCGCTGATCAACAGTCTGTCTCCTGCAGCTAACTGCACCTGTATCCCATATCCTTTAACACAGAAAAGACCAGCAGCTGCTGGTCTGACCTATTCCTTTTCCCTATTTTGACGCTGACGCTCCTTGCGCTTTTCTTCCTTTTGAAATTCCCGATAGATTTTCATGAAGGCACGCTTTTCAATACGGGATACATAGGAGCGTGAGATATGCAGCTGTCTGGCAATTTCCCGCTGTGTTTCTTCCTCCTGCCCGTATAATCCGAAACGCTTGGTGATGATTTCAAGCTCTCTTGCATCCAGAACATGGATATAGCGCTTTAATCGTGCAATGTTATCCTCCACGATCATATCATCGATAATGCTACTGTCCTCCGGCGAGGAAATGGCATCAATCAGTGTTATCTCACTGCCATCCTTGTCTGTGGCAATCGGTTCATTCAATGAAACGTTTTGAAAGTAATTTTTACTGCTGCGCAAATACATCAGAATTTCATTTTCAATACATTTAGAGGCATAGGTTGTCAGCTTATGCCCCTTTTCCGGCTTGAAGGAATCTACCGCCTTGATGAGTCCGATGGTACCGATGCTGATCAGATCCTCCGTTTGTTCCTTTTTGATATCATATTTCTTTACGATGTGAGCAACCAGACGCAGATTGTGTTCAATCAGCTTGTTTCTGGCTTCCTCATCTCGCTCGCTCAGCAGGGAGATGCAGCGCGCCTCCTCCTCCTTGTCCAGCGGCTGCTGAAAGGAGTTGCTGCGGATGTAGCCCACATAGCATAACGCATTGGAAAGCACTTCAAATATTGTTGTAAACATACGATCACCTGTTACCAGTATATGGAAGCAGGCTCTGTTTTATGTTAAGAAAATACGACGGTACTTGCGGCTAAGCGCGAATAGCAAGCAGCAAGCCGTCCTGTTTGCGAGCTGAAAAAGCAGCGATGTCACGCAGGCGTGCCTGAGGACCAGATTCTGCGGCTATCGCTTCCCTGTGCTTTTCATCCTTAACGGCCTGCAGCATCCAAACCTCTTGAGCCGCAGGCGGCTGTGCTGTACAATACGATATAAAACATTTCAAAAAAGGCCCCTATGGGACCTAGTCTTCCAAAAAGGAATGATAATAAATTTTAAACTTCATTTTTTCATTGATTTTCTCCAGCGCGATTGCAAAGCCGTCACGGTCAAAAACCGCCAGATCAATATAGGAATAATAGATACCGATAGCACCACCCATCGTGCGTGCAATGGACATCGGATACAATAGATCATTGATTTCTTTTTCCAGCTGCTGGCGGACAAGCGCTTCCTTTTCATCCTCATACAGCTTTTCATAATACAGATAGCCGTATTCTCCGCCCTTATCGGCAAAATCCTTGCAGGTCATATATTCCTTATTCAGAACCTCCTCCTGCAGCTGCGGATTGGTGGTGACAATCAGCTTCATATCCCGGCGCAGGGTTTCACTGACCGGCTTTTCATCCAGCTTATAGGCCATATAGATGGATAAGGGATCATGATATTCCATCCATTCCTGATCGACGATAATATCGCAAAGATCCTCATACAGATTCGGCAGCAGACAGACATTTTCCTCATCGATTTCCTCATCCAGTAGTTCCACGTGGGAAATCCGTGCTTCAAATTCCAGCTCTCCGATAAACAGCTCGAGCATATAAGCGACAATGCTTTCCTTGTTTGCTTCCTCCAGCCCCTGTAACGCCGCACAGTAAACCTTCAGCTCCACTGTCTTGGATTCCTCTTCAATCGTATAATACACCTTGAAATCCGCACCGCGAACCGTTTGTCCGTTCAGCTGCAGATAGCTGTTCAGCGCCCGCTCACTCAACGGCGGACGAAAGGCATTGATGATCCAGTTTTCACTGAGCTGCTGGGGAGCATCCTTTTTTAGCAACGCACTGCACAGCTGAGCTGTTTTATCTCCACCGGTCGCAAATGTCATTTCAAAAAAGCCGGTTTCACTCATTTCCACTTCCAGCTTACAGCCGCATACAGACTTCAGCTGTTCGTTGATATCATTGAGCAGATGCTCATATTCGTGACGGTCCTGCTCACGCAAAGCGGTTTCCAGCGGCTGCTGAATCGTCAGAAAATAATTCCAGAAATTCTGCACACGATGTTTACTGTTCATTCAGATTCTCCTCTCTGATGCATTTTCGCATAAGATTATATTGATGGATGTCATGATCGGGATGCGTGATTTCACTCATCAGCACAAAGCCTGCCTTATAATAAAGAGAAAGGTTTTCCGCATGATGCGTTTCCATCGTGACATCCTTCCCGATTTCCTGTGCATGCGCAAGCAGTGCGCTCAGCATGGTGGAGCCAATGCCGGTTCCACGATACTCTTTTTTTGTAAAAAACAAATCCAGATGCAGATACTCCCCCTGTACGAATTCCTGAATCCAGCGACTCGTAAACATATCCCAGCATTCAATAACATGCCGGATACTTTTCACAGACCGCAGCCCTGCCAGCATGGGAATCATTTTCAAATTCAGCCAGAGCAGCTGCAGGTGATATTGCAGCGGTCGCTCCAGAGTGGAATCCCATACGACCATGACACTTCTGCATTCCGCACTATCCGCCAGAAAATGGCAATACGGCTGCAATGCCTTTACATAGTGGCGAAACAGGTAGCGCAAGGTTTTTAATCGTGTTCTGTCATCCATAAATACCGTCTTATATAAGTCGTCGTCGTAAAAATTTTCTGCGAGCTGCGTATGCAGAGAAGCAATCTGCTCGTCATTCATCAGGTAAAATTCTGATAACGGCATAGTTACACATCCATTCTTTTCTCGAACCCATATTATAGCATGTTTTTTCACACGGTACAAGAAGGCGGCAGATGACACAGGCAGGAGTGCACTTCAGCGTTTGTATTCCCTCAGCAGCGCATACATCTATCTGTATGATGAGAAACAGGTGATGCCAAGCGCAGGATACTCATCATTCGCTTATGGTATGTATGAGCGCATTGACGAAGGCAAAGCAGTGAAAAAAACAACAAGCATCGCTTTGAAATAAAGCCGTACGATGCTGCTGATTTCCTGCGGGAGGTGATGATCCGAAAAGACCTGTTCGCTTATATTGCTTTCATCACACTCTGAACGCCTTAACGGCATATCCTTATACAGGTGATATTCAAAAAGCGTATGCTGTGCATGACAGGAAGCAGACAGCACAAAAAAGCATCAGGCAACTGCCAGACGCTCCTTCAGCTTCTTAATGATCTTTTTTTCCAGCCGACTGACCTGGACCTGAGAAATATTCAGCTTTCGCGCGATCTCCTCCTGCTTCATGGAAAGATCATAGCGGTAATGCAGCAGCAGCTGTTCCCGCTGATCCAGCTTCTGAATTTCATCACGCAGGGAAACCTTCATGACGACATCCTCCTCCTTTTTGTTAGACACCTTGTCCTCCAGCAAAATCGGAGAGCCGTCATTTTCATAAATCGTTTCATCCAGTGAATAGATGAACTGATTCGCTTCAAATGCCAGTATGACATCTGCCACATCCAGCTCCATCGCATCGGCAATCTCCTGATAGGTCGGCTCATGGTTCAGCTTCTGCAATAAAACCTCCTTGGCTTTCACCATTTGCAGATAGCCCTCCTTCAGGCTGCGGGAAATACGGATACTGCCGTCATCACGGAAAAATCGCTTGATTTCTCCCATGATAATAGGGACGGCATAGGTGGAGAATTTCACCTCATAGCTGGTATCGAAATTATTCAATGCCTTCATCAGACCGACACAGCCGATCTGAAACAGATCCTCATTCGATATCCGCTGTCGCGAAAATCGCCGGATAATCGAATAGACAAGCGCGCTGTTCTGTTGAACAAAGCAGCTTTTCGCGTCTTCATCCCCCAATCGGATCCGTTCAATCAGCTCCTCATTGCTCGCTGTCTTTTCCATGATGGATTCTTTTCTTTATCGTGACAAGCGTTCCCTTTCCCTTTTCCGATTCAATATGGAAATCATCCGCAAAGGTCTGCATGATCGTCATCCCCATACCGCTTCGCTCCATATGCTTTTTGCTCGTATATAATGGCTGCATTGCCAGCTGCAGATCATCGATGCCGCAGCCCTCATCCTGTACCGTCATATGTATAAATTCCTCATCATAGGAAATCTGCAATACGATTGTTCCGCTCTCTCTGCTCTCATAGCCGTGTATCATGGCATTGACAATCGCCTCTGCCAGCATCGTCTTGATTTCCATAATCGCTTCCATATCCAGATTCAGCGGCATCAGGAAAGCTACTGCACTCGTTCTGGCAAATGCCTCGTTCTCCAGTCTGCTTACAAATTCCAGTTTCATCGTATTCATAGCTTTACCTCATTTCTCTCATGTTTCATGATCTGAAAGATCCCGGACATCTTGAACAATGTCTGGTTGACTCTGGACAGATTGCATAAAATAAGCTGGGCATGCAGCTTTTGCAGCTGCTTGTAGCGTGCCAGGACAAAGCCGATGCCGGTGCTGTCCACAAAGGTGACCTCTTCAAAATCAAGCTTAACCGTTTTGGGCTGATATTTTTCTATCAGGTCGATGCAGATCTGCTTGAGATTGCAAACGGTAAGGTTATCCAGATCCCCGTAAAAATAAAAGTAAAGGATACCGTCAATATACTGATGTTTCATGTTTCATCCCTCCGGCCATCATCTTACCACGTTTTCATTTGCCTTTGGGGATATTCGACAAAGCATCCGGAGGTTCGACAGAATAAACTTCATCCTACTTGCATAAGGACGAAGTTTGCTGATTACAGGAAGGCTTTATCGAGAATCATTCCTGCCATTTCACAAAAAAGATGTGCTAAAGCCCCAATGTCATTAAGTTAAATAGATAAGAAAAATGTATTAGAAAATATGATGCATTTTTACCTTCATGCTATCAAAACCCCAACATATCCAATGCGTTCATTAAACAAGCTGAATCTTGCTTATAAATTGTTATGAAGAATCTGTTTCTGTCCTTCCTCTGTAAAAATAGCTGCATAACCTTTTGAATATACGATTGCCTACAATAACATCGGCATCTACACTGGCCAGATAAGCAGGTTCCATGATTATAACTGTTTTATCTCAACCAAATAAATCCAGATTCTGTTATTGTGATGATTCCATCAGAACCGATTCCCACTCTGATTAATGCTTTCATTCTCCATAATTGTATAGGTAGTCATTTCCTAAACCATGCATTTGCGCAGTATCAATATCAGCAATCCTCGTTATGAATGGAAACTGTTCCTTTCCCTACCCGGAACTGATTTTTTCTGATAACTTTCTTTCAAAACGATCTTTTCGAATATCCTTCGGTATATTTGTCGGATACTCTCCATTAAAGCATGCTGCACAATATTCAGTTCCCTCTACCAACCTGCTTAATTTTTCAATCGGTAAGTATCCAAGAGAATCTACACCTATGATTTTCTCTATTTCCCGTATGTTATGATGACAAGCAATCAGATTCTCTTCAGAATCAATATCTGTGCCATAATAGCAGGGATGTAAAAATGGCGGCGCGGAAATTCTCATATGTATTTCCTTTGCGCCTGCATCTTTGAGTAGTTTCACAATACGTTTACTGGTTGTACCTCTGACAATGGAATCATCAATCAATACAACTCTTTTACCTTCTATAACATTTTTAACGGGGCTTAATTTTATTCTTACTTGATCTAGACGTTCATCCTGCCCCGGAGAAATAAAGGTTCTACCAATATATTTGTTTTTTATTAAACCGATTCCATATGGTATTTTTGATGCTTTTGCATAACCTAATGCTGCCTCCATGCCACTATCGGGAACTCCAATCACAACATCTGCATCTACAGGATAACTCTCTGCCAATAATTCCCCAGCTCTACACCTTGACAATGATACCGAAATAGCATCTATTACAGAGTCCGGTCTGGCAAAGTAAATAAATTCAAAGATACAGGTCTTTCTCTTTTCTTTATTGCAGTGTTCTTTTCGAGATACGACATTTTCCTCACTAAAAACAACGATTTCTCCTGGGAGAACATCTCTTATGAAGACTGCTCCTACTGCAGATAATGCACAGCTCTCTGAAGCAACTACATACCTCCCATCCATCATCTTACCATAGCATAACGGTCTGAAACCATGTGGATCTCTTGCCGCAATTAATTTGGTAGAAGACATTAACACCAATGAATAAGCACCTTCCAAAGAATTCATTGCTTTACTTACCGCTTCTTCTATACTAGAAACCTTAAGCCTTTCTCTTGTAATAACATAAGCAATTGTCTCAGTATCACTTGTGGTATTAAAAATTGCACCGGATAGTTCTAATTTATCTCGAAGCTCTAATGTATTACTCAAATTCCCATTATGTGCGATTGCCATTTTTCCCCTCTGATGATTTACTTCAATAGGTTGAGAATTACTACGGGTAGTTCCTCCTGTTGTTCCATATCTTACATGACCGACCGCCATATTTCCTTTCAATAAACTTGATAGTGTGTCCTTCGAAAACACCTCACTCACAAGTCCCAAATCCTTATATGATGAAAATACACCATCGTCATTTACAACAATCCCACAACTCTCCTGGCCTCGATGCTGTAGTGCATATAAACCATAATAAGCAATGTTTGCAACATTTTCCCTTTTAGTGCCGAAGATTCCAAACACGCCACATTCCTCATGAATCGCCATTCATTCATCTCCTTATTTCTATAAGCCCACATCATATCTGTCTTTTTCTAAATTCCACTATCACCATAGTTAGAAAGAATTCTTGCCGATGGATCATTTACATGACAACCGTCCCATTCTTTATTCGGCATCCAAAAATCTACAATCATTTTGCTTTGTCCCAAGTAATACTCTTCAAATATCTCACGGTATAGTAAAGATTCTTTTGTAAAGGGTTGTGCATGATCATATTTCTTACACTTATCCTTAAACTCTGTATCCGTATATATTTTTTCAGCATATGCTTTCAAGTAATCAACCATAGAGTGTCCTACCGCATCTGAAAATGCAGCTTTTTCTCGCCACAGGATTTCATCAGGAAGATAATCTCCCACTTCAAAAGCATGACGAAGTAAAAATTTCCCCTTTCCGTATCGATTCATTTTCAGCTTGGGATCGATAGACATTACATACTTTACAAAATCTATATCCCCAAACGGGACCCTTGCTTCCAGAGAATTCACAGAGATACAGCGATCAGCTCGGAGCACATCATACATGTGGAGTTCTTTTATTCTCTTCTGTGATTCTAGTTGAAAAGCTTCTTCATCTGGCGCAAAATCTGTATATTTGTATCCGAATAATTCATCTGAAATTTCACCTGTTAATAAAACTCTGATATCCGTCTTTTCATGAATCACTTTACATATCAGATACATTCCTATCGAAGCTCGAATCGTAGTAATATCAAAAGTACCCAATACATATATCACGGTTCTAAGCGATGCGATTACATCATCCGGTGTCATATAAATCTCAGTATGATCACTTCCGATATGATTTGCCACCTGCTTTGCATATCTCAGGTCTATAGCATCTTCATTCATACCTATTGCAAATGTCTTGATTGCTTCTTTACTTTTTTTAGCTGCAATTGCACAAACTAAGGAAGAATCCAGCCCCCCTGAAAGTAAAAAGCCAACTTTTGCATCTGCTACAAGACGTTTTTCCACACCTAAGACTAACTTTTCACGAATATTTCTACATACTTTTTCTAAATCATCTTCACAAACTTTCGTAACTGTTGAAATATCCAGGTAACATATAAATTCCCCATCCTTATAATAGTGACCGGGAGGAAACGGCATGATATTTTCAACTATACCTACTAAATTCTTTGGCTCACTGGCAAAGATAATCACCTCCTGCATATCATAACCATAATATAACGGTCGTATACCAATCGGATCTCTTGCTGCGATATATTCTTCACGATCTCCATCATAAATAATGCATGCAAACTCCGCATCCAGCATGGCAAACATAGCCGTACCATATTCCTTGTACATGGGCAAAATTATTTCACAATCTGAATCACTCTTGAATTCATACTTTCTTGACAGCCTGCTTCTAAGTTCCTCAAATCCATATATTTCTCCATTGCAAACAGCGTAACTTTTATCTAACTGAAAAGGCTGCATACCGGCGTCATGAAGTCCCATGATCGCCAAACGGTGAAAACCCAAATACCCCTTACCGGTATCCATCACTCTACTGTCATCAGGTCCCCTTGAAATCGTTGCCTCAAATCCTTTCATAAACGTATCATAGGCAGCACTGCGACTGCAATAACCCATTATAGAACACATATTTTTCCTCCAAAATCAGTTTCAGCATTCTATAGGGCAAGTGCTGTACTCGCTGTGCCACCTATATTTTTTCTCATTTTCCAAGTCTTCAACAAGACTAGTTCCTTTACGCATAACGAAACGGCGCACCTACTAAGAATATCTTTTCAGATTGCAGCTCGAAAAGTGTTATTCGCACAGGCTCCACTATATGGCTCTCACCATCCCATACTCGCTGTAAGCAATCACCTATGTTACTTCTCTTTTCTCAAACGCTTTTATTTATTTTTAATCTATATCCTGAAGAGCATCGACCCCTTCTTCACCGGTACGAATCTTTACAACATTTTCTACATCATAGATAAAAATCTTACCATCTCCGATGTGTCCTGTATAAAGTACTTTTTTCACTGCATCAATGACATTCCTTACCGGTATTTTACTTACTACGATATCCACTTGTACCTTCGGAAGTAGGGTAGCTTCTACCTGAACACCTCTATAATATTCCGGTTTCCCCTTCTGTACACCACACCCCAGTACATGGGAAACTGTCATCCCCTTAATACCAAGGTTCATCATAGATGTTTTTAATGCCTCAAGCTTATGTTCCTTACAAATAATTGCAATCTTTGTAATCTTAGGCATTTCATCATGAAAGCTTGGCATCTTTTTTACCTCAACCGCTTCGTCAAGAGGAACATCTTGCGACACCGTTACCGGCTCAACACTGTCTTCTTCACATGTATCAGGAAGCATTGCATATCCTGCATAGGCGGTAAGTAAACCATGCTCTGAGATATCCAGACCTGTCAGTTCATCTTCTTTATCAGCTCTAAGTCCAATCGTATGTTTGATAACAAGAAACACAATGGTAATTACAAATGCCACATAGGCTGCTACCGACATTACACCTAATGTCTGAATCTGGAAGAAATGCAAGCCACCTCCATAGAATAAGCCTTTTTCAGTGGTAACGCCTGTTGCAAATAATCCGGTTAGAATCGTACCCACAGCTCCGCAAACACAATGAACGGATACTGCCCCAACAGGATCATCAATCTTAGCAATCTTATCAAAAAATTCGATGGATACTACTACTAAAATACCACATACGATACCGATACCTGCCGCTCCTACTGAGGACATAGCATCACAACCTGCAGTTACACCGACTAGACCAGCAAGTGCTGCATTATAAGTCATTGATACATCCGGTTTCTTATAGCGAACCCAGGTAAAAATCAAAGTAGTGCAACAGGCAACTGCTGCAGCTATGTTTGTATTGAAAAATACACGACCTGCGGTTTCCAACAATGCATCACTATCCATACCGACAGTGGATGCACCATTGAAACCGAACCAACAGAACCAAAGAATAAATACACCAAGAGCTGCAAACGTAATGTTATGTCCTAAGATTGCTTTCGGTTTACCATTTTTATCATATTTACCGATACGTGGTCCCAGAATAGCAGCTCCGATCATTGCGCAGACACCACCCAACATATGGACTGCGGTTGAACCTGCAAAATCATGGAACCCAAGCTCTGATAACCATCCTCCACCCCAGATCCAATGACCGGAAACAGGATAAATCAACAATGAAATGGCGGCGGAGTAAATACAATATGCACTGAATTTTGTTCTCTCCGCCATGGCTCCGGAAACGATGGTCGCGGATGTTGCACAGAATGCAGTCTGGAAAATTGCAAATGCCCAAAGCGGTACACCTGATGGGAGTATATTGCCATAATCTTCTTTGATAAGTGGATCAAATGATCCTATGATACCGTTTCCTGCACCAAACATAATACCAAATCCTACTAACCAAAATGCCGGTGTACCTATACAGAAATCCATTAAATTCTTCATAAGAATATTTCCAGTATTTTTGGCTCTGGTAAATCCTGCCTCACAGAGTGAAAAACCCGCTTGCATAAAAAATACCAATGCAGCTCCAACAAGTACCCAAATCGTGTTTACAGGACTGTATAACATAATCTTCATCCCTCTTTCTTTATCTATTTCACACTAAACAAAATATCTCCATAGGAAGGATACGGCCAATATTCCTTTGATGTAAGCGTTTCTGCTTCATCACAAACAATCCTAAGCTCGCTCATCTTTCTAAGTATCTCATCTCTAATCATGACAGATTCTTCTATGATTCCTGTAACATCCTGAATTTCCACAAGAGAAGTCTTTAGCTCATCAACAGCCATGTCTATCTTATCTGTAAGGATAGATAACTTCTTTACTATACTCGTTTCATACACACATGGAAGAGAACCATCAAGACTTTTCTTTATGGAAGCATTTTTCGCCAGGCTTGCGGTAAATTTTTCAACCGCCGGAGCAATGGAGCATTTTGCCATTTCCGCCATAGTGTTTGCCTCTATAATGACAGTCTTACAGTAGTTATCAAGCATGATTTCCATTCTTGATTCCAATTCTCTCTCAGTAAATACTTTATGAGATGTAAGCATATCTACATTTTTTTTATCCATCAAATGCGGCATACAATCCGCCGTTGTACGGTAATTCAAAAGTCCTCTCTTTTCTGTAGCTTCCTTGATCCAATTGTCATCATATCCATTGCCATTGAAGATGATTCTCTTGTGATCCTTAATTGTTTTCTTAATCATTTCATGAAGTGCTGATTCAAAATCTTCTACACCTTCTAATCGGTCCGCATAAATCTTCAAAGACTCCGCGACTGCCGCATTCAACATAATATTTGCACAAGCTATGCTGTTTGATGAACCAAGCATACGGAATTCGAATTTATTACCGGTAAAGGCAAATGGTGATGTACGATTACGATCTGTCGTATCTTTTGTAAATCTAGGGAGTACGCTTACTCCCAGTTTCATCTTCGTTTTTCCGGCTGCTATATATGGTGCATCTGTTTCGATTGCTTCTAAAATTGCGTTCAGTTCATCCCCTAAAAACATCGATACTACAGCAGGAGGAGCCTCATTTGCGCCTAATCTGTGATCGTTTTCCGCTGTTGCGACAGAAATACGAAGTAAATCCTGATAATTGTCGACCACCTTGATAACTGCACATAGGAATAATAGGAATTGTGCATTTTCATATGGCGTTTCACCCGGTGAAAGAAGATTCACACCGGTATCTGTTGCAAGAGACCAGTTATTATGCTTACCGGAACCGTTCACTCCTGCAAAAGGCTTTTCATGAAGTAAGCAAACCAAACCATGTTTGATAGCAACCCTTTGCATAATCTCCATGGTAAGCTGATTGTGATCCGTAGCAATGTTTGTTGTAGTATAAATAGGCGCTAATTCATGCTGTGCCGGAGCCACTTCATTATGTTCGGTCTTTGCGAGAATTCCTAACTTCCATAATTCATCATTTAAATCCTCCATGAACGCTGCAACCTTCGGCTTAATGGCACCGAAGTAGTGGTCATCCATTTCCTGCCCCTTTGGAGGCTTTACACCGAAAAGTGTTCTTCCTGTATACTGAAGATCCGGACGCTTATCAAACATCTCCCTGGTAATCAAGAAATATTCCTGTTCCGGCCCTACCGAAGTACGCACATAGTTTACATCCTCATTTCCAAATAAACGTAAAATTCGAAGAGCCTGCTTATTCAGTGCTTCCATAGAACGAAGCAATGGGGTTTTCTTATCCAAGGCCTCCCCACCATAAGAACAGAATGCCGTAGGAATACATAATGTCTTCCCCTTGATAAATGCATAAGATGTTGGATCCCATGCAGTATATCCTCTTGCTTCAAAAGTTGCCCGAAGCCCTCCGGATGGAAACGATGATGCATCAGGCTCCCCCTTAATCATTTCTTTTCCTGAAAATTCCATAATAACTCCACCATCCGGTGATGGAGTTATAAAGCTATCATGCTTTTCTGCTGTAATTCCGGTAAGAGGCTGAAACCAGTGTGTGTAATGAGTAGCTCCATTTGCCACTGCCCAATCTTTCATAGCACCAGCTACCGCATTTGCTACACTGATATCCAACCGTTCCCCTCCATCAATCGTTTTCTTCAAAGATTGATATACTTCTGCAGATAAAGTTGCTTTCATAACCCTATCATCAAACACCAGATTACCAAAATACTCCGAAACATTCTTCATAATGTTTTCCTCCTTTTCCACCTGTCCTTCTTCTAAATCATTTATCATAAAAGAAAGGCGTCTTACATGCTGTATCTGCATGAAAGACGCCTTTGCCTTTACTTCTATATGTTTATACAATACCTTGTGCACTCATCGCTTCTGCCACTCTTTCAAATCCGGCAATATTCGCACCTAATACATAATTCCCCTTTGCTCCATATCTTTCTGTAGCATCTGACATATTATGACATATGGTTACCATGATATCTTTTAATTTAGAGTCCACTTCTTCAAACGACCAGCTCATTCTCATACTGTTTTGAGACATTTCCAATGCGGATGTTGCAACACCGCCAGCATTAGCTGCCTTACCCGGAGCAAAAATAACATCATTATTCTGTAAATATTGAGTAGCTTCTAGTGTAGTAGGCATGTTTGCACCTTCACAGACAGCCAAACAGCCATTTGCTACCAACTGTTTTGCATCTTCCAACGTAAGTTCATTCTGCGTTGCACACGGTAGTGCCAAATCTACCTTTACAGACCATACACCACGACCTTCGTGATATTCTGAATTCGGACGATAACTCTTATATTCCGTTAATCTTGCTCTCTTAACCTCCTTGATTTCCTTAAGAACTGCAACATCAATCCCTTCAGCATCATATACCCACCCGGTAGAATCACTTACTGTCACGACCTTTGCCCCTAATTGCTGCGCTTTTTCTGCTGCATAAATTGCAACATTCCCTGAACCGGAAACCGCAACTGTCTTTCCTTTAAGGGAAATACCATTTAACCTCAACAATTCCTCAGTCAAATATAATAAACCATAACCTGTAGCTTCACTTCTTGCCAAAGATCCGCCATAGCTTAATCCTTTTCCTGTAAGAACCCCCTCATATACTCCGCGAATTTTCTTATACTGACCAAACAAATAACCGATTTCTCTTGCCCCGGTTCCGATATCCCCTGCCGGAACATCCGTATCTGCACCAATGTACTTGCAAAGCTCTGTCATAAAGCTTTGACAAAATGCCATGATTTCTCGATCTGACTTCCCCTTAGGATCAAAATCAGAACCACCCTTTCCGCCGCCAATCGGTAAACCTGTAAGTGCATTTTTGAAAATTTGTTCAAATCCCAGGAATTTAATGATACTTAAGTTTACAGAACGATGCAATCTAAGACCTCCTTTATATGGTCCGATTGCACTATTAAACTGAACACGGTAACCGGTATTAACCTGTACTTGTCCCTTATCATCTATCCAAGGTACTCTGAATATAATCTGTCTCTCGGGATGAACCAGACGCTCAAGTAGGGCATCCTTTCGATACTTTTCTTCATTTGCATCTACCACTACTCTTAAAGACTCCAGTACCTCCTTCACAGCCTGATGGAACTCCGGCTCAGCAGGATTCTTTTTTACTACGTGCGCAATCACTTCATCAACATATGTCATACCGTATTTCTCCTCTCTTAAACTGCTTTGTTTTCCTAAAATAAAAAAGGCAAAGATTCTTCAAGGTATATTCCTCAAAGACACCATTGCCTTTACGCTTAAAGACTATACACCCGTTTTTTTCATTTGTCAATCATCTTTTTTCATTCGTTTTCTGAAAACAAATCTTTTTGTTGACAAAAACTGTAAACAGGTGTATAAATTCTTTAAGTGAGCAAAGGCGTTCATTTAAAGAACAGGTAAGTTTCTGTTTTAAATGAGCGTCTTTGTTTTTTTGTTATATTTTTTGTTATATTTGAAAGGAAGGATGTAGTTCTATGAAGAAAGAAGGTCAAATACGAATCCCGTCCGGATGTGCTATTGCTGCTGTCATTTCCAAAGAAGGAAACAGAATGTCCGGAGAAATGATTATAGATTCTATGAAACCCATGCATGATCGTTCAAATGGATTAGGAGGTGGTTTTACCGGATACGGTATTTATCCGCAGTATAAGGATTTTTATGCATTCCATATGTTTTATGAATGCAGAACCACGAGAAAAACATGTGAATCTTTTCTAAAGGAGCACTTTGAAATCATTCATTCTGAACTGATTCCTACATGTAAGATTCCTGCCATTACAAATGAACCTATTATTTGGCGATATTTTGTTGATCCTCTGAAATCCGTTATGACAACCATGCAATTAGACGAAAAGGAATTCGTAGCCAGGACTGTTATGAAAATCAACAAAGATATGCCTGGTGCACATATATTTTCCAGTGGTAAAAATATGGGAACATTTAAAGCTGTCGGCTTTCCCGAAGATGTGGGAGTGTTTTATAAATTAGAAGAATATGAAGGATATTCTTGGATTGCTCATGGACGTTATCCAACAAATACACCTGGATGGTGGGGAGGAGCACACCCTTTTACTTTGCTTGATTATTCTATAGTTCATAATGGTGAAATATCCTCTTATGATGCGAACAGACGTTTCATTGAAATGTTCGGATATAAATGTACCTTACAGACAGATACAGAAGTGATTACATATATGATGGATTATCTTCTTCGTGTACAGGGACTTACTTTAGAAGAAGTTGCCCATGTGATTGCAGCACCCTTTTGGAGCACCCTTTCTACTGAAAAAAACTTGGAAATGCGGGAGAAATTAAAATATCTGAGAACCATCTTTTCCAGTCTCTTGATAACAGGTCCCTTTTCTATTGTATTCGGTTTTAACGGAGGACTGATGGCTCTTAATGATCGTCTTAAACTCCGCTCTATGGTCGTTGGCGAAAAAGACGATAAAGTGTTGATTGCCAGTGAGGAGGCAGCAATCCGCATGATGGAGCCAGATGCTGAAAATATCTGGGCACCTGTTGGCGGAGAACCAGTTATCGTTAAAGTGAAGGAAGGTGCATATGAATGAGCTTAGAATTTATATATCCTGAATTTGAAGTTGTCAGAGATGAAAACAGATGTACCCACTGCCGTGTATGCGAACAACAATGTGCGAACGAGGTTCACTATTATGACGAAGAAAAGGGCATGATGAAATGTGATGACAGTAATTGTGTAAATTGCCAGCGCTGTGTTAGCTTCTGCCCTACAAGAGCCTTAAAAATTGTAAAAACTAATTGTACTTTACGTGAAAACGCCAACTGGCAGAATGATATTATAAAAGAAATTTACAAGCAAGCAAATAGCGGAGGTGTTCTTCTGTCCTCCATGGGTAATCCAAAACCACTTCCTGTTTTTTGGGACAATATACTTATTAACGCTTCTCAGGTCACGAACCCCTCCATTGACCCCCTGCGTGAACCAATGGAGACACGGGTTTATCTTGGTAAAAAGCCGGAAAAGATTCAGCGTCTTTCAAACGGCGATCTCTCTTGTAAATTACCACCGCAACTAGAACTGTCCATGCCGTTACTGTTTTCTGCAATGAGTTATGGCTCTATCAGCTACAATGCTCATAAATCACTTGCTCTTGCTGCTACTGAGCTTGGCATTTTATATAATACCGGTGAAGGTGGTTTGCATGAAGATTTTTATTGCTATGGCGAGCATACAATTGTCCAAGTGGCATCCGGACGTTTTGGTGTACACGAACAATATCTGAATACAGGAGCTGCAATTGAAATTAAAATGGGACAGGGTGCTAAACCTGGGATTGGTGGACATTTGCCCGGAGCCAAAATTGTCGGTGATGTTTCTCGTACTCGCATGATACCCGTAGGCTCTGATGCCATTTCTCCAGCTCCCCACCATGACATCTATTCAATTGAAGATTTAAGACAACTTGTTTTTTCCCTAAAAGAAGCTACAGCGTATAAAAAACCAATTATCGTTAAAGTAGCTGCTGTGCATAACATTGCCGCTATTGCCAGCGGTATTGCCCGTAGTGGTGCAGATATCATTGCCATCGATGGTTTCCGTGGCGGTACCGGTGCTGCTCCAACCAGAGTACGTGACAATGTAGGTATTCCAATCGAACTGGCATTGGCTGCAGTTGACCAAAGGCTTAGAGATGAAGGAATCCGTAACAATGTGTCTCTGGTGGTAGGTGGTAGCATTCGAACTGCCGCTGATGTAGTTAAAGCAATCGCATTAGGTGCAGATGCATGTTATATCGCCACTGCCGCTTTACTTGCTCTGGGCTGTCATCTTTGCAGCACATGTCAAAGTGGTAAGTGTAATTGGGGAATTGCCACGCAGAACTCCAACCTTGTAAAAAGACTTGATCCCAAAATTGGAAGTAAACGGTTAATAAACTTACTGAAGGCATGGCAACATGAAATCAAAGAACTTATGGGTGGCATGGGAATTAATTCTATAGAAGCACTGCGCGGTAATCGTCTTATGCTTCGTGGAATTGGTCTGAATGAAAAAGAATTAGAAATTCTCGGTATCTCCTATGCAGGTGAATGATCGGCTTGTTTGGATTTCATCAGAGAACTGATACCACTTAATAGCATCAATTTCGATACATTGAAAAGATATTCTAAAGAAACTCATAAAAATATGAATGGAGGTATGCTATAATGCAATTGATAGATGCTACAGGTTTAGATTACAAAACAATAAATGAATTGATCCGTAAAACAGACGATAACTACATTATAAAATCGTGCTGTGGACAACGCTTTATCGGAGCCGGTATGGCTAATAAAAATATCACCATACACGGGATTCCCGGAAATGCCCTGGGTGCGTACTTAAATGATGCAGTCATCACAGTAAAGGCAAATGCACAGGATGCAGTTGGTGATACGATGAATGAGGGAAAAATCATCATTTATGGTCATATCGGTGATGCTGCCGGCTATGCTATGCGTGGTGGTAAAATCTATGTACAAGGCAATGCGGGTTATCGTGCTGGAATCCATATGAAGGCATACAAACGTAAGATTCCTGTCATGATCATCGGTGGTTCTGCCGGAAGTTTCTTAGGTGAGTATCAGGCAGGGGGAATCATTATTGTTTTAGGCTTAAATTCCAAGTCCGAGCATATTGTCGGTAATTTCCCATGTACAGGAATGCATGGTGGTAAACTATATATTCGTGGAAATTATGACAATATCAACTTACCAAAACAGGTTACAGCCAAAGTGGCAACTTTAGATGATATGAAAGAAATCGAAGAATACCTTTGTGAATATTCTTTTGATTTAGGACAGAATTTAGAAACTATATTAAATGCCGCTTTTACCGTCATTACTCCTGACAGCAAAAATCCATATAAACAAATGTATGTAGCAAATTAAAAGAAAGTAGGTACGCTTATGAAGTATTCAAAACAAGAAGTTTTACAGTATGTGAGTGAAGAAGATGTTAAGTTTATACGGCTTGCTTTTTGTGATGTATTCGGCAGGCAAAAAAATTTATCCATTATGCCGGATGAACTGCCTCGTGCTTTTGAGGATGGTATTGCCATTGATGCCTCCGCTATTGCCGGCTTCAGCGATGAAACACATTCTGATTTACTTCTTCATCCTGAGGCAGATACATTAATGCCGCTACCTTGGAGACCGGAGCATGGACGAGTTGTTCGATTGTTCTGTAATATAGCATATCCTGATGGAAGGACATTTGAATGTGATACGCGTTCCATACTGAAAAAAGCCATTCAGGATGCAGATAAGGCAGGTATTCATTTTTACTTTGGTGCTGAGCAGGAATTTTACCTTTTTACATTAAGTGAAACCGGGGAACCCACCAAAAAACCATATGATAATGCCGGATATATGGACATTGCCCCGGATGATCGAGGTGAAAACATCCGACGTGAAATTTGTCTTACTTTAGAACAAATGGGCATTTATCCGGAACGTTCTCATCATGAACAAGGTCCCGGGCAAAACGAGATTGATTTTCGCTACTCTGATCCACTTACAGCCGCAGATAATGCAATGACTTTTCAAACAGTTGTGAAAACCGTTGCCGGATGTAATGGACTGATTGCTGATTTTAGCCCTAAACCGCTTACTGATAAACCAGGCAACGGTTTTCATATTAACATTTCAGCTAAGGCAGATGATGATTCAGATTATTTACACCTGATTATTGCAGGTATTCTTGAAAAAGTTTGTGATATGACTCTCTTTTTAAATCCATTAAACTGCTCTTATCAAAGATTTGGTAATGATAAAGCACCACAGTATATTTCTTGGTCTAGTGAAAACCGTTCGCAACTGATTCGAATTCCCGCTGCAGTAGGAAAATATCGTCGTGCTGAGCTTCGTTCTCCCGATCCGACAGCCAATAGTTATTTAGCATTTGCATTACTGATATATGCCGGACTCTATGGTATTCAGAATCATTTGCAATTAGCAGAACCTACGGATATCGATCTTTATAAAGCTGATGCAGATGTACTTTCCAAGTTAAAAATGTTACCAACTTCATTAAGAGATGCCTGTGAATCAGCCCTTAACAGTGAATTCATCAAACAACATATTCCCACTAAAATATTAGAAATATACTGTAATAGATAATATCAATAAATGGAAGGAGGAATGCAGCATGAGCCTAAAAGAGCGTTGCTATAATATACTTATCGTATCAGCAACAGACAGCTTTACTTCTGCCATCGGCGAGTTGCTTTCTGAATCCAGATATTCTCCTATACATAAAGTAACCAGTATCAGTGTGGCAAAAAGAATGATTGCTGAGCGATCCTACGATTTTGTTATTATTAATTCCCCGTTACCGGATGATGCAGGGACACGTTTTGCAATTGACACATGCACGCTAAAGCAAACCGCTGTATTGCTCTTAGTAAAAGCCGATATACATGCCGCTATTCACGATAAAGTAGCTGAGCACGGAGTGTTTACATTACCAAAACCAACCTCTAAATCGATTTTGACACAAGCACTTTACTGGATGGAAAGTATGCGTGAACGTCTAAGACAATTCGAGAAGAAATCACTCTCTATTGAGGAAAAAATGGTAGAAATACGTATTGTCAATAAAGCAAAATGGCTATTAATCAGCGAATTGAAAATGAGCGAAGCAGATGCTCATCGTTACATAGAAAAACAGGCTATGGATCAGTGTATAACAAAAAGAAGCATTGCTGAGGATATCATTAAAACCTACTCTTAAATCAAAAAAGTCCAAGCGTATAATTATTTTCAAAGAATGGTGATGTATGGATAGAAGTCATACCACAATCCCCTCAATTCTTTTATCGAATAGGAAGGTAGAGCAAGCGTTGAATTTATTACGAAGGATCATATAAGAACATCTCCTACATTTTACATAACGCGAAATGTAACAAAGCGTACGATTTTCTAATTTTTGTCAACCATAAATAAAAAGACACCTATACTTTTTGGGTTCTTACTTACTTAAGGGTGTGTGCAAATAGTGAACTTCTATTGATAAATACAATAGTGTTTAAGTCTCGCTGTTTTCATCTCTCCAGAATGGAGTAAGAACTTTTTTTTGTATAATGTCTTTTTTCTATTTATCTTAATAGCATTGGCCTAAAACTCTTCCTCATCAAATGCTTCATCCAAATCACTGCTGTATTCTTCCATATAGCCGGCCTGTTCATCGGCATCCGCACTGACTCTGCACAAGGCATACAGAAGAACGAACAGAAAGAAGACAGCTGCAATGCCTACGATCCATAGTACGCTTGTCATCATATCCCTCTTTTCTGTTTCTATTGTATGTGTCTATGCAGAAGTCATGCGTTTTCTTACACGCCAAGTTCTGGCAATCAGGCAAGTGTGTCACTAAACGCCTTCATAAAGATATCCAGATAGTTCAGCTGCTCGACATCCTGATCGACCCCGATTGGTGCCTCCATCGTATAGCCGTCACTCATCGTGATTTTTACCGTACCAACGGCTTCCTTGGCCTTGTATGGCGGTGTATCCTTTGTAATCGTGATCTCCTTCTTTGTTTCCTTTGGCTCGCTTCCCTTTTCAAATACATAGACAAGATCCTTCAGGGTAACCAGATTGACACTGGAGGGCTTTCCGTTTTCCATTGTATACGCCTGTAGCCTTGTCCCCTTCGGATATAGGAGTCCCTGTGCATACTGGGAAAAGCCATAGTCCAGCATTTGCTTGATTTCCGCATTACGCTGCTTGCTGCTGGGCTCCCCCATCGCTACAGCAACCAGACGCAGATCCTTTTTCTTTGCCGTTACGGTAATACAGGACATAGCCTCTGTGGTAAAGCCTGTTTTCAGACCGTCCACACCCTCATACTGCTTCAGCAGCTTGTTGGTATTGACGAGCCAGAATTTCTTGTCTGTATTCTCGCGGATATAGGCATCATAGGTGGATGTGATACGCAGCAGCTCATCCCCACCCTCGGCAATTAACGCACGGGCAATGATGGACATATCCTTTGCGCAGGTGTAATGCTCAGGATCATGCAGTCCTGTCGCATTCATGAAATGGGAATTGCTCAGCTTCAACTCCTTCGCCTTGTCATTCATCATCGCCACAAAGTGATCATTGCTGCCGCCGACCTTTTCTGCCATGGCTACCATTGCATCGTTCGCACTGGCAATACAGATGGATTTCACCATATCGCGCACGCTCATGGATTCCCCGGGCTCCAAAAACACCTGACTGCCGCCCATGCTTGCCGCATATTCACTTGCCGATACCGATTCATCCCAGCTGATTTTCTTATCATGGAGTGCTTCAAAGATAAGCAGAAGCCCCATCATCTTCGTCATGCTGGCAGGATACAGCTTATCCGTCTCATGCTTGGCGTAAATCACCTTGCCGGTTGTGTTTTCCACCAGATATGCCGCCTTGGCACTTGGTGCAAGATCCTGCGAGCTTTGTGCAGGCTCCTGTTTTGCTTTGTCATCCTGTGCATGAATCTGCTGGGGAAGCAGTCCCATGCCAAGACATATACTCAGACACAGTACAATAAGTTTTTTCATTTGCATCTACCTCACTAAAGTATATGGAGATAATGATGGCTTATGTCAAAAGAACAGGAAAAAAGGAAGGATTCCCTTCTTTCTATGGAAACCTCCCACTTGCCTATTTCAATAATATACGAAATATCTTTAACGAATAAAGAAGCATTCACCCTCTCAGGATATTCCGGATGCACAACGCATCTTCTTCTCTGTTGCGAAGGATATACAGAAGCTGGCTCATTAACGCCCGGTCTGCTTCTTACTTTTCTTATGCATACCCGGTATGCCGGCACGCGTCATTTCCCTGATATTGAGCACCTCTTCCAGCTTGTCCTTGCTCATCAGACCATTTTCCAGAATCAGCTCCTTAAGCTTACGATTTTCCTTCAGAGCCAGCTTTGCCATTTTGCTCGCCTGTGCATAGCCGATATGAGGAGCGAGTGCAGTTGCTGTCCCCAGAGAATTCTCCATCACCTCTTTACAGTGCTCCGTATTAGCCTGAATCCCCATAATGGCATGTACACGCAGGGTATGACAGGCATTGCGCAGAAGATCGATGGATTGAAACAGATTGAAAAACAGAACCGGTTCAAAAACATTCAGCTCCATCTGTCCGGCCTCCGCTGCCTTCGTGATTGTGACATCATTACCGAATACCTGAAAGCAGACCTGATTGCATACTTCCGGAATGACAGGATTCACCTTACCCGGCATAATACTGCTTCCCGGCTGTCTCGCCGGCAGAACGATTTCCGCCAGTCCGGTTTTGGGACCGCTGGCCATCAGACGAAGATCGTTGCACATCTTTGATAAAGAAACACAGAGTGTTTTTAAAGATGCATGTGCAAAGACAAAGGGATCTACATTTCTGGTACCATCGATAAGATCACGTGCACTCGTCAGCTCAATCTGCGTTATATCACACAGGTTCTTTACACAGATACGCTTGTAGCGCTCATCCGTATTGATTCCCGTACCAACAGCAGTAGCTCCCATATTTACGGACTTCAGAGTGGAAAAGGCCACTTTGATTCTACGAATATCCCGCACGATCGCAGTTGCGAAGGCATGGAATTCCTGCCCCATGCGAATCGGCACAGCATCCTGCAAATGTGTGCGGCCCAGCTTGATGACATCGTTAAACTCTATGCTTTTATCCAACAATGCCTCCTGCAGCAGCATCAGCTCCTCCAGAAGATCTTCAACCAGAAACAAAGCTGTCAGCTTTCCGGCTGTCGGAAATACATCATTGGTGGACTGTCCGAAATTCACATGGTCGTTGGGGTGTATGTAATCGTAGGTCCCAAGTGGTTTTTCTGCCAGCTGAGCAGCACGGTTTGCCACAACCTCATTGGCGTTCATGTTGGTGCTTGTCCCTGCACCTCCCTGTATGACATCCGTGATAAACCACATATCCAGCTTCCCCTGAATGATTTCATCACAGGCCGCAATGATATAGCCTGTCCGTTCATCATCCAGATGACCACATTCATGATTGGCCATGGCACAGGCCTTCTTGATCATGCCAAGAGAGCGGATCATGACCGGATGTGTTCGCAGGTGCGTGATGGGGAAATTTTGTGTTGCACGCACCGTTTGAACACCGTATAATGCGTCATAGGGTACCTGCACCTCCCCCAAAGAATCTTTTTCAATTCGGAATTGCTGTGTTGTCATAATATTCTCCATCTCCATTGTTTTCCTTATCTCCATTATACTACGAAAGCGCTTTATTTTCCCGTAATAACCTTATAAAAATTTCTAATATTGTGTATAAGCAGCTTTAAGCCTTAGCTAAAAGCTGATACATTGCCTTTGTACATTAAACGCCATGTACAGCTGCATGTAAAAAAAAGTGCAGAATACCATCCCCTGCTCGAATCCTGTAGAATTCCACCTTTATCCTTCTAAAAAACTATGTTTATGTAAAAAAACAAAAACAAGGCAACAGGAAGAGAAACGATACGCAAACTTGGCGGATTCAAAATATACTAAAAAAAGATGGAATGATATACGACTTCATTCCATCATTTTTTGTATGATATAGTCCTGAAACGGTTTCAGCTCTATGCAGGATGTCTGCAGAATATGCACGCTGCACTTATGCTTCTGAAGGCTTTGAACCAAAGCGGAGCCCCCATCACTATCCTTACGGTAATGTCTCCCCCGCAGCATATACATGGGAAGAATCGCCACGCTTTCCTCACGCCAAGGCAATGTACAATTCATAGTCTGCTTTTCATGAATTGCATAGAAATGGACATCCTCTTTCATAATACGCTTCAGCAGTTCACAGAATGCTCCATTCACACAGGAATGATAAATGACAAGCAAATTGATACAGCCGCTCTCCCTTCGTATCCGCCACAGACATTGGCGAACCTCTTCCTGCCTCTGAAACATAAGCGGCTTTACCCGGACAGTCTCATCCCTAAGAGAAAGAAGACGGCTGTAATAGCGCCCGTTTTGAAACAGCATCGGCACCAGTGTGACCGGTATCCGCAAGGGCTTTACAATCTGCAGCCATTGCTCGACTGATTGCTGCGCACACCTATCGCAGACAGCGTCCGATAGAAATGCCGCCACAGCTACAATGCTTGGATTGCTTTGCTCGAAAGCGGTGCAAAAGACAGTCAGCTCCTTTGTTACATCCTCCTTTACGCCATGAAAGCACAGCAGCTGCAGGCTTTTCCCCTGCAAGGCCTGTACCACACAATTCAGCTCATGTTGGGACAGTTTTCCAAGACGGGAAAGCAGATGGGAGCGTTCCTCCTTCTGTATATGCTGCAAAACGTATGATCGCAGGTTTCGCAGCATTGCGATACGGGAAGCATAGGTATCCTTTACGCAGGTATTCATTTCCTTCAGAATTTGTTGAGCAAGCAGCGGACTTGCCCCTTTTGTTCCTGCCGCAAGCACATACTCCTGCCCCTCCACCGCGGCAAGCGCATGCATGCTGGCGCCGCAATCCTGCTGAACACTCATCGCGAAGATTCCTGCCTGTTTTGCATCCTCGCATATTTGCCGATTGCTGTTTGAATCATCACAGCAGGCAATGACCAGCATATGCCCCTGCAGCTGCTGTGGTTGATAGGAAGCCGTTATACAGGGGAACGCAGCATCCTGAAAGCAGGCATCGAACTGCTTTGCGATAACGACGAGCTCGGCTCCCTCCTGCTTTAGCTGGCAGCATTTTCGATAGGCGATGCGACCACCCCCGACAACCAGCACGCGCACTCCCGCTAGCTGCAGCTGCACACACAGACTCATAAGAGCTGTTCCAACGCCCTTTGCATCATGAGCAGGGTCTCATCAAGCTCCTCATACGTATGGGCAGCCGACAGAAACATCGCTTCATATGGCGATGGTGCAATCAAAATGCCATGATCATAAAGATAGCGGAAATAGCGTTCAAACAAGTTCACATCGCAGGTTTGAACATCCGCAAAGCTGCGTATCTCTCGCTCTGTAAAAAACAGCGTCAACAGACTTCCTACCTGATGAATCTGATATGGCAATCGCAGCTGGTTCAGTATCGCCTGCAAGCCTGCTTTCAGATAAGCCCCCTTTTCCTCCAGCTCTGTATAAATCTTTGGATGCTCCTTCAGATAGCGCAACAGACGGCAGCCCAGATGCATCGCCAGCGGATTTCCGGATAGTGTACCGGCCTGATATACGGGACCACTGGGGCTTACCGATTTCATGATATCTGCTCTTCCGCCATACGCACCTACCGGAAGCCCGGCTCCGATGATTTTTCCAAAGCAAGCCATATCCGGTACAATTCCATAGAACTCTGCAGCGCCTCCATACCGTATCCGAAAGCCGCTGATCACCTCGTCAAAAATCAATACGATACCATGCCCATCACAAAGGGTGCGCAAGCCCTGAAGAAATGCCGGCTCTGCTTTTACGACGCCCATATTTCCTGCAATCGGCTCCAGTATAATAGCCGCAATCTCTCCTTCGTTTGCTTCGATTACACGCTTTACACCTGCCAGATCATTATAGCTGCATACAAGTGTATGCTTTACAACATCCGCTGGAACACCGGGACTGGTAGGTGTTCCAAATGTCAATGCCCCGGAACCGCTTTTTACCAGCAAGCCGTCGCTGTGTCCATGATAACAGCCTTCAAATTTGATAATTTTATCTCGTCCTGTAAATCCGCGGGCAGCCCGTATGGCAGACATTGTTGCTTCCGTACCGGAATTCACCATACGTACCATGGCAAGACCGGGATAGGCATCGATCATCAGCTCGGCAAGCTCTACCTCCTGCGGTGTACATAGGCCGAAGCTAATGCCCTTTTGAATGACCTCCTCCAAATGCTCACAAAGCAGCGGATGCGCGTGTCCAAGAATCATCGGCCCCCAGGAGCCGATATAATCCAGATATGTATTGTCATCCACATCCACAACATGCGACCCATATGCGTGTTTGGCAAACAGACAGTCTGCATGGGCACTGGAAAAAGAGCGAACCGGTGAATTTACGCCTCCGGGCATCACCTCACAGGCCTCACGAAACAGTGCAAGACTTGCTGTATGCTTCATATCACTGTACCCCCTCATCTATTTTACGGGCAAGATACAAAGCAAAATAGGTAATGATTAAATCAGCACCGGCACGCTTCATTGCCAAAATACTTTCAAAGATTGCTTCCTCCCGTACCAGTCCTCGATCCACCGCCATTTTCAGCACGGCATATTCTCCGCTGACATTATAAACTGCCAGTGGCAGGGAGAACTGTTCCTTCGCTTCTTTGACGATATCCAGATAGGCGAGCGCCGGCTTCACCATCAGAACATCCGCTCCCTCATCCACATCAGCCTGCAGCTCGCGCAATGCCTCTTCCCTGTTTGCGTAATCCATTTGATAGCCTTTTCGGTCTCCAAAGCTCGGTGCGGAATTGGCAGCGGCACGAAATGGCCCGTAAAAGCTGGAGGCATACTTTGCACTGTAGCCCATAATGGCAACAGCTTGAAAGCCTGCACTGTCCAGAGTCTGCCGAATGGACGCAATATGTCCATCCATCATATCGCTTGGCGCAACCATATCGATGCCGGCCTGTGCATAGCTAAGCGCAATGCGATTCAGATAGGACAGCGTTTCATCATTCATCACGTCCCCCTCAGCATTGAGAATGCCGCAGTGTCCGTGGTCGGTATATTCACACATGCACACATCCCCAATCACATAGATTTCCGGTGCATACGACTTGATAAAGCGAATCGCCCTCTGTACGATACCATCCTGCGCATATGCCTGAGAACCGCAGGCATCCTTATGATGCGGGATGCCGAACAGAATACAGGACAGCACCTGTGCCTGCCTCATTTCCTCCAATACCTCACTCAGGCGGTCAATGGAGTAATGATAAACTCCGGGCAGTGTTTCAATTTCGCGGCATATATTTTCGCCCTCTACGACAAACAGCGGATATATCAAATCTCTTTTTGTCAGTACCGTTTCCTTCATCATGGAACGAATGACTGGATTTTTCCGCAGTCTTCTTCCTCTATACATGTGCTTCCTCCTCTATGATACAGGCGCCGAACAGCCCTTTATCCGCCTTCGGCAGCTCAATAATCTGTTTACAGCCATAGCTGCGTAATGCTTTTGTGGTATGCGACCCCATGGAGTAGACCTTCAGCCTTGTAACATCCTGCTGCATCATGAGCCTTTTCAGACAGGCATGTACATGATAACTGCACGTAAACAGCACACCGTCATAGACATGCTGTGGCAATGCAAAGGGCTGTGCTTCCACCGTATAGGCCTTACAAAGCGATACATGTGCATACGCCTGCAGCTGCTCAAGCAGCACGTGATTATCATTGTCCGCCTTTACAAGGACAATGCGGTCGCTTTTTTGAATATGCTTTTTCAGCTCCAATGCCAGATGCTCACTGTCCTCCTGCTCTGGCTGAATGTCCGCCTGTATGCCATATCGTGCCAGCACCTGTCGGCTTTTCTCTCCTACAACGGCGATTTTAACAGCAAAGAGCTGACGGAAATCCAGCTTCTGCTGCAGCAGCTGTGTAAAGAAAATCTCAATGGCATTACGGCTTGAAAATACAAGAACATCTGTTTTCTTTATATCGATTGTATCCAGCAGAGCTGGGTTTGCGCAAATCCGGCCTGTTGTTACGCAATCAACGGAAGCACCGAAATCCTGCAGCTGAAGCTGCAGCTCCCGCAACGCATCGGCAAATTGTGGAAGCAGATAGCGTTTTTGAAATAAGGGACGCCGCTTCATGAAATTCAATTCCTCCTGTAGCCGGACCACCTCCCCCACAACGATGAGTGCGGGAGAAACGATGGCGGACAGATCTCTGCTTTCGATATCCTGCAGGGTGGCGGTAACCATTGTCTGTGTCGCACGGCTGGCATTGCTGACAAGTGCAATCGGTGTTTTGGGATCACGCCCTGCCTGAAGCAGTCCCGCAACGATGGCAGACAGCTGTCGCAGCCCCATATAGAAAATAAGTGTATCACGGGTATGGGCCATCCAGGCATAATCAAGATTGCAAACAGTGTCTGCTTTGCCATGTGCACTCATGATCCGGACACCACTGGCATAATCACGATGCGTAATCGGAATGCCGGCGAATGCCAGACCGCCGATGCCGCTGGATATACCGGGGATGATTTCAAATGGTATACCGGCCTGCGCCAATGCTTGTGCTTCTTCCCCAACACGGCCGAATACGCAGGGATCCCCGCCCTTGAGCCGTACAACGATATCATATTGTGCAGCTTTTTCAATCATCAGCTGCTGAATTTTTTCCTGTGCCATGGCATGCTGTCCAGCGCTTTTGCCGACATAAATGCAGTCACAGTGCTTCGGTGCAAACGTCAGGATTTCAGGGTCAAGCAGACGATCATACAAAATGCAGTCCGCTTTTTGAATCATACGCATCGCACGCAATGTCAGCAGCTCCCAATCACCACAGCCTGCCCCGGTAAGATATATCATAGATTCTCCTCCACTTTGTTTCGCAAGCGTCTGGCAGCCTCAACTGCCATCTCCTGTGCCTGTGTTCTTGATCCGCTCATATGCAGATCAAACAGCTTTGTCCCATCCTCACTGCCATAAACAGCAAACAGCTCCGCTTTGTCCTCTTGCAGTCTGCATCTGGCACCCAGTGGTGTATGACAGCCGCCGTTCAGCTCCTGCAGAAAGGCACGCTCGGCACAGACCTCCTCATCCACACGCTTTGTGCACAGTGCATTAACAAGCTCGATCAGATTGCTTCGCTGCTTGCAGACCTCTATCGCGATTGCTCCCTGTGCCACAGCCGGAACCATGATATGCTCCGGCAGTATCTGTGTGATATATTGTTCCAGCTGCAGCCGCTTTAAGCCTGCGGCAGCAAGAACAATCCCATCCAGCTGCTGCTCCTCCATCTTTTTCAGTCGCGTTTCAATATTTCCGCGAATGCCGACGATTTCCAAATCCTCACGCTGACGCAGCAGCTGAAATTTACGTCGCTTGCTTCCTGTTGCGATGCGTGCATGCAGAGGCAGTGCTTGCAGGGATGCTGCCTTGCGCAGCACGAGTACATCACGGGCATCCTCTCGTATAAGCGTTTTGGTAAAGCACAGCCGCTCATCCTGAGCTGAGGGCATATCCTTCATGCTGTGTACTGCCAGATCGATTGTGTGATCCAGCAGCTGCTGCTCGATTTCCTTTACAAAGATTCCCTTATCCTTCATCTGGTCCAATGCCACATGCTGGATACGGTCTCCCTTGGTCGATATTACACAAATCGTAAAGGTGTGCTGAGGATACGCCTTCTCCAGCAGCCGTTTTACCTCTGAACATTGCGCCAGTGCCAGTGCACTTCCTCTGGTTCCCATTCGTATATGCATACTAATCTCCTTTCAGCATCGTTTCCAGCAGCTGCGCATATAGCTGCTGATCCTGCCCCTTCGCTTTTTTCAGGGTCAGCATCGGTTCCTTGACCATTCGCAGAAAGGAGGTGTGCAGAACCTTTTTCAATACCTGCTGCTCATGCGAGCTGAGCTGCAGCTTTGCACGGAGCAGTGCATAGGTATCAACCGCCATCTGCTCGCTTCGCTGCTGCAAGGACTGAATCAGATAATCTACCTGTTGTGCATGCAGATACGCATACGCCTCCTGTGCCGCAGCCTCCAGCATGGGATGTGCCTTCTGCAGCAAGACTTTTCGCTGCTCCAGCTGCTCATCGGCTTCCCGCTGCAGGTGATCGATATCGATTACCACACCGCTTTGTGTGAGCTGTGGATCGATATCCCTTGGCATCGCCAAATCCACATACATCTGTTTTCGCTGAATAGGCGGCATATCCTCCTTGCGTAAAATACGATGTGGAGAGGATGTCATGGAACAGATCACATCACAGTGTGGAAGAATCTCATAGCGCTTTGAAAAGGGAATGTATTGCATTGAGGCAGACATCACCTGCTCCGCCTTATGCCGGTTGCGGCTGCACACATACAATGCTGACAGCTCCTCTTCCTGTAAATACTGCAGCATCAATGCAGCCATTTCCCCGCTCCCGATCACCAAGATGCTCGCCCTGTGCAAAGACATGGCATTGCGGATATTTTTCACAGCCAGATATGCAATCGAAACCGGATGCTCACTGATCCGATAGGTTGTTTTCAGCTGCTTCACTGCCGCAAAGCAGCTTTGAAACATGCGATGCAGCTGCTTTTGGCAGGCCTGACATTGATTCGCCATTTGATAGCTGCTCTGCACCTGGCCCAAAATCTGATCCTCACCAAGCACCATGGAATGATATCCGGCAGCTACCTCAAACAGGTAACAGGCAGCCCTTCTTCCTGTTTTCAAAAACAGTGGGACACTCTTTGTGGCAGCCTTCAGAAACAGCTCCCTAATCTGATCCAGCTGCTCTTCCTTTTCATATATAAAATACAGCTCACTGCGGTTGCAGGTGGATAGAATCACAGCCTGTGTAATATCCACATCCAGCAGTTGATTGTACAGCTCCAATTTCTGCGTGTCGGAAAATGCAGTGCAATCTCTCACATCCGCATCGGCTTCCTTATACGATACACCGAATACACCGAACTCCATGCCTTCACCTCTTCCTAAAAACCTAACCAGATATATTATAAAGGCTGTGGGATGCAGATACAAGCAGGCAGGATAGAAAGCGTATAAGAATTCCTTATACTCCTATAACACATAAAAATTTGTCGCTGTCTAAATTTCGTGCTACTATGATACATGAGTGCAAATTTGACAAGGAGGAACTTATGAACGAAGATCTGAGAGAAGAACTGCGTTCGGAGATTGAGGATTTCCGCACGCAGACCAAGCGGTTTCTGGACAAGGAACTGAATGTAAAGGAATTTAAAGGCTATTCCGGAGGCTTTGGAAGCTATGCCCAGCGCGGTGCCACCAGCTTCATGCTGCGCCTTCGTATGAATCAGGGTGTCATGACAAAGGAAAAGCTGAAATTCGTATGCGATACCTGTCGGGAGCATGGGGTAAGCCGGGCGCATTTCACGACCTGCCAGACCATCCAGCTGCATGATTTAAGCGGCATGGAGATTCCCTATATCATGTCAGATGCTTTGGATCACGGCATCGTCTGCCGAGGAGGCGGTGGTGACTTTCCCCGCAACGTCATGTGTTCACCGCTGAGCGGCGTTGATCCGCAGGAGGCTTTCGATGTCCTCCCCTATGCGGCACGTGTCGGAGACTATCTGTTGTCCATCGTCAACAAATATACCCTTCCCCGCAAGCTGAAGGTTGCTTTCACAAATTCATCACGAAACGAAGCACATGCAACCTTCCGCGATCTGGGCTTTGTAGCAAATGCTGACCATACCTTTGATGTATACTGTGCAGGAGGGCTAGGAAACAATCCGCGCATGGGTGTTTGCGTAGGCAAGCATGTCGCACCGGATACTATCCTATATTATGTATCTACGATGGTGTTGATGTTTATGGAATTTGGAAATTATGAAAATCGCGCCAAGGCGAGAACGCGCTATATGCAGGAAACGCTGGGCAGCGAGGGCTTTGTGAAGGCATATCAGGAGCGCTTAGCACGCGCATTGCAGGGGCAGAGCCTTACCATTTCCGTTGAAGAAAAAGCTATTACAAAAACAGGAAACGAGGACGTATGCAATGACCGTCGCATCCTTGCACAGAAGCAGCATGGACTGTACGCCGTCTATTATCATCCGATTGGCGGAAGTCTGACGCCGCAGAAGCTGCAGGAGCTTTATGACTGCATCCGGGATATGGAGGCTGTAGAGCTTCGTCTGACACCGCAGCAGGGTGTTTATATCATCAACTGTACCGCTGATGAGGCAAAGCGTGTGCTCGCTGTCACAAGAGATGGCGCCCGCAATACCTTTGAAGAAAGTACAGCTTGTATCGGAGCCTCCACATGTCAGGTGGGACTGCGGGATTCTCAGGGCGTGCTGAAGGATGCCATCCTCTATCTCAGAGAAAAGAATTATGCAGATCACGTGCTGCCGAAAATTTTCATTTCCGGATGTCCAAGCTCCTGCGGAACCAATCAGATTGGTCAGCTGGGCTTTCAGGGAACGGTAAAGGTCATTGACCGCAAGCCGTATCCGGCCTTCAATCTGAGTGTATCGGGCAGTGATTCCCTGTATCAGGAACGCTTTGGAAATATAGCAGGGGTAATCCTAGAAGAGGATATGTGTCTGTTTCTGGCGGCAATCGCCGATGCAGTAACTGCAGCCGGCACCGATTTCAATACCTGGCTGGAAAAAGAAAAAGAACAGCTGGATGCTATTCTGAATACATATTTGAAATAATACTGCAGGCGGTATGGAAGGCTTCGGCTTCTTCCATAATAGCCGATCTGTTACAGACGTTTCGGTGCGGGCACAGCCTGCACCTTTTGTTGTACACAGCTGCATTTGATTTTCGTATCTTTAAGCGGTGGCAAGGCTTTGTCAGTCTTCTATTTCGACAGCAGACCCGCACAATCAGCCATATGGCGAAGCCATTTCGGATAAAAGGGATACTTGGGATGAATGCCATCATACTCATAGACCGCATCCTCCCACTTCAGCAGCTGGCTGTTGTCAACAAAGGTGAGCTGAAGCTCTGCACACATGGTCTCAAGCCCCTGATTAAAGTTGCGATGCCTTTGCGTCCCGCCATGGGAGCACATGATATCACTTCTTAGCGGCAGAATGGAATGGATATAAATCGCTGTTTTTGGTAAAGCGCTCTGCAAAATCCGTATCTGCTTTCGATAGCAGGTGATGAAGGCTTCAAAATCTTTATGAGAGTGCAGAATATCATTTTTTCCGTATTCCATGAAAATCACAGCCGGCTGCATGGAAATAGCAAACAGCAGATCTCCCTGAATATCGTCAATGCAGCGGCTCCGGTTTGCCACCACATTGTTTTTCCGAAGCAGGCGAAAATCCAGAATGGATTCAGCAAGCGAATCCCCCAGAAGCAGAGCCTCCTCAAAATAGGGAACCATCTCATAAATCGGCTGCGTCTGCTTCTTATCCGAAATCCGATAGCGTTTTGTCCGTTGCACGCCTGTTTCTGGCTTTTTTTTCATTTCATCCACCTCGGATTTCCATATATCCTTTATGCAAAGCCCTTGTACGTCATAGTACCTCTTAATATTATATGATGCATGTGTGATAATTTCAATATATAAGTTTATTTTCATTGCGAAATCATCCTCTTTAGTAAGATATTCAATATTCTCTAAAAAGCAATTTCATAACATGAAAAAAACTTATCAGGTGCGTATCCCAATAAGTAAATGTGCATGGCTTTCCGCAAATATGCCAATTTATTTTATGAATACAAATGATAGCAGCTTTAGCACTTCTGCTTTTTCCAGCGGTCTGTCTCGCTGTGCAGCAGCTCCAGCATGAGCTGTATCACCTTGCGCCGCTCTCTGTTTACAAGTGCCTGACGCAGTCCTTTTACATTCTGCTCTATCTGTTTTTCAGGCGTGTGCTGAAATAGCGTCCGGATCAGCATACTGCCACTCACCGACTCGCTCAGCTGCTCTGCAATATTGCGGATACACGGATTCTCATGATGCTTTATGATATCCAGAACCGGCTCCGGTGAAAGACCTTCCCGTGCCTGAATCCTCTCCGCAAGCACATCCAGCTCTTCCTGTGTACAGCGTTCCATACACGATGAAAGGGTCGCTCTGGCAAGAAGCTCTGTCAGCTCCAGCATACAGATATAATAGTCAAGCAAGGTCTGAATCTGTGGCTGCTGCATACAGGAAATCTTCTGTTGCGCGGAATATACAATGCGACTGCCCAGACCGTTGCGTGTTTCCACAAGCTGTAAGTCATTCAGGAACTTTATTGTCCTGCGCATCGTGCGCAGGGATACCGCATAGCGCTCACTCAGCCGCTCCAGATTCAGCAGCTGTCCGTCAGGATAACGATTTTCCGCGATATCCCTTACCATACTTCCCGCCGTCTTCATATACAGAAAGGATACCTCCCGTCCCGTATACCATTCAAATTCAATATCCTTTTGTGGATGTATTCCCTCACAGACCCGATCCAGATAACGCATGCTATCCTTTTTCGTTGCCTCACAGAAATAGCGAATCGTCTTTTTCATCATAAATGGATTGTTCTGCATGACAAAGAGCAGAATCTTTGCGAGCGTTTCACTGAGCTTACCCTTATTATCCGCTAGTGCCTCCTCACAATTCTCCTGCTTTGCATAGGGCAGGTACAGAAAATCAAGAAGCTGCTTTGCCAGCTCCAGAAGATAGGTGTTTCCCAGAAAGCCTAAAACCTGCAGATAGAGCTGCTGCAAAGCTTCATTCAGCTCATACAGGGTGTGCTCCTTCTGTGTCAGCTGTCGAATCCCACACTGCAGCTCCTCCAAATGCTTTGCATCGGCATGCTGTAAGGCCGCATGAATCGCTACCGGCATCAAAACACCCAGAGCATCATACACATGCGCAATGCCATTGCGTGAGCAGGCCATCCGATACAGAAAATAACGATTGTTTTCCAAATGCTGGATATCCAGACTTACCCGTGCACAGCTTCCCTTAATTCGCTGTAACGCCCCATCCTTCTCCAATAAAGCAAGTGCCGCCCGAATCGTATTCCGTCCGACACCAAACTGCTCACACAGTGTCTGTAAAGAAGGAAGCTTTGTGCCATAGGGATAGGTTCCTTTATAAATATCCTGCAGAATCTGACGCTGGATCTGACGATATAATGTCGCTTCCTGTTCCATGTAGTCGCCCTCCCTTTACCATAACCGCTTCCTGCTTTTACCTGTATGTATATAGTATCACAAAAGGACTTATTATATAAGACTGTTTTATTGCTGTGCTGTGCATTTCTTACGATGCGCGATGTCAGGCATATGCAAAAATTCAGGAGGCTTTAAAGGATGAAACGGATATTTCTTTCAGGGAACAGCATCGTATCACGATTCACTCATATAGGTGTATTACAGGCAAGATAAACGGATGTATCGTAAGCATTAAAATGAAAGGATGGCAATGATGGGGGTTCTCGCTTTAAGGCACATGTATGACTATAAAAGTATATTTTCAAGGAATGATGCATATGAGCAGTATTCTGATTTTCAGCCGCTGACCGGTTATTTCACGCTCATCCTCCTGCTTCCAGAAGCTCCCCGAGTGAGGTATCACTGAAAAAGGTATTGGCATTGTATAGAAATAGAATTTCCTGTATGTCCTGTTCCTTGATCAGCTTGTCCAGATCATCATAATAGTAGCGCGGGTCTACGACGGTGATGCTTTTGTAATATGGCACAAGGAACGGCAGGAAGCAGTTTGCATAGGAATCCTTAATAACAAGCAGCCGCTTGCCCGTTTGTGCTGTATCTATTTTCAACAGACCGTGATTGCCTCCGAAAAATACATCGTATGGATTTGCGGATGCTGCCTTATCCTGTTCAAATACAGTCGCAGTTTTTCGCTGCTCCTCAACATAGGTGACAATGAGCTCCTGTTTTTTCTTCGGTACATAGATATCCACATGATCCTTTCTTCCGCGATAGTAGCCGCTGGCATTCGCCAGAGTGCCGTAAAACTGATCGTTTACCGTGTACACCACATACTCTGTTTTTTCTTTTTTCTTTTCTGCAGCACACCATGCCGCAAATGCAACTGCGGCACCACGGGTGGTCCAGTGATGATCACTCGCATAGTACAGTTCCTCCTTTTGATGCTGCATAAGCGGCGCTGCTGCATCGATCCAGGTGATAGCAGATGACAGCTCTTTCTGAAAGTCCTTCAGCGTATCCAGCTGATTACCGCCCTGCTCGTACATTGGCAGCTGTTCCCTCCAGATTGCTGATTTATTGGGAACAAGCAGCATGGACAGCTTTTTATCCGTATGCCGCTTTGCGAATGCCTGCAGCTGCTGTGCTTTTTTCTGTAGCTGCTCATGATCTGGATTCTCCTGTTCCTGAAACAGAATGCCATTATGACCGATTATGACATCCTGCAGCTTTCGCTTTCCCAATGCATAGCTCAGGTTGGCATGAAGCTGTACAAGTGCAAAGCGCTGATCAAACTGATCACGTAGCCATTCCTCACTCTCTTTCTGAAAGCTGCCGTTGCATACAGCCGCCATATCCAAAGCGGGGCGCTGCTGCAACACACGATTTTCCTTTTCTGAAAAAGCGATGTCCCTATGTCCGATACGCAGCAGCAAAAAGCCGATCATACATAGCAGCATCGTCCCGATGACACCGTAGCTGCGAAGAGCTTTTTTGATTTTCATAGCGGAACCTCCTTAAAATTGTACATATAGAAATGACTGGTATCCTGCGGACATCAGACAGGACAGCAGGATGATAAGCACGACAAACGTCAGCACCGGCTTCACATACCATTGCTGTGCACGCAGAGCATACATGACATTACTGCTTAATACAAGCGGAACGCTGGTGGAGAACACGGCTGCCGCACACAGCCAGAAGCCGTAGTTTACAAGCAGTGACACGGTCTGCATATCAGCGAAGCCATTTGCTGCGGTAAACAGCTGTTTGTAATACGTGGCCGCCTGAGGCAGTCCGTTGCTGGCAAACAACACCCAGCCCAGCATCACCATAACAAAGGTAAGCAGCATGCGCACAGCTGATGGCAGCCGCTTCAGGTATGTGTGCAGCACAAATTTTTCCAGTATGAGCAATACGCCATAATACAGCCCCCAGAGCAGAAAGGTCCAGCTGGCACCGTGCCAAAAGCCGGTTAGCCCCCATACAAGCAGGAGATTTCGCAGGGTCCGAAGCAAGCCCTTTCGATTTCCTCCCAGCGGAATGTACACATAATCGCGAAACCAGCCTCCCAGCGTCATATGCCAGCGGCGCCAGAAGTCTGTGATACTGGTGGAGGTGTAGGGGTGGTCAAAGTTTTCCTGCAAACGGATACCGAACATTCTTCCCAGACCGATCGCCATATTCATATAGCCCTGAAAATCAAAATAGATTTGAAAGGTGTAGGCGAGCAGCCCCAGCCAGGCGCTGGCCGTCGATACGCTGTGCGTGCTCGTATAGGACCAAAGCGGTGCCAGTGCATCTGCCAGCAGCAGCTTTTGAGAAAGCCCCATCAGAAAGCGGATGGCACCTTCCTCCAGCATGGCAGGCTGCCAGGTGCTTTTCAGCTGTCTTTCCCATCCATCATAGCGTTCGATCGGCCCCATGATGAGCTTGGGAAAAAACGTCAGATATACCGCCAGCTGTAAAAAGGAGGCAGGCTGTATGACCTCGCGACGGATATCGATGAGATATGCCATAGCTGTAAAGGTGATAAAGGATATACCAAGCGGCATCGGCAGCACCTCATAGGATACGGGAACAGATAAAACAGCAAACAGATTATCCAGAAAAAATCCATAGTATTTATAATAGAATAGCAGCAGCCCCAAAAGCAGCATGCTTTCCGTCAACCGCCGTGTACGATGCTCCTTTTCAACCGCACCGATATAACGGCCAAGGGCGTAGACCAGGCAGACATACAGCAGTAATAGACAGGCATCACCAATCCCGCCCCATGCATAGAATAACAGGCTGAACAAGAGAAACAGCACCCTTCTTGCCTTCGGCTTCACCACGATGTACAGTCCCAGTGTACAGGGGAGAAACAGAAACAGGAAGATCATGGATGGAAATGTCATAGCACTTCCTACCAGGCCTTTTTCAACAGCTGCCGCAGCTGGGACTGCTGCGGATGAATCAGGACAACAACATAACGCCCATCCTCATAAACAGACGCTTTTTCCAAAAGCGCACTTTGTCTGGGTGCATACCCCTGAAAGCTCTTCAGCTGCCGGTCTACACGCTGTTGACAAAGCTTGAGAAGCGCCTTTCGCTTCGTCTGATCCGACTGCTTGAACACTGCGATTTCATCTGCCTCGATTGCAGATGCTGTACCATAGACGAGTACCTGCTCATAAGCAGCGGTATCCAGATGGTACTGCTTGCGAAGCCATGCGTTGTCCTTAACCTCCATATTCGTTACATAGGGAGTAAGCGGCTTCCTCAGTGCGTCCAGATCAATCTCCCTGCTCCCTCTGGCAAAGGGCAGTGCAAATGCAAAGGCAGCGAACAGAATACAGAGTGCATATATACTTTTGCGTTTCATAAACCGGCCTCGCCTGCCATATGTGCCAGCCAGATCGGATAATAGGAATATTTGGGATGCACACCGTCAAGCTCATACACGTCCGCTGACCAGTCCATCAGCGTGGTATTGTCAATAAAGGTGAGCTGTTCTTCCTCGCACATCTGCTGTAACGCACGGTTGAACTCCCTGTATCTGGCATATACAGGCGTTTTTGCTATCGCAGCCGCATCCATCGGTATGAGGGAATTGATAAAAATTCTCGTATCCGGCAATGCCTTTTTCAGCTTATGAATCTGTTCCTTATATTGCCGGATGAACCGCTGTGCATTTCCCCTGCAATATTCCAGATCGTTCATCCCATAGGACAGAAAAATCGTACGCGGTGCCATGGTAATCGCCGTAGTGATCTCCTGATCGATATTGTCTGTCCGCCGTCCCCGTGTGGCAAGAAGATTGCTGCTGCTCACCAGCTGGTAATCACCAAATGCCTCTGCCAGAGAATCCCCCATAATCAGTGAATTTTGAAACCGAAGGGACAACGTAGGGGAAGAAAGCTTCTGAAGACGTTCCTTTTGCTCCCGGGCCGCAATTTTCTTATCCACGGAAGCCACGCTCTGCTTCGCAAGCTTTGCCATAACCGCATGCCCCTTTTCAACCTGTGTGCTTTGTTCATCAGCTGTCGCTGACGGTAACAGTTCGCCCAGCATAAGCAAGGCTGACGCCGCAATCACAAGGGAAACTGGTGTTTTGTAATTCATATAATCTCTCCCATCTTCTACAAGCTTTCGTTCATTCCGTTAGAATTATACAGTATTTCAAAGGATTCAGCCAAAAATGTAGCTTTTTTGAAGAAACCCTAAAGCCTTACATTCATTAGACGAAGGCAGATTCAAAAAAGTTTTGATGCTTCGGAAAATTCATTTCTTTTATGTCATCATTTATATAATTATAAGAAAAACCGAATGTGCTGGACACACATTCGGTTCACTTTCTACTATAAATCTGCTGTTCGCTCACAATCATATCCAGTGGCACGTCATGAGCATGAAGCTGAAGGGTGTCCTTCTGGCATTCAAAGGCGATACCGATTGTTTTTGCTCTGCACGCTGGCAGATAGCGGTCATAATAGCCACAGCCATGCCCCATGCGGTTGCAGGCTTCATCAAAGGCTACCAGAGGTACCAGAACAATGTCCAGTTCCCATGCTTCGGCTGGCAGCGCATGGACTGGCTCCCAGATTCCATAGCTGCTCCTCCGATATTCAGTTGTTTCATCAATATGATAAAAGCGCATTTCCGTCTTGCTGCATACTGGCAGACAAAGACGCAGCCCGCTTGTATTCAGATAGCGAAGATCAACCTCACTGCCAGCTGCATAATACAATGCAACCGTTCCCTGCAGCAGCGGCTGTACACGCTCACAGATGCCTCTGCTATACTGTATGCGCATTTTCTCATCCAACGCATTTCTACGCTGCAGCGCACATGCTCTGACATCATCCAATAGAATCACTCATATCCAGCTTCAGCAGCTGGTTCAGCTCCACCGCATATTCCATCGGAAGCTCTCTTGTAAACGGCTCCAAAAAGCCCATTACGATCATTTCCGTCGCAGCACTGCGGCTCAGTCCCCTGCTCATCAGATAAAACAGCTGTTCTTCACTGATGTTGGAAACCGTTGCCTCATGCTCGATCTGAGACGTCATATTTTTTGAAATATTCGTCGGTATGGTATCGCTGCGGGACTGCTTATCCAAAATCAGCGTATCACATTCCACCTTGCTTTTGGCAAAGGAAGCATTCGGTCCATGCAGCACCAGACCGCGGTAATTGACCTCGCCTCCGTTGCGGGAAACGGATTTGGAAACGATATTGCTGTAGGTATGATCTGCCAGATGAATCATCTTAGCTCCGGCATCCTGAATTTGATGCTTCCCGGCGACCGCAATGGAAATGCAGGTTCCCTTTGCATACGGCTCTGCCAGAATACAGGCCGGATATTTCATATTCGTCTGAGAACCGATGTTTCCATCGATCCATTCCATACTTCCGTTTTCAAACACCTTTGCACGCTTGGTCACCAGATTGATGATATTATCACTCCAGTTCTGCACGGTGGAATACCGGCAGCGTGCATTTTTATGCACGAAGATTTCCACGACAGCCGCATGCAGCGAATCCTTGGAATAGGTCGGCGCCGTACAGCCCTCGACATAATGTACATCCGCACCCTCATCAACGATGATCAGCGTCCGCTCAAACTGTCCCATGCGCTCCGTATTGATGCGGAAATACGACTGCAGCGGCTTATCCAACTTCACCCCTTTGGGAACATAGATAAAGCTTCCCCCACTCCAAACACAGCTGTTCAGTGCTGCGAACTTATTATCCGTATAGGGCACCAGCTTACCGAAATATTTCTGAAACAAATCCGGATGCTGCTTTAAGGCCGTATCGGTATCCAGGAAAATAACTCCCTTGGATTCCACCTCCTCCAGCATATTGTGATAGACTGCCTCGGAATCATACTGCGTTGTTACACCTGCCAGAAATTCCTTCTCCGCCTCCGGAATCCCCAGCTTATCGAAAGTATCCTTGATGGTGTCCGGAACATCCTCCCAGCTTTTTTCCGTTTTATCACTTGGCTTGATATAATATGTATAATCATCGAAATCCAGATTGGTCACATCCGGACCCCATGTCTGAATATCCATACTTTCAAACTGTTCAAACGCTCGCAGACGGAAATCCAGCATCCACTGCGGCTCCTTTTTCTTATGAGAGATTGCCAGAATCGTTTCTCTGGTCAGTCCCTTTCCTGTATTGTAAATACTGACATCCTCGTCATGGAAGCCGTATTTGTATTCTTCATTTACCGGAATTTTGGTTTCACTCATGACGCTCCTCGCTTTCCTCGATCATTTCCTCCATCGCCTTCCAGCCAATGGTGGCACATTTGATCCGGTTGGCCTGACTTCCCACATTATGGAATGCCAAAGCCTCCTCCAGCTTCTCCTCATCATAGTCCTGCTGATCGATCATGTGAAAATAATTCGCGATGATGTCCTTCGCCTCTTCCACACGCTTTCCTTTCAGCAGCTCACTCATGATGGAGGTGGAGGCAGTGGAGATCGTGCACGCCACACCGTCAAAGCGCACGTCCTCCACAATACCGTCTCGTATTTTGCTTTGTACATAAATATCATCAATGCAGGATTCACTGGCCATATGCTTCTGCACATAGCCGTCCTCCTTTGTCAGCTCATGATTTCTTGGATATTCATAATGATCCATGATGATCGAACGCAAAATCATCGGATCCTTCATTAAGTCACTCATTCTTACGACCTCCTAAAAAAAGACATCCAGACAGGCTTCCATCGTAGCCCTGCGGCATACATCCAGAAAACGATCGACATCCGCATAGGATGTATACAGATAAAAGCTTGCCCGTATCGTTGCGGATGTATCCAACATATTGTTTAACAGCTTGGCACAGTGCTGTCCGCTGCGCACGGCAATCCCGTTCGCATTGAAGAAGGTCGCCGCATCCTGTGCAAATACATTTTTTACATTAAAGGTGATGATGCCTGTGTCTGCGTCCGGATTGTATACCTCGATATTGTCCAGCTTGCGCAGCTCATGAATTGCATAGTCATGCAGCTCCATTTCCCATGCGTGGATATGTTCCAGCCCGATGCCCTGTACATACTGTAAGGCCGCATGCAGACCGAAGATTCCTTCAATCGGCTGCGTGCCGCTCTCAAATTTATACGGTGCATTTTTCAGCTGAATATTTCCACACATATCAAAGCGTGCGTTGCTGTCCCCGCCCAGATACAGCGGATCCATGGCGTTTAACAGCTCCAGCTTGCCATAAAGAATCCCGATGCCGGTCGGCCCGCACATCTTGTGCGCGGAGAATGCCAGAAAATCGCAATCCATATCGATGACATCCAGCGGGATATGCGGCACACTCTGTGCGCCGTCCACGACGACAACAGCACCATAGCGATGCGCCATAGCGCATATTTCACGCATCGGTGCACGATAGCCAAGCACATTGCTGATGTGTGCCAGTGCAACCACTCGCACGCGCTCATTCATCATGGAAGCAACTGCCTCCAGCGTAATACGTCCCTGTGCGTCCAGCGGCACATACTGTACAACGGCTCCGCATTCCTGCGCAACACGCATCCACGGTAGCACACACGATGCATGCTCTGCCACACTGGTCAGTATGATATCTCCTTTTTGCAGAAACTTGCGGCCGTAGCCGTATGCCACCAGATTCAAAGCAGAGCTGGCTCCGCTTGTATAAACGATTTCCCGTGCATCCGCCGCATGTAGAAAGGCTGCGACATCCTTGCGGGTCTGTTCATATTCCTGATCCACAAAATAGCTTAGATCATAATCTCCGCGGTGCGCATTGGCACCGTAATTTTCATAATAGTTGACGACCGCATCGATCACCTGCCGGGGCTTTAAAGTCGTTGCCCCGCTGTCCAGATAAACGAGCGGATGTGACTGCATGGTTTTCTGCAGCATAGGAAAATCTTTTCTGATATTTGCATTGTCAAGCATGTAGACCCACCTTCATTTCGATTTCGTCCTTCAATGCAGTTCGTATGTCTTCTTCTTCAAACAGCTCCGTGATCGGCATGATATAGCCGACCGTCAGCAGGCCGAGAGCCTGCCTGCGGGAAAGTCCGCGTGTCTGCAGGTAATACAGCTGATTTTCATCCGGCTGTCCAAGCGTTGTCGCATGACTTGCCTTTACATCATTTTCATCGATCAGCAGCACAGGCACCACCTCACTGCTCTGCTGCTCACTCATCGTCAGCACTCTTGTCTTCTGATGGGAATTGCTTTCGCGGGCACCCTTGATGATTTTTCCGGTAGCCTCCATGCAATACTGTCCGCCTTCTTCCACAACGGCATAGTTTTCCATAAGACCCTCGGTATGTGCCCGCAAATGATTGCACTGCATGTGAAACTGCTTCCGACTTGCGGCAATGCATGCACTGCGCAGCATGGCAAAAGCCCCCTCTTCACATAAATCAAGCGTAACCTCTGCCTGTGTATTGCCTGCATTCAGCTCACACAGAGCCAGTGTCAGGGAGGCATCGCGGTAGACACTGCCGCCAACCTGCAGCACCACATCCTCACTGCCTTCGTTTTTCAGCATGAGGGTAAGAGAGCTATACGGAGATACGATGACCTCCACCTGTAAAGACTCCCACGTTCCACTGTATGTCACAAGCAGAGAAGCGTTTATGCGTTCGTCCACCACAAGCTTCAGCTTTTCCGTATTCCGGGGTGAAAGAGCCAGCGTTTCAAAGCCGCTGCGTACGCTATATTCCATATTATGCACCCCTGCTTGCGCCGCAGGAGCCAAGCAGCTCAACTTTCTTTTCTTCCTCTCTGACAACCTGCACATCGTATTCCTTTTCGATCCAGTCATAGCCCTGCTGATCGATTTTCTCCACCAGCTCGCTGCCGCCGCTGACTACAATACGTCCATCCACGAGAACATGCGCATGGGTTGGCTTCAGCAAATCATAAAATCTGGCATAATGAGATACGATGACAAGCCCCATATTCTGCTCCTTCTGCATAGCCGCAACAGCCTCAGCCACAATTTTCAAAGCATCCACATCCAGTCCGGAATCAATTTCATCCAGCATGGCAATCGACGGCTTTAAAAGCTTCATCTGTACGATTTCATTTCGCTTCTTTTCTCCACCGGAGAAGCCCTCATTGAGGAAGCGATGCGCAAGATCCTCCTTCATTTGCAAATCCTTGATTGTTTTTTCCATTTCGCGAATAAAGGAAAACAGCGGAATCGGCCGCTCCCTGCGGGCATTGATCGCAGCGCGCAGGAAATCGGAATTGGTAACACCGCTGACCTCGCTTGGATATTGCATTCCCAAAAACAGACCGGCCTTGCTGCGCTCATCCACCTCCATGGATAAAACATCCTGCTCATCCAGTGTGATGCTGCCACCGGTTACCTGAAACTTCGGATTGCCCATGATAGCCGCAAGCAGGGTGGATTTTCCATTCCCGTTGGGGCCCATCAGTGCATGGGTTTCTCCACTATGTATGTCAAGGGTCAGCCCCTTTAAGATTTCTTTTCCATCTACATTGACGTGCAGATCCTTAATACGTAAACAACTCATCATTATCATCCTTTCGTCCGGTTATTATCATACCAAATTTTCCTGCAATTCACAATTCAAACGATTGATTTCGCTGCATTTCATACAAAAGAAATAGGAATTGATCAAAAAACGGCTGCAAAACCGCTTATTTTACAAAACTAGACCTTTCTGTGACATATGCCGAATGCCATGTGATTTCTTTCTGAACTTTTGTGTGAAATTACAGGAAACACTTCCAAAAAATTGCAATTAGAAGGCAAATACACTATAATATTACGGTATTCATTTAGGAGGACATTATGATCAAGATACTGAAAAAGCAATGGTTTGTCGTACTGATTGCGCTGATTTTTATCGGCTTTGCGATATTCAGCGTCTATGACACCAACAAGGGAAAGCTTCCCGGAAAAAGTGTCGACGGCAAGGATGTGGTTGCAGGACTGAAGGGTGATGTCAATATCACCGCGGATGAGCTGTATAAGAATCTGAGTAAAACGTATGGGAAAAGCATGCTGTTCATGAAGTTTCAGGCAGAGGTTATCAACAGCAGCATCAAAACTACAGATGAATTAAAAAAGACTGCTGAGGAGTATGAATCCAATATCAAGCAGAGTGCGGAGAGTCAGGCAGCCAGCAGCGGCAGTGATGCAAATGCGCTGATTGCACAAAACATCGCACAGTACGGATTTACTTCCGATCAGCTGTATGAGTACTGCATGACTGTGGCAAAAATGGAAAAAATGCAGAATGACTACATCTCCAAGCATCTGGATGAGCTGTTTACACCGATTTACAAGGAAAAGAAATCACGTACGGTTTCTCATATTCTGATTAAGATGGAGGATGCAAACAAGCCGACCAAGAAAGAGCTGGAAAAGATTCAAAAGGTGGAGGACGCCTTAAAGAAGGGTGACAGCTTTGCGGATGTTGCCAAGAAATACAGCGATGATGGCAGTGCCAGCGACGGCGGTTATCTGGGCTATATGGATTCCGACACCTCTTATGTGGACAGCTTCAAAAATGCAGCCTTCAAGCTGAAAGCCGGAGAAACCAGCGACTGGGTCAAGGAAAGCAATGACAACTATAACGGCTGGCATTTGATCAAGGTGGAAGAAACAGATAAAGCGAAACTGGAAAAAGATAAGAAGGCAAAGGATTCCCTGTACAAGGCGATTGCCAGCGGTACAGAAAATCTGTCCAACACGTATTTGTGGGAAGCCGCAAAGAAGCTGGATATCAAATATGCGAATGACGATGTCAAAAAACAGATCATGGACATCCTGGACGTAAAGGAATAGGAGGACGAGAGATATGAAAAAGCTTTGTACACTGCTCGCCGCTATGATGCTGTTCACGCTGGCAGGCTGTAAGGATGCCACGGCAGGAATTTCAAATGGAAGCGAAGCACTGATCACCATCGAGGGCAACAAAATTACCAATGAGGATGTTTTCGGTCTGATCAAAACCAGCGCAGGAGCAAGTGAAACCCTGAACCTGGTCAAAACACAGATTTACAAAAAGGAAAATATCAAAATCACAGATGCCATGAAAAAGGAAGCAGAGGAGTCTGTAAAATCCCTGAAGAGCATGTATGGCGACAGTCTGCAGGATACACTGAAGCAGTACGGCTTCGATAATCTGGAGCAGTACAAGGAAAAATCCATTTATCCGGGCCTGCAGCAGAAGGAATTAAATAAGAAATATGTAAAAGCAAAGGAAAAAGCCATGTTTGACAGCTATTACCCAATCAAGGCACAGATTCTGGAGGCTGATTCCAAGAAAAAAGCTGAAAATGCACAAAAAGCGCTGAAGGACGGCAAGGATTTCAAGGCTGTTGTGAAGGAATATGGAACAACGACAACCTATAAGGGAACAGAGGAAATCTACAATTCCAAAAGCGGATTACCGACAACGGTATTCGACAAAATCAAATCCACGAACAAAAAGGGATTGATCGATGGTGTGATCGAGGATACAGCAAGCAAGAAATACTACGTTGTAAAGGTCACAAGTGTAACACCGAAGGATTTTGAAGAGGAAGCCATCAACAGCATCGTTGAAAAGGCATCTACCGATATTGAGCCGGCAGCAACCGCTTATTATCTGAAAAAATATGATTTTACAGTCTACGATAAGGAAATTTACGATGGTATCAAATCCACCAATGAATCCTATATCGTTCAGGATTAAGAGCTTCGTGCTCTTTTTCTTTTTGTCTGTTTCTGCTATAATACGTAAAAAGGAAAGGAAGGATTCTTATGTGTATTTTCTGCAGTATTGTAAACGGTGAAATCCCCTCAACCCGTATCTATGAGGATGATACCGTGCTTGCTATTCTTGATATTTCACAGGTGACTAAGGGGCATACCCTGGTGATTCCCAAACAGCATACAGAGAATTTCATAACCTGTGAGCCGGAGCTTATGAAGCATGTCATGGAGGTTGCACAGATGCTCGCAAAACGCATCATGGAACGTACCCATGCTGAGGGAATGAATGTATTAAGCAATATTCATGAGGTGGCTGGACAAAGCGTTCTGCATTTCCATGTGCACCTGATTCCCCGCTATAGTGAGCAGGATGCCTGTGTCATCCGTTTTGACAAGAGCGCACCGCAGGACCTGGATGCAGTTGGCGCACTGCTGAAATAACGTTGTGCTGATGAGCCTAACAAAAGGGCTGTCTTCCCATGCAGTTCTTCCTCGCTTATGACCCATTTAGGAAGCTGTTAAAAAAAGAGAAGGAATAAATCCCTGTAATTCTGGAATTTATTTCTTCTTTTTAGCTTTCTAAACGCTTTTACACCTATATAGGTAAGAACCATCTATGCAGACAGCCTTTCCTATTGTAGTTTGCATTTTAGCTCTTTGTATAAGAGGAAAAGAACGCAAAAATGTGACAGTAAACCGCCATTCCCTATAGTTTCAGTTTTTACAGCACAAGGTCCCTAGCTATACAAGCTGAAAAAGCATGAAGTTTCACGTATGCATATGATAAAATGGCTAATATGCGCTGTGCTTTCTGCTTTCCAATCCCATCGCCGCTGAAATCTTACACTGCCAATCTGCAACATAAGAAAAAAACAGCCCAGCTCCTGCATGCTTCAATATCTGATACAGAATACAAAAAAGACTCCTGCTTTCCTGCATTCACAGGCAAATCGGAGTCTTGTATGCTATAAGAAACAGCAGGCAGCAAAGAGAAATCCTTTTTCAAATACGGTAACATTCGCTTCTTTACCCTATCAGCTGCTTGTTTCGGATTTCATGATCTGCACCTCATATGCACTCTTATACTTATTTTTCATAAAGCTGATAAACTGCTTCTCCTTCGTCATATCCAGAGATTCTGCGATAATCAGCTTTTCTCCATACACATTCTCATCCAGTATGCGTAAGGATGTATTGATTTCATTGTATGTAATCATATAATAAATGGTATCCTCTTTCATCTCCAGTGTTTCCTTCTTACTGGAGGTGTTGACCTCCCCCTTTGCTGTAATCGCATAAATATCGATGATTTTATCCTTGGCGCTGGATTTCTTTCCATCCAGGAAGACGCGATACATCTGCTTTTGATTAACCAGCTCAGGCTGTGACCGGATGAAGAACGAGGTAAAATCCTCATTTAGAATTTGTTCCATGTTTTTATCGAGATAGCTGTTGGTGCGATCATCCAGCTTCGACAGAAACGAAGCAGGGATATCCGTTACATCCGCAAATCGCTCCGGAAGATTTTTTACCCGCACCTTGCGAACACTCTGTATCGGATTCACGTGGTACCGGCTGGCAAGTGTCTCATCATATTGAGCGGTTATGGTAAGCTCGTCTCCGTTTTTCAGCTTTTTTGCAGGCTTCACCTCATAGGTGATAGAATCCATAAATTCCTGAATGCGCTGATTGTAATTCTGGTTACGATTGATGACCCGCACACTGGCGGAGCCATCCTCTCCCCGGTATTCAATGCCTGCATCCTTTGTGACATCCACCTCTACCGTGCGAAAGAACAGCATATAGCAGGTGACATACAGGCTGACCACGATGATCAGCATACTCATGGACGTTATAAATTTATTTTTAACCGCATCCTGACTCGGCGGCTGAAAATGCATCGAACTCATACGGTTCATCCTTTCTGCAATATCCTTGTAATTATACCATGCTTTATCCTGAAATGCTATGTACCCAATCTGAAAATTTCCTTACAAATCGCAGAACATAAAAAACAACGGTTCTCTCTTTCATACACCGCATGGAATTCTTAGAATTCATTTCCAAATACAGCTGACGTATATTGGCTCTGTCATCCTTTTATGATAAACTATAGAAGAAATGGAGTGTTTACCATGTACGATCCTATTGTTGCATATGTCAGACAGCATATCACCGTCACAAAAAACGAACAGGCCGCAAGTGTGCTTCTGCTGCTAGCGGCTTTATGCACCGCAATGTCCGCTTTTTTTGTTGTCACATGTTTTTCATGGTTTCTTGCCGACCTGCAATATATCGCAGAGGAGCATACGACATCCTATCTGTCTACCCTGCTGATGTATGGTATCTGCGCACTGTCCAGCCTTGTATCCATTGTGATTCTGATACAGCATTACCTTATTCAATGGCACAAGCATACGGCACTCATACAACGAAGTCTGTATTGGGGGATTCTTTTCCTGACTATGATTCCCGGCTATATGACATTGATCTATATAGCAGCGTCCGATGCTATCATGGATATCTGTCTGTTTGTGCTGCTTGCCTGTATCCCCTGCTATATAGGCTGTCACTGCCTTCTTATGAAACGAATAACAAGCGAAAGCTATCAGCCTGCAGATTTCCTGCAAAAGCGGTTGCTACGCGCTTTGGGCGGCTTTGTTCTGTCTCTTTTTTTCTTGCAGCTGCTATTGCCAAGCAGTCTGCAGCCATTGCTGTATGCTGTACTGCTCGCTGTTCCTGCTTTCACCCTCACCTGCATGGGATGCCGTTTTCTAACTGCTTACCGGCTGTTTTATCGCAGAAAGGAGGAGTTTGTAGAATTTGAACACATGGTCTATGATGAGGATGCCTTTGCGGATGATGCGGAAAACAAAGAGCGGCTTACCATACAGAACACTGCAGCTGCCGTGCATGCCGCAGAGATTCTGGAGGAATTCGGCTTTGATCATAAAGCAGCACTGGATGCGATTCTTGCGAACAGAAGCATTTCCACCTTTTCCACAGGACGTTATCAGAGTCCGGAACAGCTGCATATTCTCTTGCAGCGGCTGAAGTTTGAAGGTATCCCCTTTCAAGTGGAACGGTTCAACAAAGGGAGCTGGGAACCATATACCGAGAAAGACTATGCGAGCATTCTGCCGGCGAATATCCATAGACGCAGAATCGTACAGGAAGCTGCAGCACAGCATAGACGGCTGTCGGATTTCTCAATTCCCGGTCTTATCATCTGTATGCTGTTTCCAGCCAACCTGTATCGTCCGATCAACTGGATGTCCAAAAACAGCATGGTGATCACCTACCACGCCTTTACCTATTTCAATATACAGACCCTGCTGCACATGCTCTTTGTTACAGTCGTTCTTCTATTCGTCATATGCTCCTCCAGCCTGCAGGCGGAAATCGCACAGCTCACGCAGCAAAAAATCTCCACCCTGTGGCTAATCAGCGGCTTATTTTTCCTTATTGAGCTCTTTCACTTCCCTGTATATATGCGCAAGCTGGAGAAAGCAATTCGGGAATCCGCACATAAAACACACAATTATTTTGTTTATGCATTTCTGTTATATCTGATTTCAACCCTGATAAAAATGATAAGACGAGGCTTTCTGATTGCGCTGTGTCAGCTGTTGATTCTAATCGTATCTGTGGAAGCCGCAAGAGTGTTGCTTCTCTGCCTTCGCTTCCTAAAGTATCGCAAGCTGGAGCAATCGCAGCTACTGGAACAATATGAATATGAGGTCATCGAATCTGCAAAGGAGGTATAGGTAATTCCCTCCTTTTGATGAACAGCATTCTCAAAGCATAAGCAAATATCAAAAAGAAGCTTTTCTACAGACACCAAGAAGCAGACATACGATATTGCGTTTAAGCGATGGCCTTCCCACAAAAGAAAGGCGATGATCTGTTTTCTCTTTTGCAGGGATAAAGGAAAAAGACAGATGATGCAAATGATGTTTACTCCAGCTTGGGCAAAAAAAAGATTTCAAATCTATTGAAAATAACATGAAATCTTTTTTTATACAACTACCCTAAAGTAAGAAAGAGCCATTCCAACCATTTGCTATTTCCAGCATTCTCTATGTTCTATTCGCAAAGGCGATTCTGACATCCTCTGGTACATAGGCAGAAATATCCTGGCCATACTTTACCAGCTCCCGGATGATGGAGCTTGATACATAGGAATATTTCGGAGATGCATACAGCAGCATCGTTTCCACTTCAGGAGCGATTTGCTGATTCACACTGGCGATATCCAGCTCGTATTCATAATCCTTTACACTCCGGACACCGCGCACGATTGCAACCGCCTCGTGCTTTCTGGCAAAATCAACCGTCAATCCGTGATTGCCGGCAACCTCCACATTGGGAAGATGAGCAGTGTTGGTGCGCAGAAATGCCAATCGCTCCTCCATAGAAAAGGTGGCATATTTTTCCGAATTTTCCAGGATGACGACAATCAGCCGGTCAAACAACCTGCTGGAGCGTTCAATGATATCCAGATGTCCCAGTGTTACAGGATCGAAGCTTCCGGGAAAGATAGCTGTTTTCATTCCTTGCACTCCTTTCGATAATACGTGATGCGGGTAATACCATAGGTGACGTCCTTCACCTTGCACAATGCGCCAACGCTATCGGGGAATTCATCCTCCTTCAGGCTTTCACAGACGATATCGCCCTGCGCCCTCACCATATCATGCGTATCGAGATACTGCAGAATATGCAAGATCTGCTGTTTCTTATAGGGCGGGTCCAGATAGACCAGATCAAAGGTTCTTTGTTCCTGTGAAGCCTTGGCCAGCACCTGCCGATAATCCATTTTCCAGATGGTCACCCGTGAGGCAACATCCAGCGTCCTCACATTTTTGCGGATCGTAGATATAGCGGGATAGCTGACATCACAGATAAGGGCATGCTCCATACCGCGGGATATCGCCTCCAAAGACATATTGCCGCTGCCGCCAAACAGATCGAGCATTTCCCCTCCATCGAAATAGGGACCGATACGGGAAAAGATGGCCTCCTTTATTTTATCCGTTGTAGGCCGTGTCGTATTGCCTTCGACCGCGGAAATCACGCGGGATCGAAATTCACCTGCAACAATTCTCATTTTTTTCAACTCCTCATGTATAAAGCAAATGCATAGGGGAAGTATAATAGTGCAGCCGGTAAAACGGCTGTTACCCCCCAATCTTTGTTTCTCCTCTTCCCTTTCTTAAAGAGCCCTTTACCCCTTAGGGCTCTTTTTTATTTATATGGCAGCTGTTTGGCTGCCGCATTGACTGCCACACTGCCCTGTCTTCGTATTCTGGAAATAACAGACTGGGATATGCCGATTGCTGTCATGATGGACATCAACGAGGATCCCCCGCTGGAAATGAAGAGCAGCGGAACACCGGTCAGTGGAATCAAGCCGCTGACACCGCCGACATTGAGTGCGAAATGAATAAAGATATACATGGCAGTCCCTACCAGAATAATCTTATAGCCCTCACTCTTGGTATGAAAGGCATAATAGAACAGCCGCTGCAAAATGACCACATAGCCAAGCACAACGACCATAAGCCCGAAAATCCCCAGCTCCTCAACGATGATCGACAGGATAAAGTCATTATCCGACTGTGTCAGATAGCCGTATTTCTGAATGGAATTGCCCAGGCCGACTCCCGTAAATCCGCTGCGGGCAAAGCCATATAGACCGTTGATCAGCTGATACCCGTTGTTATGCGGATCCGTAAACGGATTCAGGGCATTTTCAATACGGACAGCAACGTGCTGCAAGGGGCCAATACCGTTCAGGAAATTGATCACCGGCTCACTCATGATAAATACGATGCTGATACATCCGACAATCAGCCCGAGCCGCACCCATCGCTGCTGCTTGCGCAAACTGATATGCGAGGGAATCAAAAAGCAGATGGCACATAGCAGAATCAGGACAAAAAGAGTACCCAAATCCTTTTGCAGTAGGATGGCAGCCGCAATCACCATAAAGAAATATACCGGAATACGGACAATCGTCCAAAACTTAAACTTGCGTCTTCGAGCCGTCAGCTCAACAAATACTGCCATCACCACAACCATATAAACCTTTGCGAACTCGGAGGGCTGAATCGTCATTTCACCCAAACCAGGTATCGGAATACGAATCCATGCCTTACTTCCCAGCACATCCTGAAACAGCTGTGTGGAAAACAACGCGATGATGATGCCGATTCCAAAGATAGGAAACAGCTTCTGTGCACGCTTCATTGTAAAATTGTTCGCAAAGAAGGTCATCAGCGCATAGGATACAATGATAAAAAACAGCTGCTTAGCCAGAACCTTTGGTATGATATAGGGATCCTTTGTCGTATTTCCGACATTGGTGGATACGATCATCAGAGTACCGAACAGGATTAGAATCAACACGGCAAACTGCATTAGAAAATCAAATTTTTTCGGCATCTTCAACGTTAAGACTACATTTTTTATCCGCATGCGCATTCCTCCCTTTTTCATTTCTCATGTATCTTTTATGATATCATAGATTCCATGTTTTTTCACAATAATTTCGCAAAACACTTCCATTCTCAGAGAAAAGCGTTTAAAATAGTATCGTAAGAAAAGGAGTTTGCATATGAGTTTGAACTATGATGATATTGTAAAAGATACAGATGCAATCGTTCGTACGAAAAGTGAACCTGTCACGCTTCCCCTCTGTGCTGAGGATGAAACGCTGCTGCAGGACATGCTGACCTATGTCAGGGACTCACAGGATGCAGAAATTGCAGAGAAAGAGAATCTTCGTCCTGCAGTGGGAATCGCTGCCATACAGCTTGGCGTTCCAAAAAGAATGCTGGCTGTGGTTGTCCCCAATGAGGAGGGGGTTGATGAATATGCACTTGTCAATCCGCGAATCATATCCGAATCCGTGCAGCGCGCCTATCTGAAAAACGGAGAGGGCTGCCTGTCTGTTGAGAATGAGCATGAGGGAATCGTGCCCAGAGCTGCGCGAATCACCGTGAAGGGATATGATCTGCTCCAGAAGCAGGAAATCACGATCAAGGCTAAAAATTATCTGGCCATTGTCCTTCAGCATGAAATCGATCATTTTTCAGGAACGTTGTTTTATGACCGCATAAACAAACAGGATCCATGGCGGGAGGATCCAACAGCAATCGTCATTGAATAATGCTCAGAAATGAGCATTTTCTTATGGCTGAACGGCGCCGTCAGCAAAAGACATGCGCTTACATAGGAAAATTAGCGGCAAAACACGTTTATTTTTTTCAAAGTATGCTATAATAGTAAAAGATATCAGGTGCAGATTCAACTTTGGTATGTAAGAAAGGAGTTATTTATGAATAACAATCATCGAAATAATCGTAACACTGCACCGAGAAACAATCAGGAGACTACAAAGAACAGTTATAATAAAATCAATACGGAACGCGGAGATACTCTCATCTATGCTATGGGAGGACTGGGCGAAGTCGGTAAAAATATGTACTGCTTTGAACACGAGAATGAGATACTGATTATCGATTCTGGTGTTCGTTTTCCTGAGGAAAACCTTCTCGGTGTAGACTATGTCATTCCGGATTACAACTATCTGGTAAAAAACAACCGTAAACGAAAGGTTCTGATCATCACCCATGGTCATGAGGATCACATCGGCGGTATTCCGTTTTTATTGAAAAGCGTGGATATCGAGGCAATTTATGCCCCTGCCTTTGCCGTGGCACTGATCAACAAGAAGCTGGAGGAGCGCAGAATGCTGCGCAGTGTGAAAATCATTGAAATCAATGATCGCAGTTCTGTTAAGATGCAGCATTTCACCTGCGGATTCTTCAATACGACACATTCCATTCCCGATTCTCTGGGAATTCTGATCAATACACCGAACGGACGCATTGTCCATACCGGTGATTTCAAATTTGACCTGACTCCGGTCGGAACCAATTCCGATTATCAGGTCATGGCGTATATGGGACAGATCGGTGTCGATCTGCTGCTGAGTGATTCCACCAATTCCGGTGTGGAGGATTTCTCCATTTCCGAGAAAAAGGTGGCAGCGGAAATTCTCGATACGATGAAAAAAACAAGCGGACGTCTCATCGTGGCGACCTTTGCTTCCAATGTATACCGTGTATCCCAGATTCTGGAGGCTGCGGTAGCCTGCGGCAGAAAGGTGATCATTTTCGGGCGAAGTATGGAAAATGTCGTGACGATTGGACGCAAGATGGGGAAAATCAAGGTTGGCGAACAGCATTTTCTAAGTCCGGATCAGCTGTCCCGCACACCGGCTAACAAAACCTGTATCGTATGTACCGGAAGTCAGGGGGAGCCGCTGGCTGCCCTGTCCCGCATTGCGAATGGAACCCACCGCTATATCAAACTGATTCCAGGAGATACGGTTGTCTTCTCCTCCAGTCCGATTCCGGGTAATGGAGCAAGCGTCAACCAGGTGGTCAACAAGCTGTTTCGTGCCGGTGCCAACGTACTGACAAAATCCATCCTGAGCAATCTGCATACAACAGGACATGCCTCTCAGGAGGAACAAAAGCTGATGCTGCAGCTGATCAAGCCGAAGTATTTCATGCCGATTCACGGGGAATACAAAATGCTGGTACAGCATAAGGAAACCGGAAAGGAAACCGGTCTGGCGGACGATCACATCTTCACCTGTGCCAACGGTGATGTACTGATTCTGCGGAATCATCAGGTGTTTGAAAGCAGCTGGCGGATTCAGGCGGATGATATATATGTTGATGGCAACGACATCAGCGGTGTATCCACTGCCGTCTTAAAGGATCGTACCATTCTGGCAGACAACGGTCTGGTTGCGGCCATCATCGCCATAGATTCCAAGGAAAACAAGGTGCTGTGCAAACCGGTCATCGTTTCCCGGGGCTTTGTCTTCATCAAGGATTCGCAGGGGCTGCTGCGTGAAGCAGAGCAAATCGTATATGCGGCTTTAAATGAGAAAATGAAGGAACGCACCACCTTCTCCGAGCTGAAGAACTGTGTACGCTCCACGCTGGAGCCGTTCCTCTATAACAAGACGCATCGTAATCCGATCGTCATCCCGGTCATCATCAATTCCAAGACGGCAATGGCTGCCATGGCACAGGCCAGAGCTGCCAGAGCAACCAAACGTCCGGCGAAAAAGAAGGAACCGCAGAACGCACAATCCTAGACAGTCAAACGACTGTCTTTTCTTATGGCAATACACCGCATTTTATGATAAAATAGTAAAGAATATGAGGTGTCAGCAATGGTAAAAAAACTACTTAAAATCGTTTCTGTCCTGATACTTCTTGCTCTGATCGTCGCCGGAGTCTTCTTCTACTCCATCTATATTTCCGTAGACCGCGTAAACCTCTCCTATCAGACGATTTCCTCCAGCAAGATACCAGAAGATATGAATGATTTGAAAATCGCATTCATCAGCGATATCAAATACAATGAATACATGAACAAAGAGCGCCTTACCAGTATGATCAGCAAGCTGAATACAACCGGTGCGGATGTTGTGATCTTCGGCGGTGATATGTTCTCTGAGCCGCAGACAAAGGCCCCGGATTCTCAGATGAGCAAGGATCTCACAGCGATTCTCAAAAGCATAGATGCCCCTCTTGGCAAGTTTGCCGTTCTCGGTGATGAGGATCTGGCGAATGACAAGACCAAGAAGATCGTTTCTCAGATTTTATACGACAGCGATTTTGAAATATTGAGCGATACCAGCATACGACTCAGAAATCAGGGAGATTCCAGCATATCCCTGATTGGATTAAACAATATGCTGAACGGTGACCCGCAGCCGGACAAGGCTATGAAAAAGGTCAGTGAGGATGAGTTCAATATTTTGGTGACGCACTGTCCGGACATTGTGAAAACAAGCGGAATCAATACGCAATATCTCAATTTGATCGTCGCAGGACATTCCTTGGGCGGACAGATCTATCTGCCGCTGCTGGGTCCGTTGCATACCATGGAGGGAGCTGCAACCTATAATCACGGCTCCTATGATATCAATGGTACCAGCCTGTATGTATCCAATGGGCTTGGAACCAAGGATATTGACATGCGTCTTCTGGCGCCTCCACAGATTCTTGTATTTCGTCTTCAGCATGAAGCTGTAAAGTGAAAATAAAAACTGGCATTTGTCAGTTTTTTTATGCATATTCAGAGTTCAAAGGCTGTATAAAAAAGGATGACCTCTGTTACAAGTGTCATCCTTTCTATTTCCTGTTATGTTTCTATAAGGGATTCTATGAACGAAGCTGTGCGTGTAATTCCTTTTCCAGTGTTTCCAGAATCCTGTTATGAATATCATTGATATCCGCATCCTTCAGTGTACGCTGCGCTGATTGGAAAACAATGCGCAATGCAATTGATTTGCTTCCCTTCTCTACATGCTCTCCGGTGTACACATCGAATACTTCCACATTCTGAATAATATTCTCTTTATCCAGCTTTCCGTTTTTCTTGATGCTGCTAATGATATCCGCTACCTTTACATCCTCGTTCACGACAAACGCAAGGTCGCGACTGATGGATGGATATTTACTGACCTCGGTGAATTTCACCTTCCCCGGCTTGTTCTTCAGCAGAACCTCCAGATTGATTTCCAGAGCAAGTGTTTCTGCTATATCATAGGCCTGTGCCATCTTCGGATGAATCTGTCCGATTAGTCCAAGCAGCTCTCTACCCAGATATACCTCTGCACTGCGATATGGATGAAAATGCTCAACATCGGTATGATTTTCCTTAAATACTACACGGCTGCCCTGATAGCCTATACTCTCAAGAAGTGCCTCGACCAGACCCTTGACTGTATAGAAATCCACCTCCATGCGAAATTTCTGCCAGCGGTTTTCCTGCAGAGCACCGCTTGCTGCCACTGCAAGACGTTCCTCCACGTGTCCCTTTCCATAGACATTGCTGATTTCAAACAATGCAATATCCTTGATGGAACGCGCCTGATTGTAAGCCACACACTCCAGCAGACTCGGCAAAATGGAATCCCGTACATATTTATGCTCCTCACTCATAGGCGCTGCCAGCTCGACAATATCCTTATGCGGCATGACAGCATCCTCGATTTCCTTTTTTCCAACCAGAGAATAGGTAACAGCTTCATTGTAGCCCAGATCAGAAAGCATATTTCTATATTTTCTGCGCAGCTGCTGGCGTCTGTTCAATGCTCCGACAGTGGAAGGCATCTTCGGCATTGTGCTTGGCAGACGATCATACCCCAGAATGCGGATAATTTCCTCTGCGATATCAGCCTCGATTGCCAGATCCATTCGATAGCTTGGAATTTTCACATGAATATCCGAATGGTTAACAGACGGCTCCAGGTGCAGATCATCCAGCACCTTCATAACCTCTTCCTGCTGGAAATCTGTACCAAGAAGAACGTTGATACGATCCAGATTCACATCAAATTCCACCGGTGTATAGTTGTTGCTGCCATACTGCTTGGTTTCTTCCAGCCCACTTGCATCTGCATATTCCATCAGCAGCTGCACTGCACGATCCACTGCCTTGAAGGTAGCCATTGGTTCAATGCCCTTCTGATAGCGTACACTAGCATCCGTTCCAAGATTCAAACGGCGGCTGGTGTTCCGAATGGATACATGATGGAAAATTGCTGCCTCGATAATAATACCCTTTGTCGTTTCCTCGATTTTAGAGTCATCGCCTCCCATGATACCGGCAATACCAATCGGTTTCCCCTCTGTCGTAATGACAATATCATCCTCTTCAATCTGATAGCTTTCCCCATCCAATGCTGTATAGGCAAATCGCTGCTGATCCTTTACCGTGATTTCCTGTGCCGGAATCGCATCAATATCATAGAAATGCAGTGGCTGGCCTGTTTCCAGCATAACGATATTACTGATATCGACCACATTGTTGATCGACTTCATACCGGCTGCCATTAACAGCTCCTGCATCCATTTTGGCGAAGGCTTAATGGTTACGGAATTGATAACCTTTCCCAAAAAGAGCGGACATTTCTCAGTTTCACTGCGGACGATCAGCTTACTTGCTCCCCCCACATTGGCTGCCCCTGCTACATAGGGGATGTTCACTTCCTTGTGCAGAATGGCACCAGTTTCCAGTGCCATGGACCACGCTGCCATACAGTCGTTACGATTCGGCGTCAGTCCTACATCCAGAATTTCATCATCCAGACCAAGGTATCCCAGCGGGTTTTCATCTCCTACCGGTGCCGCTTCATCCAGCACCTCAATTCCATTCTTGCTCTCCTCGCTCAGCTGATGCGGATCAACGCCAAGCTCCAGCAAGGAACAGATCATGCCGTTGGACTCCTGTCCGCGGATAACACCTGCTTTGATGTCACCACCCAAAAGCTTGGCTCCGACACGAGCCACAATCACCTTTTGTCCGGCCGCTACATTGGGTGCACCGCATACGATTTGTTCAATTTTATCCCCAAGGTCAACCTGACATACATGCAGGTGATCGGAGTCCGGATGATCCTCACAGCTTATCACCTTGCCGATGACCAGATTGCTCCCCTGACTCATTTTTTCAATGCCCTCTACCTCAAGACCGGCAGAAGTAATCTTATCCGCAATTTCCTCAATACGCATATCGGATAAGTCCATATACTGGCTTAACCATTTCTTACTTATATTCATATCAGATCCTCCTACTCAAACCGGTTGAATGTCTTCAAGAAACGAATGTCATTCGTATAGAAATTACGGATATCCGTAATTCCGTATTTCAGCATCGCCACACGTTCAATCCCGATACCAAACGCAAAGCCGCTCAGCTTTTCCGCATCATAGCCTGCCATCGTCAGGACATTGGGATGCACCATACCGGCACCCAGAATTTCAATCCAGCCAGTCCCCTTGCAGACAGGGCAGCCCTTACCGCCGCATACATGACAGCTGACGTCAACCTCAACGCTTGGCTCTGTAAACTGGAAATAGCTTGGGCGGAAACGAATCACACGTTCCTCTCCAAACATCTTCTGCGCCAAAAACTGCAGCGTTCCCTTTAAATCAGACAGGGTGATGTGTTCTCCAACAACCAGCCCCTCGCACTGCATAAACTGGTGGGAATGTGTTGCATCGTCATCATCCCGGCGATATACCTTCCCCGGGCAGATGACCTTGATCAGCTCCTTGCCTTCCTGGGCAAATTTTTCCAGCTGACGTGTCTGAATCGCTGTTGTATGTGTACGCAGCAGCTCTTCTGCATTGATGTAGAAGGTGTCCTGCATATCCCGAGCCGGATGATCCTTTGGTATATTGGCACGTTCAAAGTTATAAAGATCCATCTCCACTTCCGGGCCTTCCTCTACCGTGTAGCCCAAACCGATGAATAAATCCTCCATTTCCTGCTGGACGATCATGAGCGGATGTGCATTTCCCAGATTCGGCTTCTGACCGGAAAGGGTGATATCGATTTTTTCTTCTTCGATTTTCTTTTCCATCTCCGCGACTTCCAAAACTGCCCTACGCTCTTCAATCGCATTCGCAAACAGGGTTTTAACCTCGTTCACCTGCTGTCCAAACGCCGGACGCTCTTCCTTTGGTAAATCCTTCATGGATTTCATCACTTCCTGAATCGGACCCTTTTTACCAAGGTACAGCACACGCAGCTGCTGTAGCTGGGCAAGGTCTTCACATGCTTCAATCCGGGTAAGACCTTCTTCTTTGATACTCGTTAGCTTTTCCATATTCAACTTCCTTTCTGCTTATAAAAAAAGCCACAAGACACAGGAACCCTTGCGGGCGGTACCATCCTGTTTCGTCATGCGACACACTTACTTTCTGTCATGGATAACCGTCATGGAACGGGGGTGTATTAAACCCACTCACAGGTGAATTCATAAGGGCCTGCAGTGTGCCGACTCTCAGTGCGTCATCAGCTCTCCCTGTCCTGCGGTGTCCAAATTACTACTCCTGCTCAACGTTTTCTTTTATTATTATACAGAACTTGCACTTTGTTTACAAGTCTGATTTTTATTTTGTTCTGCTGCAACCGATTTCTATTGCAGATACTGCTTCAGCTCCTGTGGATCATCGCTGTATTTCTCTGCTGTTTCTCTTGTTACCATACCATTTCTCACCAAACGTGCCAAAGCAAAGTTCAATGACTGCATTCCCTCGCGCATACCGGTTTGTATAATGGAATTGATCTGATGTACCTTGTTCTCACGAATCATGCTGCTGATTGCATCTGTCCCGATCATAACCTCCAACGCAGCAACGCGGCCGCTGGAATCGCTTTTTGGAAGCAGCTGCTGCGTAATTACAGCTTTCAGTATACCGGAAACCTGCATACGGATCTGTTCCTGACGATGTGGCGGGAATACGTCGATGATACGGTCAATCGTCTTTGCTGCTCCGATGGTATGCAGAGTAGAGAACACCAGATGCCCGGTTTCCGCCAGCGTTACAACCGCTGCGATTGTTTCATAGTCTCGCATCTCTCCTACAAGGATGACATCCGGATCCTCACGCATTGCACTGCGAAGCGCCGTATCAAAGCTATCCACATCCCGACCGATTTCGCGCTGATGGATGAGGGCCTGCTTACGCTGATACACATATTCCACCGGATCCTCAATCGTAAGGATATGACAATTTCTACGTTCATTGATAAAATCCATAACAGCTGCCAGTGTTGTTGATTTACCACTACCGGTAGGTCCGGTCACCAGCACCAGACCGCGCGGCTCCATGGCAAGCTGCTTCAGAATATCCGGCATTAACAGCTCATCCAGTGTCAGAATCGTATTATTGATGATTCGTATCGCTGCACACAGCTTATCCTGCTGTCGGTATACATTCACCCTTTGCCGATTTTCTCCGCGACTGACATAGGTGAAGTCCAAATCCTTCCCCTGCTTAAAATCCTCCATCCATCGATCATCCACCATAGAGAGAATCATCTCTGTGGTCTGTGTATCATTGATAAACGCCGGATACTCCTGCAGGATACCATTCCTTCGAATCATGGCAGGTCCTCCAACATTGAGATGGATATCACTGCACCCGTGCTCTCTGGCATAAGCAATCATACTTTCCAGTAATTCATTCATAAACAAGCCTCCTAATCGCTATAAGCCGTAATCTTGTACAGCTCATCCATCGTTGTCTGTCCATTGATCACAAGCTCTACAGCCTCATCCCTCAGGGTATGCAGCTGCTGTGATTTTTTCACATACGCATAAATATCATCAATATCCTTATGAGAGGAAATCATTCTCCGCATTTCCTTATCAATCAGTATGATCTCATGTACGGCTGTTCTTCCCTTATAGCCTGTCTGGTTACAGTGATGACAACCGGCTCCCCGATAGACATATTCTATTTCTTTTCCCAGCACCTGACGTTCCAGCTGTGTCGTTTTCAGCTTTTCTCTGCAATGCGGGCAGATTGTACGGACCAAACGTTGAGAAACACTCCCCACCAGTGAGTTTGCTATCAGATACGGTTCAATCCCCATATCCTCCAGACGTACAATCGAGCTGATTGCATCGTTGGTGTGCAGGGAGCTCAGTACCAGATGGCCGGTTATGGCTGCACGTACGGAAATGGATGCCGTCTCTGCATCACGTGTTTCTCCAACCAGAATAATATCCGGATCCTGTCGCAGCAGTGCCCGCAATCCACGCTCAAAGGTCAGTCCCGCCATGGTATTGATCTGCATCTGATTCACACGTTCGATATTCTTCTCCACCGGATCCTCAATGGTTGCGATGTTCACCTGACGTTTTGCCAGCGTTTCCAGAATCATATACAGGGTTGTTGTTTTACCGCTACCGGTAGGCCCAGTAATATAAATGATACCATGCGGCATCTCCATCATACGGCACATTTTCGCATAATTATCCGCATTCATGCCGTACTGCTTTTCATTCAGAATCGGTGTATTACTGTTCAGAAAACGCAAAACAGCCTTTTCACCATATACAGTTGGAATCACAGATACACGAAGATTCATACGGATTCCCTCAATCGTTGTCAGAAAGTGTCCGTCCTGCGGAACGCGTTTCTCGGCGATATCCATATTGCTTACAATTTTAATGCGGACGATCAGCGACTGATGTAGATTTTTAGCAAGCTGCACATAATCCACAATCATACCGTCAATACGCATACGAACCATGGTCTTATCCTCAAACGGTTCTATGTGGATATCACTGGCATTGGCATTGTAGCCTCTTGTCAAAAGACTGTTAAACAGCTTAACAACCGGTGTATCATCCTCTTCGGAATTGTAAAGCTCGGTATCATCAAATTCAAAGGATACAACGTTTTCATTTGCCACATTAGCGGCCTCTCTGGCTTTGATTTCCGCATAGTAATAATCAATGGCGCGATCGATTGCTGCCTTTTCACACAGACATACGGAGATGTTCATGCCGGTTACCAGACGAACATCCTCGATTCCGTAGAAATTCAACGGATCACTTGTTACCACCGTCAGGCGTCCATTGTTTTCACTGATGGCGATCAGATTATATTTCTGTGCCAGTGTCTTCGGTATTTTTGCAACAGCATCCACTTCAATTTTTTCTTCGTTCAAATCAACCATCGGCTCATTCAGTTTATCACTCAGTGCCTTCAGCATCTGGTTCTCACTGATAAAGCCTAAATCAATCAAATGCTGCCCAAGACGCTTGGAACGATCTTTTTTCTGTTCTGCAAGAGCCCGCTGCAGCTGTTCTTCATTGATGTAGCCGTAATCCTTCAGCACTTCACCTATTGGTATGTTTTTCATAAAACACGCTCCCTTTATTTACCATGATAAATCACATTTTGGTTTGTAACCCGTATCACTTATCAAATCATCAACACTATCGTATCCATTAGACCATAAACCAGGAGCTGTTGCTGGAGAATAACCTGGAGTGATAAATCGTAATTGATAAGCTTGATAAAATTTACCATCTGTGAATTTGATAATATCACCTGGAAAATATGTAGATTGATCATCATAATCCACTTTCAATTTTTTATAAAGATATGTCCCTATTCTATCTGGCGGATTCCCCGCATCTGATGTAATCCCTGCATGACTCGTTACTCTATACCAGATATTAGAATCTTCTGGGTATTCAATAATTGTACCTGCTTTGTAGTATTGACCTATCTGCCAAACACCTTTTATATTATCAGTAGTACCACAACGTTCTTTCTCACCGCCAACAGTCCAATCGCCTTCTTCCTTCTCATCAACTTCACAAAAATCCTTATGCTTATGTTCTTCAATAATCTCTTTCAATTCTGTGGAACTTAATTTATGCCATTTTTTATTTTCATTATCCGGTGATTCATTACTGTTATTGATATCCGCTGTAGCTTGATAATATACGTTCGTAATTTGGTATATAACAACATCCTTTGCTTCATAGCTGGCTCCTTTAACCCAATATGGAGGATTAACCGGCTTCCATGCATTTCCATCATTATCAAAAGGATTATTTCCACTTTTCGCATCCTTTACTGCGCGATATGTAACGCCCAGATAGTCAACAAACTCACCCTTTTTATAATCATGGCTTGCAAGCCATGTCCCCTTATTATTTCCTGCCTCACCGGGTTTGGTAACCGCTTCATCTTTGCATTTTAATTCATCGTATACGGTACCTTCAAATGAAGGATCATCATAATCAATATCCGGATATTCATAGTCGGGATCATCCTCAATATGTAGAGAGCCGTTAACCTTATAGTAAATTTTATATCCTGCCTCTGTGCTATTGTGATCTGTAATATCTACCTGTCTACCCTTTATTCCTGTGTTAACAATCGCTTCCCCCCTCTTATCCTTTGCTCTTATATTAACCAGTTCCAAAGTAGCGGCGGTTTTGTAAGCCTGCTTATTATCATCAGTAAATGCAAAGGATAGATCTAAGCGATAATTATCACTATAGCATTTTGCAGTTATTTTCAGTTTTCTCCCTCTATAAAAATCTTCATTATATACGGTTGTATCATCCTTCATCAGGCGATGATCGTCATTGACTGAAATCCAATGCCAATCATCGGATTGATCTGGCTTTTGCGTGGCAATCTGCACTTCATTCGCATAAATCAATTGCCCTCTCACATAGGATGAAATAGCATCTACCGCCTGTTTCTCATAATTACTCTGTGCGGTATGATTAAAATACCCCATACTATTTAAAAGCAAGCCACCTGCTATGACCATCAGAATAGAGGACAGCAGTAGAATAACGATTACTTCAATCAACGTCATACCTTTTTTATCTAAGTGCATCCCTGCCGCCTCCCTTCTATCATTAGCTTACATTTTTCCACATGGAGTCTGTATTATCTCTATTAAATTCTGCATGGATATCCAGGACTTTCCACCCATTTTTAGGATTCTTAACAATATCTTTCATATCTGACCAAGACTTGATATAACCGTTATTTTTAACATCATACAGCACTTTCCCATCCGATGAAGAAAAAGCAACTTTAATTCTATAAGCATCCTGATCACAATAATACCATCGATCATTATCATAGTCATAAATTATATAGAGATAATCATCAAAATCTATACTTGTATCCACCAACCTATCTCTTTGATTTAACATGATCAAGAGACCTCCATGTTCATGTTGTAACTCACCTTTTGTTATTTCCCACGGATAATATGGAAATACATAAACATCCTGTGCTCCCAGCTTTGAACGATAGCTATTCGGAAGAAGTTCTTTTGGAAATTGCATCCATTTAGATGACATCAGAATATGCACTTTTTTCAAAGAAGCGTTATATGAATTTCCGCTTTCCATAACTTCGTGTTCTTCTTTCGCTTTCTTTATCGATTGATAAAATTCATCCAGATTAGACTTAAATTCCTTATAAACCGATGTATCCTTTACTTTTTCCTGATTGCCTGGTTCCTCCAGTGCCTTTAAATGTACCTTGTCATCGTCTTTTACGTTCAATATGGATATATTTCTAGTAACCGGCACACTCCCCTGATCTGATGAAATCGTATAGGTTACACTGCTTGTATGTATTTGAATATTCTCCACCACATCGTTTTTCATTGTTTTTTCTGCATAGGAAAGAAGCATATCGCTGTTGTTTTTAATTGTGCTTGAATTCCCCATAATTCGCAATACTGCGGAAAATCCTCCGAATAGCGTCAAACTGGCGATGGAAAGAATCGCTAGAGCTGCAATCATTTCAATTAAAGTCATACCTCTTTTATTCATTTCCATCACCTCTTCCTTTAATCAACACATCGTTCTGGTATAAAATACGTTTTTTTGAAATTTTCCCATTTAACAACTTCATCTGAAGCTGTTTCTCCTTTATCTTGGCTATAATTCAATAGCGTCAATCCATTATATGGCTCTCCTTTGGCATTCGTAACATCATACCAGTGCCCTGTTTCAATATCAAACACCAAATACGCTCTCCAATCACCTGATTTCATATTTGATTCTGTATTTGCGTATATCAATGATGTTTTCTTACCATTTGTACAGAATGTTTTCATATATAAAGGAATTGACTTCATATGATCCGGCAGGTTTCCAGCTGCAGAAACATCAAATACAGGTAATGCTTTTTTATAAATACCAGTATATATATATTCTCTCATACGATCATTACTATAATATCCATTATTTGCATAATTTTTCCATGATTCATACTCTGCGATCATTCGTTCATATATTTCAGAATCGCTTTTCACATATTCCTGCATTGCTTGATTACTTGTACATGCTGCTTCGTATAGAGGTGTTAAATGCGACATCATAATCTTCGCATTCTTGATATTGATATTTTCCTGTACCTCAGCACCCTGTCCCTTATAGTATTTTAATAGCTGCCATTTTTTTAAATCACCGGTTCTTCCCAGCTGCATATCGGCATTCACAGTTTCCTTCTGCTCTGCATAATCTACAGTAACCGATATCGTAATTTTACCACGGATATCTTTATCCTTATCCACTTTGACACGGGAAATTTTCGCTTCTGTCACCTTCCCAATCTTAGATGCTTCCGGAATATCAATATTCAGTGGTGTCGATTGGTTTTCCTCTTCCGGTATCATAGCGATATAATCACTGTTGTCCAGTTCAATTTTCTCAACAATATTCTGAATAACACCCTTTGCCGTCAGATAAGCCTGACGTTTGCTGTTGTTGTTTACACTTCTGTTATAGTAAGAATATGAAATACCCAGTGCAGCCGCAACGGTTATCATCAAAACCATGATGACAGTGATTGCCCACAACAATGCAGATCCCTTCTGATTTTTTCTCATATTCTCACCTCTCTATATTTAGATCATAAACAGCTTAAATGTAATCGTTGTTGTCATTTCCTCATCATCTTCAGAATAGGTGATTCCCGACACCTTCAATGATTTTGTCGTCCTTACATCATCCACCAGTGTCTGAACATCCGATATTGCACCGGACACACTCAGATTCACATTATAAACCTTCAGTTCTCCGTCCTTGCTCTTGGAAGAAGCCCCCTTTTTCTGCTGCAGCTGATATTCGGTATAGCTCACAATGTCTTCCTTATCAGCTTCTGCAATACTCAGGCTGACAGGAGTTAAGCCGTGCTCAATCGTCATAGAGGTGATAAGATTATCAACATCCTCCTTATTCATTTCTTCATAGAATTTATTCTTGATATTCTTTAACTCCTCCGAGGTCTCTTTCAGCTGCTTATCCAGATCGCCATAATTGATAATCGATGCTTTCGCTGACTGCAGCTCCAGCTGTGCAGTATCATAATCAGCTTTCAGCGTAGTATGCTTTTCCAAAGCCGGCAATAGCATCCAAAACAGCCCTCCGGCAAAAATGATAATACATAATAAAACATACAGCAGTATTTTCTCTCTCTTTGTTAATGTCTGCATACCTTCACCTACTTCAGTTTACAGAGGACAGTAGCTGAATATACCGTCGTCGTCTGTTTATTAGCTTGTGCATTTGTTTCCTTTGTTTTATTTAACAAATCCAGCAGCTGCTGTGCTGCGGATTCTGAATCGCTTTTCGTATCCGCATCTTTTTCTGTATTGTCATTTACATTTTCTGTCGCTTTCTCATTGGTTTCTGCCGTCTTTGTCGTTTTCTCTGATTGCGCATATCCCGCATAGTCAACAGCTTCAAAAGTCTTACTCTTTTTCAGTCTTCTGACGAATTGTTCCGTATCCTGGGATGTAAGAGATTCCACCTGCAGCGTCACAATCTGAGTTTCTCTTTGATAAGACAGGGATACAATGGAGGTATTCACATCCGAAGCAATCAATATCTGATCAAATGTATTCTGACTCAGCTGCGGATAGGACTGAATGTCCTTATGCAGAGTCTTATATTTCTCTACATCATTCATCGCCTTCTGCAGGGACTGGTATTTCTCCAAATCCGGATCCTCTGCAATCTGTTTCTGCACCTGCTTTAATTCTGCCTTTGCTGCTGCAATATCAGAATCCAATGCATGATTCTGGTAGGTTACGATACCAAACCAGGATAGCAGGATAACTGCTGCAGTAATGGGAAAAGCCAGATATTTCAGGGCACTGGCATAAGGAGAAGCTTCTTTCTTCTGTTTATAGACCTTCAGTAAATCAATATCTTTATTTCTCAATCCATTTTGAAACATCTCCTTCACCTCACTTTCTGATTAGACATCCTACGGGAAACACATAATCATGCAAATGGAAATCGTGATAGGAATCCTGTGTCACATAGACAATCTTAGAATCCGGAAATTGATCAGCCTGCAAATTCAGATTGTTGCGTATACTTTCAAACACCATAAGCTCCTCCGCATCATCCAAACCGCAAAAATAAGCTCTTTCCACAGGGTATGGACTCTGCTTGGATTTACTAAACTGTATGAGCTGTGATATATTACTGTTCATTTCTGAAATAAAGGCCTGTGTCCCACGTTCTGAAAACAGACGTGTTCTATTCGAGAAGGTATAATGGTTCCTTTCAAACAAATAAGAGGATACATTATTGCCATCCAGAACTGATACGATATACGTTTTCCCTGTTAAGTCTGCCAGCTCCTGTGTCAGCTTATGGAGAGCATTGATGGATATATCAACGCTTTTAAGCTTGATTCCAGCTGCTTCAAACAGCTCTATGTAGCTTGTCAGCAGCTTCCTCTCTGCTGCACAGCATAGAATTTCGCCGCCTTTTTTCTCTTCTTCTTCAAATGATGGCTGCAAAACGCTGTAATCATAAATCAAATCCTCATAGCTACCATCAATATCAGATAATTCATCCTTTGCGACCTTCAGCAGCTCCTTTTTTGACAGCAGCGGAACCCGTATGTTTTTCACCAGAATCTGCCCGCTGTCAATCACGAGTCTGGTTTCCTTTAATCCGTTTTCATGCAGCTCCTTCAAAATGTCTAGGATGGAGGTATCATCCGTAATTACACCATTGATCATTGCTCCTTCTTCCAAAGGATATTCATGAAACGCTTCTACCTTTATCATATCTTTCTTATCACATGATCCGTAAATCATCTGTACAGCATGTGATGATATAAATAATACATATTCTTTTACCATAAGCTTCTCCCTTTACTTTAGACTTGCTGGATTCTGATACATCTGATAGATTGGAAGCAATACTGCAAGCATAACACACAATACAATCAACGCCAGAATTATAATCATAACCGGTTCCAGCAATGTGACCATACGCTGAGATGCGGCCTCGGATTCATAATCAAAATCATCAGCCAGAGATGTCAGCATCGTCTCCAGACGCCCGCTCTCTTCCCCTATATAAATGGAGCTTGCAAGCTTAGAATCAAATCCATCAATTTTCTGTATGCTCTGTGACAGAGAGGTTCCGTTCCTCACCATGTTTACGACCCCATCGAATTGTGATTCTATATATTTATTTCCTATGGTATTACGAATGATCTGCATACCATTGATAATGGAAATACCGCTTGTATACAGGGAACACATATTTCTTGCGAAACGCGCTGTATAGATAATGCAAAGCAGCTTACCGATTTTGGGAATGCGCAGCTTCATTTTGTCGAAACGATACCGCACCCTTTCTATGCGAAGCAGCGTTGTAATCAATGCAAATATACATAGAATACCGACGAGAAGCCAGTACCAGTAATGTATCATAATCTGCGAAAGACCATTTACAATTTTCGTAATCACCGGCAAATCCATTCCCTCAAACACGCTTGAGAAGCTTGGAATAATCCATGTAAATACAACGATGATAACAAAGACAGTCACACATAACAGAATAATCGGATAGATCATGGCATTGCGTATCTTTCGTTTGATATGATCATCCTTTTCATACTGCAAAGCCATCGTCATAGCGACCTTTTCCATCTGCCCGCTGCTTTCTCCGGTTCGATACATATTGATCATAAGCTCGGGAAATGCCTTGCCTTCAGATTCCATAGCCATAGACAGGGTCTGTCCCTGCTGCAGCTTGCGGTACATATCCGTGTAAATACTTTTGATTTTCGGTTTGCTTTCTCTTTGCACCAGGATAGACATTGCACGTATCAGGCTGACACCGGACCCAATCATTGCTCCCAGCTGGCGCGAAAAATCAGACAGCTCCTTCAGCGTCAGTTTATACGTATTCTGCTGTGTATTTGTCACATCCTTACAGTCAATCAGATACTGCTCCTTAGAACGCAGAAAAGCAGCAAGCTCATTCCTGCTGTTTACCTCCATTTTGCCTGTAATTCTTTTGGAATTTATATCCTTTGCCGTATATTTATAAACCGCCATACCTGTATTACCTCCAAGCCAGTTTTATAATCCAAACAATGATAAATAAGCCTGTATCAGATTTTCCCCATATAGGAACGCCACCATAATTCCTGCACACAAATAAGGGCCAAAGGCGATATGCGCACCGCTTTCCGTTTTCCTTGATAAAAGCAGATAAACTGCATAGCTTCCGCCAATCAGTACGGAGATAAAAAATGCAAGAAGGGTCAGCTTCCACCCCAGCAGAAAGCCGGCTACAGCAATCAGCTTGATATCTCCACCACCAAAGCAATCCGGAATCAGAAGCGTCAGCACATACATCGGAAGACTAATAACGAAGAAGCCAATTATTCTTGACAGAAATGCTGTTTCCGGATGTAATACTGTGAAAATGCCAACAGGAACAATTAAAGCGATAATTAGACCATTTGGTATTGTCATAGTATCAAAGTCAATCATGGTGATTGTTAAAAGAATCATGAATACCGCAAATACAAGAATGGTATCCCAGGAAAAGCCATAGGTATAGAAACAAAACATCCCGATACAGCCGCCAAGAACCTCCAGTATAGTTTCACGTGCTGAAATCTTACTACCGCAGTATCGGCATTTCCCTTTCAGAAACAGATAGCTGAACACTGGAAACAGGTCATACCACTGCAGCTGATGATGGCATGCAGGGCAAAAGGATCTTCCCTTTACAAAGGATAGGCCCTGTGGAAGCCTCCATATTACCACGTTTAAAAAGCTGGTGATACAGATTCCAATCAGGAATGCATATAGATATAGTAGTAATATTAAAGAGTCCATTATCTCACCATCTTTCTTTAGGTTAACATGTAAATATAAAGCCTCTTGAAAGAGGCTTTATATTTAATCAAATCTATTGTTTTTTCTTAATATCTGTTTGTGTTGCAGTATATTCATCACTAGAGCCTACTACTTTAATAGTACAACTGTCTATTTTCTTATCTGTCAATTCACACACAATGCTTTCAACAGCACCTTCAGGATATTTAGCCGCAGCGCCTTCACCGGTTTTAGAAAGACCTAACTCGCCATTTATGGCATCAACATTATTAACTTTCTGTTTCAAATCATCATTAGAAATACCTGGATTTTCTCCAATTTGACTTGTCGCATAAGACTGTGCTGCAACATAACCTGCCCTTACCTGAGACTGCACTTTCGTTTCTGCTGCCTCATTGATATACTTCATAACAGCCGGTACAGCCAGCGCCATCAGGATACCGACGATAACCAGAACCACGATGATTTCAACCAGCGTAAATCCCTTCTTGTTCTTCTTCAAATTCTTAACGTTCATTTTTCTCTTCTCCTTTTTTCAGCAGGCAATACTTCACAAGTTATAATTTATGAAACAGGTGATTTTCAAAATCAGCTGTTTTCCATGCAGTATCTGCAAAAAAGCATCCATCATCACCTGTGAATCATGCTATTCCCCACTCTACAATGTATTAGGTTCATAAACATGAAAGGTGTGAAAACTCAGCCATATTTTCACAAAAGCCCCTTTTGGTATTGCCAAAATCTTAACATTTATATTATAGCATAGAAAAAACACGGAAAGTTTTTTTTGTCAAATTTTTATATCGTTTTTCATTTATAAGCATTCAAACCAAAACTTCGTGTGATACTAATGTGATATTCATTTTATATTCTTTCTGCCTTGACACCACTTTTATAAGCCGTATCACTTTTTAAACGCATACATGCAGATGCCTGCCGCTACAGCAACATTTAAGGATTCAAAGGTGTGCATCTCGATAAACACATGGGTATCGGCCAGACGCAGAACCTCCTCGCTGACGCCCTTTCCCTCATTACCAAAAACAAGTGCAAATGCTTCAGGTACTGCCACCTCACGAAGTGCTGAGGCATTGTGTAGAGACGTCGCAAGAATCCTGCTTCCCCGCTGCTTCAATTCCATCAGCATGGCATGTACATCCCCCCGTATCACCGGAATGTGAAACAAGGCCCCCTGTGTGGAACGAATCACCTTTTCATTATAAATATCGCAGCTGTGTGCAGACAGCAGGACAGCATCATATCCGAAGGACAGCGCTGTGCGAATGATCGTTCCGACATTTCCCGGATCCTGCACATCATCCAGTACGATGACCCGCTGCCCATAATCCGCCTCACTGTATTGCGGCATGTGGCATACCGCCATGATCCAGGTACCGGAAACACTGCTTTCCAGCTTCCGCAAAATTTCCGGCGTGACCTCATACACCGGAAACTGCTGAAATGGATGCGGTTTTTCTCTTTCAACGATGATGCACTCCACCAGATTTGCCCGTACAGCCTCTTCGATCAGATGCTCCCCTTCAATCAGAAATCTGCGTTCCTTTTCCCGATACTTTTTCTCCTTGTATTTCGCCCACTGCTTTACTTTTGCATTGGTCAGTGATGTTATTTCCATAATGCGCTCCTTATGTTTAAACCGCCATGCTTTCACGCGGCTTTCCTTCATTTCATCTCTTCCGTTATTGTACTGTATTTCACACGGCTTTTCCATAGAAAACAACAACTCTTTTTATAAAAATACGAAAAATGACAGACAAACCGCTGTTCATCTGTCATTCATCATTTCCTCATTATGCAACTTATGCCGCTGACTACTTCAACACCTCTGCACAGCGCTCACAAAGACCGTCCTCGGCATGGGATGCTGTAATATTCCAGCATCTAGGACAAACCTTGCCTTCACACTTCTCAATCGCCACGCCGCAAACCTCATACTGCTTCAATTTGTCCACGGAGAAGCTGACCTTTGAAACAATCAGCCACTGGTTGAAATGATTTCCGCACAGCTTCTCAATCAATGCACGGTCTTCATCACTCACATTCACGATAACATGCGCTTCCAGAGATTTTCCGATCACCTTTTCCGCACGTGCTTCCTCCAGCGCCTTGAAAATATCCTGACGAATTGCCATCATGCGTTCCATATCCGCTTTGATTGCATCTGCGTTGTGCACATCCAGCGGCTGCGCAAAGCTTCCCAGATGGATACTTTCCGCTTCTGTATGGAAGAAATCATTGACCTCCTCACAGGTATGCACAAGGATTGGTGCCCACAGTCGTACCAGGGTATTGACCGCATGCCACAGCACCGTCTGTACCTGACGGCGTCTTGGGGAATCCTTTTTCTCGATATACAGAATATCCTTCGTATAATCCATATAATACGCAGACAGCTCATTTGTCATCAGGTTGCTCAGCATATTGGTGATATCCGCAAAACGATATTCCTTATACGCCTTGATCGCCTTTTCATTCACTTCATTCAGCAATACCAGAATATACTTATCAAGCTCTGGCAAATCCTGGATAGCTACAAGGTCTTCCCTTGTGAAATCCTCTTCCGGATTGACATTGGCAAGCATGAAACGGAACGTATTGCGCACCTTGCGATACTGCTCGCTGATCTGCTTTAAAATCTCATCGGACATACTGCAGTCTGCCTGATAATCAACACTTGTCGCCCACAGACGCAGGATATCCGCGCCATATTTCTTCGTAATTTCTCCCGGCGCTACCGCGTTCCACTGTGATTTGCTCATTTTCACACCCTTGCCATCCATAACAAAGCCGTGGCTCAGCACCTGCTTGTAAGGAGAACGCCCGTGCACTGCCGTACCGATGATTAAAGAGGAGTTAAACCATCCGCGATACTGATCGCTTCCCTCAAAATACAGATCGGCAGGATAACCCAGTCCGCGTTCCATCATAGCACCGGTATGAGAGCTACCGGAGTCAAACCATACATCCATCGTATCGGTTTCCTTGCGGAATTCTCCATTCGGAGAGCCCGGGTGCGTGTAGCCCTGCGGTAACAGCTCCTTTGCCTCCTTCTCAAACCAGATATTGCTGCCATGCTCTTTGAACAGCTTTGCCACATGGGCAAATACAGCCTCATCCATGATCGGCGTATCATCCTCTGCATAAAAAATCGGAATCGGTACACCCCATGCACGCTGACGGGAAATACACCAGTCACCGCGGTCAGCGATCATATTGTGCATACGCTGCTGTCCCCACTTCGGAATCCAGTCCACATTTGCAATCTCTGTAAGCAGCTTTTCACGAATTTTATCAATGGATGCAAACCACTGTGTGGTTGCTCGGAAAATAATCGGCTTCTTTGTTCTCCAGTCATGCGGATAGGAGTGTGTGATAAATTCCAGCTTCAACAGCGCACTCAGCTCATCCAGCTTCTGCGTAACCGTTTTGTTGGCATCATCGACATACTGTCCCTTCAGCCAGTCTCCGGCATCCTCCATCATGCAGCCGTGCTCATCCACATTACAATAGGCAGGCAGGCCGTATTTCTGTCCGATGAAGAAGTCATCGGCACCAAAGCCCGGTGCAGTATGTACACAACCGGTACCTGCATCCGCCGTAACGTGATCTCCCAGAATAACCAGAGATTCACGATCATACAATGGATGCTGGCAGGTGATCATTTCCAATTCACTACCCTTGAACGTCGCAATCTTTCGCTTCTGCTCAAGTCCGAATTTCTCCCAAAGTGCATCGACCAGCTCTTCCAGAACAATCAGCTTGCCCCTCTCGCTTTCAACCAGCGCATAGGTATAATCCTTATTCAGACAGATTCCCAGATTGGCAGGAATGGTCCACGGTGTCGTTGTCCAGATAACAAACGATGTATCGCTATCCAGGATACCCTTGCCGTCCTTGACCGGGAATTTCACGAAAATTGTCGGACTCTTGATATCCTTATATTCAATCTCCGCTTCCGCCAGTGCCGTTTCACTGGAAGGACTCCAGTAGACCGGCTTCAACCCCTTGTAAATCAAACCATCCATCGCCATCGATGCAAAAATTTCTATCTGATGTGCTTCAAACTCCTTTGTCAGTGTGATGTAGGGATGATCATAATCGCCGACAACTCCCAGCGATAAAAATCCCTTTTTCTGACGCTCAACCTGTTCCATAGCATAGTCATAGCACAGCTTGCGGAAATCAGACAGCTCCATTTCCTTGCGGTTATGCCCCAGCTTCTGGATTGCTGTTTCAATCGGCAGACCATGGGTATCCCATCCAGGTACATACGGTACCTTGTAGCCTGCCATATAGCGGTTACGGACGATGACATCCTTCAAAATCTTATTCAGGGCATGTCCTAAATGGATGTCCCCATTCGCATAGGGAGGCCCGTCATGCAAAACAAACGCTTCACAGCCCTCACGGTTCTCCAGCATTTTTTCATAGATTTCGCCTTCCTTCCAGCGTTTCTGAAAGCCCGGCTCCTTTGTCGGTAATTTTCCACGCATCTCAAACTTTGTTTTCGGCATTAACAGTGTGTCCTTGTATTCCATATCAATTTCCTCCTTTTACGAAAAAAAGACGCCTTATATCTAAGGACGTCTTGTAACGCGGTACCACCTTAGTTCACATGCTTCTCATGTGCCCTCAGCTTATAACGACAAGCGTATCGTATTTCCCTACTGCTTTCAGGAAATCTGCTCCAAAGTGATATCTTCTATATCCTTCCTACCGACTTTCACCAACCGTCAGCTCTCTTCAAGTCCACATATAGAAGCAGGTCTTTATCTCAGCATTTATATTTCTTTTTTCAATAAATCAAGATCCGGTATCTCCGGAGCTTCAAAATCATCCAGTGCCTGTGTGATTTTCTGCAGCTCCTTGCGCATACTGCCCTTCAGATCATTTGCCTCATCACCAAGGCGTGCCACTTCCATTAAAATTCCACGCGCCATCATCAAAGCTTCCTTCACAATGGCATCAGCGTTGCGGTGCGCCGTATCGACGATCATATTTGCTTCCTTCATCGCCATGCGTGTCATTTCATCCGCAGCTTTTTCTTTGACCTCGAGATTCTCACTGACATCCCGGTAGCGCATTTCCAGCTCCTGATATTCTCTGGTTAGTTCTTCTTTCAGTAAGTTGGCTTTTTCCAGTTTTTTCTGAAGGCTTTCCATCTGCAGCTTCTGTGTCTGAATGTAATCCTCCACCTGATAGCGATTATATCCATTTTTCATTGTATCAAATGCGTATCTGTCCATAATCCCTCTCCTATTCACTGATACATGCCAACCTCAATGACAAGATTTCCCTTTTTTGTTTCCTTCACAACCTCTTTCAGCTGGAATCTTCCATGTCCGCGAATGGAAATAACACAAGTATTATCGCACAAATAGGATGTTTGTTCAAGTATTACATGATCAACTTTTACCTGTCCGCCACGTATGAGGACTGCCGCCTTCGCCCGGCTGAGCTTTGCAATCGCAGATACCAGCGTATCCAGACGAAGAGAGGATACGATCATAGTTTTATATGCAATCCTTGGCTCATAGCTGACAGACTCGTCACTAGGCTCCAGATGAATGCCGCAGTGCTTGATTTTCGTCAGATTGGCAGTTACATAATTTCCGATATCCGGATCCACGAACATATGCACCACATCCTGATCGACGATGAGATCTCCGGTTTTCTCCCGCTCGATTCCCAGATTCATCAAAGCCCCGAGCACATCCCGGTGCGTCAGCTTTTCAAAGCCGGAGGAGACTGCCGCCTTCAAATGAAGAACCGGAATCTGTATCTCCTCCTCCCAGGGCAGAAATGCAAGCCGGCAGCGTTCGGCCTGCGCATAGCCGCCTTCCTTGCGATACAAAATCTGATGTCCGCAGAAGCGTTCGGCAATCCGTATCTGATCAGGCGAAAAAAAGGGTGTAACAACAACCCGGTTCCAGCGTTCCATTCGATCAATCTGATCCTGAAGGCGCCGGACGAATTCCTCGTTACCCCGATAATGCTCTATTGCGACAGACAATGGTTAGTCTTCCTCGCTTGCGTCAAGGCTGATTTCTCCATGTACTGCCACGCTGCGCGGTGTACATAGTATCACATTATGCCCGATTTTCTGAATGCTTCCATCCAGAGCGAAGATTACACCGGTTAAAAAATCGATGGTACGCTGTGCATAGTCCCGCTGCAGCTTGTGCAGATTGACAACAGCCGCCTTGTTTTCTTTCAGCCGTTTGGCGATTTCTTCTGACTCATCAAAGGAACGAGGCTCAAACAGAACCATTTTCGTATCGGTTGGCAAGTGATTTACTTTTGATTTCGGTCTTTCATATTCGGAAATAGAAGGAGTATCATCTTCCTGTTCTACTTCTAAAACGTCATCTTCATCCATTGGCGCTATAAATTCTTTGAATTTCTGACTGATGCTCATTTACGCGTCCCTCCTATACATTATCTATATTCTAGCACAAAAACCCCTTTATAAAAAGGGATTTTTCATGAAATTTATACAAGTCGCACAATCTGTTTCAAAAGCCTGCCTTTTTGTAAAAAACCATCAGCATCGAAATTTCACAAGAATAACATCACCCGCGATGTTTTCGATTTCCTGTGTTGGAATCTCGATTTCATCACACGGAAAGAACCAGGGAAACAGCTTTTTCACAAAGGACTGCGTAGGATGTACAAATATGGAATGGATCACGTACGTGCACGGATCGAATTCCACATCATTGACGAGTCCGATCATACTGCCATCCATCACATTGATAACCTGTCTTCCGCAAATATCCGTATATTTCAATTCTATCACCTGTTTTAGTATATGCCCGGTCTCTGCTGATGTTGCCTAGGAATCAAATTCTTTTTTCAAAACCGCGATGGCATTTTTCTCCAGACGCGATACCTGTGCCTGTGAGATGCCCAGCTCTCCGGCAATCTCGGTCTGTGTCATATCCTGATAATAGCGTTTCTGTATGATATCCAGCTCCTTGCCCTTTAAGCGGGTCAGACTGCGCTTTAAAGCCATCAAATTGTTCAGATGTTCGATTTCGTCCTTATCATCCTTGATCTGATCCAGCAGATACAGCTCATCTCCATCGGAATTGTATACCGGCTCAAAGATGGACAGCACACTCTGTGTGGAATCCAGTGCATCTACAATATCCTTTTCCTTTACCTCCAGCTGCTGTGCAAGCCAGGAAACGCTTGGCTCCTTTTGATGCTTATGTACATATTCCTCCTTCAGCTTAAAGGCCCGGTATGCCAGATCCTTCAGATGACGGGACACACGGATCACCTGATTATCCCGCAGATAGCGCTTAATTTCACCCATGATCATCGGCACGGCATAGGTGGAAAAGCGCACTTCATGCTTCAGATCAAAGTTGTCGATAGACTTTACAAGCCCGATGCAGCCAACCTGAAACAAATCATCCATATTCTCGCAGCGGTTTGAAAAACGCTGTACAATGGACAGCACCAGCTTCAGATTTCCATTGATCAATGTTTCCTTTGCACTTTCATCGCCCTGCTGGAGTTTCACGAACAGCTCCTTCATTTCTGCATTTGTCAAAACCTTTAACTGTGCGGTATTGATACCGCTGATTTCTACTTTATAACGACTCATATGCTCTTTGCCTCCTAGTGTCTGTACTAGCAGTGTGCCCGAGCCGTTTCTTTGTTATGCGTGAATGCAGGCAGCTTTTCCTGTAAGTAATTGGAAGGAAAATAGCCTTGACAAAAGTAATATAAAAGCAGTCGGATCAAACGCCTGTCCAACTGCTTCTCAGGATATTTTTCGTATATGCGAAGATTTGCATTCCCTGTATGGGGTTTGCGAGCACGCCCAAGCAGAGCGATGCATCCATATGCTTACTGTGAGTTCTTCATCTGTACCTTCAGCTTGGCGATAATGCGCTTTTCCAAGCGGGATATATAGGATTGTGAAATTCCCAGACGCTTGGCGATATCCTTTTGGGTCAGCTCTTCATGCTGAATGCCATAGCGCATCTGCAATATCTGACGCTCCCGCTCCTTCAGAGTTGACATCGCCTCCAGAAGCTCCCGCTTATTTTCTTTTTTTTCAAATTCCTTGGTTACGACATCGTCATCGGTTCCCAGGATATCCGACAGCAGAAGCTCATTGCCGTCATAATCGATATTGAGCGGTTCATCGAAGCTGACCTCTACCTTGCGGCGGCTTTTTTTGCGCAGAAACATCAGGATTTCATTTTCTATACAGCGGGATGCATAGGTCACCAGCTTGATATTTTTGTCCCGTTTAAAGGTGTTGACCGCCTTGATCAGCCCGATGCTTCCAATGCTGATCAGATCCTCCATGAAAATCGGATTGGTTTCATAGCGCTTTGCGATGTATACGACAAGACGAAGATTATGTTCAATCAGTGTATTGCGGGCCTCCTCATCCCCGTTTTCCAGAGCAATCAGCGCAGCCAGCTCCTCCTCCTTGTCCAGCGGTTTGGGAAGTACATCATTTCCCTGGATGTAATAGACCTCCATGACATCCTGTTTCACAAATAAAAAGCGAATGAGTTGCAGCAGTTTTTTCATCATCATCACCCCAGTGTCATCATATTCATGTTCAGCAATACTTCGCAGTTCAGCGGAAGGCTTACATGGTTTCTGCAGCAGATCAGCACCCTGTGCTTATGGCATCCCTCTATTGCCGCCATGCAGGCATAGCAGCGTATGACAGAGGTATCGTCAACGGTATTCATTACTACCAATTCTATGTCCTGTTTCTTAAAATATGCCTCATAGGAGGAAGAAACAAACAGGACCGGTATCCCTTCATAGCTCAACAGATTACCGCTGTCCAGCCATCCGTTCAAATGCAGCGTCGTATCCGCAAGCTCGATATGCAGCCGGTATAAGTAATTCATGCGTGCCAGCATATCCTTCCATTTTACATGCAGCAGCGCAAACAAAAGCACATAGATCAGCCACAGCCAGTATACAGCTGCATGAAGAGGTACAAACCAGAGAAAGTTATGAAAACCGCCCTGATAAAACGCGAAGGATGTCATGTACCAGAGCATGCGAATCACCTGCATCATCATCCAGCTTTTTGCGCAAAAGCGAAACTGCCAGAAAAAAAAGACGATTTCTTCAAGCACGAGGAGCACCCACGAGCCGGGAAAGAACAGCAGGCAGCCCGGTATGCTGAGAGCCAGCGCATAGACCAGCATTTTTCGTATCGGCAGCGGCTGTACACAGGCATAGGATGCCATTAAAAAAGACAACAGAATGGTTGCGGTGTTATGCAGCATACTGACTTCTACATAGCTCTCCATACAAGCATCCCTCCTTCATGGCACAGTATACACCTGCCGCTGTTATGAATCTGTCGATATTCGCCATACGCAAACCGATGAAAACCGGCAGGCTTCGACACTCAGACATGCATATTCGCATACTCCCGGTGCAATTCAAGAAGATTGGGCTGGATATGATGCTTTTTGCAGAATGCCACATACTGCTTCAAATACAATTCCAGCTGATCGGTATGAAAAAGCATGGTCATATCCTTGGAAAAATACGATAGAAACTCCTGAAACGATAAAAACGACATAAGCTCACCTCTATACTATGGTATGCGAGACATCCAAAAAAAGAACCCTTTCCATTCCTTTTAATGTCAGCAAGCTGCTGTATCCGATGCAAGTCGATAATAAAAAAAGCCTTCTCCCTAAGAAAAATCGAGAAAGCAGGTGCGCCTCCGTGTGCATTCCCATATTGCTCCATAGCATATTCAACACGCATGCCGTTTATGAAGCTCTCATGATGCATGTTCGCGAATTCTATGGCATACGCCTGTTCATCGCTGTACCCCCCTTCAGAAAATGACCGGTTGTCTGCAGCATACTGTGCTTTCAACAAAGCGACACGAGACTATGCGCAATCTTGCAGAAGCTTTCAGTTCGTTTCTACTTGCAGAAGCTTTAGCCTGTTTCTATAGGAATCAGCATGCCGCCCCTTCCAGAATTTATGCAAGCACGCCTCATGCCATCTGCACAGAAGTCATGATTGTAAATCCCCTATTGCCGAAGATATCTGGCAAACGCAGACATAGCAAAATACCATTGCGAACGCAATGGTATTTTATGTAGTGATGCTCATCATCTTTTAGTTTGTGAAATTATCGAAATATCCCTGTACGAGTACGATTGGTGTTCCTTTATCTCCGGAGCCGCTGGTCAGGTCACAGAGTGAGCCGATCAAGTCCGTAAGACGTCTTGGCGTTGTTCCCTGAGAAGCCATGTTTCCTACCAGGTTGTCTTCCTTTTCGCGGATTTTCGCCTCGATTGCCTTCTGCAGCTCCTCTCCCTTCAGCTGTGCAAAATCATTGTCTGCCAGATATTTCAGCTTCAGTTCATTCGGAGTGCCCTCCAGACCTGCGGTGTATGCAGGAGAAACGCAAGGATCCGCAAGCTCCCAGATTTTTCCGACAGGGTCTTTAAAGGCACCGTCGCCGTACACCATAACCTCCACATGCTTTCCGCATGCCTGCAGTATCTGCTTCTGGATCGCCTGTACCAGAGGCTGACAGTTTCTTGGAAACAGCTTCACCATATCCTCCGTGGATTTATTGGAGCCCAACAGACCGAAGGCTTCATTGTATCCGGAGCCGTCAATGGACGCTGTCATAATATCATCCAGACCGCAGACGCGCTCAGCACCGTTTGCTTTCAGAATGCGTTTTGTTCTTGCTCTTGTGTGAATGTCACAGGTCAGAACATTTTTTGTATACTTAAGGATTTCCTTTGGATGGTTGGCGAAAATAATTTCCACCTCAGCACCGCAGGAGCGGATCAGATCACCATAGTAGCTCACATAGTCAACACCGGTAAATTCATGACGGTTTTCACCAAAGAGCTTACGATATGCTTCCAGGCTCAGGACATCGCTGTACGGATTGATTCCCGCTTCATCCAGCTTTTCAATGGATACCAGCTCGTTTCCAACCTCATCACTTGGATAGCTCAGCATCAGAACAACCTTCTTCGCACCCTTTGCAATTCCCTTCAGGCAGATTGCAAAACGGTTACGGCTCAGGATTGGGAACATAACGCCGATGGTTTCTCCTCCCAGCTTTTCCTTTACATCTGCAGCAATCGCCTCCACAGACGCATAGTTTCCCTGCGCTCTGGCAACAATGGACTCCGTTACCGCAATAACATCACGGTCCCGCAGCGCAAAGCCCTCCGCTTCCGCCGCCGATAGCACACTCTGTGAAACGATGGCAGCCAGATCATCTCCTTCACGGATAATCGGGCAGCGCACACCTCTGGATACCGTTCCTATTTTTCTTTCCATAATCTCTAACACCTTTCTTTACTTTGTGTATCTTCCATCTATTTCAATCACCTATGTGATTTGAAATCCTGATAACGCAAGAAAAACCGCAGCTTGTACGGTTCGTCCTACCAGAAAAACTTGCTTTTCTTCTGCTTCTGCGGCAGAAATTCAAATTGTACATCCACTGTGTCAGCCTCTATGCTCAGCAACGCATAGCTGGGACCTCTTCCATCCCTGCTTCGCCACAGGGAACCTGGATTGATCAAGCGGATCCCGTCCACCGTTTCATCCGCCGCGATATGCGTATGTCCATAGCAGACAATATCACAGCTGCGATCCCTTGCGGCATCCGCCATCTGCTGGCTTCTGCGAGAATACATGAACTGATGAGAATGTACAATAAAGATACGATGAGTCCCGATACTCAAAATCTGCTCATCCGGATAATCATAAAATATATCGTTGTTACCACCAACCGTCACAAACTGGGGAAAAGCCCCCGGATCCGCATCAATATCTCCGCAGTGTATATATGCATCGGCATCGCTGTGCTTCTGCAGAACATATTCCAGCGCATCATCACGGCCGTGACTGTCACTGACTACTACTATCTTCATTTTTACCACCGCTATTATCATACCAAAAAATGCAGACATTTAGAAGTGTTTTTTTTAAATACGCTAGAACTGCACCTCATTATACGTCAAAGCGTACACCGATACCATATCTTCCTTCTGATCCTTTGGTGAAACCGTGACCCCGTCCACGCGTACCTCCACCTTTTCAATGCCGGGCAGCGCAGCAAGCGAAAGCACCAGTGCATTGTATACATCCTGCTTCACACTGCGGTTGCTGGCAAGGATGTTCTTGTTCAGATTCACAATCAGGGAGCCATCGTAAACATCAAAGCTGCTAACCTTGATATCATCGGCATACAGCGGCTGATCAAGCGCACTGGATACACTGATATCGGAAAGGATATTCTCAACGCTCGCCTTCAAGGCATCCCCCTGACTTTGTGCAACCCGCTTGCTCTTGGGAACCATATACTCATTCCCCTGTACCTTTTTTGTATAAAATACCGTCAGAGAGGCAGAGTCATGCAGTGAGGTTGTTGAGGTTTCAAAATGATTGATGCCAATGCTGCGGTTGAGAATTTCGGGAATCGGTGTCTGTGCAATCGGCATTTCGCTCAGCTGCTTTTCATTCAGATACAGCTTCACCTGTTCGATATCATGGAACTGTGTAGCACCCCATGTGATCGCCTCCAGAATACGCAGCTCGTTATCCGCATCATAATTTTTCAATGAGTCATCAAAGTACAGGGATACGATGCCGTTTTTAATGGAGGAGGACTGTAAGCTGCATTCCTTTGTAAACAGCGGCGTAAAGCCCTTGATTTCCTGCTTGCCGCTCATATAGGAGAACATGAGTGCCAGCTTATCCTCCTCACTCATCTCCTCACTGACCGGTATGGATAGCGGAACCAGCGTCTTGTCACTGTCCATCATATAAATCTGCATATGCTTCGTTTCATCCTTCGTGGAAATCACCGGAGCTGCGTTTTGTTCCTGTGCCGGAAAAAAGCGCACCGACAGATATCCGATCATGGCAATGGCTCCGAATACCACAGCCATCTGTTTTTTGAAGGTTTTCTTCATACGTTGTTCACCTCTAGTTCAATGTATGTGGCAGGAACAGAAAAAAGAACAGCACGAGACTGTTCTTACTCCTTTAGATCATTGATATTCACTTCATCCAGTACATAGCCCTCATCATGCAGCTTTTTCGCAATATCCTTGCCGACATAGCGCAGGGTGTAGGGCTGGTAACGTTTTCCGGTCGTATCTTCCTTTTGCTTTGGATAGCGGATGATGAAGCCGAATTTGTAGGCGTTGTCCTTCAGCCAGATTTCCTGATCGCGCTCCTCCTCACTCGGATTTTTCTTATCCTTTTTATCCGAGCTCTTCGCTTCCTCCTTCTTTCCTGTATCCTTATCCTTGTCAGTTTCCTTTTCCTCATCGAATTCCGTCGTCATACCGTTTGGCAGCAGGCGCACTGTATAGCCGAGCTGAAATTCACTCTGTCCCGGATAATCCCAATGCTGCAGCACCTCATCCCCAAAGATCAGCTTTGCTTTTTCAAACAGTTTCATCTGATCCTCATAGGAAATATAACCGGCAATCACCTTCATATCCCCGTTTTCCTTCTGATTGACTTCCCTTGCAGCTGCCAACAGCTCCCTCAACGGCTTTACGACCTCCTTCTTGATCGTAATATCATTGGCCTGCGGTACAAGGGAGGCGTGCGGCAGGTCATTGATGGAGACCAGATTCTTTGGCTCATAGGTATACAGCGTATTTTTTCCGCTCAGCACCAGATACGGATCATCGGGCTGTGCAATCAGACGGGCATTTTCGATATTCGGATCGCCTTCATCGAAAAAGCGTGTCAGTACGTTGTAGCTATAATTCGTCAACAGGTCATGCAGCTGTCCGTACTCCATACGTGAACGATAGCGGTTGATAAAGCTCACGATGTACTCCTTAACCGCCTGATCACTTTCCGTATGCGACGGCTTCTGTGTCTGATACGCCACATCATACCATAGGGTATTATTCAACTCAAAATCCTTGATATCGATAAATGGAAGAAATTGTTCCGGTTCAATCTTTTGCGATACCAGGTAATTGATCTGCTCGGTGCTGAGATGGGACAGCACCAGACTTCGTTCCTCCTCGCTCAGCTCATGGGGGTATCTGGCCAATTCATCATAATGCTGATTCATAATATAAAAGCATCCGCTGAACAGTGCAATCAGCAGGATGACAAACACACTTCGTTTCAGTAGCATAGGCTCACCTCGCTCTTTATTATACACGACTTTCAAAATGAAAAAAAGAGCAAGACGCTCACTCTTGGGATACTGTTAAGGTTTCACTCTTTTCTTCCTGTGTTTTCCAGCTGTCCCGAACCTCCTTCACCATTTTGAAATAGGTGGAGCGCTTGAAGCCCAGCTGCTTCTGATAATCCTCATGCTTCATTTCCTTACGCATGATCTTTCGGATATTCTCCTCAAAATCATCCGGTAATACCATCTTCGGTCTGCCATAGCTGCCTTCCCCGTTTTTCTTCTTCTCCAGCGCCCTGTGAATGCCCTCCAGCTGCAGGGCATAGTTGCGTTTGCGAATCGTCCCTGTCACAAAATCAATCATTAGCAGCATCTGTTCCAGATCAACCGTGCGCTCATCGCTCAATCTGACACAAAGACCGCTGCTTTGCAGCTCGCGCAGTCGCTGCTTCAGCTCCAGCACCTCACTGGCAAGGTGTGCGATATCATAGATATACAGGGTATCCGATTGCTTCCACACGGCTTGCAGCTGCTCCCACTGCTTTGTACTGCCGTAATCAAAATAGCAGACAGCCTGCTGACGCTTCTGCAGCTCTGCCTGTGCCTGCCGCATACGGACAGCTTCCTGCTCATCCTCTACATAAGTATAAACATAATTCATATGCGAGCTCCTTCCTCGATACCTTTCCACCATAACCGCCAGGACATAAAAAACAGTCCTGCCGGATAAGGAATTCTTCACTCGTCATTCTACACCATCTGTAGAACAGAATCAATCCTTCCGGCAAAAGAATCCAAAAAACTATAGTTTTTTACAATATTTGGAAATTTTCCACGACTGTGTTTTCCATATCTGTATGTAGCTGTCGAAGCCCTAGGCTTTCCGCGCAGGATAGATTCCCTGCGTTCGTATGCCATACAGGCGGTTAGTGCAGTAGTTTTGCCAATGCTTTCGCTATTTTATCAAGTGCTCACACAAAAAGCAGAACGTATACACGTCCTGCCTATTCAAGCGTTAATTCCTCCAATTTCAGCAGCTCAACGACCGCCTGGGCTCTTCCTTTTACTCCAAGCTTCAACATAACATTGGATATATGGTTTCTAACCGTTTTATCGGATATGTTCATCAGTTTCGCTATTTCCTTGGTGCTGTAATTGGCAATCAGTAATTCAAAAACCTCTTTTTCACGTTGCGTCAGTATTTTTTGCGTAGCACTTACCCCCTAACGTTCCTACCTACCTTTATCTTATGCATCTTCTGCTTTTTGGTCTGTATTATGCAGGATATTGTAGATATTTTGTGCTACTTTTTCCGGAACCACCTGACGTATTTCCTCGATTGTGGCCTCTTTCAGGCGTTTCAGGGATTTGAAATGCTTCCAGATTTCCTTTTTACGGACTTCCCCAATGCCTTCCACCTCGTCCAGAATGGACTTCGTCATAGCTTTCCCTCTCAGCTTGCGATGATAGGAGATGGCGAAGCGATGCACCTCATCCTGCATCTGGGTCAACAGGAAAAACAGAGAGCTGTCGCGTTTTACCGGCAGAATATTTCCGTTTACATCCATCAGATTGCTCGTCCTGTGATTGTCATCCTTAACCAGTCCGCAGATTGTTAAGGGAATATCCAGTGCTTCAATAATTTCTCTGGCTGCCTCAATCTGGAGATAGCCACCATCGACAATCAGCAGGTCAGGAAAGCGCGCCCCTTCCTTCAACAGCCGGAAGTACCGCCGATAGATGACCTCCTTCATTGAGTCGAGGTCGCTTATGTATTCGCCTAGACGAAAGGTGCGATAATCCTTCTTGCTCGGCTCACCGTCCCGATATACCACCATACCGCTGACATTATGCGTACCGGAGATATGCGAGTTATCAAACAGCTCGATGCGATGAATTTCCTTCTGCAAAAGATTACACAGCTGCTCCATCCCCTCATAGCGCCGGCTTTCCTTGCGTTCCACCAGCTCGAACTTCTGTTCATGCGCATTTTTGGCATTGGCAAGCACCATATCCACCAGCTTCAGCTTATCTCCGCGAAGCGGCTGCAATATCTTTGTGTCCAGAATTTCTTCCAGATGCGTAATATCATACTCCTTTGGTATGAGAATTTCCTGCGGCAGGGGATTGTTCGCATAATACTGCAGGATAAAGGAAACAAAGGCATCTGCTTCATTTTCATATAGCGGCTCGATGGAAAGCGTACGCTCCAGCAGCTTACCTCCACGCAGGAAAAAGCCCTGAATGGATATATAGCCCTTATCAACATAATAGCCAAACACATCCCGGTCCTTGCGGTCCTTAAAGTCGATTTGCTGCTTTGCCGTCACATGCTCGATGGCATGGATCAGGCTCAGCTTCTCCTGTGCCTTTTCAAACAGCAGCTCCTCACTCGCCTGTTCCATTTCCCGATGCAGGGTATCCAGCATATCCTTGACATCTCCCCGCATGAATTTCTGAATACCGCTGACCATGTCCGCATACACACGCTCATCAATTTCCTTGATGCAGGGCGCCAGACACTGTCCCATGTGATAGTACAGGCATTCCTTTTTCTGCATCCGCCGGCATTTGCGCAGCGGATAGATGCGATTCAACAGCTTTGCCGTTTCCCATGCCGCGCCGGAATCCGGAAACGGCCCGAAATAATAGGCCTTGCGATCCTTCGTATTGCGCACCACCTTCAATACCGGGGCATTTTCCTTTGTGAGCTTTAAATATGGATAGGACTTATCATCCATAAACATGATGTTGTAGGGCGGTGTATGCTTTTTGATCAGATTGATTTCCAGCAGCAGCGCCTCTTTTTCACTGGATGTTACGATATATTCAAAATCGTCGATGTTACTGACAAGGCGGGTGGTTTTAAAATCATGGGCACCGACAAAATACTGCCGTACACGGTTTTTCAGCTTTTTTGCTTTTCCGACATAGATGATATCTCCATCCTTGTTTTTCATTAAATAGCAGCCAGGCAGAGCAGGAAGGATTTTCAGCTTATCCTCTATTTTTGCCATATTTGCCATTATTTACCGCTTCCCTTCTGCTTTAAAACAACAACGGTTGCTCCCAGTCCGCCTTCTCCCTGACCTCCCATGCGAAAGCTCTCCACACGCGGATTGCGTTTCAGAAAGTCATGAACCCCCTTGCGCAGGGCTCCGGTTCCCATACCGTGAATGATGCGGACATTATTTGCTTTCGCAAGCATTGCATTATCCAGATATTTATCGATGATCGGCAGGGCTTCCGCCACCCGCATACCGATGACATTGCATTCCATGGAAAACGAGCGCACGCTTGCTTTGGCAAAGCCTTTTTTCTTTGTTTTCTGCACCTGCTTTACAGCCGGTTCGATTTCCTGCAGCGTCGTATTCATTTTCATACCGTTTGCCAGTACGCAGACCTTATCCTTATTCATGGAAATGATTTCTCCATAATAGCTCAGCTTGCTGATTTTCACATAGTCCCCCACCTGATAGGAAGGCAGCTCCTGCTGTGTATCACTTGTATCTGCATCGTCCAGCGATGACAGCTGCTTCAATCTGGCCTTGCGGTCGCTGATCTCATGCGGTTTCGCTTCACTGTGCATATGCTTCAGCTCTTCGATGATATCCTGAGCTTCCTCCAAGGAGGACCCCAGCTGCTTTTGGGCATCCTCCCTGATTGTTTCCAGAATTTCCTCCCGCCGCTGCGCCAGCTGTTTTTTCTCCTTCTCCAGGCTTGCCTGCAGCTGCTTGACATCCTGTAAGCGAGCAGCCAGCTTTTCCTTCAGCTCATGATTTTCCATCAGGGATTGCTCCAGCTTTTCCATTGCGATATCCGCCTTGCTGCGATCCGCTTCCTTGCGTTCCCTCGCAAATTGAATGATGCTTTCCTTTAGTCCATATCGGCGGGCGATTTCAAATGCGTTGGACTGACCGCTGATTCCCTCGATATACCGATAGGTCGGCAGCATCACCTCCATATCAAATTCCACACTGGACAGCAGGATATCCTCATTGTCTGCACCATAGGTTTTCAATGCAGAGTAATGGGTTGTGGCAATCACCATGGCACCGATGCTGCGCAGATGGTCCAAAACAGCAACTGCCAGCGGCTCTCCCTCCTTCGGGTCTGTTCCACTCCCCAGCTCATCCAGCAGGACGAGTGAACGCGGGGATGCGTGGTCACATATAGCTGCCAGCTTGGATATATGGGATGAAAAGGTTGACAGGGATTCCTGAATGGACTGGTCGTCACCGATATCCACATACAGGGCATCAAACAGCGGTACGATCGCCTGCTCCGCACTCAGGGGGAGCCCACTCATCGTCAGGGCGACAAACAAACCGATGGTTTTCAGTGTTACCGTCTTTCCTCCGGTATTGCTACCGGTAATCAGAAGGCTGTGATGCGGTGAGCGGATTTCGTATGTATTTGCAATCACCTTCTGCGGATCGATCAGCGGATGTCTGGCAGTCTTCAGATACAGGTGATCATCCCTGGTATTCAGCTCTGCAATACAGCCATCCATCTCCTTTGTCCATAGCCCGCGGGCAAAGATACTATCCAGCAGACCAAAGGTTTCCAGATTGGACAGCAGCTCATAGCCGACCGCCTTGACCTGCTGACTTAATTCAAATAGGATGCGTGTGATTTCCTCCTGCTCCTGACTTTTCAGCGTTTGCAGGCGATTGTTGAGCACCAGCAGGCTGCGTGGCTCTACATAGGCCGTCTGACCGGAAGCACTCTCTCCGTGCACAAAGCCGTCCACACTGTTTTTCTCACTGATTTTCACAAGCACACAGGTACGGTTATTGCGCACTGTTGTGATCGTATCCATCAGCTTGCTTGCATTGCGTGAAAGAAACCGCTGTACCTCACTGCTGATATCCGCATGGCAGGATAAGATGGATTTCCGTATGCTTTTCAGCGCCGGACTCGCTGTATCCAACACCTCTGCATTTAAGGAAATGCAGCGTTCGATGGAGGAAGCCAGTCGCTGATGCTCCGCAAAGGAATCACACAGCTCTTTGATCAGCGGCGTCTCCAGATCACTTGCCTTCATATATTTGCGGACCTGCTCTACACCGCGTGTACTGTCCGCTATTTCGCGCAGCTCATGCGGTGTCAGTGTCATATCCTTCATGGCTGCCTCTATGCTGTCTCGTGTGTCATGAATGCCGCCAAACGGCATGTTTCCAAAACGCACGACGAGGGCATAGGCCTCTTTTACTCTTGCCAGCTCGCGTTTGACCCAAAGGGCATCAAAGCGTGGCGTCATTTGTCGAATCAGCTGTTTTCCCAGGGAAAAGGACGCATGTCTTGCGACCTGCTCCTTCACCTTGTGCAGCTCTAACGGCTCATACATATCTTTCATATTCTTACCTCTATTGCAGCGCAGACAGCAGCGTGTCCACGTCTTCCTTCTTCATATTCTGCTCCAGCAGCCAGCTGCGGATATTCTCCTTTTCTGCTGTACTGAGTGTTTGTTTCTCCTCCAATGCCGATGTCAGCTTGGATACTTCCTGCAATGGCTCCTTTGCATAAAAGGTTAGGGCCTCCAGCATCGTATCGCTGTATCGCAAAAGGGACGCAGATGCGATTTCATTCCCTGTTTTCCAAAATGGCAGGCGGCAGATCATGGCAGCCAGCACCATGAGAAGCACAGCCTGCAAAGCCCCTAGCGCAGCGCCCAGAAGGCGGTTGATACCGGAAACGACCGGCACATGATTGGCCGCCTTTGTAAACGGCTTTACGATCAGCACCGCCAGCTGCAGCAGGACAAAGAGAATCACAAAGATGAGCAAACGATTCAAATTGTCATACAGGACAGCTTCCAGCGGTGTATCCTGCAACGGGAGTGCATGCTTTGGATACAGGTGGATGAAGCTGCCGACATAGGAGGATGCCCACCATGCCAGAAAGCCGCATACAAAGAAAGACAGTATGCTCAACAGCTTTAATAGGAAGCCGTCGCGGTATCCGCCGAATACAAATGCGCAAAGGGCACACAGGATGACGATATTTACAACCATAATCAGGGACACAGGCATCACCTACTTTCTTTGTCCGTCTCATTATTTTACCATGAACACATAAAAAAATGAATGGGAACACCCGATTTCTGTATCCTGTTGTCTCATTTTATGCTAAAATGGAAAAGTTATGAGGAGGAATATCATGGGAACATGTACCATACAGACAGATCGATCCAGCATGATGGAGCTGAAGCAGCGGTTGAAATCTGCGGAAATCCGCAAGACGCCTCCCTATGCAATTTATCAGATCAAGACGAGTGATTGTGTCATCACTGCTTATGAATCCGGAAAGCTTGTATTTCAGGGGAACGGTGCCGAGGAATGTGCAGCGCTGCTTGCCCCATCTGCCATGCAGAAAACACAGCGCAGGGCGACAACAAAAAAAACACAGCCACAGCCGAAAGCAATCTATCCGCAGGCGGGAAGCGACGAAGTGGGCACCGGTGATTATTTCGGTCCGGTAACCGTTTGTGCAACCTGCGTCCGTGAAGAGGATGTGGATTTTCTACGAGAGCAAGGCATACAGGATTCCAAGGCTATTGATGATACCGCCATACGACGCATGGCGCCACGGCTCATGGAACGTCTTCCACACAGTCTTCTGATTCTGGATAACGCCACCTACAACCGGATACACGGGGAGAACAATATGGTTGCCATTAAATCCCGCATGCATAATCAGGCATATGTGCACCTGCGTAAGAAGCTCGGTTCACTTCCGCAATTTTGCATCATTGACCAGTTTGTACAGAAGACTTCCTATTACCGCTATCTGAAAAATGAGCGCGAGGTCGTTTACGACATTCATTTTGAAACCAAGGCGGAAAATAAATATTTATCCGTCGCTGCCGGGTCCATTATTGCCCGCTATGCGTTTCTGAAAGCCTTCGATGCCATGTGTGAGCAGTACGACTTCCCGTTCCAAAAGGGGGCCGGCAGCAAGGTGGATGCCAACATTCGTGAATTTGTTGCAGCGCATGGAAGAGAGGCACTGCTTCAGGTTGCCAAGCTGCATTTTGCAAATACGAAAAAAGCCTTAGGCTGAAAAAACCCGTTTCCTGTATTGTTTCTACAGAAAACGGGTTTTCTCATTATCGAACTGTCGGATTGATTTTTCTGGATACCTGCAGATCGATGGCATAGGGCAGCTGTACCAGCTCCACCCCTGCACTGCGCAGCATCCGCTTGCTGGCAATCGTCCCTTCCGTATGTGCATATTTATCGGATTCATATACGATACGGCTGATGCCGCTTTGAATAATCGCCTTTGCGCATTCATTGCAGGGAAACAGTGATACATAAATACTGCAGCCCTTCAGGTCATGCTTGCTGTTTAAAATCGCATTCAGCTCCGCATGCACGACATAGGGGTACTTGGTGTTTCCGAAATCCCCTTCCCGATCCCATGGGAATTCATCATCGCTGCAGCCGTTTGGAAAGCCGTTATAGCCGATACTGACCACACGATGCTCACTGCTGACGATCACCGCTCCCACCTGTGTGGAAGGGTCCTTGCTTCGTTTGGCGCTCAGATGTGCCAGTCCCATAAAATACTCATCCCAAGTCAATACATCTTCCCGTTTCATTAGATACCTCCTGTTTTTTCATACTGCTGATGAAAATGCTCCTGCAAATAGTCTGCATAGGCATTGAGCGGTGTATGGCGGTAAACACGGATAATGGCTTCATCCAAATGCTGATCAAGCGGAGCAACCGTATCCACAGCAGCACCATAGGCGAACAGGCTTGTCGCATACAAGACCAGTGCCAGACAGGCATGCTGCCGCATACCGGATTCACTCTGTCTGCCATATATCCATAAGCCAAACAGAACGCCACACAGGATTCCCGCAGCACAGGCGATAAAGGATACCGAGGGCACCAGTGCCAGTATAACAAGAATTGCCATACAGTTATACAGCGGAATCCGCAGCAGTGGATGTCGCAGCGTATGAGACAGCAGCTGACTGGTGAGGAAGGCTGCCGCTACACCGAAAATTCCGGCACTCATACCGGTCGCAATCCCGTTGGGGGCCGCAATCAGCTGTGCGGCATTCCCCAAAATCACAGAGGAAAGAAAAATCGCCATATACCAGCCTCTTCCCAAACGCTGTTCACACAGCTTTCCGGTCGCATACAAGGCATACAGACTGATGACAAAATGAACAACATCGTTATGTACAAAGCCGCCGCTGAGAATACGCCAATATTCATGCGCCGCGACAATGCTCATTTTATAAAACCCGCCGACTGCCACGATTGCGCCTTCCATACTGCCGCCAAGATAGGCCAGTGTATATTCCAGTATGAGTAATACCGTGCAAACTGCCATCATAGCAATCGTACAGCGCGGGATACTTTTCTTCCGTGCTTTTTTTATGAAATCCTGCTGTTGCTTCAGCTCTGCCTCTTCCACCTGAGCCATGAGCGTACTGCTTTCCTTATCCGGATCCACCACACGATGCACGACGCGGTCGATGCCATGAAACACACTGACCAGCTGCGGTTCACTGATGGTTGTGGGTGTAATGCAAATCTGTGTCAGAAAAGCATTGTGCACCGGACTCGATTGCGGATTGGTGTTAAGAATCAGCATCGGTCCCTCTCGATGCATCAGATTGAGTATGATGCGGTGAACGTTGCGCACATAGTCCGTATCCGCAAAGGTTCCGGCATTGCCGCTGGATGAAATGCGAATCACCGGATATACCTGGTGCTGTTCATTCATCAGCCACAGATCATCCTTGTGCTGCTGAACCCGTACAATGCGATAATGCTGTTGAACAACCAGGTAATGCAGCAGCTGATAGGCAAACAAATCATATTCACGAATCTGCATCCAGTCACCTCGATTCCTGTCGCAGTTCTTCCAGTATGTCCGCAAACTGCTTCGGCAGCTCTGCTTCCACTGTAATCATTTCCCCCGTTCTCGGATGCTGAAAGGTTAGCTGATGCGCATGCAGGAGCTGTCCGTTTGTCTGCATGGTCTTGCGATAGCTATATTTTTCATCCCCCACAACCGGATGTCCGATATATTGCATATGAACACGTATCTGATGCGTTCGCCCGGTTTCCAGACGACATTCCACCAGGGTATAATTAGCAAAGCGCTCGATCACCTGAAAGTGTGTACGCGCATCCTTTGCATTGGTTGCCGTTACCGCCATCTTCTGGCGATCCTTCACATCCCGGCCAATCGGTGCATCAATCGTACCGAAATCATGCTGAATCACCCCGTGCACCAATGCATAATACAGGCGATTCACCGTCTTGCTTTGCAGCTGCTTAGACAAGGATGCATGCGCAAGATCATTTTTAGCGACAATCAGCAGCCCTGTTGTATCCTTATCAATGCGATGCACGATTCCCGGACGCAGCGTTCCATTGATTCCGGAGAGATCCTTGCAGTGATACAGCAGCCCGTTGACCAGTGTACCGCTCTGATTCCCTGCAGCAGGGTGTACGACGATGTTTTTCGGCTTGTTGATGACAATCACATCCTCATCCTCATACCGCACATCCAGCTCCATTTTCTCAGGACGGGCTTCCATTTCCATTTCATCATCGAAACAGGCTGTGATGTGATCGTTTGCCTTTACCTTATAATTGGCTTTAACAGCAGCCTGATTGACCAGAATGCTTCCTTCCGCAAGCAGTGCCTGCACACGGCTTCGGGATAAATCCTCCTGTTCACTAAGGAATTTATCAATACGTGCTCCTGCATCCTCTGCAGCAGCGATAATCTCTATTTCGCGCATAGTCTACGACCTCCATATGTTTCCAGAACCATTGATAATACGATAAGTCCAACACCGACACAAAGCGATATGTCAGCGACGTTGAATACCGGGAAATCATATCCGAAGATAATGAAATCCAGAAAATCCCGGACATACTGGAAAACGAGACGGTCAATAAAATTTCCCAGTGTTCCAGCCATCATCAATACGACACCAATGCGTGTCAGCTTGTCCTTGTGATCAGTAGAACGGTAAAAATACAGCATGCCAATCAGAAAAACAATGGAAATCAGATAAAAGAAGACCATCTTTCCTTCCAGCATGCTCCAGGCTGCTCCTGTATTATGCAGATATGTAATTCTGAAAAACCCCGGAATTACGTCAAAGCTCTCATCTATTTGCATGGACGTCTGTACGCCCCACTTGCTTAGCTGATCCAGCAGAAGAACTGCCGCCATCAGCAGAATATGCTTAGCTTTCATGCGATTCACCTTTCCTTATATGTTCTATGAGTCCCGCTTGAGAAAGCTCATAGAAATGCATCGTATCATATTATAACAAAAAAAACCGCCATTGGCGATTTTTATGTGTACTTTTTATTTGGAGCTGAAGTGAAAAGTTAAATTCCACTTTCAAAGTAGCTAAGTAG
>QULU01000010.1 GCA_003481775.1 Clostridiaceae bacterium OM02-2AC
TATGAATGTGGCGGTTATATCTACTCTGGCGAGGGGCAGGAATTGGGACAATTCTGGGCGAAACTCAATGTTGGAAATGCGAAACTTCAAAAGACTTCCAGTAATACCAGCATTACAGACGGTAACGGGAATTACTCTATCGCTGGTGCGACATACGGTGTCTTTGCTGATAAGGACTGCACGAAACAGCTTGCCACCCTTACGACTGATGAAAACGGAAATACAGATGTCGTAGAGGTAAAGGCTGACACAGTCTATATCAAGGAATTATCCGCACCAGCAGGATATAAGGTTGATACAAATATATATTCCTTAAAGGTTGAAGCTGGAAAGACAGCGACCTTGAACGTATCAGATACACCAAAGGTAACAGACACTTTGATTGAACTCTTCAAGATTGATATGGAAACACAGAAAGACAATCCGCAGGGGAACGCTTCTTTAGCAGGTGCGGAATTTACATGGAAGTATTATACTGGCTTCTACAATAAAGACAATCTCCCTGCCGAAGCTACAAGAACATGGGTTACAAAGACAATCGCCGAAACAGACAGCGACGGTACAATCCATTATGTTACAAAATTAGCGGACACATACAAAGTATCTGGCGACAGTTTCTATATGCAGGACGGCAAGGCAGTTCTTCCACTTGGAACACTAACCGTAGAAGAAACAAAAGCTCCAAACGGTTACTTGCTGGACGGTGCATATATGCAGGCTGGCGATAAGTCCGAACAGATTAAGGGCTTATACCTTACACAAATTACAGAGGACGGCGACCTTGCCGTACTTACTGGAAGTAACCAGTTTTCCGTATCAGACAAGGTTATCCGTGGCGGTGTCAAAATTCAGAAACGAGATTTAGAAACGGGCGATACAAAGCCACAAGGAAGTGCTACTTTGAAAGATACTGCCTTTGACATCATTTCCTTAAATGATAATGCGGTATTGGTTGAGGGCAAGTTATACAAGAAAAATGAAGTGGTAAAGATAATTCGTACCGATATTGAGGGTATCGCTTCTACTTCTGCTGACCTCTTACCTTATGGAAAATTCCGTATGAACAATGAAAAAAGCAGAAACGCAGGAACAGGAATTTTTAGAAGTTTGTTCTTCTTACGACCATGACCTTTTAACTGGAAAAAAAGAAATGACATTGAAAGACTATGAACGAATTACTTATTTAGTTAGTTCTCTTGGGTATAGTCAATATCTTCAATTCCTTATTGGAAAATATATGGACTTAGCACAAGCTGACGAAGAACGAGAAGAAAGAGAACATGAAATATATTTGGAATATCCAGAGTATTATGAGGACGAGGGAATTTTAGAAGAAGAAGAAAAATGGCTGGAAGAATTTTTAAATCAACTTCCAGAGAAGAAAAGAGAATATTTTGAAAAACTTATAAAAGAGAGTTAAAGCTACTAAAAAAGTTACTGTATTCAGATGTTCTGATCACAGTAACTTTTTATCATTATACAAGGGAAAACAAATGCTAATAGACAAAATATTTTTTTCGTAACTTACATTTTCAATTTTACCGTCAATCTTTTTCAGCAATTCCTTTACAATATACAAGCCCAGACCAGAACTTCCTTTGGTGCGTGATTTATCAACAGTATAAAACTTGTTAAATAATAAGTTTACATCAATATCATCAAGGGATTTTGTTGAATTTTTAATTGTGAACACTCCTTTTTGATTGATAGAAACTTCAATGTAATTATCTGAATAACGAAGTGCATTTACAATTAAATTTTCAATAATTCGTTTACAGATAAGGTTATTTCCGTATATCCATACAGGAGTATTTTCTGTTTGAATGGTTGGTTGGATTTCTCCAAATTCATAATACTTTTCAATTAAGCAATCTGTAACAATTCTATTTATGTCAACACGCTCACATTCAACATCAACTTGCTCATTTTCTATCACAGATAAATCATAAAACTCTTGTACTAAATCCGTGAGATAATCTGTTTTTGCCTTAATGATTTTAATGCATTGTCCTTGTTCCTGTTTATCTTCACATTCTTGCAGAAGTGTTAAATAGCCTTGTATAGATGTCAAAGGTGTTCTTAAATCGTGGCTTATATTAGATATAGACTGTTTTAACTGTTCTTCTTCCTGCTTAATTTGAACCTGTAATTTTTTATGTAGATTATCTTTTTGATTGATTGCATAAGCTAATTCTTCAATGTCCCTATTTGATAAAGATACTCGTATTTTCCGTTGTTGCTTTATTTGCTTATTTATGTTGCGAATTGTTCTGATAATAGAGAATAAGGAAAATGCTAATATGAAAATAAAGCAAATCAATAAGAAATATAACATATTCGCATTTCCCCTTTCTGTTATGATTAGCGTATTTCTTGCTTTCTTAGTATCAATGCTGAAACAAGAAATGTAATAATTACAGTTCCCACGAAATAAATCAAAATATTGATTTCTAAATTATTTATCATATTATAAGAACAGGTATTCATCCAGTAATACATAGGATTTATTTTTAAATAGGTTAGAACTCTCCATGATTGAGTTGACATATTATCCCATGTCATCATATAGATAAGCGGTCCGCTAAATGTAAACAATGACATAGCACCTACAACGATTGCCGTATGTTTGAATATTACACATAACATAAGTGTAATTCCGATAAATGCTCCCATAATCATACAATTTAGTCCTGCAATTTTCAGCATTGGAAACAGTTGTATTGGAATATTAAATTTCGCACATTCTATTATAAATGCAATCATAATAAATGAAAAGTATAGAAATATACTGGTAATCGAAATCACAATATATTTCGCAACAAAAAACTTAATTCGGCTTTGTCCGCTTGCGATTGCAATTTTAATTGTTGAATCCGTATATTCTCTTGAAAAGAAAATGACAGAAAATATAAGAACAATCAGCCAGAAAAATACAGTATAAGATGTGGCTGTCCTTATTATTTCTTCAATCAATGGGTGTGCTGTATCGCTATAAGCACGAGCAAGAAATCCAACAGTTTCTCCTATTTTCCATGTTTCGTCTAAACTTGAACTTGATGCCACAAATTGTTGCTGACCGCCTATGGAGAAAATTCCAAAGACTGCTAAAATCAAAGCAAAGGTTAAGTACAATGCCTTTGTATGAAATAACTTATAAAATTCTGCTCTTATTTGATTAAACATTTTTTCGTCCCCCTATTAGATTTTCAAAGTATGTTTCCAAATTTTCTCCTTGCACAGAAATTTCATCAATAATAACTCCATTACTGGATAGTAATTTAGAAATCATTCTTACATTATCTAAGCACTCGTATATCCGAATAGAATTATCGGGGTAAACGGAGTAATTGTTAATATTTCCCTTTTGCTCTAATAAAAGAGTGGTTTTTTGGATATTATCTGTCCTTAAACAAATATGGCGTTTACATTCTTCGTTTAATTCTTCGGTAGAAATTTGTTTCAAAAGTTCTCCTTTATGAAGAAATCCGTAACAGGTAGCAAGCTGATGTAATTCACTTAATATATGGCTGGATATTAAAATCGTTACCTCTCGTTCTTTTACTAATTTTTTAAGAAGTTCTCTTAATTCAATAATTCCTGTTGGGTCAAGTCCGTTGACGGGTTCGTCCAAAATCAAAAATTCTGGCTCGCCTAATAATGCAACGCCTAAAGCAAGCCTTTGTTTCATTCCTAAAGAAAAGTTTGCTACTCTTTTTTTACCAGCATTGGATAAGCCTATCAACTCTAGAGTATCGGTAATACATTTTTTATTTGGAATACCTCGTTGTATTCTTTGTACTTCCAAATTTTGAGAAACTAGAGAGTTATTGATTTCAATATCTCTATATGTCAAAGTATCATTTTGACAGGACGTATTTGAAGTCCTTTTCAAATTTGCTTCAATACGAGCAAGAAGCTCATGCAGGTCAAACGGCTTAGTCATATAATCATCAGCACCTAATTTTAATAAATCTATTTTTGTCTGTACCATTGTTTTGGCGGAAACAACAATGACAGGAGCGTTTGTAAATTTACGCAATCTCTGTAATACATCATTTCCATTTAACTTCGGTAACATAATATCAAGTATTATTAAATCTGGAACAAGCGATTTACATAATTCTATTCCCTCTGCACCATTCAAGGCATAATGAACGATATATTTATTATTTTCTAAGAATTTTGCAATCATATTGCAAATGTCTATATCATCTTCAATAATAGCAATTTTATTCATGTGATTTCATCTCCTTTAATTAGATATTGTATCATAAGGTTTTTATGCTATCCACATCAAACAAAGAAGTCTATGGTACATTTAGAAATTATTTAGAAATATACTTTATGATTTTGGAAAATAATTTTGATGTGTAAATCAAGGAGTATGTTTCATGGAATGTTTTAAAGAAATCTATCGGCTATAAATGGAAAAAGCAATCAATAAAATCGTTAATTAGATATATAAATTCATTCGCTCGTGCAAACAGTCTGTTTTGTGCGGGCTTTTTTCATTCTGGAAAAATTTTGGATTTTTTGAGTTCTCAACTTAACAAATCACACCTGCCGTTCCCTATATGGTGCGGAAAGAGGGAGAACCACTTTTCACGTCATAGCGGAAAGGGGGTGAGATTGATGAAACCGTCTGACTTCCAGAAAACAGTTCAATGCCGTTTTGAAAGTTGTTTGAAGAAAGTTGTCCGTCATGTTGTTAAGGACTACCAGCAGAAATTAAAACGACGACAAGAGAAAGAAACGCTCTTTTGCGAACTCCCAGAAATCGTTGTAGAAAATCTGGCTGTCTGGGACGATTATGAAACGGACTATACGATTTTCAATGTATGCGGTTACGATATTCGTGTTTATGATGATGAATTGGCAGAAGCCTTGCGTAAACTACAATCAGCACAACCGCAGCGCAGCACAGAAAAATCCCGTCAATAAGATTTGTCTGCTTTTGGTTTTCAGCGTTCCAACGGAACGCGCAGCCATTGCCACCGGCAATGATCTCAGGGGTTTGGGGATATGTCACCAACAAGCATTAGCAGGAATTCCGGAAACGGGATTTCTGCTAAATACGCAATCTTACGTAAGATTGCATTGCTTGCGAACTTGTAAAATAGGAACAGATTCTTGACAAAACTCACTGCACATCATATAATATAACAGTGATATATAACAGTGTTATGGAGGTGAACAGAATCAAAGAAAGTCAGACTACTTTAGAACGTATCCACCGGGCAGCGAAAGCGGAATTTTTAGAAAAAGGATACAAAGACGCTTCCCTACGAAATATTGTGAAATCCGTGGGAATGACCACCGGTGCTTTTTACGGTTACTATAAAAGCAAAGAAGAACTCTTTGAAGCCATCGTTAGTGAGCATTACGAATATATTCTCAACCGTTTTATAAAGGCGCAACAGGAGTTTGCCGAGCTTCCTGCTGTACAGCAGCCGGAAGTCATGAGTGATATTTCGGGGCTTTGCATGGATGATATTCTTCATTATGCGTATGAACATTTAGAGGAATGTAAACTGCTTCTCTGCTGCTCGGAAGGAACAAAATTTGCAGAGTTTATTGATGAAATGGTAGAAATTGAAACAAATGGAACCCATGCCTATCAGAATGTTTTAAGGAGACTTGGAAGGCCCTCTCCACGTATCGATCCTTCGCTGGAGCATATTCTGATCACCGGAATGTTTCATACTTTTTTTGAATTGATCATCCACGAAATGCCGCTCAAAGATGCCGAAAACTACGTCAGAGAAATGCGCACCTTTTATACAGCGGGATGGATGAAAATTATGGGGCAGTAATGCCTTATAATTTTTACTTAATAGTTAGCTAGAGCTAACTCGAATTCGGATATTGTAAGAACATAGACGTGTTCTCTTTATCATAAACACAAAGAAAAGGAGGAATTTTTTTGAAAAAACAATCCAATTTATCACGCCTGCTGGAAATTGCAGGCAGCCATAAGTACCTGACCTATGCTTCTTGGGTGCTTTCTGCAATCAGTGCCCTGATTGCTCTGGTACCCTTCTATTACATCTGGAAAATGATCAAGGAAGTACTGGAGGTGGCGCCGAATTTTGGCCAGGCACAGAACCTGACCGGTAATGGCTGGATGGCAGTATTGTTTGCGGTTATAGCGGTGCTTGTCTACATAGCAGGGCTGATGTGTTCCCATTTAGGGGCATTTCGTATCGCCACAAACCTGCGTATCCAGACCATGGAACATATTGTCAGACTTCCCTTAGGTTTTACCGAAAGTTTTGGCAGCGGAAAACTGCGCAAGATCGTCAACGAATCCAGCGCAGCCACTGAAACCTATCTCGCTCATCAGCTTCCCGACAGAGCCAATGCCATTGCAACCCCCTGTGGTCTTTTGGTGCTGTTGTTTGCATTTGACTGGAGACTGGGACTGTTGAGCCTTGTTCCGGTTGTGCTGGGATTTCTGATCATGATGACAATGACCGGAAAGCAGATGCAGGAAAAGATGAAAGAATACCAGAATGCGCTGGATGATATGTCCAACGAAGCGGTAGAGTATGTCCGTGGGATTCCGGTGGTAAAAACCTTTGGCCAGACGATCTTTTCCTTTAAGAAGTTTAAAGACTCCATTGACCGGTATAAAGTATGGGTGATTGCTTATACCAAGCAGCTTCGGACACCGATGATGTTCTATACAGCTGCGATCAACGGAGTTTTTGCCACACTGATCGCCGGAGGACTGTTGCTTACACAAGACGGTGTGACTTCCGGTTTCTTACTGGATCTCATTTTCTATATCATTATTACGCCGGTTATTTCTGTCACACTGACACGCATTATGTTCCAAAGTGAAAACGCCATGATCGTAGACGACGCTTTACAGAGAATTGACAGTGTTTTGAATTTGAAGCCTCTGGAGGAAACGAAACATCCAAAGCATCCTCAAAACGCTTCCGTGGAACTGAAATCGGTTCATTTCAGCTATGATGGAGAAAAAGAAGTATTAAAAGATATTTCACTGACCATTCCTGCAGGGCAGACGGTAGCTTTTGTAGGCTCGTCCGGCGGTGGTAAGACAACCCTTGCCAACCTAATTTCCCGATTCTTTGATCCCCAGAGCGGAATGGTAAAAATCGGTGGTGTTAATGTGAAAGACATCCCAAAAGAGGAACTCATGAACACGGTGTCTTTCGTATTTCAGAACAGCCGTCTCATCAAGGCGTCCATTCTGGAAAATGTGCGTATGGGAAAACCGGAAGCTACCCGTGAGGAAGTTCTGACTGCCCTTCATCACGCGCAATGCGATGATATTCTGGAAAAACTCCCACAGGGTGTGGATACGGTCATCGGTACAAAGGGGGTCTATCTTTCCGGTGGAGAGCAGCAACGAATTGCCATTGCCCGTGTGATGCTGAAAAATGCTCCGATTATTATTCTGGATGAAGCCACTGCCTTTGCTGACCCGGATAACGAAAGCCGTGTACAGGCTGCTTTCTCAAAACTTTCCGAGGGAAAGACAGTGATTATGATTGCCCACAGGCTTTCTACCGTAACAAATGTGGATCAGATTTTTGTCATTCAGGACGGACAGGTTGCCGAGTGCGGGAACAGTCGTGAATTGCTTGCAAAAGACGGCATTTTCAGCCGTATGTGGAAAAATTACCAGACTTCCGTGCAATGGAAGGTAACAAAGGAGGTGCAGTGATATGATCAAAAAACTGCAGAAAAAATATGCCCTGTCTGAACAGGGAGCAAAAGACCTGATCAAAGGCTGCCTGGCCTGTGTCCTTCAGAATCTGTCTTTTATGTTTCCGGTGGGACTTTTATATTACCTGGTCAGCGATCTGATGAACGGGGGTGTTCCCGGTGGGAAAATTCCATTTTATGTGGCAGGCTGCGTGGTGTGTATCGGCTTGATTCTGCTGACCACTTTCTTTCAATACAATGCGACCTATTTTGCCACTTACAAAGAAAGCGGTATCCGCCGCATTACCCTTGCAGAGCATCTGCGCAAAATCCCCCTTTCCTTTTTCGGAAAAAAGGATTTAGCCGATCTTACCAGTACCATTATGGCGGATTGCACCTTCCTGGAGCAGAGTTTTTCGCATTTTATCCCTGAGCTTGCGGGTTCGATCATTTCTACGGTTCTGATTTCTATCGGTCTGCTCTTTACGGACTGGAGAATGGCACTGGCTGCCTTATGGGTTCTGCCGGTTGCCTTTGCGATTGTGGGATTTTCCGCAAAGATTCAGGAAAATCTGAATCAGAAAGCGATGGATGTGAAGATGGCCTGCGCAGACGGGATACAGGAGTGCATTGAAACGGTTCGTGACCTGAAAGCGAACAACGCGGAGCAGGCATATTTAAAAGGTCTGGAAAAGAAGATCCGTGCCGTGGAGCATCGTTCCATCCTCAATGAATTCGGCCTTGCTGTTTTTGTGGTTTCCGCATCGCTGGTGCTGAAGCTTGGTATTGCAACGGTTGCGCTGGCAGGAGCTGTTCTGCTCATGCAAGGAAGCCTCTCCGTGCTTACATTCTTTATGTTCCTTCTGGTAGTATCCCGTTTATATGACCCTCTGCAGGGCGCACTCCAGAATCTTGCGGCAGTCATCAGTACACGAACCAACATTGCCCGTATGAATGAAATTCTCGATCATCCGATCCAGCAGGGCAGCGACAGGCTTTCCAATCAGGGGTATGATATTGTCTTTGACCATGTTGGGTTTGCCTACAATACCGGAGAAACCGTATTGAAAGATGTTTCCTTTACGGCAAAACAGGGAGAGGTTACGGCTTTGGTCGGCCCATCTGGCGGCGGAAAAACAACCGTATCCCGGCTGGCAGCAAGGTTCTGGGATATTAACAGAGGAAAGATTACCGTGGGAGGCATGGATGTATCCCGAATTGACCCGGAAACACTGCTTTCTCTGTATTCCATCGTATTCCAGGATGTTACACTATTTGACAATACGATTCTGGAAAATATCCGAATCGGAAACAAAGACGCCACAGATGAACAGGTCTTTGCTGCTGCGAAACTTGCCAATGTGGATGAATTTGCGGAAAAACTGCCGGATGGATGGCATACCAATATCGGGGAAAATGGCTGTGAACTTTCCGGCGGAGAGCGCCAGCGTATCTCTATTGCCCGTGCATTTCTGAAAAATGCGCCGATCATTCTTTTAGATGAAGCTACTGCTTCCCTGGATGTGGAGAATGAAACTTTGATACAGACAGCCCTTTCCCGTCTGATCGCAGATAAAACTGTTCTGGTCATCGCCCACAGGATGCGTACCGTAGCAGGAGCAGATAAAATTGTTGTCCTTTCTGATGGCACCGTGGCAGAAGAAGGATCACCAAAGGATCTGGAAGAAAAGAATGGTGTATATGCCCATATGGTAAAACTGCAGACAGAAAGCCAGAATTGGAAACTTGCGTAAAGAAGGAGGAAATGTAATGAACAAGAACCATTGTAAGCAGGAAAATATCCGACTTGGCACCCACGGAGAAGACTATGGAAGCTGGATGTCCAACCCTGTCTTTTACATCATTGGCGGAATCGGAGTTTTGGCCGCTGTGCTGGCTGTCCTCTCTTTTTATGTATTACATGTCGCTGTTCTTGGTGTTCTGTTTACTGTTATCACAATCGCACTTTTGGTTTTGCTGATCTGGATCACATGGATCAGGCGGCAGTATGCCTTTGGCGGTGGCGGAATCATGGAACAGGTTCATCGAGTCGTTCTCTCTCATCTGGACTATGACGGTGAGGGGAAGATTCTGGAAGTAGGCTGCGGCTCCGGAGCATTGACAATCCGTTCAGCTCTGACATGGCCGAAAGCAAAAGTGATCGGTGTTGATTACTGGGGCGCTGTGTATAATCACAGCAAAGCACTCTGCGAGAAGAATGCTGCCAGGGAGGGCGTGGCTTCCCGCTGTGTATTTCAGCACGGTGATGCGAAGCAGCTGGATTTTCCTGATGAGAGTTTTGATGTAGTCATCAGCAACTATGTCTATCACAATGTTATGGGTGCTGATATGCAGAAACTGCTGCTGGAAAGCCTGCGGGTATTGAAAAAAGGCGGCGTCTTTGCACTCAACGATGATATGAAACCAAAGATGTACGGTGACATGGAAGGTTTTGCGCAGAAACTACGAGATATGGGGTATGAGGAAGTACGACTCGTTGACACTGCACAGGAAGCTTTTGGCTCCCACCGTCGGGCTGCCATGATGATGCTGGGGTCTTCCCGGCTGCTTGTCGGCAGAAAGTAATGTATCAAAACAGGAGGTTTGGCTATGTCCAAGTTAGGAGTCGTGGAGGACACCCTGTTTGTCCCTATGCTGGGAAGAATTTATGCTGCTGAGCATTGCCCACAAATTTTATATGATAAAAAGGCGTTGGAATTGAAAAATAGGCTACCGTTAAACTTGATTGAACAGAATATGCAGAACCAGTATACCCTTTTGGCCTCTGCTTCCCGGTCTGCTAATATGGATCGGATTATTCGGGCTTTTCTGGAACGCAGACCGGACGGTGTGATTGTACAGCTGGGCTGTGGTCTGGAGACAACCTATCACCGATGTGATAACGGAAAGACACACTGGTATGCCGTGGATCTACCGCATGTGATAGAATACCGGCGAGATCTTCTTCCCGAACCAGAGAGGGAATTATATATTTCCGGGGATGCCTTTGCAAAGGATTGGATCAAAAAAGTTCGCAATGATGTACTTGATGCTCCTATTCTCGTTACTGCAGGCGGATTATTTCATTATTTTGAGGAACATAAGGTCATTGCCCTTCTGCGTATGATTGGGCAATTTGGAAATATGGAAGTTGTTTTTGATACCGTGAACAGAAAAGGCATGGCAATGATGCAAAAGAAGTACATGAGGCAGGTAGGCCATGCCGATGCGCAGATGTTCTTTTATGTCGATGCAGTGGAAGAACTGGCGGCAAAGATCGGGGGTAATGCAAAGGTGATTGCGGATGAACCATACTATCGTTACATCCCTAAAAACGGCTTAAAGATGTCCACGAAGGTCAGTATGGCGGTTTCTGATCGGTTCTGCATGGTGAAGATGATACAGTTGAAACTATAGATGCTTTTGCGTGGAAAAGAAAAGAGGTTAAATCTTGTTATAACATGTAATAAATGTTACCACAATCAACTCTACAATGATTTGTTTTCCAATAAATTAGAGCGATGATGTATTACTCAAATAAAAATTAAGCACAGAGTGATTCTTTCTAATTGGTAACTAAACTACTTAAAAAACTATTATATAATTAGTTTATATCAACTGATAGGGAGGTGGAAATGAGCATGAGTGAACTCCACAAACCAGAATGGTACGGGGAATGTGCTATAATTTCTGATAAATATAATGATTATGTTCAAATCGAATATAAATGTAATGGAACAGGTCGTCTCTATGACTACACTCTTTTCCCTGGTATTGACTTAATTTTTATGGATTTTAACTGCTCAGATACATTCCATGAGCCTATTCCTAATAAGAATATCATCGAAATCCGTCATTACCAAAAAGGACGCGTTGAGTTTGAGCTAAGAAATAATAAAGTTTTCCACATGAAAGAGGGAGAATTTTGCATCAATGCCCTTGCTAATATTCCAGCAGCCTATTCGTTTCCTTTTGGATATAGCGTAGGATTAAGCTGTGTGATCGATAAGGAATCTGTCGATGCGGAAACACAACAAATTTTTTCGTACTACAACATTGATGTTCTAAATCTCGGACGAGAATTGGAATTAGAAAAAAAGTGGTTTTTATGTCGGACACCACAGCGGTTGTTACATATCTTCGATGAATTGTACGCTGCAAAAGGTGTTGAAGGGCAAGATTACTTCCGCATCAAATTATTGGAACTCTTTTATCATATCAAACAACTGCGGATAGAAGATCAATATGAGGCAACATATTATGCTAAAGAGCAAATTGAAATCATCAAACGCATCCGTCAAGAGCTTATAGAAAACCTCGACAAAAAAATATCCATAGAAGAACTCCTGCGAAAAGAACCAATGAGCAAGGTCACATTTCAAGCTATTTTCAAGCAGATTTATGGTGATACGCCCTATGCTCATATCAAAAAGTATAAAATGAATCTTGCGGCTGTTTATTTGCAGGAAACAGATCAATCAATCACTCAAATAGCTGGTGAACTTGGTTATTCAAATATTAGTAAGTTTGCGAGGGCTTTTCAAGAAGTGTTTGGAATGCTTCCAAAGGATTACCGCAAAGCAAAAAAGTGATTTAACTTTTGGGCTGTTTTTCTGATTCGTTTTTTCCTTTGGAGTAGTTAGGGAAAACAAACTGATGTAGAATGGCAGTATGGTTAGCAACCACTAACCATACTGCCATTCTATTTTTAAGGAGGGTTCTAAAATGGAACAAACGGTGAAGAAAAAATTTGGCATTCGTGACATTATGACGATTGCCGCAATGATGGTAATTACTTACCTTGTCGCAATGGTTATCGGCTCCGTTACGCTGCCTTTTCCGGTGGTGTACCTGTACGGTTCTGCCGGTATTGATGCTTTTATTGGAGCAATCTTTTATCTGGTTGCAGCAAACCGCGTCAACAAACATGGCCTTCTGTTTGCGTGGGCCGCAGTCTACGGGATAATTCAGGGCGTCATGGGCTATATGTTCCTGATTCCATATTTCCTGGTGGTAGCACTCATTGCCGAGCTAACCATGATTGGCAAGGATACATACCGCAATGCTGTCCGCAACCGGATCGGCTGGACGGTAAATGCCATCGGCAACTTTGTCGGTTGCGCCGTACCGCTGTGGTGGGCGTGGGACAGCTATCAGGAAATGGCTGCAAGCAGCGGGTTTGATGCAAATACTCTGAATATGCAGTTCTCTATGGTGACTTCTCCGGCACTGATGCTTCTGGGTATTGCCATTACTGCGGTTCTTGCCATCCTCGGTACATTGTTCGGCCAGCGGTTGCTCAGAAAGCATTTCCAAAAAGCGGGCATTGTAGGATGATGGCCGAAGAAAAAAAGCAAAGACGGATTGACCGGATCGATGGGCGCACAGTTCTTTTCCTGACGCTGTGCGCCTGTATCGTGACCTTTTTTGCAACAAGTTTTTTAGGGCATGGGATTTTTACCTTTTGGATTTTTTTGATCCTTTGCTGGTTCGGCTTATATAAACAGGCCCTGGGATGCTTTGCGGTCTATTTAGTGGCGATTGTATGGCTGATGATTGAGACGAAATATCAGATCAGCATCCCCTCTCCGCTGCTACTCAGCATGATTTACAAGCTGTTACTGCCCGCTATGCCAGCCTATCTTCTGGCGAAAATCCCGTCCGGGAAGCTGACAGCCAGCTTGAGGAAAATGCCGATCCCCACCCGTATCATGCTTGTTTTGATCGTCATGCTCCGCTTTGCTCCGACTGTGCTGCATGAATTTGGAGAAGTCAGGGAAGCCATGAAAATCCGTGGCTTCTTAAAATCGGTTGGCAATGTTTTGAGGCATCCAATGGACACATTGGAATACGCCATTGTTCCGATGGTGTTCCGCTCCTTAAAGATCGCGGACGAGTTAGCCGCTTCTGCCATTGTCAGGGGAATTGAAAGCCCCTACAAGAAAGAAAGCTACTATGTCAGCCGGATCGCTGCGCTGGATTACTTTTTGATTGTTGTCAGCGTGGGAGCTGCCGTGTGCTGCTGTCTTTTATAGGAGGAATGGAATGGGAAAAGAAATTATGATCCGTGACCTGACCTTTTCCTATGGCGGGAACGGAAATCAACTGGAACACATATCGTTAGACATTGCCGCTGGGGAGGTCATTGTTATGACCGGCCCATCAGGGAGCGGGAAAAGCTCTTTGACGAGAGTGATTAACGGCCTGATCCCCTACTTTTACGAGGGGGAATTAAGCGGAGAGGTTTTTGTGGACGGAAAACCGCTGAAAGAGATTCCGTCCTGGGAGCGCGGCAAAATCGCAGGGAATGTATTTCAAGACCCCAGGAGCCAGTTTTTTGCCAATGAGGTAGCTGGTGAGATTGCTTTCGGCTGTGAGAACTATGGGTATTCCCATGAGGAAATTCGGAACCATGTTCACCGGGCAGCGGCAGACATCAAAATTCAGGACATTCTGGATCACAGTCTGCACAGCCTGTCTTATGGGATGCGCCAGAAAGTTGCGATTGCGTCTGCGGAGGCGATTGACCCGGAAATCTATGTCATGGATGAACCGTCCGCCAATCTGGATATTGCATCTACCTACCGCTTTGCAGACATTATCCGCGCTTTGAAGCAGCAGGGAAAAACCATCATTATAGCGGAACACCGGCTTTACTATCTGATGGATCTGGCAGACCGCTTCCTGTGTGTGCAGAAAGGGAAAATTGTGCGGGAATTTACCGCGCAGCAGATGAAAGCCCTGTCCAATGAGGAAATCCGGGCGCTGGGGCTTCGCACTCCTGACCTGCACCAGATCGAGCAGGCAGAAATCCCGTCTGCGGCAACCAGCGAGGTTGTTCTGGAAGTGAAAAAGCTGAACCACTCTTTTGGTGAGACGATTGTGGCAAAGGATGTTGACTTTCAATGCCGCAAGGGAGAAGTGGTAGCCCTGATCGGCCCTAACGGGACGGGCAAAAGCACCATAGGACGAATCCTGGCAGGGCTATTGAAAGAGAAATCCGGCGAAGTCGTTTTGTTCGGAAAGCATTGTAGATCGAAAGGCCGCTTGGGAAAGGTCTGGTACATTCCCCAGGATTTAGACAGCCAGCTTTTCGGTGAGGACCTGCTGGATGAACTGACTACCGGCGCAGAGGTCAGCCCGGAGCGGAAACAAGCAGCGGAAGAAATCTTGGAAGCCTTGGAACTGATGCCGTTTGTCAAACAGCATCCCTCCACGCTGTCAGGAGGGCAAAAGCAGCGGCTGGCCCTTGGCGTGGCGCTGATGCACGAAGCGCCGATCATCGTACTGGACGAACCGACAAGCGGGCTGGACGGTACGAATATGCGGAATGTCAGCCGGATGATCCGCAAGCTGGCAAAGATGGGACGCACCATTATCGTCATTACCCATGACGCGGAGTGTGCGCTTGCCTGCTGTGAGCGGGCAATACGCCTGGAGAACGGCTGCATTACCGATGATTTTCAAATCAGAGGCGCAGAGCTTCTTTTAGACAAAATTGGATATGACAAAAAGGAGGGTTAGAAATGGCACAGCAAAACGAGAAGCAGCCGAAAGCGAAAACCGGACTGGCACGCTGCCTGGAGCTGGCTTCCGGCCATAAAGGGCTGGTGTTCCTGGCAGGTTTTTTGGCGGCGCTGGCTGCGATCTGTTCTTTTGTACCGTACTTATCAATCTACTACATCATTCGGGAAATCCTGTTTGTTTACCCGGATATGTCGCTCTTGAATGTTTCCACGATTTCGACCTGGGGATGGCTGGCCCTGGCTGGAATTTTGGGGAACATCGTATTTTACTTTTTTGCCCTGTTGTGTTCCCACGTTGCGGCGTTTGGAACGCTTTATGAATTGAAGGTGGCCTTTGCCGACCACATCATGCAGATTCCCCTTGGGTATCATCTGACCCTGGGCAGCGGCAAAATGAGAAAGATCATGGACGAAAACATTGAAAGCGTTGAGAAATTCATCGCTCACCAGCTCCCGGACTTTGTGGCCTCGCTGGTCGCACCGCTTGTTCTGGTCATCATTCTTCTCGGAATTGACTGGCGGTATGGAGTGGTTTGCCTGGTCGGTATTGTTCTGGCCTTTATTGTGCAGTTTGCAGGCTTCAACGGAGAAGCAAAGGAAAAAATGCACCGTTTCCAGACCGCTCAGGAAAACATGAACAGCGCCTCCGTGGAATATGTGCGCGGTATGTCGGAGATCAAAGCATTTAATCAGACCGCCGATTCCTTTAAGCGGTTGAGCAAATCCATTACAGACTATACCTCTTTCGTGTTGGAATACGCATTGGGCTGGCAGAACTGTATGCCTGCTTTTACCACGATCATCAACAATATTTATCTGCTTTTGATTCCGGTGGGTGTTCTGATCGGGATGCATACTACGGATTTCAGGGAGTATTCGCTGACATTCATTTTCTACCTGATTATTGTCCATGCGATTTCCGGTGTTCTGAATAAGATCATGTATATCTCGGAGTCCTTTACGCAGATTGACGGCAGCGTGGAGCGTATGGATGAAATCCTGCGTATCCCGGTCCTGCCCGAAAAGAGTACGGCGGCAACAATCGAAAACTATGGGATTGCTTTCCGGGATGTCAGCTTTTCCTACGAAGCCGATTCCCAGGTCAAGGCCCTGTCTCATGTTTCTTTCTTTGCGGATCAGGGCAAGGTGACAGCCATTGTCGGCCCCTCCGGTGGCGGTAAGAGTACCATCGCCAGCCTGATCTCCCGGTTTTATGATGTGACGGACGGAAGTATTCAGATCGGCGGCGTTGACATTCGGGATATTCCGCTGGATGCGCTGATGGATAAGGTCAGCTTCGTATTTCAGGATACGTTCCTGTTCAAGCAGAGCATCCTGGATAACATCCGTATGGGAAATCCAGATGCTACGGAAGAACAGGTGATTGCGGCGGCAAAGGCTGCAAGATGCCATGAATTTATTGAGCAGCTTCCGAACGGGTATCAGACTGTAATCGGCAGCACCGGCGTCCATCTTTCCGGTGGTGAGCGCCAGCGGATTGCCATTGCAAGGGCTATCGTAAAAGACGCGCCCATTATCGTTCTGGACGAGGCAACTGCGTTCAGCGACCCGGAGAACGAGTACCTGATTCAAAAAGCCTTTGAAAAGCTGATTCAGAATAAAACGGTTGTAATGATCGCCCATCGCCTGTCTACGATTCGTAATGCTGACCAGATCCTTGTCATGGAAAAGGGCTGTCTGATTGAATCCGGCACCCATGACGAGCTGCTGAAGAAGGACGGAAAATACGCGCAGATGTGGAGCAGCTATACGGAGTCGATCAACTGGAAAATTGGCACAGGAAAGGCGGTGTGATCTATGAGTAAGTTGAAAGAAAAGTTAATGCTGTCGGAGAAAGGCTACTCCGACCTGAAAAAAGCGATTACGGCCTGCACAATAACCAATATCGCGCTGTTGCTTCCGTCTATGGTAGCCTGCCTGCTCTTTTGGGAGTTGTTAAAGCCGTTTACTGGAGAAGCAATTTCGTGGGCCGCGTTGTGGAAGCTGCTGGGCCTGGGGCTGGTGGCGGCTATTCTGGTGTTCCTGGCCGCGAAAAACGATTATAGGAAAACCTATATTGCTTCCTATAAGGAGGCCAGCACGACCAGACTTCGGATCGCGGAGCATCTTCGCAAGCTCCCCATGAGCTTCTTTAACACAAAGGACTTGTCCGACATTACCACCAACATGATGGCGGATTGCAGCAGCATGGAATCCATGCTCAGTAGTACCATCCCGCCGCTGATTGCGAATATTATCTCTGTTACTCTGACTTGTATTTGTCTGGCGTTTTTTGATTGGCGCATGGCCCTGGCTATCTTCTGCACAATGCCGGTCACATTCCTTATCATCTTGGGCGGGCGCAAGTTGCAGCTTCGTCTGTTTGACAAACAGGTGGATGTGAAGCTGGAGGCGTCCAGCCAGATTCAGGAATACCTGGAAGGTATCAAAATCATCAAATCCTGCGGCCTTGGCGGTTCCCGCTTTGATGCGTTGGATAAAGCACTCCAGGCCATGAGAAAAATCGCCATTAAGGTGGAACTGGCCTCCGGTATTCTGGTTCAGGGAGCCAGCCTGATCCTGCAAGCAGGACTTGGCATCACCATTTTCATTGGAACGGTGCTGATAACCGGCAGCAAAATTGAACTGCTCCCCCTGTTGGTGCTGCTCATGTTCTCCACACAGATTTACGGCCCGATCCTTGCCATTCTCTCACAGTTGACCTCTCTGTTTCATTTGGAGACTGTCACCAACCGTATGCGTACTCTGCTGACCACGCCCGCTATGGAGGGCGAGGATAAGGATGTATCCAAGTATGACATTGAACTGAAAGATGTCACTTTCGGATATAACCAGGACGATGTTATCAAGGATGTGTCTTTTTCTATTCCTGCTGGCAGCGTAACGGCCCTGGTAGGGCCTTCCGGCAGCGGCAAAAGTACGATTTCCAAACTGATCGCCCGCTTTTGGGATGTAAGAAAAGGCCAGATCACCATTGGTGGTATGGATGTCAGCACCATTGAACCGGAACACCTGATGCGCTGTATGTCCTTTGTATTCCAGGATGTGACCCTGTTCAACGATACTGTTTTTAACAATATCCGTGTAGGCAATAGGAACGCTACCGAGGAGCAGGTCATGGCGGCGGCAAAGGCGGCATACTGTGACGAATTTATCCAGAGATTGCCGGACGGTTATCAGACTGTCCTTGGAGAGAACGGCAGCACGCTTTCTGGTGGTGAGCGTCAGCGGATTTCCATTGCCCGCGCGCTGCTGAAAGATGCCCAGATCATTCTTCTGGACGAGGCAACCGCATCCCTTGACCCGGAGAACGAGGTTTTAATCCAGCGGGCCATTGCAAAACTGGTGGAGGGCAAGACGGTCATTATGATTGCTCACCGGCTTCGTACCGTTGTGGATGCCGACCAGATCATTGTCCTCGACAATGGAAAATTGGTGGAATGCGGCACACATGATGAACTGATGAAGAAAAAAGGTTTGTATCACAAGTTGTTCTACATCCAGCAGGAGAGCCTTGGCTGGGCGGTATAACCTTTGAGGATAGGAGGTCCTATGAAGATTCATGCGTCCGGGGAGGATTATCTGGAGGCTGTGCTGATACTCCAAAAGAAACAAGGCATGGTCCGCTCCATTGACCTTGCCCGGCACATGGGCTTTAGCAAACCGAGTGTCAGTCATGCGGTGGGCGTTTTGAAAAGCGGCGGTTTTCTGACTGTGGATGATGATGGATTCCTCCATCTGACCGCCATAGGTCTGGGGATTGCCGAGAAAATCTATGAACGCCATTTGTTTTTTACAGAGCAGCTTGTTTTTATGGGAGTTGATAGGAATATCGCCGAACAAGACGCCTGTCGAATTGAGCATGTTATCAGCGATGAGTCGTTTCAAAAATTGAAAGAGACTTTAGAGAACGAAAGAGGTGGTGACAGCATGGGAAATTAGCAGTGCTTGACTTGTCAGAGTCCGGTGGAGATATTGCCGAGAAGCTGTTTGTCTTACTTGATGAAAAACAGCAAAAAGAACTGACTTCTTATGTTATTACCAGAAATATACAGGATTGTTCTTTTTCCGGCAGTCTTCCTGATGTCTTCAACAACTCTCCTGCACAGGCAGATTCTATACAGACATTAACAGAAATCCGGGACGGCGATTTGTATTTCTGCCTGGAAGGGAGAACGGTATGTATCCGCGATCAGGAAATTGATCTGACTGCTAAAGAGTTTGATGCTCTCCATCTTCTGATTATCAATCGGAGGCGGGTACTGACTTTTGAAACCATCGCTTACCATGTGTGGGATGAGGATTATATAGATGTCACGGCGCAGGCCATCCATAATCTTATGAGCCGATTGCGTCAGAAACTTCAAATCTCCCCTGATGTGCCAGAATACGTAACCAGCGTTCGTGGTGTTGGATATAAATTTAATTCTCAAAAAGTCAATAATAAAAAATGAGAATATTGGAGTATTCTGAAAGACAAGTACAAGGAAGCTGATAGTTATACCTTATATAATGTCCCCAAAGAAACAGATTGGGGGAAATATTCACACATATTGACTGATCTGTTTATGTTCCCCCAGATATGGGGGCGAACATGTGCATTGGGAAAGTCTTATATTTCCACAGGAAACGACAACGATATAATCAAATATATTTTTGTGCCGCAGCTCAAAAGGCTGCGGCGCTTTTTGTATCGACATATTTTTATCTTTTCTCCCCGCAATCATCAAATTGTTCCATTTGGCGCGCACCTATAGCAAAACAGGTACGCGCTTTTTTCTTATCTGCGGATCATACAAGCCTTCCGGCTGCCTGTGTTACAGAAGGCTGTCCGGGATGCCGCTCCCCGCCCTCTGATTTCGATTTTGCTTATCCACTCAAACAAATTGAAATTGGAGGAAATACCCATGAAAGAAATCAATCTGCGGGACTATTACCCGTTTTATACATCGGATGTGATCGTTGAAGTGCCGGATGAAGTCGCTTTGCTGCTTCGGGAGTATACTTTGCTGGAAGAAGCGTACCGGATTCGTACATACCGTTATCAAGCATTTTATTCCCTGGAAGGACACGAGGGCATAGAGAGGGATGCGCTGATGGACCAGCCCACACCAGAGGAAATTTTAGAACAGCAGCAGACGTCGGAACTGATTTTCAAAGGATTGTCTGCCTTGTCGGAGAAACAGCGCCATCGAATTTATGAACACTTTTTCCTCGGTATGAGCAAAGCTGATATCGCCAGGAAGGAGGGCTGCTCTGAAAACTCTGTAAAAGACAGTATTCGTCGTGGCCTTAGGAGTCTGGAAAAATATTTTGAAAAAAAATTATAAAAGGCCACGTCGTTTTACCCGAAAAATGTACTACTTAATAGAGGGACATATTCGGTAGGACAAGCCTGACGGGTGTGGCCGTGCAGCATGCTCTCCGGCCCGCCCTAACTGAAATACTGTCATAACTGCCACGCCCCTCGCCTGCTCCTTGACAACCGAATATACGCTGTTACAGGTACTTCATTCTGTGTTCCGAGCGGCAGATGGGACGGCGCGGAGACAGGCAGCCGAGGAGGTGATGAATCAGGCTGTCCGAGCGATCAACGTAACCCACAAAACCGGCTGTGGCAGGCCGGGCGCGATGACGGCGCAGATCATAATGGTACTTCTTCACGGCTCCCTAAAGACTTGGGGAGAGTTCCTGCGGCGTTTGCTTGCTCTGGCAAAGCGGCGGCGTATGCGGGGCTATGATGCGGCAAAGCTGACCGCAGCCTGTAACAGCCCCAGCTTTGTATATTCAGGGCTTGCCGGGGGTGCGTGGCAAATACGGCAGACAGAATCGAAATCAGATACAATGGGCCGGATTTATGTGCTTAGTAGCCGTGGGTCCGGCCTATTCATGTGGTTTTGATAACCAGGAATTTTCAGGAAGGAGCTGATATTATGGAACACACGCCTGCTGTTGGCGGAACCGATACATTGGTAGACATTCGGGATGTTACGGTTGACAGGGAGCTTTCCCGTGAGGACCGGATTGCAGAATTTGTCCGACAGATCAAAAACCCTTACCGTTTCAAGTGCGGACAGTTTACCGTCCACGCCAGTTTTGCTTCCGGCGGCGCCACGCTGGAGGAATGTATCAAAGGAATCCTGCGGTAAGCCGGATATTTTTCAGTAAGGGGCTGACTTTCCCGCGAGGTCGTGGTAGAATAGAAATCGGAAAAGGAATTGAATACGGCATAGCCACACTTCTTGAATTGCGGGGATTTTTCTGCGCAAAGAAAGGAGTGTTTTTTTATGCAGGTTTACAAGACCATTAAGTACATCCGTCTTTCTTATACGGATGACAAATCAGTGGAAAGCGACAGCGTTGCCAACCAGCGGCGGCTGATCGACGACTACATTGCCAGGCATCCGGAAATTGAGGTTGTTGCGGAAAAGATTGACGACGGCTACAGCGGCGTTCTTTTTGACCGTCCGGCCTTCCAGGAAATGATGCGGATGATCGAGCAGGGCGAGGCCAACTGCGTAATTGTAAAAGACCTTTCCCGCCTGGGACGCGAATACATAGAAACTGGCCGTTATATGCGCCGGGTGTTCCCGGCTTACGGCGTCCGTTTTATCGCCATCAATGATAACGTGGACACGGAAACCGATGCTGCCGATGACCTTACCGTCTCTGTCAAAAATATTATGAATGAGGCATACAGCCGGGATATTTCTGTAAAGACCCGGAGCGCCCTGGATGTGAAACGCCGCAGCGGTGATTTTGTCGGAGCCTTTACCATTTACGGTTATGTAAAAACCGGCGATAAGCATAAAAGTCTGGAAGTTGACGAATATGCGGCGGGTGTGGTGCGGGATATTTTCAGAAAGCGTCTGGAAGGGTTTAGCGCTTCCCATATTGCGGATGAACTGAACCGGATGGGCATACTTTCCCCACTGGCATATAAACGCAATCACGGGATGCCCCATGCAAAAGGCGGCTATACGGATCGCAAGGACTGTAAATGGTCTGCGACTACCATTATCCGTATTTTGCAGGATGAAACCTACACCGGAACGCTGGTACAGGGAAAGCAGACGACGCCCCACTTCAAGCTGAAAGAGCGTGAGGACAAGCCTTCCTCCGAATGGGTCCGTGTGGAGGGTACCCACGAGGCAATTATCCAGAAACTTGATTTTGATCTGGTGCAGAGGCTCCGAAGGATTGATACCCGCACCTCTCCAAAGTCAGATAAGGTCTACCTGTTCTCCGGCATTTTAATCTGCGGGTGCTGCGGTTGCCGCATGACCCGCAAGACGAACCGTTACAAGGACAAGGAATACCACTACTACTATTGCCCGACCGGAAAGAAAAATGGCTGTACTTCCTCTGTCATGTTAAAGGAAACAGACTTGATCGAGTGTGTGCAGGACAGCTTGAAAGGCCATATTGAAAATGTAGCTTCCCTGGATGCTCTGCTGTCCAGTATTAGTCAGGAGCGGATCAACCGGGAACTGGTTCAGGAATATACCGCGCAGATCAAGGCAAACGAAAGGCAGCGGGCGCAGATCGAGGGATTCAAGACAAAGCTCTATGAGAACCTGGTAAGCGGGATTCTCACCAAAGAAGAATATCTTTCCTATAAGCGGAAATACAATGCCGACATTGAACTTCTGCAAAAGGCGATTGACGAATGGGAAGAACGCCTGACGGATGTACTGGAGAACCGCAGCGAGCGGAACCGCTGGATCAACCATTTCATGCAGTTCTCCACAATGGAAGAAATTGACCGCCGTGCGGTCATGCAGCTTATCCGCAGTATCCGGGTAATCGGCAAGGACGAGCTGCATATTGAATTTAACTATCAGGATGAATATAAAAAGGCCGTCGCACTGGCGGAGCAAATCGCGGAACAGGCCGCAGAAAGGAAGGCAGGCTAAATGGCAAGAAAAAGCAGGAAACAGACGGAATCTCCCATGCCGGCGCCGTCCTTATATGTATATGTGGCACTGTATATCCGGCTTTCCGTGGAGGATAACAAGAAACGGGGCTGCTCCGTGGAGAACCAAAAGCTGGTGCTGAATGATTTTCTGGCGGACAAACCGGATTTTGTAGTCTATGACACATACATCGACAATGGACTGACGGGTACAAATTTCCACCGCCCCGGATTTCAGCAGATGCTCTCTGATATTGAAGCGGGCCATATCAACTGTGTGATCGTTAAAGACCTTTCCCGGCTTGGACGCAATTCTATTGATACCGGCTATTATATTGAGCAGTATTTTTATGCGCATAATGTCCGTTTTATTGCGGTCACGGACCAGTTTGACACGGCGGACCCCGGCAACCTTCACGGCGGCATTATGCTTCCCCTGAAGAATATGATAAATGAAGCCTATTCTCTGGATATTGGAAGAAAGATCAAGGCACAGGCAAGACAGGCCATGAAAGACGGCGATTATATTGGCGCACGGGCACCCTATGGCTACCGGAAAGACCCGGATAACTGCCACAAGCTGCTGATCGATGAGAATACGGCTCCTGTCGTGAAACAGATTTTTGAATGGGCTTATGAGCGCGTAGCGTTGAACCGTATCGTCCGTAACCTCAATGAAATGGGGATTGCGGCGCCAAGCCACTACAAAAAATCCACCGGTGAAATCACCAGCCCCGGCCTGATTGGGAGCGGCAAATGGCAGACCCGCACGGTAATGAAGATTTTAGAAAGCGAAGTTTATACCGGCGATCTGGTGCAGGGCAAAACAAAGATGGTGGACCACCAGCAGGTCAAGGCTGACGATGACAACCTGATTATTGCCAGACGCACCCATGAGCCGATTATCAGCCATGAACTCTTTACTGCGGTACAGGAATACCGGAAACAGGTCTGCGAGGAAAGCCGGGCGGTCCCCAAACGCCCCTATACCCCGAATATTTTCAAGGGTAAGGTATTCTGCGCCGACTGTGGCAGGAGCCTCCACCGGCAACGGGCGGAACGTAAAAAAGGCCCGGATATTTACTGGTTCCATTGCCTCACGAACAGCCGTGTGGCGAAAGATACCTGCAAAGGCGTGATGATGCAGGAGACAGAGCTGATTGCAACCGTCACCACTATTTTAGAAAAAGAGCTGTCCGTTGCTTTGGGTATGTCCCTTCCTCTCTTTCAGTTGGAGGCAAGGCAGAAACAGAAAAAAGACGGGCTGAAATCCCAAATGTCTGCCAAACGGCAGGAAATAGAGAAACAGCGGCGTTTAATCCGGGGGCTGTATGAAAACTTCGTACAGGGCATTTTAACCAGCGATGAATATTTTGAACTGAAAGCAGGTTATGAGGAATCTATCACTGTCCTTTCCGGCGATATTGAGGCGCTTGAAAAAGATATGGATGCCCTGGATGACCAGCTTGTACGCTACCGTGCAATGGAAAAAGACGCAAAATCACTGGCTCAGGACCATGTATTGACGGCGGAACTGATTGAACGGCTGATTGAGCGGATTGAGATCGACCATGAGCGGAATATCCGTGTTTTTTTCCGGTTTAAGAGTGAATTTCAGGGGGAGGCGGTAAAATGAAGCAGAAATATGTGATTGCCCTTTATATCCGCCTGTCTGTGGAGGACTTCAAGACGGAAAGTTTGAGTATTCCCAACCAAAAGCTGCTCCTTCTGGAAAAGGCCATGTCGCTGCAGGAATGGGATAACAGCGAAGTCCTGGAATTTGTTGATAACGGCCATACAGGAACCAACTTTGAACGTCCCGCGGTACAGGAGCTTTTGACAATGGTGCAGGCCGGGAAAATTGACTGTATCATTGTGAAGGACCTTTCACGGTTTGGCCGCAACAGCATTGAGACCGGCTATTTCATTGAGCGAGTGTTTCCGCTTTACCATACCCGGTTTATTTCTGTCAGCGACGATTTTGATACCGCCAATTTCAAAGGAGATACCGGAGGGATTGACATTGCCTTTAAGTATCTTATCAGTGAGTGTTACAGCCGGGATATGTCCATGAAAACGAAAAGCGCCAAATACGCAAAGATGCGCCGGGGCGAGTATCAAAGCGTCATTTGTCCTTATGGCTACCGTAAGAGCGCAGACGGGCGTATGGAACCGGACGAGGAAGTGTCAGAAATTGTCCGGCAGATATTTGAATGGGCAGCCGACGGCAATACCGCCGCAGAGATCACGAGGAAACTGTACGCCATGAAGATTCCTACGCCTGGAGAATACCGGAGGAATAAAGGCAAAGATCACTACAATGTTTCCCGAACGCATGGCGTCTGGAACAGTTCAACGGTGCTGCGGATGCTGGCGGACCAACGGTATATCGGCACCTATGTGATCGGTAAGCGCAAGGTACAGGAGATTGGCAGCCGCCGCATGAAATTGAAGGATGAAAGCGAGTGGTTCAAAATCCCGGATCACCACCAGGCAATCGTAAGCAAGGAACTGTTTGAGAAAGCCAATGCTTCAATTAAGCGGTTCTCCCTTCCCAATAAAAAGCAGCGTGACTACCTTCTCCGTGGAAAGGTATTCTGTGGATGTTGCGACCATGCCATGTCACTCAGAAATGATGTCTGGTTTTACTGCCGTCATTCCGAAGTGGCAGAAAATCTTCCTTGTCACGGGGTAAGGGTAAAAATGGTTGATCTGGAGCAGGCGGTTTTTGAGATAATCCGGGCGCAGATGTGTCCGGCGCTGGGAATTGACAGCAGCAAAGACAAGCTGGATTTGCAGACGGTTCAGCAGGCCGAGCATGAAGATAAGCTGCACTCTATCCAGGACAGTAAACGGCAGCTCTATGAACAGTATGCGCTTGGAGAGATTGACCTGGAAACCTACAGGGAGCGGAAAGCGGTATATGACGCGGAACTGGTGCAGGCAAAGAATGTCCATGCCGCTATTACCGCACAGACCAAACAGATACAAAGCGATTACGAAGCAAGACTGAAACAGCGTGAAATCGTTCAGGAAGTAGACAGTGCCGGCACTCTGACGCAAGCCCTGATTGACCGGCTTATCAATAAGGTCTATATCTTTCCGGGAGACCGGATTGAGATTGAATATGTTACGCAGGACTTCTTAGCAACTGCGGAACCGTGAAAGGAGGCATGAGCCATGAACGCCGTATGGAACAGCTACGGGCAGCTATGCGGTTGCCCGGAAATTTTCAAAAAAAGTTGCAAATTTTTTTGTCGTGAGCTTGACATACGGGTGCCTTAATCCATGAATACGAATTCTTTTAACTCCTGTTTCCTTACATCCTCGATCCATTTCATGATGCAAATATGATTTAGAAATCGGAAATAATCTTGTATCATCCTTACACCCATAAAATCGTTCTATATAATCTTTCATTTCTTCTACAAGAAAATCAGGCATTAATACGATACGATTACTCTTGTCTGTTTTAGGTGATGTAATTAGATCCTCACCTTTGATTCTTTGATAAGATTTCGAAATCGTCATTGTCTTTTTATTAAAATCAAAATCATTTGGTGTTAATGCCAATAATTCACCTAATCGTAAACCACACCAATACAAGATTTCAAATGCATGATAAGAAACGTCCTTATCTTTCATCGCTTCTGAAAACTTCAAATATTCTTCTTTTGTCCAAAACTCAACTTCCTTGCTTTTCTCTTTGCCCATGTTACCAGCAACCCTTGCCGGATTATTTGGTAGATTATAGAGCTTTACAGCATAGTTGAAAATGGCACTTAGCTGATTATGAAGTGTTTTTAAATAGCAAGGTGAGAATGCTTCTCCCTTATCATTACGATACATCAACATTTCATTTTGCCAATCTTTAATATCTGATGGTTGGATTTCATTTATTTTCTTTTCTCCTAAATAAGGTAGAATTTTCATTTTTATGATATATTCCTTCGTATTTAACGTATTAAGTTTGACACGATGAGAACAATCTTTTAAATAAATGTCTACAAAATCTTTGAATGACATATCTAAGTTTTTAGATTCCTTTAATAGGAACGTACGCTCATACTCTTGTGCTTCTTTTTTTGATTTAAATCCTCTTTTTAGCTTTCTAGTATGCTCACCTTTCCAATTTAAATATCTGATAGATACATACCAAGTGCCTTTTTTCTCATCTTTGTATGTTGGCATAATCATAAACTCCTTCCTATTCTGTAATTCCATAAAAACGTTCTTCAAAATACTGCTTACTAATTCTTCCACGAATTGTGAAATAGCCTTTTGCTTCTAATTCACTATTTAGCTGTTTAATCAGCTTATAAGCGCACTGTTCAGACATACCCGTAACTCGAGCAATGTCTTCAGCACTCATGAATAAGTTATCGTTTTCCATCTATCACACCTCCTCTTTTTATGTAAAGCAGAAGAAATCACTAAGCATATTTGTTTAATTGAAGCAACCACAGTATACTAGACAATTTTGTTTAAGCCAATATTATATTAAACATTTTTGCTTAGTTTTTAGTTTACACATTATATCTGCTTTGTTATAATGTGTTTGAAAAAGGAATTGAAAGGAGCAATTGCATGCCAATAGGTACAAGAATTAAACGTATAAGAACACTTCGTGGTATCACTCAAAAAGAACTAGGAGTGAGATTAGGCTATTCCGAAAGAAATGCCGATATAAGGATTGCCCAATATGAATCAGGTAAACGTACTCCAAAAGAGGATGTCATCAATGGCATTGCTCACATATTGGAAGTTTCTCCTGAAGCTTTAAAGATACCTGATATTGAAAATCATCATGGTTTCATGTTTACCCTTTTTGAGTTTGAAGAACAATTTGGCTTAACTGTTGATAAGGCAGAGAGTATGCCATTTCTTCGCCTTGATAACGATCCTACCATTTACGACCATAGCATCAAAGAAATGCTAGATGATTGGTATGCTTGTAAATCAAAGCTAGCAAATGGCGAGATGACCAATGAAGAATATATCAACTGGAAATTGAATTACCCTGAAAACTCTGATCTATTGTTTAACCGTAAACCGTCTAAAAAATAGTCAAAAGAATCGTTCAATTTTATTTTGTGGTATCAAAACACCCTAAAACGCAAAAAAGTGCCCTGAAAAAGGCACTTTTTAGTTTAATACACTATTCGAACTCAATCGTTCCCGGAGGCTTGCTCGTAATATCATACACCACCCGATTCACATGCTTCACCTCATTCACAATACGATTGCTGATAACATCCAGCACCTCATACGGAATCTTCGCCCAATCCGCCGTCATTCCGTCAATCGAAGTCACCGCACGGATAGCCACCGCATAATCATATGTACGCTGATCCCCCATAACACCAACAGAACGCATATTCGTCAGACACGTAAAATACTGCCAAATCTCCTTCTGCACCCCTGCCTTCGCAACTTCCTCGCGCAGAATCAGATCAGAATCCCGAACGATTTCCAGCTTCTCCTCCGTAATATCGCCCAGCACACGGATACCCAAACCAGGACCTGGGAACGGCTGCCGCCAAACCATCTCATCAGGCAATCCCAGCTCCGTACCCAATGCACGCACCTCATCCTTAAACAGCGTATTCAGCGGCTCAATCAGCTTGAACTGCATATCCTCAGGCAACCCACCAACATTGTGATGTGACTTAATCGTCTGCGCCGTCTTTGTCCCTGACTCAATGACATCCGTATACAGCGTTCCCTGCGCCAGCCACTTGATATCCTCACCTGAAGTCAGCTTCTTCACTTCCTCATCAAAGGTATACACAAACTCATTTCCGATGATTTTACGCTTCTTCTCCGGATCACTCACACCCGCCAGCTTACTCAGGAAACGCTCCTTTGCATCGATTTTCACCAAATTGATATTCATCTCGCGCCCGAATGTTTCCATAACGCTTTCCGCCTCGCCTTTACGCAGCAAGCCGTGATCAATAAACATACAAATCAGCTGATCCCCAATCGCCTTATGCAGCAATGCCGCAACAACAGAGGAATCCACACCTCCGCTCAATCCCAACAGCACCTTGTCCGTACCGACAGTCTTGCGGATCTTCTCAATTTCCATATCAATGAAGCTGTGCATAGACCAGTCATTCTTCGCCTTGCAGACCTCAAAAACAAAATTTTTCAGAATCTCGTTTCCATACTCGGAATGACGCACCTCCGGGTGGAACTGCAGCGTATACATATTCTTCTCTATATTGCTGGTAGCCGCAAATGTACAGGTATCACTGTATGCATCCTTCACAAAGCCATCAGCCAGTGTATCCACCTGATCACCATGACTCATCCAGACGATCTGCTTTTCCGGCAAACCTTTGAAAATTGGAGAATCCGTCTTAACCGTAATCTCTGTTCTTCCATATTCCTTTGCTTCACAAGCCTTCACACTTCCGCCATTCATAAAATGTGTCATCTGCATACCATAGCAGATACCAAGAATAGGAATACCGGATTCAAAAATTGCTGGATCGCATTTAAACGCTTCCTCATCATATACACTGTTTGGTCCACCAGAGAAAATGATTCCCCGGACATCCTTCAGTGCCAGAATTTCTTCCAGTGTCATCGTGTGCGGGTGCAATTCAGAATAAACACCAAACTCACGAATACGACGTGCTATCAGCTGGTTATACTGACTTCCGAAGTCAAGTACGATAATTTTATCAGCCATGAATGTATCCTCCTTATTAAGAAGCCGATACCATAGCGAGCATGTATAGTATCGGCGTCGTTGAAATACTAAGATTTCCGTGTATTATAATATCATTATTTTTCTGATTTTAAAATCTTTTTCTACATAAATTGCGGCAGTGCGAAGTAGATAAGGAAAATCACCATCAATACCCATACCGTGATATGTACTTCCTTTGCTTTACCGGCAGCCGTCATTGCAATCGCATAGGCAATAAATCCAAACGCGATCCCATTGGAAATGGAATATGTCAGAATCATCATAAGAACCGTAATGAATCCGGCAGTCGCATATACCATGTTATCCCATTCGATTTCCTTCAGCTGCTGTGCCATCAGAATACCCACAACAACAAGAGCAGGAGCCGTAACCGCATTTGTTACCGCAGATAACACGATTGGCGAAAACAGAATAGATACAAAGAACAGTATACCCGTCGTACAAGCTGTTAAACCGGTTCTACCGCCAACCTCAACACCGGACGTTGATTCCACAAAGGAGGTAACCGTAGAAGTACCTAACGCAGCACCTGCAACAGTACCTACCGCATCCGCAACCAGTGCACGCTCCACATTCTCCAGCTCACCCTTCTCATTCACCAGACCGATTCGGTTCGCAACAGCAACCAGCGTACCGGCAGTATCAAAGAAATCCACAAACAGAAAGGAGAAAATCACAACAAACGCATTCAACGGATTCGCGAACAGCTCACCGAAACCATCCATAAAAGAACCTGCCGCATTCAGATGGAAATTCATTTCAAAGAATTTATCAGGCAATGCCGGCATTCCCTTTAACCCAAATGCTGCACCGCAGACAATTCCAATCACCGCAGTTATCACCATTCCGACAAAAACAGCAGCCGGTACCTTTTTAACAAGCAAAGCGATGGTCAGAAGAATGCCGAAGAGTGCAAGCAGCACCTTTGGATCCGCAAAATTACCGATTGTTACAAAGGTAGACGCACTGCCTGCTACAATCCCTGCATTTTTCAATCCAACAAAAGCGATAAAAAAACCGATACCGGCCCCGATCGCCATCTTCAGCTGCTTTGGAATCGCATTGATAATCGCTTTACGAATACCGGTAACTGAAATCACGATGAAAATCAAACCGGAAATAAATACGCCAGCCAATGCAGCCTGCCAGCTCATGCCCATCTGTCCGCAGATCGTGTAGGCAAATAATGCATTTACCCCCATACCGGCAGCCAGCGCAACCGGGTAGTTCGCCACCAATCCCATAACGATAGAGGCAAAGCCTGCAGAAATAGCTGTCGCCATAAAAACAGACGCGCGATCCATACCTGTATCATGCAGAATAGACGGGTTTACCCCAAGGATATAAGCCATTGCCAGAAAGGTTGTAATGCCGGCAATTACCTCGGTTTTTACAGAAGTCTGCTTCACGTTCAATTTGAATAATTTTTCTAACATAATTCCCTCTTTTCTGTCTCCCAAAACAAAAAAACACCGCAAACCGCAGTATTCGTATATAAGCTTCCATCGTAGTCTGAAATTGGTTTTCAGGTAGAAACGCTTTCACCATCATGTCGAAAGTATATACGATGTTTCTATAGACTTGTACATTATAGACAAAAATGAAACAATTTGCAAGTAATATTACCCGAAGTTTTAATAAAAGAAAAAAGCTTCCTCACTCGAGGAAAAATCGCTTTTCATCCGTAACTACATAAGCACGCTGATCCGCACAGCCAATAGCTGGCAGATTCTGTTTCCTGCAAACCATATCGAAGGATTTACGTTCTTCCTTCTGATAATGTGGACAGAACGCCCCTTTAATCATCCCCATACCATTCACAAGTTCAAATGTGTCTGATGCGATGTTGCTGTAGCCATATTCAAATAGAGCATTCGCCCCGGCACTGATTCCGCAGATAACGATTCCCTGCTGGGATAGCTCCTTTAAAAGCAAATCCAGCTTTCTCTGTTTCAGCTGCTCCATGAGAAACACGGTATCGCCTGCCCCAAGATAAATCATATCCTGTGAACGGAATTTCTTATATATTTCTTCATTACTCAGCTTTGTATGCAGCAGACGCAATGCTTCGACCTGACAGCCAAGGCTACGGTAATATTGTTTGAAGCGTTTCGCATAACCCTGATCATCTCTGCTTGCTAGCGGAATAAACAATACATGCGGCTGTGTTTTTTCACACCTGGAAATCGCATAGGTGTCGATTGCCATTGTTTCCTGCTTTTGAAAGCTTCCGCCGCCAATTGCAATCAGTGTTTTCATTTCAGAAAGAACCGGCTTTCCTTTAAAGCCTGCAATGCCTGTTCGATAACTTCATCACTTTGAACGAGTGCAATTCGTACAAAGCCCTCACCATATGCTCCAAAAGAACTTCCAGGAGTCACCAGCATACCGCTGCATTTTAACAGGTTTAAAGCAAATTCTTCACTGCTTCCAAAGCCTTCCGGTATCTGTGCCCATAAGAACATGGTACTCTTGCATGAAGCGATGTGCCAGCCTGCAGCTGCAGCACCTGCAACGATACGATTTCTTCTTCTCTGATAGGTATCACGAGTTTCTTTCACAATGCTTTGGTCTTGTGTTAAAGCTGCGATTGCGGCCTTTTGAATAGGTAAAAACATACCGTAATCAATATTGCTTTTCAGTTTCCTCAGTATACCGACGATTTCCGCATTCCCCACACATATTCCAATACGTGCTCCCGCCATACCATAGGTTTTACTAAAGGAATTAAATTCAATACCAATATCCTTTGCGCCCGCATAATATAAGAAGCTTTTCCCTTCCTCTCCGTCAAACACAAGATTACTGTAGGCTGTATCATGAATCACGATAATATCATGTGTCTTTGCAAATCGAATCAATTCTTCATAAAAACTATCTGGAGCCGTAGCACCTGTTGGATTATTCGGATAGGATATAATCATCATTTTAGCCTTTTCTGCTATTTCTTCAGGAATTGCATCGAATTGAATCAGATATTCATGTTCCTTCAGCATCGGCATTTCATATAAATTTGCTCCGGCTATTTTCGGTCCGTTCGCAAAGATAGGGTAGCTAGGAGCAGGAATGAGAACGGTGTCCCCCTCATCACATAGTGCCAATGCGACATGTGCAAGCCCTTCCTGAGAACCCTGCAGAGACAGTATCTCTGTTTCTGTATCCAATTCTACCTGATATCGTTTTCTGTACCAGGCTTGTATCGTTTCTTTTAATTCTTTTGTATCATGAAGTGAATACATATAGCTTTCAGGCTGCTGTGCAGCAGTGATTAGTGCATCCATGACTTCTTTACTTGGTGCTATGTTAGGAGATCCTATCGTAAAGTCATACACTGCTTTCCCATCAGCCAGCATGTTTTGTTTTTCTTCATCAAGTCTGCTGAAAACACCTTCTGCAAGTAAATCCATTCGCTTGGAAAATTTCATATTCTCCCTCTTTCCTGATATTTCATATTTCTCTCATTATAAAAGAAAAGACCGTTCCCTTCAATAGCTGATGGGTGAATTTTACAACCTTCGTATGGTTTACACGAACAGATTCTAAAAACTGACCTCAATTACATTTTTTTTAGCACTTTGTAAAGTTTCTGTTATAATAAAAGTAGAGATGTCATATCCACTCACATGTTCTTTGCGCGAACCCCTAGCTCACATGATTTTCCAGGAAGGTTCGCGCCACATAATTGTGTTTTTAGACATAATGTAACAATTTTCAGCAAAAGCACAGTAAATAATAAAATGTAAATAATGTTTTTTGTTACATTTGGAGTGGTTTATCACAAATCTCACGGTCAAGCTCTTTCGCGGAGCTTGTGGATCTAAATTCGGTTGAAACACGAAAAGTATTTAAGGAATGGGTCAAGCTCTTTCGCGGAGCTTGTGGATCTAAATAGCTTTTTAAGCGTGGTTGTATAATCAGCAGCATGTCAAGCTCTTTCGCGGAGCTTGTGGATCTAAATATAGCAGTGACCGTCGATTGAGCATTTCTTTTCCAGCGTCAAGCTCTTTCGCGGAGCTTGTGGATCTAAATAACCGGTTGGCAAACACAGAGGAAGAGGACTGGGTCAAGCTCTTTCGCGGAGCTTGTGGATCTAAATGATCTGGAATGATGACGACCTTTATACGATTCAGTCAAGCTCTTTCGCGGAGCTTGTGGATCTAAATGGTAGTGGAATAATCTTCGCTTAAATGATCGTTGTCAAGCTCTTTCGCGGAGCTTGTGGATCTAAATTGGCTTATATACTGATGATATGAAAAAAGGAATTGATGTCAAGCTCTTTCGCGGAGCTTGTGGATCTAAATCAATTGGTGCCATCGTGGTATTACAAAAATGTAAAGTCAAGCTCTTTCGCGGAGCTTGTGGATCTAAATATGTATACTGGGATGCGTCCGATGGAACTAATTGGTCAAGCTCTTTCGCGGAGCTTGTGGATCTAAATTTTGAATGCTTGAATAATTACATCCGGATCATTCCGTCAAGCTCTTTCGCGGAGCTTGTGGATCTAAATAGTTAAGTTTGTCAGCTTACACTTGCGCTTAAGGTCAAGCTCTTTCGCGGAGCTTGTGGATCTAAGTTTGCGCACTGAACTACGCTCATATTAAGATCATGGGTCAAGCTCTTTCGCGGAGCTTGTGGATCTAAATAAAGACTAGCGGGTGGTATCGTAAATGGTCTGATGGTCAAGCTCTTTCGCGGAGCTTGTGGATCTAAATAAGTAATTCGCAATATCCATGATGCACCTCTCGGTCAAGCTCTTTCGCGGAGCTTGTGGATCTAAATCTTTAGTAGAAATGAAGTTAGAAAGAAAAGATAATGTCAAGCTCTTTCGCGGAGCTTGTCGATCAAACATCTCAGTATTTTGCATCCCTCCACACTACTTCCCATCCAATACTATTTGCAATCCTCTTCCAAACAGCGTACAATAAACACATAAAGTAAACGCTTACAGGAAGGAGATTTTTTATATGAAATATGTATGCGAAATATGTGGCTACATGTATGATGAAGCAGTTGAAGGCACCCTCTGGATCAACCTTGATAGCACATGGAAATGCCCGCTATGCACCGCACCAAAGGAATGCTTTAAAAAAGAAGCCTTGGAGGAATCCGCATCAGTAGCATCTGCTGAAAATGATGTCGCCTCACTTGCCATACAGAGAAATGCCAAAAAGGAAGACACTCTGGAACCCAGCATGTCGCTCATCCATGAAATGGCTATCCACAACGCCAGCCGTATCGAAGCGATGCGCACACACAAATCCGTACCCGGATGGGATGACATTCTCCTATTAGGAGGTCAACTTGCCCACCCGCCACTTGCTGATCAAGCGAATATTGATACAACGACCATCATCGGTAAAAACGCACGCAAGCCAATGGTTCTTGATCATGCCGTCTACGTATCCCACATGTCCTTCGGCGCCCTCTCCAAAGAAGCAAAAACCGCACTGGCAAAAGGCACAGCAGCTGTACATACCGCGCAATGCAGTGGAGAAGGCGGCATCCTTCCGGATGAAATCGATCATGCCTACAAATACATTTTTGAATATGTCCCTAACAAATACAGTGTGACGGATGAGAACCTGAAGCGCAGTGATGCTATCGAAATCAAAATCGGTCAGGGATCAAAACCAGGCATGGGCGGTCATCTTCCTGCAGAAAAAGTCACGGAAGAAATATCCGCCATACGTGGAAAGCCACTGCATCAGGACATCATTTCCCCATCGAAATTTGAAGAAATCAAAACAAAGGACGATTTAAAGCAACTGGTCACCTCTCTTAGAGAACGCAGTGATGGACGGCCGATCGGCATAAAAATAGCAGCCGGGCATATCGAAGCAGATCTGGAATGGATAGCATATGCACAGCCTGACTTCATTACCATAGACGGTCGAGGTGGCGCAACCGGAGCATCTCCAAAATACCTGAAAGACAATTCTACAGTGCCTACCGTATATGCTCTGGCCCGTGCCCGCGCATATATGGATCAGCACCACATGACACAGGAGCTCATCATTACCGGAGGCTTTCGTACAAGTGGTGAAATGATCAAGGCACTTGCAATGGGTGCGGATGCCATCGCAATAGCAAGTGCTGCTATGATAGCAATCGGCTGTCAGCAGTACCGCATCTGCCACAACGGAAAATGCCCGATGGGCATTGCCACGCAAGATCCAAAGCTGCGCAAGAATTTTTCCATAGACAAAGGAGCAAAGCGCCTGGAAAACTATCTGCATGTACTACGGGAGGAATTGAAATCCTTTGCAAGAATCAGCGGGCATGCCTGTATTCACGATCTCAGCAGGGATGATCTATGTACAACCAGCTCAGAAATATCCAATCATACCGACATTCCACACTGCTAAACCGCAGTATTTCCCTTTCTTATGTAACATCCAGACCACAAAGAAACGAGCAGACTTCGTATCCTAACAACTACAGCCTGCTCGCTTTTTCTATTCTATTTTGTATGCTCCAGCAGATAGGTATCCATCCATGCTGTGATTTCCTTTAGACGCTTAACTCTGTGTCTTGGCTTTCCACTTCTGGACAACTCATGATTCTCTCCCTTGAACATGCACAAACGTGTCGCAACACCATGCTCACACAAGGCACTGTACATCTGCAGTCCCTCACTATATGGACAACGGAAATCCTCATCACTGTGAATAAACAGGGTTGGAGTCGTACACTGATTCGCATATTTCAAAGGCGAGTGCCACCACAGCTTATCTACATTCCTCCATGTATCTGCCCCCTGCTGATCAGCTCCGAACATTTCACCGATATCGGACGTGTGCGCAAAGCTTACCCAGTTGGAGATAGAACGCTGACTTGCCGCAGCCTTAAACCGATCTGTATGTCCGATGATCCAGTTTGTCATAAATCCCCCATAGCTCCCCCCTGTCACACCGACACGATTTGCGTCAATCGCCGGATATTTCTTCAGCACCTCATCTGTGAATTTCATCAAATCCTCATAATCAATCGTACCATATTTACCGCGGATGTCCGCAAAGCGATTCCCTCTGCCATCCCCTCCGCGTGGATTCATAAAAAACACAAAATATCCCTGATTAGCCCAAACCTGCATTTCATGATAATAGACCTCACCATACACCGTCTTCGGTCCGCCATGGATATCCAGAATTGCCGGATATGATTTCTTTGGATCATACCCCTTTGGCTCCAGCACCCAGCCATACAGCTCCATACCATCCTGTGTGAAATTGCATGGAACACACGGGCGTATATCCTTTCCTGCAAAGAATTCCTCATTAAACCCGGTCAACTGCCGGCGATTTTCCCCGTGAATATCACAAACATACAGCTCCTGTAAACGCATATCCTGCATACCTGCAAAGAACAAACGATTCTTCGCCAATCCAATGACATCCACACTTCCCTCTCTGTCATATACAGGTGTGATGCTTCCATCACTATGCAATGCATATACACTGCTTCTATTAAACAGCGTTGTAATAAAATATACCGTATCCTTATACAGACAAATGCTCTTTCCACTGCCATAACGACAGTCACTACCTACGCTGGAGCCGATTGCATCCTCATAGGAGGCGAACAGCTCCACCGCTCCGCTTTTTGGATCCAGCTGATAAAACATTCCATTTTCATTCAAACCGTAGCACTGCTGATCACTCGCCAGCATCAAAATGTTGTCGTTCCATGGCAGAATCTTTCCAATCGACCACTGTCTTGCAGGAAGAATTTCGCGATGCTGTCCGGTTTTACGGTGATATGCATATACCCCTTCCTTATTTATGGGTTTGCACGCATAGCTCTCACCTGTGTAATACACAACCTCATGATTATCCGAAAGCTCTACGTCATATACATTGCAGATGTCTTCACTGATGCGTATAATTTCTGCATTATGCTCCCGATACAGAAACAGGCTGTTGCGCTTCTTATTCGTATACCCCCTGCCATTTCCATAAAAGGGCAGCTCATCCAGAACCTCATAGTCCTGCATGTCCTTCTTTTCCTGAAGGATTTTTTCCTTCTCTTCGGCATCCATTTCATACATACGGGAATACGCTAAATGATAATCCGCACAGAATATATATTCTCCATCTGCTGCCTTTCTGATGGAAGTCACCTGCAACGGTATGGTAAATGCCTTTACAGCCTCTCCCCCATGAATGCTGATGCGATAGAAGCAGGTTCTCTCCTCTCCGTTTTCAACAGCCTTGCGATCCTCCTCATCCCGCATATTGGCGAACAGAACAGTCTCATTATCATCCCATAGATACAGCTGTTCCTGTCCATGGCTGGTCAGCTGCCGCACGGTATCGCCATCCGTCAGATACAGCATCATCTGATAGCTGTTATCCTTCTCCACACATTTGCTGCCGACAAAAACACCATGCTCCTCATCCGGCGCAAAGGACAGATTACTCAGATATGTAAAATCCAGAAAATCCTTCAAGTTGATCGTTTCTTTCATAATACCCTCCTCTTATGTTCTTCCTTTATTCTAGTACAAATCCCCTGAAATAAAAAGCTTTTTAGAGAAATCCGTTCCCCTTTCCCAAGACATGCGCAGGAAGCTGAAAGAACCGATTCTTTTTATTTTATCATTTTGACTATTTTCCCTAAACGATATTATATAAAAACAACTATACAATACCTGTTTCATCGAAAAAAAGGAAGCATATCTTTCCTCCTTATAAGGGGGCAGCTATGCTATCCTATCGTTACGTGATTGCTTTCAATCTGCCTTGCAGAAAAGAAAGACCATCAACATACAGCGTTGCCTGTTTCTTCTGCAAATGTCTCATACAGCATCAGCTTCTGCATGGTAACACTGCTCTTCCACCAGTTTGCACTCAGGCGATATGCGCTCTCATACTCCTGCCATACCCAATTGATATCCCAGCATCCGTCGGCATCTCTGGTTTCCATAAGCCGCTGGACTTCCAGCTTCAGAAGCTCTCTGTATTCCGGATATAGGGGATGAAGACGGTCGTGTATGAAAAAAGACGGGGTAATGCAGTATGCAGTCCAAGTATCAGGGTTTACTTCAATCAATCCCCGCATCAGCTGGATTCCATGCGCAGTGGCAGCGTCTTCCAGCTGTCCACAAGAGCTGTCTGTTTTCTGCAGCTCACGCAGTAGAAACATCATAGACTCCAGAGAATGCGGTTCAACCTCGTTCTGTGAAAGGAACAAATTCAGCATACGCTGTACCATCGATACTGCTCTGTCATACAGCGGACTGTCTTTTTGTGCAAATTTTAAAATGAACCAGCATATATCTGCATTCGGCATATAGACATCAAACGTTTTTCTATCTGTCTTCGTCCACCATGGAGCATGTGGATACTGGTTATTGGAGGGCAGGATGCTAACCCAGAAGCCATCCACCATATCCTTACCGCTCTCTAGATAGCGCAGCATATTCTGTATCACCGGATGTGTAGTATCCTGATATGCAAGCTCATGAAGAATATGTATCGCATAAAACATCTGGGATGGGGCAGAGGCAGGATTCCAGCAGTCTGCCTCCAAAGCATGACCGAATCCGCCATCTATATTTTGATAATATTGTAATTCGTCAATCACAGACTCTGCATCACCGCCCTCAAAATAAAAACGCCATTTTGCCAGCTCCAATCCTCTGGCATTGCGATGTATCCATCGGCCTGTATTTGTTATATCCAATTTTGTCATTGTCTAATCCGCGCAGTGCTTTTTCTGCTGCGCTTCCTTTCCTTTATATAAAATATCATATACCCTGCTCGAAGGATTGTAAGAACAGGACATGGTTTTCTTATCCTGATATGCTGCTCAATCACAGACTCCGGTTTCCCCAGAACAAGGGTACACAGGCAAGCAGTGCGTTACGCTCCTGTTTATCTGTGCTTGAAACAAGACATTATGTAAGTCTTCGCGATACTATACGGATATATTGAAAGAAAATCCTTGTGTACAAAGCACATATCCTATACACGTGAATTGAACTCTGAAAACAGGCTAAAGAAAAAGAGGAATCAACTGTGAGAAGCTGCATTGCCTCATATTCCTCTTGTGCCTGTTCTTGCACCCATGATTCATGCGCAGGTCTTTATCGATTCCATCTTTTCATAGCCTTAGTTTTTATGTGTGATGCTTACGTCCATATGACGCAAAAGCCGGTTTTCAGAAGGATAGCCTTGCTGTTTGATGCAGCTGCTTTATTTATCCGTTTGAATCTTGCCCCGCCTTGCCTGATTCAGATTTCTCTTCCGCCGTTGTTCTTTTCGCTGAAAACGCCAGAATTTCAAAATTCTCAATCGACAGTGGTTTGGAGAATACATACCCCTGTACCATATCACAATCTGCATTCCGCAAAAACTCTACCTGCGTAAAGGTTTCCACACCCTCAGCAACGGTCTTCATCCCTAGTTTTCTTGCAAGCTCAATAGCGGTTTCCACAACATCATTTCCTCTTGGATCACCTTCCTTATCAAAGAATGCACCATCCAGCTTCAATATATCTACCGGTATTTCCTTTAATACATTCAGGGAGGAATAGCCGCTTCCAAAATCATCCATCGAGCACTGAAAGCCTGCCGCATGAATCTGTTCAATAACATTTTTCAACAGCTCCAGATTTTCAAAGACTACTGTTTCCGTAAGCTCAAATTCCAGCAGACACGAAGCAATGCCATATTTCTTCTGAATCGCCTCATACCTCTTTAAAAACTGCGGATCCAAAAGATGATTTCTTGAAAGATTTACAGAAATCGGTATCGGAGCAATTCCCCGTCTTTCCCAATCCTGTAAAAGACGGCAAACACAATCAAACACATACAGATCCAGCTTGACAATGAAGCCGTTCTTCTCAAAGAATGGAATAAATTCTCCAGGTGAAATCAGGCCATCCTGTGAATTCCAGCGAACCAGTGCCTCTGCACCGACAATTTCACTCTTCTCAAGATTGATTTTCGGCTGCAGATATACGATAAATTCCCCATTCTCAAGAGCCTGCTGCATGGAATTTTCCATTTTCTTTTCTTTCAGCATCTGCACGCGGTCAAGATCATCATAGAACACACAGGAGCACATATGCCGTCCGATCAGATCCTTGTTGTTTTTTCTGGCAGTGTTCGCACGATCGCGTATATTGACAATATCAATCCTGCTGTCCGTCACAATATAGATGCCGCAATCCAATGGCAGATAATAGGTCTGTTCCTTACTCTGGTTATAGGAATTCACCTTGTCCGTCATCGCTTCCAGACGATTGCGTATCTCTGCCGTATCCGTCGTCAACAATACCAGATTATATGTATCTGATGAGATTCTGGCGAGAAATTCACGCTCCTTCAAAAAGGACTGCAAGCATACATGCACATACCGTAATACCCGGTCTCCGTCCCGACTGCCAAAGGAATCATTGATCAGCTTAAATTTACGAATATCCATGGATACGAAGGCAAAGGGCTGAAAATCATTCAGAATTTCCTGCAGCTGCTTTTCAAACCGCGGTGCAGTAAAGCCTTTCGTTACCGGATCCACATAGGCGACTCGGTAGATTTCCTTATTGAATTTATTATTGGAAAATAGGATATAGAGAATAAGGATGCCGAAGACCAGAAAGATAAATACATTGATCATAACGGAGAAATTCGTGTAATCCTGTATATTTTCCGCATAGATCATGCTTGGCGCAATTGACAACAGATACCAGTTTCCCTCCTGCAGCGGTGTATAGTACAAAGTCCGCTCCTCCGATTCTCCCCGAACATCCGGATGCACCGTATAATGCATGGTTCCGCTTTTTCTGGAATGGATATCTGTCTTCATTTTGGAAAGTGAGCTTCCGCTGTTGATATCTGCCACATCCTGGATACTCTCATAAAACCCATTTTCCTGAAACACAGCATATGGATTACTGGAATGCATAATAAAATCGCCGTCCTGCGAAATTATGTAGCTGAAGCCAACGCCGTTGAAGGTATCGGTATCTGAAAGCAGCTGCAGTTTATCCGTGTTGCTCCAGGCAACCATTGCACCCTCCATATGGCCCTTTACCGGGAAGGGGACAGCGTACAGGATTCCCGTTTCCCCGTACAGTGTTTCCAGCTGCTTACTCACTCCGCTTTTTTGTTCATGAAGTGCATCCAGCACAACCGCAAGCTTTCCGACGGGGACTGTTTTATGATTTTTAACATGTAAAAGACCTTCCATATCCACATAGCCGATCCAGGAGAAGTCATTTTCCTTTAGAACACTGTCTATAATAGTCTGCCCGATCGCATCGGATGTGGCAAGCTCTGACAGATTTGCGCTGACCTCTCGCAGCTGTGCAATATTTTTTGTGATGTTTTGATCTACTCTGATTGAGGTCTGTTTTGATAATTCAGAAAGATAACGCTGTGTTTCATTCATTATCAGCGATTTGCTCTGTCGAATCATAAGTGAACTCAACCCGGTCATCGTTACAATCATGAGAAACAGAATACCAATGGTCAGCTTTGCATGCATTTTCTGCTTTTTTCCCAGGGAATACATATGCGCCCCCCTCTCAACATTCAATTATAGGTATTATACTATAGATTGTTGAAAAGAGGAACTCTCTTTGAGGTAAAGTGCTGTAAAACAGAAGCGAAAGCCGTATACTTTACAAATTGTTAGATGGAATAGGTAAGGCTGCATGTATAGGATTCATCTGTCCGCTATATTTGTCCCCATGGTGAACAACGCCAGACGCATACTGCCTTATGTATTCGAGAATTCTAAGAGATGGCTTTGTCTATTCCATATCATGTAGCTTACCTCTGCTTGCATCAGGCTGAGCATCAGATAATTTGCAAAATGGATTATATAAACCAAAAACAGCAATGTACAGTTTTATCATACTTGCTTCCACTCTTTGTATACATTGCCATATGACTCATCCATCATACGTTCCAGTGTCTTTATTATACTCGATTTTATCTTGTTTTTATCTATTTCCGTGGGTTGCACTCTTACATAAGATGGATACCAGCTTATATCCTTATTTTTTTGCATTTCAAATACTTTCTCTTTCTAAATAAACTCCATCACCTGTCAGTGCATCTATTTCTGTTCGCATGACAAATGAATTCAATATGAATCATCACCGTTTCATTCACAATTTTTATAGTATATCAGCTTGCCCCTGATTTTGTATAAAAATAAAGGAAGAGGCCATATAGATAGCATGACCTCACTCTAAATCTTTCAATTATTTTCTACATAACAATGCGATTGCTTCTGTATGTGGAGTATGAGGAAACATATCGATCGGCTGAATCCTGTCCACGTTATAACGTGAACTTAGCACAGCCAGATTCTTTCCAAGCGTTGCCGGATTGCAGGAAACATAAATGATGCTTTTAATTTTACTTCGCAGAATGCAATCCAGCATAGCATCGTCCAAACCGCTTCTTGGTGGATCCACAACCAGCACATCAATACTGCGCTTCTTTGACAGATAGGTCAGCTTATTCGCCGCATCGTCACACAGAAAGGAAACATGCTCACAGCCATTCAGCGCCGCATTTTGATTGGCATTTACGACCGCATCCTTAATGCTTTCAATTCCGATAATTTCCTTCGCCTTATCCTTCAGATACAAGGAAATTGCACCGATTCCACTGTAGGCCTCGACAATCAGCTCATTATCCTCCTTCACCATGGATGCAATCGTTCGATACAGCTGTACCGCCTGTTTGCTGTTCAGCTGAAAGAATGACCGTGGTGAAATTCGTAGCTTTAAGCCGTCCAGCTCCATTGCCAGACTGGTTTCTCCTGCCAGATGTATCATTTTATTTCCAAACACCTCCGGTGTCTTTTTAATGGTATGTATGCTCTGCCACAGACTCGTAAGCCCTTTTATCCGCATCAAATCAGAAATCAGGCGTTCATCAAGCTCATCATTTCCTGTAACAAGCGTGCACTGATAGCGATTGTCAAAGCCTCGAACGACCAGATTACGGATTCCTTTTTTATCATGCGGATTATAGGATTCACAGCCATGTGTATTCAACACACGCATAATATCCATACGGATCCGTTCCAGACCATCCTCATGTATCCAGCATTTCTTTACATCGATAAAGTAATTGGAATTCGGCATAAACAAGCCGCTGACCAGACGTCCTTCCTCCATGGCACAGGGCAGCTTAAATTGATTCCGGTAACCGAACACATCCTCACTCGCCTTTACACGGGCAACCTTTCTGGGATCGATTTGCGCATATTTTATCAGAGACTGCTTCAATAGATCCTGCTTGTATTCCAGCTGTGCCGGATAACGGGCAATCATCAGTGGGCAGGCACCGCAGGTATTCTGAATAAAACATTTCGGACGGATGCGGTTCTTACTGCTTTTAACCACCCGCAATAGCTCCGCTGTCGCATAGCGCTTTTGTTTATCCACTATGCGGATTTCCACTTCCTCCCCAATCAGCGCCTGCGGTACAAATACAGGCATACGATCAATATAACCGATTCCTTCCCCGTTGATTCCTGTTTTCTTTATTGTTACTTTCATAAAATTCTTCCTCTTTCTTCTTCTAAAAACGGCTGCGTATTCTCTTCGTCAGCTCACTGCATAATATGAAAAATCTCTCATTCTTTAACGGTAGTGCTTCCTCTCTGCCATAATCCTCCTCACAAATCAGATTCAGACAGAATCCCAGATAAATGATGCAGGATATCAGATAAATGGCCAGCAGCAGAGTAACCAGAGATGCAAGAGGGCCGTAAACATCCTTATAGGATGTAAAATGACTGACAATCGTTACAAATAAAGCAGCCAGACCCAGGATACAGATGGTCGAAAACATCGCACCGATGATGCCGAAGGACCAGTTGCGCTTCCGAAAGCTCAATGCCCGATACATCATGGTGAACAGCAGCAGCATGATAACCGCAGATACGATTGGCAAAAACTCATTCAGCCTTGTCGCTATGAATATGGATAAGACCAGCAGCAGAACAAGGGATACAAACAGCACCACTGACTTAATGCGAATCGACCACTTGGGCACCTCAACACTCTCATGAGAGGCACTGATCAGCAGAAAGGAGAAAATACTTCTGCTTGCCAGATAAAAGGAAACACACATCGTCACGATAAAGGAGGTAATGTTGTAGTTCTGATTTGCAAAGAACTGAAATACTTGATCCAGACCGTCCATACTCATATCCGGCATAAAGCTGATCAAAAATTTCATAATGATATCCATCGGCAGATACGCAAAGCGAAACAGCATCGCAATCAGCAGCAGACTGGGAGCTAGTGCCAGCAGCAGAGAAAAAGACAGGGAGTATTTGAAGAGACTCCCTTCAAAGGATGTAAATTCCCGATACAGATCCATGATCCACTTCATACCTTCACCTGCCTTGCTTCATTAACTGCTCTACTATACCATAAATACATGCATTATGCATCCATCTTCTGCATATAGTTTACCACCTTTTCACTGTCTGAACCAAGAACAAAGTAATAATACTGTCCAATTCTGCCCTCTTTCGCCTGATACAGCAAATCTGCCGCCTCCGGGACATAAGCGCCCCATTGTTTTTTCAATGCTTCCTTACGGCTTTTGATCGCCTTCTTCACTTCCCCCTCATTCTCCTTCTTCACCTTAAACAATGCGATTTCTCCAAGCTGTGCCTGTACAGCAGCGGTTTTCACCATACATCCATCTATTTTCGTCATATCCAGATGATAGAGCGTCTCCACTTCCCGCTCACTCAGCGCGTTATCCTTTAACAACGCAATCGAAAAAGCTCCATCAGCAATCTGTTCATTGATATCCGAAAATACGCTGGAAAGATTTTTATCCCCTTGGGCAAAGGTTCCGTTGTTCTCTCTGCAGCCACACAGCAGACATAGCAGTATTCCTATAAGCAATCGTTTTTTCATGCAAAGACCTCCTTTTCTACTGTATGGAAAAAAAGAGGAATTCATGCATGGTACGATTCAAAAAAACAGTCTGTCCTATATAACTTATGAGTATCTCAGGGAAGCTCTATCGCATACAAAAAGGCTTCCTGCAAGGTGTCAAACCAAAAATAGCCTGTCCTACATACCATACAAGAAGCCGCAGGGAGGCTCTATCCACATACAAAAAAGGATCCTTTTCTATATTGACAGGTAACGCAAAGCCGCTGTTGCACAAAAAAAGCTGAATTTCTTCAGCCTAATCGTTCTGTGCCCATTCCGGAACTTCATTTCCGCGACGGATCAAAACCGCCTTCTGAAATTCTGTCTGATTCAGAAATTCCAGAATATCATTTTCGTCTTCCTCTGTACAGCCAACCAGCAATTTGACCTCGCAGTCCTTTTTCAAAATATCTGCACTGATTACAACGGACTGTACGAGATTGCTTTTTTCACTGCCTCTGAACACATCGATCGGTGCCTGATCAGAGCCTGTGGTGTCATTCAGGTATCCGTAATCTACCGGATATACCAGGTTGCTGTATTTGTAATGACAGGTATTTCTGGGTCTGTCGATTACGAGCTTGCTCGATAAAAACAAAGTATCCAGCTTCTGCCAGAAAAATGCATTGTTCTCAAAAGAATTCATAATGATCATCTCCTCCTTTAGAATTTTACGCTGACGCAATCTCTGGTTATATCCTGAATCGTCTTACAACCAGCCATTGCCATCGCCTCTTTTAACTCCAGTCTGATTTTTTCCAAATAGGTCACAAGACCGTCACTGCCATCTCCAATAACCGCCTGGGAAACCGGCCTGCCAATCAGTACGCCGTCTGCCCCCAGTGCAAGTGCTTTGAAAACGTCATTTCCTGTGCGGAATGCGCCATCCACAAAAATTTTCATACGCCCGTCTACTACCTTCACGATGTCCTCCAGTACCTCAATACCGGACAGACAGTCATCCAGAACACGGCCGCCATGATTGCTTACAATAATACCGGATGCTCCTGCTTCCAGCGCCTTGCGGGCACCCTTCACGCTGAGTATCCCTTTTAGAATAAAAGGAACCTCTCCACAGATTTCCGTAATTTCCTTTAGCTCCTCAACATTTTTGAATCCGACTGGTGTAATGCTTGTTCTCAAATTTGTCAAACCGCTGGCATCAATATCACTGGCAATCGCCAACGCATGTCCTTCTTTTGCCAGTTCGATTCGCCAGGCCATATGCTCCCTGCTCCACGGCTTGATCGTTGGTACACCACAGCCGTCATGCTGCTGAACGACAGACATCGGACCTTTGAACATTTCATCATGCATACCATCTCCGGTAAAGGCCAATGTTCCCGCACGCCGACAGCCTTCCACAAGTGCTCTGGTATAGCTCATATCATCCAGCTCTGCTCCATAATTCTGCAATATCCCGCTAATCGGTGCCGCATAAACCGGCAAGGATACCTTATGTCCAAAAAATTCGGAAGCCGTATCGATTTCCGTATTGTCACTGATTGTATCCATGGTAATGAATACCTTTTTCAGCATTTCAGCATTTCTTACAAATGCACTCCCACTGCCCTTTCCTCCGGGACCGGGTGTTTCGCCCCGACATGCCAATCCATTGCATACCGGACAGCATCTGCATTTTGCGCACAGAGTTTTTGCGTTTGCATAAACCTCCTGCCACGTCTTCATATCAACACATCACTTTCTTCAACTTTCGTAAAAAGCCTTCCACTCACTTTACTATTATAGCGGTTATGAAAAAAATTATCAATCCTTTTAAAAGATTTTCATAAGTTTTTTCATTTTGCATCATTCCACTGTCATAAAAAACATGCCAGCGTCATAAAATAAGAGAATACACTGTTTCTGATGATACTCAAAAAAGGATTAGAATCATACTTATGAGCAGCAAAAGGAATCAATTTCATTTTGTTAAATCAATGAAACTGATTCCTTATTCTCCTATTGCTTCTATACTACCTTACAGCGCGTAACCTTACCTTATCATTCTCCTGCTTTTATTTCAGAGTTTCAATGTTATGCTCTTTCACCCAGTCCCAGAATTCCAGCGGATTTTCTTCGTCGAAGCCGGTGATGTCATCCTTGACCACCCCATCCTTAATATAATAAACATGCGGTGTAGTGCCTGGCTTTTTCAGTCTGGTTTTCAACAGGTCGTTATCCGCATACAGATTTTCAGTTGTGGAATCATCCATTTTTACATTATAGATGATCGTAGGATGATCTTCTATCGTATCCTCCAGCATCTTGTGCATCAGCTGGCAGTAATAGCATTTATCTCTTGTAATCATAAGCAGAAACGTCTCTTTTTTATCCATCTTGGAAAAAGCATCCTCGATTCCAATCTGTTGAACCTTTCCCTTTTCCTGCTCCTTGTCACTGCAGCCGGTAAGCAGAAGCATACAACAGAACATAGACAGTATAAATTTTTTCATAATATCACCTCATCCTTCCGGAATATTCCCTATTATACCCATTTCCCTTAAATTATTCAACTACAAACAAACACCTGCAGACATAGCAACACTTCCTGGCAGCGAATTAGCTGAGCGATAAGCAGAAAATGCCGTGTTTCCTGAAGAAAAGAAGAGCAGCTCCCGTTTTTAAAAGCTACCCTTCCTGTGTAGAAATGCAATACATCTAAATTATCGTATCTTCAAAGCCCGCATGGAATTCAGAATGGCAATCAGAGTCACACCGACATCCGCAAAGACACCCATCCACATATTCGCCATACCAAATGCTGTCAGGATTAGGATAATAGCCTTAATTCCCAAAGAGAATACAATATTCTGCCATAATATCTGCATGGTTTTTCTTGCGATATGAATTGCCGCACTCAGTGCAGAGGGATCATCCTTCATCAATACGACATCTGCCGCCTCGATTGCTGCATCACTTCCGATGCCCCCCATTGCGACACCGATATCCGCTCTTGCCAGTACCGGCGCATCATTGATACCATCACCGACAAAGGCCAGCTTGCCATGCTCACTCTCCTGCTTCAAAAGCTCCTCGACCTTTTCCACCTTATCTGCGGGAAGCAGCTGCATGTGAACCTCATCTAATCCCAGAACAGCTGCAACATGCTCTCCTACCTTATAGCGGTCACCACTCAGCATAACGCACTTCTTAACACCACTGCGTTTCAGTGAAGCAATAGCCTCCTTACTTGTTTCCTTAATTTCATCATCAATAACGATATAGCCCTCATACGCACCATCCATCGCGATATGCACAATAGTACCCAGTGCTTCACTTTCCTCATAAGGAATAGCATTTGCCTGCATCAGCTTATAATTTCCCACCAGCAGCTCGTGCTGATCCAGCTGTACATGGATTCCATTTCCGGCAACCTCTTCATATCGGCTCAATCTTTCCGCATCGATTGGCTTTGCATACGCCTTGCGAATGGAAAGTGCGATTGGATGCGTTGAGTAATTCTCTGCATAGGCAGCCATTTCCAGCAGCTCTTCCTCACTGCGTGCAGCAGCATGTATTTGTGTTACGGTAAAGACTCCCTTTGTCAGAGTACCGGTTTTATCAAACACAACGGTGTCTATATCCTTTAATGCCTCCAGATAGTTACCGCCCTTGATCAGAATACCGGATTTACTGGCTGCTCCGATTCCTGCAAACATTCCCAGCGGTACACTGATTACCAGTGCACACGGACAGGACACAACAAGGAAGGTCAATGCCCGATACAGCCATTCGGAAAAGACGGCATCCGGGACAAACAGCATTGGCAGCACGGCCAGTGCGATGGCCAGAAATACAACCGTTGGCGTATACACCTTCGCAAAACGGGTGATAAATTTTTCCATCGGCGCCTTTTTACTGCTTGCATTCTCGACCAGCTCCAGAATACGGGACACGGTAGATTCCCCATACTCCTTGCTGACCTCTACCTTCAGCACACCACTCAGATTGACAACTCCTGCAAGTACCTCATCCTGCTGTTCGACATCCCTTGGCAGGGATTCTCCGGTCAATGCAGAGGTATCAAGAGAACTGCTTCCCTCCACAATTACACCGTCCAGCGGCACACGCTCTCCCGGCTTAATCACAATCATATCATGAAGTCCAACCGCTTCCGGTGATACCCTTACCTCTTTTCCGTCCTTCAACAAATTGGCATAATCCGCACGGATATTCATTAAAGAGGAAATTGATTTTCTGGAACGATTCACTGCATAGGACTGAAACATTTCTCCGATTTCATAAAAGATCATAACAGCAACCGCTTCCTTATAGGAGCCAGTAGCCAGTGCTCCGATTGTCGCAACACTCATCAGGAAGTTTTCATCAAAAACCTCTCCCTTGCATATATTGCGCAGAGCAACATAAACTACCTTGCCACCGGCCATCAAATAGGCAGCCAGAAACAGCCATACAGACCAGTCCTGCGCTTCAAATACAATAGCAGCTGCAAACAGAAGTATTCCCAGATACAAGCGTGCATTCTCCTGAAAGGAAAACATGCGGGCAGGCTTTTCCTCTTCTGTAGATTTCTCCATTTCAACTGTCACACCATCCTCCAGCGTCGGTATAACCGCCATAATCGCTTCGATGGTTTCCTCACTGCGGGCTGCATCCTGCAGCTCTACAAATAGAACCCCCTGTGAGAAGTTCATGCTGGCATCCCTTATATTCTCCATTTTGCGAACATACGCTTCGATTTTATTGGCACAGTTTGCACAATCGAGATTTTTAACATACAGCTTGATTGCGCCCTGAATTTCACGATCCTCATGTGCTTCATGAGCGTGGTCATGCCCGCAGGCGCAGTCTTCATGATGGTGATGGCCACCGTGCTTCTGCACGCCGTCTTCCTGCATAGGTCCTTCCATGCAGCCGCAGTGATCGTGGTGTGCATGTGCAGCCGTGTGTGCACAGCCGCAGCCCTCATGGTCATGAGCATGCACTTCCCCACAATCACAGCCCCCCTGTGTATGCGCGTGCTCATGTACCTCATGGAGATGATCGGATTTTCGTCCTTCCTCCTGCTTTGCCTCTTTTGCTTTTTTAGCATCCCTGCGGCGCATAATTACATCCGGCTCAACCGCCTGTACAGTTTCTCTGATCGCAGCCTCTATTCCCTCATGCTCCATATCTACAAGCATTCGCTTGCTTACAAAATCCACGGAGCATTCCTTTACACCCTTGATTTTACTTACATGCTTTTCAATCTTCATTGCACAGTTTGCACAATCAAGCTCATCCAATATATACATTCGTTCCATATGCTGCCTCCTTACCTTATAATTACTTGCGTTATTGCTTGCTCTGCATCAAATCGTACAGCGGCTTTATTTTCCACGTTCCCGCGCATCCCCGCGCTTTGCACGAATACAATAGGATTTTTTCTTTTTCACCACATGAATCTCAATAGACGTATATCCGTTCCGCTTCAATGCCGCCTTCACATCCATTGGCTCGTACAGCTGAAAGCCGTATTCATTTAAGGGAAGGCGCGACATAAAAGATGGTTCATAGAAGGCCAATAGCAGTGTCCCTCCCGGCCTGAGTATACGCGCTATCTCATGTAAGCCCATATCCAGTGTTTTCCAGAAATAAATCGTATTGATGCTGTATACCGTATCCATATAGGCATCTGCATATGGCAAAGACTCTGCACGGCCCATAGCAAGCTTCAGATATCCCTTCTGCAGGCTGGGCAGCAGCTTCCCTTCCACCGCTGTCATACAGCTATCACTGATTTCCGTCCCATAAACACTGCGACAGCCCTTATTCAACACGCGCTGCAGCATTTTCCCGTTTCCAAATCCAATATCCAGAATACGCCCCTGCAGCGGCAGCTCTTTTAGGACCTGCTTATACTGTGCACGATTCATGAAATTCATGATTCGCGTCGCTAGGCGTCCGCCAAAGCCTTCCGGCCTGCGAAACTGCGACACGATCCTACACGGAAACAAGGCTCCAGAGGCCATACGCTGTGCCATCCTGAACCACAACCTTTTCATATCAGTCCTCCATGATATGTGATAAGCCTGCATCAAATATGAGCTGAATATGCTGATCATCCAGAGAATAATAGATATTCTTCCCGCTTCTGCGGTATTTTATCAGGCGATTCTGCCGAAGAACACTCAGCTGATGGGAAACCGCGGAGTGTGTCATTTCCAGCAGCTCCGACAAATCACATACACATAATTCTTCCTGAAACAACGCACTCAGTATTTTCAGTCTAGTCGGGTCCGAGAACATTTTAAACAGGGTCCCCAGATGTTGAAACTGTTCCTGCGTCAGCAGTGTATCCTTTACTCTTGCCACGGTATCCGCATGCACCTCAGTTACTTCACATTCCATTGCTTCCTTTGTCATTCGCAATCCCTCATTCCTTTAACATATGAACATCTGTTCATATGTATTATATGTGATAGATTGCCATTTGTAAATAGAAAATTAAAAATCTTCTCATACTTCGTAAAAAAGTCCCCAACCAACAAAAAATATCATACGAAATCACAGGATACTGTCGGGCACATACGATGCCTGCAAATCCTGACTGGATTCGCTGCTCGAAGAACAAAAAAAGAACAGATCATCCTCTGTTCCCGTTTATGCGATTCATATAATACATGACTGTCTTCATAATCCCATAGGTCGTGGCAGTCAGCTTTTCCGGAGCATGATCCAATGCCTGCTGGAACGTCATTGCACGATCTGCAATACTGTATATCCCGATAAATCCAAGATCATAGAGCTCCTGATATCCGATTCCCAAGGCGCCGCTGATACAGATACATGGTTTCTCATAGCGGTTGGCAACCTTCAAAATTCCCACCGGCACCTTCCCAAACATCGTCTGCCGATCACTTTGTCCTTCTCCGGTAATCACAAGATCACAATCCTTTACCTGCTCCTCCATATCACTGAAGGACAGCAACAGCTCAATCCCGGGAATCATAGTCGCATGCAGAATCCCAATGAGTACAGCACCGATTCCTCCTGCCGCTCCCCCACCTTCAAAGGAATCGATATCCACATGCAGATACCGCCGCACCTGATTGCGGAAATTCTCCATTCCCAAATCAATTTTACGAATCTGATTCGGGAAGAAGCCCTTTTGTTTTCCAAATACATAGGTTGCCCCGTTTTCTCCCAGCAGATGATTCTTCACATCACAGGCCGCAATCAATTCGATTCCCTCCAGCTTGTTCAGCCGATTAAAATCAATATAGCGAACCTTGTCCAGATTCATCGCCTGCGGTGAAAGATATTTATGGGAGCTGTCATAAAAACGACACCCCAGCGCCTGCAAAAGTCCCATACCGCCATCATTGGTGGCACTTCCACCCAATCCGATAATGATTTTTTCGCAGCCCTGTGCAGCCGCATCCAACAGGACCGTGCCCACACCGAAGCTGCTGCCGAAAAACGGTGCACGCTTGTCACGCTCATGCATATTGAGCCCTATGATATTTGCTACCTCAATCACTGCTGTTTTCCCATTATCAATAATCGTATACTCACTCATGATTTTCTTTCCATAAGCATCCGTGGTACTTACCGGCTGTTTTCTTCCGTGACAGGTCTCATGAAATGCCTCTACGGTCCCTTCCCCGCCGTCACCGATGACATAGGACGTCGTAATAACAGCATCGTCCACCTGCCGAATTCCCATTTCAATACGCCCGGCAACCTCTCTTGAAGTCATACAGCCTTTGTAAGAATCACAGGCAATTACAACCTTCATCTAATCACTCCCATGTTCTTCCATATACTCTTTCGTTAATTTTACCACAACTCGACATAAAATTACCAGAGAAATCAGGTTGGGTATCGCCATGAGTCCGTTCAGCGTATCCGCAACATCCCATACAAAGGTCAGCTGCAGCTGTGCTCCAAAAACCAGCAGTACCAGAAAAATCCCCTGATAGATATATAGCATTAGGTTTCCCTTAAACAGATACCGTAAACACTCCCGTGCATAATAATACCAGCCGAGAATGGAGGGAATCGCAAAGGCGACGATGGAGCAGGAAAAAATTATGCCGCCGAGCGGACCGAAGCCGGAGGTGAAGCAGGCAACCGTCAATGCCACACCCTCCATCCCGCTGTCGAGCAGTCCACTGGTCAAAATCATCAGACCGGTAATCGTACAGACGACAATCGTATCGAAGAACACCTCAAAGATTCCCCAGAAGCCCTGCTCGATTGCATTGGCATGAGAAACACAGGCATGGGAGATCGGTGAGCTTCCCATCCCCGCTTCATTGGAAAATACACCTCTGGATATACCGAAATGCATCGCTCGGCTGATGGCAAAGCCTCCGATACCGCCAACCCCGGCCATAGGACGCATAGCATCCTCCCATACAAGCCGCAGCGCATGCGGCAGTGCATCGGCATGCAGCAAAATCAGATACAGACAGGCACCGATATACAGGATGGAAATCACAGGAATCGTAATCTCATTGAACCGCATGATAAGATTTCCCTTTCCGAATATGATCCAGGCGATGAAAACGGCCATGATGAGTCCGATGATCCAGGAGGGAATGAAAATATAAGATGTAATCGTATGTGCTATCGTATTCGCCGGTGTGACATTTCCAATGCCGAAGGACGCAAATATGCAAAGCACGGCAAATACAATACCGAGAAAGCCCATATGACAGCCGTTCTCCAGTGTCGTCATCGGTCCGCCGATAAAGGTACCGTCTTTTTCCTTACTGCGATAATGGATGGCAAGGACGACCTCTCCGTATTTGGTCATCATGCCGAAGATAGCACTGATACACATCCAGAGCAGTGCACCCGGTCCTCCCATCGTCAAAGCCGTCGTGACCCCCACAACACTGCCGACTCCCAGTGTCCCTGCCAGTGCAGTCGCTACTGCCTGAAAGGGGGTAACCCCATCTCCCTTACTGCTTTTTCCCAGTGAGCCCAATGTTTTGCGCAGAATCAGCCGTGCATGGGTAAAGGGAAGGAATCTGGTACGCAGCATAAGCCAGAAGCCTGTAAACAATAAAAAAAAGATCATGTACTTTCCCCATACGACCGCATTGATTTGATCATTCATCAGCATCAGTTTATCCATAACCTCACACTCCTGTTATACTATATTCTTATACCTCTATAAAAAGAATGAAATACAGAGAAGTGAGCAGGAAAAAGGTGATATAATGGTGTCGTTAAGGAGGGCTTGTATTATGAATGTTATGTGTATACTAACGGATGGCTTTGAAGAACTGGAGGCAGTCGGTACGATTGCATTGCTTCGCAGAGCGGGCATCAGAATAGATGTCTATGCGCTTGATCATACAGTGGCAACAGGACGCTTTGATATCACAATCGATAAGCTGGCGGATATAAAGGATGTGAATACAGCAGACTATGATATGCTGTTTCTGCCGGGCGGACCGCACTATCAGAAGCTGGAAGCCGATGACCGTGTGCTTTCCATATTGAAAGAATTCATGGAGCAAAGAAAGCTGGTCAGTGCTATCTGTGCAGCTCCGACGATTTTAGGAAGACAGGGCTATCTCAAGGACAAGAAGTACACCTGCTTTACAAGCATGAATGAGGATTTCGGCGGAACGTATGTGAATCAGTATGTGGTGAGTGATGGAACAATCATCACCGGAAGGAGTGCGGCCGCTGTGATTGATTTTGCTTTCGCCATCATTGAAAAGCTGGAGGGAAGCAAAAAAGCAGAGGAAGTTAAGGCATCGATTTATTATTAACAGCGTGCAGATAAAAAGAAGCCTGTGAAATGCAAGGCTGCAAACAACATAGGAAATGTCAAAAAATGGGAGAACTATGAAAATAGCTTCCCATTTTTTTAAATATATGGCAATGGTGTTGATTTCATCCATTTGTTTGTGTGGATATAGAATAATGGTGAGCACGTATAAGATATGATTTTCAAAACCTAAAAACGCTTCTACTTTTTAAGCGGTCTTTGAAATGCGGCTTCTTTACTTTATCTATTGGCTTTTTGGTTATGCTCCGCTATACCTTCCTTCCAGACCCGACTGGATTCTTTTTAAAAGATACTATCCGGCAAGCTAGTGCTTCTCTGCAATGTACTTCACCATGAGCTGACACGGATTCCATTCATCCCACAGCGGCAGAACCTCCAGCGGACAGAATCCACAGTTTTCATAAAAGGCATAGGTTTTCAGATAACTGGGATCCTGCACCTTTGGAGACAGCGTTTTCACCTGCAGATACTGCATTGCCGCATGTTTCGCCTCCTGCTCTGCCATACGCATCAGCTGGGTACCGATTCCCATACGATGCAGCTGCGGCAGAATGCCCATAACATAAACCTCCATCGCCTGCGGACTGGTCTTTTTGAGTGACAGAAACCCGACCATATCCTCCTTGAAGAAACAGCGGATGGTTTTCATATCCCTGCTTTCTTGTACATACTCCTCCAAGGACTCGGGAAGTCCAAACCAATCCGGAAGTGCCTTCAAAATTGCACGGGAGCGCTCAGGCTCACAGCCATCGCAAATCTCATAGCGCAGACAGCTTTTTACCACCATATGGAGAAGGAGCGGCTGAATTGCAGGATATGTCCAAGCCTTTGGTAATGCTGTCATGCACCTTACCTCCGCAATCTCACTCTCCAGCAGCTCTTTGAAAGCGCAAGCCTCTGTCCGATACAGCATGCCAAAGCTTTCCTCCCCTGTTTCATTCACCCTTGTTTTGCCTTCAACCGAATACACACAGACACGCTCCATACGGGCATCCGCAATTCCCGTTTCCTCAAGCAGCTCTCTTTGCGCACAGGCATCAATGCTTTCTCCGGCCTCCCGATGTCCCCCGGGCAGCTCCCATGTATCGCGTTCCCTGTGGCGAACAAACAGCCATCCACTCCTGCACCAGACAGCAATCACGGCAAATTTCAGCTTTGCATCCGGTACAGAATCATAAAATCGAACCTTCATATCCTATCCATCTCCTCATTTATCCCTATTGTACCATATTTCTGTCAAATTTCTGTTTTTTCCTTCCCGCACACACTCCCACAATCCCATTTTTATGATATAATAGCTAAGTTGAGAAAGAAGGTGTTTGTATGTCTCCTGAGCCCGAAAGTCCATGTCGAAGTTGTATAAATCATAATACAGGAGGCGTATCTACATCCCTCCTGTAAGAAGGAGGTCTTTTTTATGTTGGAATTTTACAAGACATATGGAACTGTCACAAAAAAACTGGAACAGCCGGAACCAGGATGCTGGATCAGCGCTGTTGCGCCTACACAGGAAGATATTGATTTCCTGACAAATAAAATCGGTGTGCTGCCGGAGTTTATCAAATCCTCACTGGATGAAGAGGAAAGCTCCCATATCGATTATGACGATGATGAAAACCAGACCCTGGTTATTGTCGATTACCCGAGTGCGGAGGAAGATGACAATCTGGATGAAAATACCCTGCTGTATACCACGCTGCCGTTGGGTGTTGTTATCATGAAGGGATATGTGATTACGATTTCCCTATATGAGAATCTCAGCATCGAGGATATGGCAAATGGCAGAATCAAGGGGATGAATACCGATATGAAAACCCGTTTTCTGTTGTTGCTGCTGCTACGTATTTCCCAGCGCTTCCTGATATATCTACGTCAAATTGACCGGATTTCCTCCCGCACCGAGCAGCGTCTTCATCAGTCAATGAAAAACAAGGAGCTGATTCAGATGCTGGGGCTGGAAAAATCGCTGGTATATTTCAGCACCTCACTGAAAACCGATGAGGTTACCTTAAATAAAATCATGCGCGGAAAGCTAATCAAGCTGTATGAGGAGGATCAGGATATTCTGGAGGATGTACTGATTGAAATCCATCAGGCGATTGAGATGTGTAACATTTACTCCAACATCCTTTCCGGAACGATGGATGCCTTTGCTTCCGTTATTTCCAATAACCTGAATATCGTAATGAAAATACTGACTGTCATCACAATCGTCATGGCGATACCGAACATCATCTTCAGCTTCTATGGTATGAATGTCAGCGGATTGCCTTATCCGGAATGGTGGTTTCCAACGGCAGTTGCAGCTATCTGCTGTATCATCGCAACGCTTATTTTCAAGAAAAAGGATATGTTTCACTAACAGAACATCACGTTCTGTTTTTTTGTATTCTCGCATTATGTACTTACAATATACAAAACGAGGAGATAACTTATGAACAATCCATGAAACGATATCGAACTACAGACATAGGAAGCACATATACAGCGAGAGAGTGTTCAGCAGCTGCAGACACTGGATAGCATTATGGAAGAACAATTCGCTTTATGCGATGCAAAACAGGTTATGATTTTGGAAAGTCGCAGGAGGAAACGGCCTGCGGCATTTGAAGACACATGCCTTTCAAGCGGTGTATGGAGTGGATATAAACTCCGCATATCTGCAGGAATGCCAGCGGTGCTATCCTGAATGGAAAGAGGTTTTTATTCCCATAGAGGCGGATCTTCTGGATGAACGGATACAGCTGCCACATTGCGATCTTTTAATTGCAAATCTCTTGATGGAATATATCGGCTATACAAGATTTCAAACGCTGGCGAAACAGAGCAGCGCAGTATGGATCCGTGTTGTTATCCAGCAGGATTTTGCGGAAGGCTTTGTATCCGACTTCCCCGATTTGCCATCCTTTGTTGCATTAAACACCATACATGAACAGCTGCAGGAAGTGAAGCTAACACGCAGTATGCTGTCCATCGATTATTCTCTGTCAAAACGCACGCTATCCCCCCTGCCAAATGGAAAAGCGCTGCTCAGACTGGATTATACGTATGGATTGTCGATTGACGAAGTAAATGCTACCATAAGGAGCCTGTAGGGCACCGCAGCTGATTTCTGCATCAAAGTCTGAAGCTCTTTTCCTTCATTTTTATCATGTGGTTTTACATATACAACAAAAAAACTACAGGACATACTGGCTCTTACATTCGGATAAAAATAAAAAAGCGAAAATAGAAGAAGTGAATTCCTATGACTCAAAAGCTCACGTTCTTCTTTTTTCAGCTGCATACTACCCTCTTTACAAATAAAAACCGGCATCCTCTGCTTCTTCTGCAGACATTTTTATTTCATACGTTATGCAGACAAAAACATATGCCTATTCCTTCTCTATCTTCCTTTTCACCGGAATCCATATCTCACTTCTATAATCAGCACCATCACAATCTGCATCCAGTGTATACCATTCGATATTCAAATTTGCCGCAATATCATATTCCTGATTTTCCGGCAGCCATTCAGCGAAAATCTTTGTATTTACGGCCTGCAAAGCACCGGGCAGCGGTCCAACACAGGTGAATTTTGCCCAGGTAAGCTCTGGTATTGTTAGGACATGCATCTGAGCAGGTACCTCCATTCCCTGATAGGTGCCGGCAATCATACACTGAAAGCAGCCCTCTTTTCCTTCATCGTCAATACAGACACCAAATCGTCCGATATCCGGAATCGACTGCATACAGGCTGTATGCCCATGACAATACTGCTCCTGAAATTCCTTCCAGAATTGCGGGATTTCCTGATATGCATGCTCATACTGTACTTCCTTCTTCAATCCGACTACCTGAAAGCTGTCCATGTGCTCAATTACATAATCCATTTCTATTCCTCCTTGTATGGTGATCCTGATATTCAGAGGCAAAAATGGACAGATATGCTCCGCATGCGCACGGATTCGATTCGGTGTAATCCCATGAAAGCGATAAAAAGCTTTGGTAAAGCTTTCCGGTGTCTGATATCCGTATTTGAAAGCCAGATCAATGATTTTCGTCTCACTGTCAACCGCCTCCAGTGCAGCCAGATACAATCTGCGGTTACGGACATATTCCATCAGACTGTAGCCCGTCAGAATCGAAAATCCCTTTTGCAGATAGAATGGAGAAACATGCACGGCCTCCGCGATATCCTCAGGATGAATATCCTCAAGCAGATGCTGCTCCATATATCTGATTGTCTTCTGTAAACAAGCCATCCATTCCATTATTCGCACCTCCTATGTACAGTATACCGTCTGTAAATCTTTCCATCTCGTCAATCTCTGCTTTCCTTTGTCCGATCTCCGCATTGAAAAAAAGCGATGCTTCCACCGCTTCTTATCATACCATATGATCTTTCCCGTCAATCACCTCATGTGCAGCGGCTTCCTGATTGGAAATATCCAGAATTTGTTCACTGTGGCGCCCATAGCGTCTGGCAACACCGCGATAATACAAAATCGTATAGAAATTCGCAATCGCATCCAGTATCAGCAGAAAGCTGAATAGATTATGCAGTGTCTTTTCCTCAAAGGATACCAGGATCAGCACCATTCCCATAAGCAGCGGGACAACGGCAAGTGCCAGGTGAATCTTCCACTGCGCATCCTCCAAACGAAACAGATTCATAGAATACTGCAAACGCAGTGTCGCGTCCAAAACCACAAGACTGGAAATAACAATGGGATAATTGTCTACGATCAGATATGGCTTTGTGGCAACGATCAGCCCTGCTATGCAATATAATACACCAAAGGAAAAGCTGAATTCATTTGGCTTCATATATTCCTTTTTAAAAAAATAAACAAGAATCTGGAACAAGCCTACCAAAATAATCACGATTCCTGCTATCTGGAAGAAATTCAGGAATTTTTCCTTTTCAATCGTATAAGATAAGATAGAAAATATCATATAAAAAATGGAAAGAATCAAAAGCTTCCAGTTTTCAATTTTCAAATTCATACAACGGCCTCCTCATATAGCTGTACTTATCATATCATATTTTTCCAGTATTATCCGCAAGAACATGAATTTCCTACCTTTCAAATGAACAAAGCTGCCTGTATGAGCTGATGAGGAAGACTGTTCAACAGCTCATCATAATCCCTCACCAGATTCCCAGCACCTTCTGCATGAGCAGGGATACCACCGTGATACCGACCCAGCAGCAAAACCCCATAAAGATAGGCTTCCCACCGTTTTTTACCAGCTTTACAATATCGGTATGCAGGCCAACTGCCCCCATTGCCATAATGATAAAGAATTTGCTCAACTCCTTTAAAGGCAGGAAGATATCTGCGGATATATGAAATACATTGGTAGAGATCGTCGTTATGACGGAGGCCATAAGGAAGTAGAGAATAAATACCGGAAATATCTGTTTCCATGCAACCTTTTTTCCCTCCCGTTTCTCCTCCTGCTCCTCTTTTCGCATTCTTTGAACGCCCAGAAACAGGGTGATTGGAATAATTGCAAGAGTGCGTGTCAGCTTGACTGTAACCGCCTTATCCAGCGTTGCTGATCCCAAATGAAACATGCTGTCCCAGGTTGCTGCGGTTGCTGTTACAGAGGAGGTGTCGTTTACCGCAGTTCCTGCAAATACGCCGAAGCCCTCACTGCCATGAAAATGCAGAAGCGTTCCCAGCCAGGGAAACAGCATAGCCGCCAGAATATTAAATAGAAATATAACAGAAATCGCCTGAGCTACCTCCTCGTCATCTGCCGCAATGACCGGGGCAGTCGCCGCGATCGCAGAGCCTCCGCAAATGGAAGAGCCAACACCTACCAGTGTGGAGATGTTGGTCGGCATGTGAAGTCCGCGCTTCAAAACAAACGCAATAACGAGAGATGTTGTGATTGTCGCCAGAATGATTGGAAGTGACTGCTGTCCTGTTTTGGCAATGACAGACAGATTTAAGCCAAACCCAAGCAATATGACTGCATACTGTAAAATTTTCTTTGATGTGAAGGTGATGCCGGCCTGCAGACTTTTCACTTCCTTTATGCGAAATGCCAGCAGCATTCCGATGAGAATTGCAAATACCGGCCCTCCAATGATGGGAACCCATTGTCCCAGCAGCAGGGCAACAGCTGCTATACCAAAGCATACCAGCAGTCCCCTTCCCTTTTCTTTTATAAAAATCATACATTTCTCCTTTTCTCATTTTCTGTATGCTTGCCCTACAGCCGTAATGCAAGGCAGCTATGTCAGTATACGATACCTTTTCCAAAAAATGAAATTATAAATATTTATGTCTACATAACGCCGTGTTATCCTGCTTTTCGATGCTGTAGGAATACAAAAAAACGCTCTGTGACAGCAGTCTCAGACAGCGTTTTCATTTCTCTTTCTTTATTTTAATATTGGTATACAGTATTCGATACCGGCAACCCCCTGTGCAGTTTCCTCTCCGTATTTCACGATATCCATACAGCAGTCCGCTCGAAGCCGGTACGCGCTTTTGGGCAGCCAGTTTTGGTAAATATCCTGTGCGAACGGTTCCATGGAGGTCTTGGGATCAGCGAAGAAGGAAAACACAAGATAGGTTCCCTCCGGCAGGATGATATGCTTCAGCTTCTGCTTGCGCACCTGTTCAACTGCAACACCTGCAAAATACTGAAAGTAGGGCTGCTCAGCATCCAGATCGGCATCCGTATAATCATGAATCCCATACACCACAGATGTCTTTTGCGGATATGCTTTCCGATACCGGTTGCATTTCCGGTGACATTTGCCTATCACATGAAAGCCCTGTCTGGTATCCGCATGATAGCCCTCCAGCTGTATTTCTCCCCAATGCTGTATCTCCATATCCATGTGCATGTGATTTATATTCGGCTCCTGATGAAGCTGCAGCGGCTCCTGCAGCACATAGGCGGTCTTCTTTTTCCGAAAGGCATCCGGCGTTGTGCGGTACAGCTGCAAAAAGGCCTTATGGAAAGCCTGCTGTGAAAGATAGCCGCAGGCAAAGGCGATTTCCGCAATACTGAGATCGCTGTGTACAAGAAGCGATGCCCCTTTGGATACCTGTCTGCGCCGTACATAGGCATGCAGCGGCATACCGCAGATTGCTGTAAACATTTTATGCAGATGGTAGGGGGAATATCCCGTATAGGCAGCGATAGCATCCAGCGTCAGCGATGCATCCAAATGCTCCTCGATATAGCACAGCACAGATTGCATAATATCTTGATTTGTCTTCATATGATTCACCTCGTATATAGTATACCAGAAGTGCTCTTCAATCACGTTCATCATTCTTGGCATTCGTAAGCTCACATCCGCTACAAGCATATATCATCTCTGTCATACCCTATATGACACTTTGTGGATCAGAACCAAAGCAAAAAGAAAAGCCGACTGCTCGGCTTACAAATGTTCAATCGGCTTTCGCTCCGCCTTCAGGTTATGCGTTTTTTGTGCACGACGCGTTAGCTCCGCATTGACATCGTCCATCGAAATTCCCTTTTCAACCATCAGTACGGTAAGATGATACAGCAGATCACTGATTTCATTGATCTGATCCTGTTTCGTCTGTGTCAAAGAGGCAATCACTACCTCGGTACATTCCTCTCCGACCTTTTTCAGAATTTTCTCCAGACCCTTTTCAAACAAATAGGTGGTATAGCTTCCCTCCTCTTTGTTTTCCTTGCGATCCTTGATTGTCTCATATAATGCATCCAGTTCCTTCATACTTCCACTCCCTCCATATTTCGGTAAAAACAGCTGGTATGTCCGGTATGGCAGGCTGCACCAACCTGCTCCACCAGAAGAAGAATCGTATCCGCATCACAGTCGATGCGCATATCCTTCACATACTGGTAATGACCGCTTGTTTCCCCTTTGATCCATAATTCCTGACGGCTTCGGCTGTAATAGGTTGCACGGCCGGTATCCATCGTCATGCGAAGACTTTCTTCATTCATATATGCCAGCATGAGGACAGCCTTGGTATGCACATCCTGCACAATGACCGGAACGAGTCCGTTTCCTTTATCAAAATTCACCGTTATCATATACGTACTGCAATTCCTTTCTCCTTTAGATACTCCTTCACCTGAGGAATCGTCACCTCTTTGTAGTGGAACATGCTTGCCGCAAGCGCCGCATCACTGGCATCCTCTTCAAATACCTGAGCAAAATGCTCCAGCGTACCGCAGCCGCCCGATGCAATCACCGGCACATCGACCAGCGCATGCACGGCCTTGCACAATTCAATATCGAAGCCCTGCTTGGTACCATCCGCATCCATACTGGTAAGCAGAATTTCCCCTGCGCCAAGACGAACACCCTCCTGTACCCATTCCAGTAAATCCAGACCGGTATCCTCACGGCCGCCGGCAACATATACATTCCAGCCGCTGCCATCCGCACGGCGCTTTCCATCCACCGCCAATACGATGCACTGGTTCCCGAACATTTTTGCGCCCTCACGGATCAGCTCCTTATTACGGACAGCCGCAGAGTTCAGCGATACCTTGTCAGCACCTGCCAGCAGCATGTTTCGTATGTCCTCCACACTGCGGATGCCACCGCCGACCGTAAAGGGGATGAAAATTTCTCTGGCTACGCGCTCAACAACCTGAACCATCGTATCCCGCTGTTCATGCGTTGCTGTAATATCCAGAAATACCAGCTCATCGGCTCCCTGCTCATAATAGGCTCTTGCCAGATCGACTGGATCGCCGACCTCCTTCAATCCGACAAAATTGATTCCCTTGACGACCTTGCCGTCCTTTACATCCAGACACGGGATGATTCGCTTCGTATGCATCAGGATTCCCTGCACAGTGCGATTGCCTGCGGCAGAGACAATGTTTCGGCATACATCGCCTTCCCTGTAATCGCTCCGTAGATGTCCAGATGCTTCAGTGCCTGTATGTGCGTAATGTCACGGATACCGCCGGAAGCTATGATATTGATCGATACGGTTTTCTTTAGCTCTGCCAGCATCTCCGTGTTTGGACCAGCCATGGTCCCATCCTTGGAAATATCTGTCACAATGATCGTCTTTACCCCCATGGCCTCCATCTGAATGGCAAAATCAATATATTGCAGCTCACTTTCCTGCAGCCAGCCATGACCGCAGACCATACCGTTCTTACAATCGATACCAACTGCGATTTTTTCTTTATACTGTGCAAGCGCCTCCCGCAAAAACTCCGGATTTTCTATGGCTGCCGTTCCCAGGATCACACGTGCAATACCATGCTCCAGATAGAAGCGGACATCCTCCATGCTGCGGATGCCACCGCCGACCTCAACCGGAATATGCAGTCCTTGCGCCGTCTTCACGATGATGTCCTGATTGATTTTCTTTCCCTCTTTTGCACCGTTGAGATCAACCATATGCACATATTCCGCACCCTGCTGTTCAAATGCTTTGGCAATCTCCTCAATGCTTTCTCCGACACACTCCTTTTGTTCATAATCCCCCTGATACAGCCGCACCGGCTGTTGATCCAGTATATCGATTGCAGGTAAAATAATCATACAAACTCCTCCTTAAACCACCGCAGAATCTGCAGTCCGTCCTCTCCGCTTTTTTCAGGATGAAACTGAGCGCCAACCACATTGTCCTTACGGACAAGACCTGGAATACGCATGTCTCCATAACCGCTGTCTGCCAGCAAATCCTCCTGTGCATAATTCTGTGCATAGTAGGAATGCACATAATACACAAAGGGACGCTCACTCAGCCGTTGGAATACACTGGATTCCTGACGCTGTTCCAAAAGATTCCAGCCGATATGCGGAATGCGCACCCTGTTTTCTGCGGTATCCGTCATTTTCACAATGTTGCCCTTCAAAAAGCCAAGTCCCTTGGTATAGCCGTTTTCCTCGCTGTCTTCAAACAATGCCTGCATCCCCAGACAGATACCAAGCAGCGGTTTTTTCTTCTCTTGCACCTCTTCCCGTAAAGCCTCAATCAGACCGCGTTCCTGCAAGTGCTTCATACAGTCCGCAAACGCTCCGACACCGGGCAGAATCAACTGATCCGCACACTGCATGTCTTCCTTTTTATCCGTTACACAGCAGGTACAGCCGATATGCTTCAGGGCATTTTCCACACTGTGCAGATTTCCCATTCCATAATCAAGTATCGCTATCATCTTACAGCTTCCCTTTCGTACTCGGCAGCGTATCGCCGCTCACATAAACCGCCGTTTTTACGGCACGGCCCAGCGCCTTGAAAATCGCTTCCACCTTGTGATGATCATTGGTTCCATATAAAACGTTCACGTGTAGCGTGATACCGGCCTGAAAGGCAAAGGCACGCAGGAATTCTTCGACCATCTCACAGGAGAATGTACCGATCGTATCCCGCTTCAGCTCACAATTATACACCAGAAAGCTTCTTCCACTGATATCCAGCACGACCTGTGCCAGCACCTCATCCATCGGCAGAAGCATACTGCCATAGCGCTCGATTCCTCTTTTATCCTGCAGAGCCTCTTTCAGACAGGCTCCCATCGCAATACCGCAGTCCTCTACCGTGTGGTGATCGCACACCTGTAAATCGCCGTTTGCATGCAGCGTAAGATCGATACCGGAATGAAAGGAGAACAGCGTCAGCATGTGATCGAAAAATCCGATGCCTGTCTGGATAGCACTGGTTCCTGTACCATCCAGATTCATCGTGCAGCTGATGCTCGTTTCTTTCGTGTCCCGGCTAAGGCTGGCCGTTCTTGCTCCAATGCCGGTTCTCTCTGCAGCCATCTTCATACCGTAACCGCCTTTCTGTCAAATTCCTGTAAAACGGATAGCACGATGGCATTTTCACGCGGAGAGCCAACCGTGATGCGGAAGCTGTCAGCTCCTTCATAATTACGAATGACGATGCCTTCTTTTTCCATTGCCTCCAACAGCTCCTGCTTATAGTTGCTTCTTCCATACAGATAATTCGCCTGACTTGGATAGAAGGTAACGTTTTGTAGCTGCTTCAGCTTATGATACAGCATATCCCGCTCCAACTGCACCTCTTCCACCAGCAGCTCATATTCTGCCGCATGACGCAATACGATCACCCCGGCCTTTTGCGCCAGAGAGCTGATATTATAAGGAACCAGCATCGGCTTCAGGTCTGCGATATTGGCTGGATTACTCAGCAGAAAGCCCAGCCGTGCCCCTGCAAAGCCGAAGGCCTTTGAAAGCGTTCTGGTCACATACAGATTTCCATAGGTATCCAGATACTCCAGCATGCTCTCCCTTGCGAATTCCCCATAGGCCTCATCGATGATGATCGGAATGCGAGGAAACGCCTCCACGATTTTACATAGCTCACGATTGCTTACAAAATGCCCGGTTGGATTGTTCGGATTGGAAAACAATACCATATCCACATGGTGCTCCCGACCGAATTCTATAAAATCCGCCGCAATAAAGGAACCGTCTTCAGCACATGGAAATTTCACAACCTCACTCTCATGCAGGGATGCATAGTAATCATACATAGAGAAGTCCGGAGATAAGGTCAGTAATTTCTTACCTTTTCCCAGGAAATAGCCAATCATGAGCCCCAGCATTTCATCGCTTCCATTGCCTGCGAGCAGATGATCTGAGGATATCCCTTTCACTTGTGCATAGGCATGAATCAGCTCACTGCTGGATTCATCTGGATAGCGGTTCAATGCCAGATCCGCAATCGCCGCCTGCAGCTCCTTCACGATTTCCGCACTGATATTTTTATAGCATTCATTTGCATTCAGCATGATTGCGCCGTTTGTCCGCGCCGCATAGCTTTCGATATTCTTCATGATTTCAGCCTCACTTTCACGGCATTGGCATGAGCCTGCAGCTCTTCCTGCTCTGCCATTTCGATGATGTTTGCGCCATAGGCTTGCAGCGCCTGTGCACTATAGTGCAGATAGCTGCTCTTTTTGACAAAGCTGTCCACCCCCAGCGCACTGGAGAAGCGTGCCGTTCCGCTTGTCGGTAATACGTGATTACAGCCGCCGAAATAATCACCGACACTTTCACAGGTGTGATAGCCCAGGAAGACACTGCCGGCATGACGCACCATCCCCAGATATTCCATCGCGTTTTCCACCATCAGCTCCAGATGCTCCGGAGCCACTGCATTGGATACTGCCAGACAATCCTCCATGCTCTCACACAGAATTGCTGTTCCATAAGACTGTAAGGACTGTTTGACGATTTCCTTTTTCGGTAGAAGGGCAGTTTGCTTTTCTAGCTCCTCTTCCACAGCCGTTATCAGGGCTTCACTTGTTGTCACCAGAATAGCACTGGCCATCGGATCATGCTCTGCCTGAGACAGCAAATCTGCCGCAACACTTTTCGCAGGTGCCCCCGCATCCGCTATGACCAAAATCTCACTTGGTCCGGCAATCATATCGATATCCACCTTCCCAAATACCAGCTTCTTCGCAGCCGCAACATACACATTTCCCGGTCCGACGATTTTATCCACCGATGCAATGCTCTGCGTGCCATAGGCCAGTGCCGCAATTCCCTGTGCGCCGCCAACCTTATAGATTTCATCCACGCCGGCAATGCGTGCCGCCGCGGCAATGTTGGGATGCAGACTGCCGTCCTTTGCCGGCGGGGTAATCATGACAATGCGCTTGACACCCGCAATACGGGCAGGAATCGCATTCATCAGCACACTGCTGGGATACTGGGCACGCCCTCCCGGCACATAGATGCCGACGCTATCCAAGGGAAGCACGCGCTGTCCCAGATAGATGCCTAGCTCCTTCTGTAGCAGATAGCCGTTTTGCTTCTGTGCATTGTGATAATACGCGATATTTTCCTTCGCCTTCTTCATGCTTTCCACAAAGAAGGTGTCAGCTCTGGCTGCTGCAGTCTCTACCTCTTCACGTGCAACCCGCAGCTCGTCCATCACAATCCCGTCAAAGCGCTGTGTATAGTCCTTTACTGCTTCATCCTTACGGGTTTTCACATCCTGCAGGATGGTACTGACCTTAGCGATAATATCGCAGTCTATATCCTCTGTTCTGCTTTCCAGATACGCAGCCAGCTGCTGTGTATCGGATGCACACATTCGTTTCAGCATGTTTCCAGTCCTTTCTTCATATCCTCCAGGATAGCTAATATCTCCGCTCGCTTCAGCTTAAAGCTCGCTTTGTTTACAATCACTCTGGCACTGATATCGCAGACCGTATCAAATACCACCAGACCGTTTTCCTTCAGCGTCGTTCCCGTTTCCATGATATCTACGATTCCATCGCACAGTCCCAGTATCGGTGCCAGCTCCACAGACCCGTCAATTTTAATACATTCCACATCCATCCCCTTTTCCAGAAAATACTGCTTTGCAATATTGGGATACTTGGTTCCTATTTTCACATGCCCCACCTTGTCAAACAGATTATGTTCCCGCAGGCCGGCAACGATGAATTTGCATTTTCCAATTCCTAAATCAAGCATTTCATAGTACTCCTTGCCACCCTCCAGCAGCGTATCCTTTCCAACCACACCGATATCCGCAACACCATGCTGCACATAGGTAATACAGTCGTTGGATTTCACGAGAAAGTAGCGAATATCCTTTTTGGAATCCTGAAACACCAGAGCTCTCCCCTTATCCTTCAGGCATTCAATTCCATATCCGCGCTCCTCCAGCAGCTTCACGGTTGCCTTTTCCAGACGTCCCTTCGTCAATGCAATGGATATACTCATGCGTTGTTCTCCCCTTTCACGATAATATCATCATACGCTCCACACAGCAGCTCCACCCGTGCAGTTTTTCTCAGCTCCTTTGCCTTACGCAGGGCTTCCACTTTACGCGCATATGGATAGCACAGCGTCAGCGTTGCTTCCTTCTGTTTTAGATGCAATACCGGAAGCACAGCATCCAGCTTTACAGAAAACCCGATGGCAGGCAGCGGCTCCCCGAATTTCTCCAGCAGGGAATCATAGCGGCCTCCACTCAATACACTGGTGCCGATCCCGGGCACAAAGCCCTCAAAGAGGATTCCGCTGTAATAGTTCAGATGCGGCAGCTTTCCCAGATCAAAGGTGATGCGGTTTTCATAGCCAAGCTCGCGCAGCTGCTCATACAGCTGCTGCAGGTTTTCCACAATGCGCTGCAGCCGTTCATCAAAGCAGCAGTCCAGCGCCTCCTGCAGCATATCTGCACTTCCACACAGCCAAGGCAGCTGCAGAAAAAATTGTTTATCCTCAGCTTTAAGGTTTAGTGTATTCAGATATTCCTTCAGCTCTGTCAAGCTCTTACGATCAATCAGATCAGCCAATGTTTCGGTTTCATCCTTTGTCAGTCCCAGCAGCTTGACCGCCGTATGGAAGAAATTCACATTGCCGATTTCCAGTGTAAACGGCTCCTGCTCCATACACTCCATAACCTCCAGGGCACACACCAGAATTTCCAAATCACTCTGCTCTTCGTTCAATCCCAGCAGCTCGATTCCGCAGTCTGTCACCTCATTGCGCTTTCCGGCAAACGACTCCTTTACCTTATATACATTCGCACAATAGCGAAACCGAAACGGCGGCTGCTGATCCTTGAATTTGGTTGCCGCAACGCGGGCAATCGGCACCGTCATATCCATACGCAGTGTCAGAATGCTTCCGTTATGGTCAAAAAACTTGTACATCGCTTCCTCCTGAACCTGTTCAAAGCCTGTCTGATAGGTCTGATAGAATTCAATGCTCGGTGTTACGATTTCCTTATAGCCATAGCTGTCAAACACCTGCTCAATCGCAGCCTGCAATCGTTTTTTTGCAGTGCATTCTCCCAAAATCAGATCCCGGGTCCCTTCCGGTATAGCAAATTTCTTCATAAGTTCTTATCCTCCCGTATTCTCTTATACAAAAAAAGCTTCCATCCAAAGGACGAAAGTTACCTTACGTGATTCCACCTTATTTTATTGATACCTCACGATATCAATCTCTTCGAGTACCAGCATACTCTAGCACGGTAACGGATGCAGGAATCCGGCAGAAGCTACTGGTTTCACCTCTGCTGCTCGGGGATGTGTTCCGCATACTTCGCATATCTTCTTCCACCAGCCGAAGACTCTCTGTCATGTCCATATCCATACTATTTCCCGTCAGCGCATTTCATATATTACTATAGTACAATCCAATGATGAAAAAGTCAATCATTTTGTGAAATATTTTCATGAAATAATTATGTAAGAAAATCACCATGCACCCAAAAACAACTATCAGTGGTGTACACAGGCTATCCTTATTATGGCAGCGATGAACCGTGATGTTCAAATCTGTTTCTTCCTTTAAAATCGTCTTCTTTCATTACACATCACAGGATATTCTATGGTGAATGGTAAGCATAAGAGATCGCTCGTTTCCCACAATGCAGAGACAATACCATAAGAGAGCTGTAGAATCAGGCAATGGATACCATGTCTTTGCTAGTGATACGTTTGCTTACCGCTCAAAGGCAGCAGAATGCAGAAGTCTGCTTCTATGATGAAGGTACAGCAGAAAAGGACCTTGCGGTCCTTTTCCGGTTTCTTTGAAGGAGTATGTATGCTTCGCTGTTAGGATCAGAAGCTTCCTGAAAGCTATGCAATGCAACTATAGCAGCGTACCGTGCTGTATCCTGCGCCGTAAGGACAGCACGATATGTTTAGCATCCATCAGTCTTCGCGTTTTCAAGCTGATCCCTACAGGAAAAAGAATGCGCTCCCTGAACCATGCACACCAACGCCTTTGCCTTACTCTGGAATCGCAGTCGTATCATCCTGTTGATTCAACAGCATATCCAGTGTTTGCACAAGGTCAAAAAACTTCTGCTTGCGCTCCTCACTCAGCTGGCGATAAAAGCTCAACAGCTCATACTCATCATGATTCAGCTCACAAGTATGCATATCTTCCATATGCCTCCTCTCTCTCCCTTTTACCTCTATAGTATATATAATGAAAAAGTTTTCTTCCATAAGGATTCTGTGCAAAAAATAAAAAAACACCGATAAATCCGGCATTTTCTCCTTAAAATAAAAATTTTCTAAAATTCTCTATTTGTCATTTATCATAAGAATCATGTTATTTCCTATGTTATGTAACTGTTACATTTATATACCCTACTCCAGGTGAAAGCTGAGGATGCTTTTCATCAGCTTGGTAAAGGTCATTCGCCGTTCCTCCGGTACCTGATCAAACACTTTCATGAATTCCAGCTCGATGGGATCATGCAGCATACGACCGGGAAAATTGAAATCCGGTATTTGCAGTATCTGATTCATATTGATTTCCAGTATGCGGCAGATCAGAGACAGAATATCAAGCGGAGGCTGTGCATTCCCATTGATATATGAAGAAATCGAACGCTGCGTGGAACCAACCAGTGCAGCAAGTTCCTTTTGCGTCATCCCCTTTCGTTGAAGCCCTTTTCGTATAGCATCTCCCACTCTTAAATTGATTTCCGTTACTTTTTTCATTCCGTCCACTCCAGTTTTTGTAATTATTATAATGGAAAAATTTTCCTATATTAGCAGAATAGAATAATTAAAAGTGTTTTGTGTAAAAACAATAGTTAAATTACGTATTTTGTATAAATTGTTATAACTTTATATCCAGTTATAGATTTTACATATAATCATGGTATACTGAAATCATAAGAAAGTGAGGAATGATTATGGCATTTATTGATACGTATTTCAACGAAGTGGAACAGCGTTTTGCAGTGATGAAAAAGGAGCAGGATGCGATTGAACAGGCGGCACGTCTGTTGCTTGAGGCAGAGAAGGAACATCATACCATTTACACCTTCGGCAGCGGACACTCCCATATGATCGGACAGGATATCTATGCCAGAGCCGGCGGCTATGCAAAGGTATATCCCATCAATGAAATCGAAATGACGCTGGCTACGCATCCGACAAAGAGTACAACGCTGGAGCGTACGGCTTCCTATGCCGATGTACTGGATGCGATTTATACGATTGAGGCAGGAGATGTTCTGCTTGTCACCAGCAATTCCGGAAGAAATCCGCTGGTTATCGAATATACGATGAGAGCCAGAGAAAAAGGTGCTCACATTATTGTCATCACCTCGTTATCGCATAGTAAAACCATCGCTTCCCGGCATGAAAGCGGTCTGCGTCTGTTTGAGCTTGCGGATGTGATTCTGGACAATCATGCACCGTATGGAGATGCGACAACACAGATTGACGAAACCTGCAGTATGGGACCTGTCAGCACTCTGACCGGCTGCTTTCTTGCACAGTGTGTGATGGGAAGATTTGTTGAGCTGTTGAAGGAGCATGGTATGGAGGCTCCGGTATTCGCCTCCAGCAATATGGACGGTGCCGATGAACGTAATCGTGAGCTGTTCAATAAATATGTCATCAAGACAGTAAAATAAGAAACAAAAAAACGGCCGTTTATAAACGAAGCCGATTCCTTGCACAATATCAGGTAATCAAAAAGGAGAATTCCATAGAAAGGGTTCTTTCCTACGTTTGAGTGGTTGTAAAAAAAGGATTTCAACGCTATTGAAGAATACAATAGTGTTGAAATCTTTTATTTTTATTTGCCCAAAACCGAGTAAGCACCCCGGAAAGGCAGATTCTTTTTTATACCTATGAACGTCAGAAAGAACTGCAAACATCGTTCACGTCTTTTCCCATGCAGGAATAGCGGAAAGAACCATATGCTTCCCCCTTCTGCATGCTTCTATTTTTTCTGATGCTGTCGTTTCCATTCCTTGATATCCTGCAAACGCTTGCTCACCCTTGCTTCACTTCCCTGCATCGTCGGATGATAATACTCCCTTCCCCGCAAGGAATCCGGCATGCATTCCATGCTTGTCAGCTTTTCCTGCGTATCGTGAGCATACTGGTAGCCTTCTCCGTAATGCAAATCCTTCATGAGGGAGGTTGGTGCATTTCGTATTTGCAAGGGTACCGGCTCACTCAGCATATGCATGGCATCCGCCTTTGCTGCACCATACGCCATATACAGTGCATTGGATTTTGGAGAAAGAGAGAGGTAGGTAACCGCATGCGTCAGATGAACATTACACTCCGGCATACCGAGAAAATGACATGCCTGATATGCCGCAACACAGATTTCCAATGCACGGCTGTCCGCCATTCCGATATCCTCACTCGCAAAGCGAACAAGGCGTCTTGCCACATACAATGGATCCTCACCTGCCTCCAGCATTCTCGCAAGCCAGTAAATCGCTGCATCTACATCGGAATTGCGCATGGATTTATGCAGTGCACTGATCAGATTATAGTGCTCCTCTCCCTGCCGGTCATACAGCAGGGATTTCTGGGAGGTACACTGCTCCAGCACTTCCTTTGTAATGACGATTCCAGCTTCTGAGCTTTCGCCGTTTAAAACAACCATTTCCAGTGTGTTCAGTGCTGTTCTGGCATCTCCGTTGGCAAACATGGCAAGCATATGCAGCTGCTCCTTCGTCATGAGAATCTTCTGTTTACCAAAGCCTCGCTCATCCTGCAGGGCATGCTGCAGCAGCTCCACCAGATCCGATACCTCCAGTGCCTTCAGCACAAACACCTTGCAGCGGGAAAGAAGTGCGGCATTTACTTCAAATGACGGATTTTCCGTTGTAGCACCGATCAATATGATACTGCCCTTCTCCACATAGGGCAGAAAGGCATCCTGCTGGGCTTTGTTAAACCGATGAATTTCATCTACAAATACAATCGTCTTTCTCCCATACAGACGCGCATCCTCCGCCTCCTTCATCACTGCCTTGATTTCCCGAATTCCGCTTGTGACCGCACTGAAATTGATAAAATGCGCCTGTGTCTGTTTGGCGATGATTCTAGCCAATGTTGTTTTCCCAACACCCGGCGGCCCCCAGAAAATCATAGAGGAAACCATATCCTTTTCAATCAGATTATACAGAATCTTTCCTTTTCCAAGCAGATGCTTCTGTCCGACATAATCCTTTAGCGTGGCTGGACGCAGTCTGGCGGCAAGAGGGTCCTTATCGAAATCATTTTGAAACAGCGATTCCTGCTCCATGAAGCATCACCCTCCTTTTACCACTCCTTCAACAGCGCTTCGATCCATGTACAAAGCTGGGCACTGCTCTTATTTGCCATTTTCACAACCTCTTCATGCGAATGCTTTTCCTTCGCAATACCGGTTGCCATATTGGTGATGCATGCAATTCCCAACACGCGAATCCCAAGATAATTTGCTGCTATGGTTTCCGGTACAGTGGACATTCCAATCGCATCACTGCCTGCTCTGGCATACATACGAATTTCTGCCGCTGTTTCATAATACGGCCCCTGAAACAACGTATAGACGCCATGACGGTAAGGAATACCCAGACGATCTGCCACCTGCTTTGCCTTTTCGCGCAGCTCTGTGGAATATGGCTCTGACATATCCGGAAAGCGCACACCGAAACGCTCGTCATTATCTCCAATCAAGGGATTTACATCCAGCGTATTGATAAAATCATCAATGATCATCAAATCTCCGGGTTGATAATTCTCATTGATTCCGCCACAAGCATTGGTCACAATCAAATCCTGAACTCCCAGCAGCTTCATCACATACAGCGGATAGGTGACCTCCTTCATCGTAAAGCCCTCATAATAATGAAATCTTCCCTGCATAACTACCAGATGCTGATCTTTCAGTTTGCCAAACACCAGATTTCCTGCATGACCTTCCACCTTGGATTGAGGGAAATGAGGAATATCCCGATACGAAATCACCTCTTTATCCTCCATCATATCCACCAATGAGCCGAGTCCGCTTCCTAAAATGATGCCAATCACCGGCTCTGTTTTCACGTGCCTGCGAATATATTGCACGGATTCTTCTACTTTATCATAAAACATAGCTTCCTACCTCCTGCTGTATCCTTATTATATCATAGCCATACCCGCTGCAAAGAATTACATTCAAATAATTTCTCTGTTTCCAATCATCATGTACGAGCATCAAATTGCACTCTCAACAGCTTCGTTTTAGACGTATAGATTGAAAGGCTCATTCATCTCCCCTATGCTTATCAGCTTGTTTACTTCTTTATCCCCTATTGTTCTGCTGGATCCGCCTGTACATGCAGCTACACCTTTCTGATTGAAATACATATCGCGTATGCAATATCAACGAAAGCTTTGCCCTTTCCCTTCGCGTATACAAGCGAGTTACCGGTGATTTACTGTTCTTCCCTATCCCCCTCTGTTTGCACACGGTATTTTTTTCGATCCTCTTTTGTAATAAGGCGGATCACCCTGCAGGGAACCCCTGCCGCAAGTACATGTGGAGGAATATCTCTGTTCACAACACTGCCTGCACCAATCACCGAGCCTTCACCAATCGTAACGCCTGCCAGCACCTGAACGCCTGCCCCAATCCATACATTACTTTCCACATGAATAGGAAAGGCATACTCCAGCCCCTGCCTGCGCTGTTCTACATCCAGTGGATGTCCTGCTGTATAAAAGCCGCAGTTTGGCGCGATATAGACATAATCACCAAAGGTAATCTCTGCCCCATCCAGAATGACACCGTTATGGTTCATAAAGAATTCATTTCCAATACTGATATTATAGCCATAATCACACCAGAACGGTGGTTCTATAGATACATGCTTCCCCATCTGCTTGAACAGCCTGCGATAAATCTGATTGCGTGCTTCCATATCACTTGGACGCAGTTGATTGCATGCATGACACTGATCCTTGCACCAGGCGCGCTCATCCAGCAGTGCTGAGCTGTAATTCGCATTGTATAAAAAGCCTTCCGCCGCCTTTTTCTTTTCTGACATATAACCCCTCCTTTTAATTGCATTCCACTAGATACAGTATAGCATACGGCTGTCCATATGTCCGCAGGCTGACAACAAAAAAGCCGTGTGGAATATGGCTGCGCATTCCTTGTTGAAGTGAAGCATACAGCGGTATTGCGTATGACAGAAAATGCGCAGTACCCCCTGCTATAGCTTCAGCCTTCAAAAAACCAACAAAAAGCACAAAGCTTCAGGAATTTCATTTCTTCTCTACATAGGAAAGGGAATAGATGCCTCTTTCCGCATGGAAAAGATTCAAAAACTAGAAAAGGAAAATTCTGTGAGCATATCCTTCGACTTATTGTAAGCGCTATGATATCATCAGAGTGTAAAGTGATTTATATTCTTAAAATGATTCTCATATTAAGAAAAATCATGAAAGCAGAAGGAATATCATAGAGATAAGTGAGGAGGACGTAAACTATGCTATTTACAACGACACAGCAGCAGGAGGAAATCCGCAAGACGGTACGAGAATTTGCGGAAACCGAAATCAAACCGATTGCCTTTATGCTCGATAAGGAAAATGAATTTCCGAGTGAGGCGATTGCAAAGTTTGGAAAGATGGGTCTGATGGGGATTCCCTATCCGAAGGAATATGGCGGAGCCGGACTGGATGTACTAAGCTATGCCATTGCCGTAGAAGAATTATCCCGCGTTGACGGAGGTACAGGAGTTATCCTATCCGCACATGTCTCCTTGGGAAGCTACCCGATTTTTGCATTTGGAACCGAGGAGCAGAAGCAGAAATATCTGGTACCGCTGGCAAGCGGTGAAAAAATCGGAGCCTTTGGATTAACGGAGCCGAATGCAGGAAGTGATGCGGCAGGTACGGAAACAACGGCCGTTTTAGAGGGTGATCATTATATTCTGAACGGTGGAAAGATTTTTATCACAAATGCAGATAAGGCTGACACGTATGTCGTCTTTGCATCCACAAATCCGGATATGGGAACCAGAGGAATATCCGCATTCATCGTTGAAAAGGGCTGGGACGGCTTTACCTTTGGTGATCATTACGATAAGATGGGAATCCGTTCCTCCTCAACAGCGGAATTGATTTTCAATGATGTAAAGGTACCGAAGGAAAATCTGCTTGGCAAGGAAGGTCAGGGCTTTAAGATTGCCATGGCAACACTGGATGGCGGCCGCATCGGAATCGCTGCACAGGCACTGGGAATTGCACAGGGTGCATATGAAAATGCGCTGGAATACGCGAAGGAGCGTGTGCAGTTTGGCAAACCGATTGCTCAGCAGCAGGTCATCAGCTTTAAGCTTGCCGATATGGCAACCAAGCTTCGCTGTGCCAGAATGCTGATTTACTCTTCTGCAGAGCTCAAGGAGCACCATGAACCATATGGAATGGAATCTGCGATGGCAAAGCAGTACGCAAGTGATGTTGCTCTGGAAATCTGCAACGATGCCTTACAGATATTCGGCGGAAGCGGTTATCTGAAGGGGATGGAAGTGGAGCGCGCTTATCGTGATGCTAAAATCACAACGATTTATGAAGGAACAAACGAAATACAGAGAGTTGTTATTGCTTCTCATATCATAGGAAAAGCCCCAAAGGATGGCGGTGTCCGTAAGAAAAAAGGCGCAATCACCGGAGAACGTAAGAAACAGATTTTCAAGGAAGGCCCTGCACAGGAACGTGTAAATGCACTCGTGGAAGCCTTACAGAAGGATGGCTATGACTTTACAGTCGGTATCCCGATGGATACACCGATCGTGAATGCAGAGCGTGTGGTATCTGCCGGTAAGGGAATCGGTGAAAAGAAGAACATGAAGCTGATTGAGGATTTAGCACGAAGCGCAGGAGCAGCCATCGGAAGCTCCCGTCCAGTCGCAGAAACTTTAAAATATGTGCCGATCAACCGCTATGTCGGTATGTCCGGTCAGAAATTCACCGGTAATCTGTATATCGCATGCGGTATCTCCGGTGCGGGACAGCATTTAAAGGGAATCAAGGATGCTACAACCATCGTTGCCATCAATACAAACGCCAACGCGCCGATCTTTAAAAATGCCGATTACGGTATTGTCGGTGATGTTATGGAAATACTGCCGCTGTTAAGCAAGGCTCTGGATACCGGAGAAAAGAAGCCGGCTCCGCCAATGAAGAAAATGAAGCGCCCGTTTATCAAAAAGGAAGCTCCTTCCTATATGCGTCATGTCTGCAATGGCTGCGGCTATGAATATGATCAGATGCTGGGAGATCCGGAAAATGATATTGCTCCGGGTACACCGTTTGAAAAGCTGCCTGAAGAATGGATCTGTCCGGAATGCGGAGAAGCAAAGGATCAGTTCATTGAGACATTGGATTAAATAAAGAGAAGGAGGATGTAGTATGTACTGTGTAAGAAAAGTAGTTGACGATTTGTACTGGGTGGGAGGAAATGATCACCGTCTTGCCCTGTTTGAAAATATTCACCCGATTCCAAATGGCGTATCCTATAATTCCTATTTGCTGCTGGATAAGAAAACGGTATTGTTTGATACAGTGGACTGGGATGCCTGCCGTCAGTTTTTGGAAAATGTAGAGCATGTTTTGGACGGGCGTGAGCTGGATTATCTGGTAATCAATCATATGGAGCCGGATCATGGTGCCAGCATTGAAGAAATTTTACTTCGCTATCCGAAGGTGAAAATCATCTCTACTGAAAAAAGCTTTCTGCTGATGCACCAGTTCGGCTTTCACGTTGACGGGCGTACAGAGGAAGTCAAGGAAGGCGATACCAAATGCTTTGGTAAGCACACCATCACCTTTGTAGAGGCTCCGATGGTGCACTGGCCAGAAGCGATGGTCAGCTTCGATGTGACAAACGGAGTTCTGTTTTCCGCAGATGCCTTTGGAAGCTTTGGAGCACTGGATGGCAAGCTGTTTAATGATGAAGTTAATTTTGACCGCGACTGGCTGGATGATGCCCGTCGTTACTATACCAATATTGTAGGAAAATACGGACCGCATGTACAGGCACTGCTGAAAAAGGCGGGAACGATCGATATCAAGGTCATCTGTCCGCTGCATGGACCGGTATGGAGAAATGATTTCGGTTACCTGCTTGATAAATATGATAAGTGGAGCCGCTATGAGCCGGAGGAAACCGGTGTGCTGATCGCCTATGCTTCCATGTATGGAAATACAGAATCCGCTGCGCAGGTACTGGCTGCCAAGCTGGTGGAAAAGGGCGTTAAAAATGTTGTTGTTCATGATGTATCCAATACCCATGTATCCTACCTGATCAGCGATGCCTTCAAATACAGTCACATCGTACTGGCTTCGGTGACCTATAATCTGGGAATCTATCCTGTCATGCATGATTTCCTCATGCATATGAAGGCACTCAACATGCAGAAGCGTACCATCGGCATTATTGAGAATGGTTCCTGGGCACCGAAATCCGGTTCCCTTATGAAGGACTTCCTGGATAATCAGATGAAGCAGATGAGTATTCTGAATTCTGAAGTATCCATGATCAGTGCCTTGAATGATAATAATAAATCTGAAATGGATAATCTGGTAGATAGTATCATTGATTCCATGGAAGCATAATCGGTAAGGATTCTCAGTTGAGAATCCTTTTTTCTAATATCCCGGAAACGATTGCTTCTAAACAGCGCTCAGGCTTGCGTTCCACGAAATATAAGATAATAACGTAGGGGAAGCTCATAGGCTTTTGCTGTGCATTTTATATCTTCCCCTCTGCACACGTCCCTTATGCACCTCCAGCTCCTGCAGTGGGTGCCTGGAATATCACACTGAACTATCGCAAGTATCCAGTAAACGAATATGCCATAGAAAACGAATCCACCCCTGTTGCCTTATCATCCCCTTATGCAGCTTTCTTTTATCTTTAAACGATTCGCATACAGAAATAAGGCGGTTCATATAGTGAAAACAGACAGAAGCACGATCCTTTTCCTGTGCATCCCAATCACCTTTCCCCCAGAATCCCCTGTGCTGTCGTACAGCTATTCATATTTTTTACCACATGCAGCCTTGCTTCTTCCTTCTGCTTCCTTTATAACGAAATAACCCGCAAGCTTCGCAGGCAGTGCAGCCTTTTCCTGCACATAAAGCTGTCCTTTCCATCCTCGGTATAGAAAAAATGCAGCATTTCTACCGCATTTTCTTCTCTATTCTTTTTCCTCGCTGATGGAAAACCAGCGAATTTCATTTGCCTGTAGCTGAATATCAAAAGCATCCTGATCCGTATAAATGCGGGTATCCTGCTTTTCATATGTATTGTTTACCACACAATAGCTGTTTGTATTCGGATATACATTTACCTCCACCTTGCAGTTTTCACTATACCATTTTTTAATATCCGCTTCCCTTCCTGCTGCATAAAACAAACAGCGGTACAGCAGACGCGCGTTTTCAAAGCTGAACGGCAGTCCGCTCAGATATACACTTTTCCCTTTTCCATAGGTATTGGTCGCAAAACGAATATTCTGATTCTCGTTAATCAAAACCGTCGTATCGCGCAGTGCATAGATATTGCGTATTTCTTCTCCAAGCTGTAAAGCTTCAGGAAGCTCATCTTTCAGGAAATGCGGCTGCTCCTCCCAGTTATATTTATCCTGTGACAGAGAAAAGCCAACCTCCTTATCCACGCCCAGCACATCATACAGCTGGAAGAAATGTCCTTCCTTTTGTGCTGCACTCGGTTCACCGACGCCGATCAAGCCACCGCCCTCAAATACAAATTTACGAAGAGCGCTCACGATGCGTGCATCCTTCCAGTAATCTCCACCGCTAAAGGCCGTATAGGCATCCCCAGCATTGATAATAACACCGGCATCATCCAGCACCCCCGGATTTTCCAGTATATCGTCAAAGCTGATAAACTGCACATCAAAGGGCATACCACTCAGAGCTTCCAGAACACCCGAATAGGAATAAATCTGCTTATACCACAGAGCATGCGCGACCATTTCCGCTCCCCAGCCACGAAGCGCTCCCCAGCTGTTCAGAATCGTTACCTTAAATGGCATACACATGGGCTGTGCGGACTGTACATGGGCATACAGCTCACGAAATTCATTGCATACCTCTTCGATATAATCCACAAAATCCGGGAATTTCAATGCAAGCTTCAAATACCCGCCGTATCCGATTCGATCCAATGGTGAGCGAAGGATTGCACGCCTTGCCGTCACCCAGTTTACCTTGGCCTCCTGAACGGGATCGCCTCCCTCATGAAATACGTCGGGGAAGAAATACGGTAGAAACCGTCCTTCGGTATACTTCACTCCCTTGATATCGGAAATCAGACGCAAGGTACGTCCATCCCCAACAGAGCCCACGACGGCATCCAGACCCAGCTCCTGAAAATAAGGTCCAAACGGCTCTGTCGCAATCCAGTGATCTCCCAGAAACATCATCGCTTCCTTTCCGGCTTCATGTGTGATATCCACAAATTTCTTCACCAGCTTAGCTACCTCACGCATCTGGAAATCCATGAAATCTCGGTATTCCTTCGTAGGAACGCAGAAGGTGGAATTATGATATCCCTGATTGATGATATATTCCGGACGAAACCGGTATCCGACCTCCTGCTCGAACTGTTCGAGAATATAGGGGGATACACTGGCACTGTAACCGAACCAGTCTACGAACTTTTCCCGTGCCATCTCATCAAACATGAGCGTAAACTGATGAAAGAATGTCGTAAAGCGAATAACATCCACCTCCGGATGCTCAGCAATCCAGCGACGCAGCTTATCCAGAACATATGCCTGTGTCTTCGGCTGTCGTACATCGTAGGTCATCTGATGCTCCTCATGCTTCCATTCATTGGTCAATGCATTGTACATATGCACCGGATCCCAGATTACAAATGCCAGAAAGCTTACCGTATAAGCATGAAAAGGTACACACTCCGAAAGGATGACTGCCTCCCTTTTTGCATCATATTCCCACAGGCTTGTGGCAACCACCTCACCGCTCGTACGATCGATAACCTCCCACCACCGCTTCATATCATCAATCGTATTGACCTTCAGCTGGTCTTTATAATAATGCTTCATCAACGGTATGCTCAGCGTTTGCGCACTGGCTGTCACCATATCGCTCATCAGATACATCTGCTGTATCTCCTGTGGATTTGCATTTGCCCAGGCATTATCCTTCCTCGTCGTATAATAGGTCGCATACTGCTTCACATCCAGCTCACGCAGCTGCTCTGGCATGCTGGTGCCATCACAGTCCCGGATTGCATCCGCCCCCCATCGTTCCATGATGTTCAAGGTTTCCTCAATTACATCAACATCGGTCGGCACTGTTACGCGCCCCTTTTTCAGATTCATGTCAATTTCCTCCTGATTGATCGTTAGCTTCATTTTATGGGCTTATGAATAGCTTGTCAAACGACTCGATTCCACCGCCACTGAAAAACCCGGCAAGATATCTAAAAAAGTGATTTCAGCAGTTCCTTTTTATTCGATAAACACACGCCCCGTATTTCTTTTTTTAGAGATATTGGCTACTTTTACTTTTTGCCAATAAATATAATTCTTGTCAACTACAGCTGTGTCTATTATAATGAAAGCAGATATAAGGATGTGATTTGATGAGTATACAAAGATATCAGCTGAAGAACCGTAAGCTGGATAAAATGAGCTTCCACCTTCTCTATATTTCAACGAGCCGTTATGAGGGTGACTGGCACAGTACCCCGCATGCCCATCACTGTACAGAACTATTTTACGTATCCAGCGGCAAGGGAAGCTTTCTGGTAAATGATGATGTCTTCGATGTAAAGGCGGATGATCTGATCATAGTAAATCCCAATGTTCCGCATACGGAAATGAGCAGGGATGAATCCCCTCTGGAATACATCGTACTCGGTATCGAGGGACTGCAGTTTACCAGCTTTACCAATCATATGGAGTATGAGGACTACAGTGTTCACAACTATTATGAATTCAAGCATGAGATTCTGTTTTATCTGAAGACACTGGTACAGGAGATGGCACAGCAGGATGATGATTACGAGGCGGTATGTCAGAATCTGCTGGAGGTGCTGATCATCAACATGGTACGCAGAACAAAGGCCAACCTGATCGTAGCGCCATCCCAGAAAATAACCAAGGAATGTCATTTTGTGGAGCAGTATATCAATAACCATTATCAGGAGGATATCACGCTGGAGCTGTTAAGTGAAAAAACCTATATGAATAAGTTTTATCTGGTGCATGCCTTTAAGCAGTACAAGGGTGTCTCTCCTATCAATTATCTCATCCGATTGCGTGTACAGCAGGCAAAGGAGCTGCTGGAGACCACAAATTACTCCATAGCTCAGATTTCCGATTCTTGTGGCTTCTCCTCTCAGTCCTATTTTTCACAGGTCTTTAAAAAAGCATGTGGAATGACACCGAATGCCTATCGCAAAAGCAGTGATCGAAGCAAGGTCATGGTAAACAATATCCTATAGATTTTAACCCTACTTACGGTATTGAATCGCAGCATAAGTGACTGTACGTTTTCATGAGCTGGAATACTGTGCACTTTCACATTTTTCAAATCTCCAGATGAATAAGATAATAAGGAAGCTTGCCATCCTAGCATTGCATAAAAGGGATGGCGATACTTCCTTTTTTGCGCTTATCCCAAATCAAAAGCCCATACACCTCACAAATACCATTTTCTTGCTTCTTCACCTTGCCGCTGTATCTCTTATAAGCGGTGGCAGGCTTATGAACAAGCGGATATAAGCCTTAGTCTATGTAAGAAATTCACAGGGTAATGTCCGGCTTATGAATACATTGGTTTCGATTCTTTATAAGTCTTCGCATCGGTATGAAATCCACAGGATTGTGTCGGACTTTTGAATGCGTGGTCATCAATGCTTTATAAGCCTTAGGTTATGTGCAAAATCCACTGTGCTCCCCATATCGATTCCCAACAGATTTTAAAATCCTCTCCTACAGAAGAAACCCTTCCCGTTGATTGCTTACAGACTAACAGATGATATGAGAAAGCTATGCGCTCGTTCTCTTCTATGCTTCATCTTCCTGTTAAAAGAAAAGATGCGAAGCATTGTCCGCATTTTTCTACTTCATCAGTTTTCCACTGCCCTTATAATCCCGCAGAATGTTCGTATCATAGCTGAAAATCATCTTCTGCTCCCGCCGTACCCGCTGAAGTGCAAGCGAGATAAGCTCATCGAGCAAGGCCGGGAAGGGCAGACCTTCCTTTTCCCATAAATAGAAGGACAAGGAGCCGGGAATCGTATTGATTTCATTCACATACAGAGCCGCGCTGTCTGCGTGCATCAGAAAATCAATTCGCACGACGCCTGCCGCATTCAGCGCACGGAAGGTATCCATCGCCATCGAACGAATCTCCTCCGCCTGCTCATCGCTTAGCTCTGCCGGCAGCTTGCGGCTGGTGCTGAGCATTCCCTTGGATTTTCCCTGTCCGCTGTACTTGTCGTCATAGGACAGTATTTCATCCTGCTTAACGACTTCTTCCAGCGTACTGCAGCGGCAGCCATCCTCATCCCCCAATACCGATGCGTTGATTTCCCGCAGCGGTTCAATCACCTTTTCAATAACAACCTTGTGGTCATACTGAAAGGCCTCGATCATACTTTTATGAAGCTCTACATCGTTATGGGCAACGGCGATGCCAACACTGCTTCCCAGATTCGCAGGCTTGATGATGAGCGGATAACCAAGGCGTTGTGCCTTTTTGAAAAAGGACTGCTCCATCGGCTGATGCAGTGTCCAGAAAAACCACGGTACAACGGAAAGGCCACTATCCTGCAGCACCTGCTTCATAATCACCTTATCCTGCCCGATTGCTCCTGCCAGAACATTGCAGCCGACATAGGGCACTCCGATCGTTTTCAGATAACCCTGAAAGGTACCATCCTCCCCATTGGTTCCATGCAGTACCGGAAATACCATATCGACTTCCTTATCTCTGCCAAAGATTTTACGCCGCGATGGAATCAAATAGGTATGTGCTTCTCTACGAATTAAAGCGACACTGGTATGATCCGCTATGAATTCCTCAATATGCTGAAAGGTTTCCAGCTCCCGCAATTCCTCCTCACAAAACATCCTGCCATCCTTGGCGATATACAACGGCAGTATTTCATAGCGCTCCTCGTCCAGAGCTGCCATAACCTGCTGGGCCGACAGGACACTGATTTCATGTTCTACACTTCTGCCGCCAAATGCCACGGCAATTTTAAGTTTCATAGCATTCTTCCTTTCCTTACACATTATCAGTGTATGCGAATGCCTAAAACGTGTTCATGCGATTCCGGGGTGCTAGTGATTGAATGCGTCCGGTAAATCATTTTCCAGCAGCACACAATCCTGTGGAGCTGCTTCCTTTTGCACGATTGCCAGCGCTTCCTGAAAGCTGTCGCAAACATGGATTCTCTCTGTCGGAAATCCGCTGTCCGCCAATCCCCTAACGATGCTTTTTGTCTGTATAGCACCTACCAATACTGCCATATCCACACTATCCGCAATTTCCTTGCCGAGTGTATACTGTTCCTCCTCCTGCTGCTCTCCAAGCTCCAGAAAACCGGGCGTGATGATAAAACGCTTATGCTTCATCTGCTTCAATACCTCAAGTGCACAGCGCGCCCCCTCCGGATTGGAATTATAGGCATCATCCAGCAGGGTACAAAAGCTTTTCCGCACCTGCAGCCGATGCTCGACATAGGGCAGCTTTTCGACAGCTAACGCCATTATTTCCCAGGAAACACCAAGTGTATGCGCAACTGCGATGGCACAGGTGATGTTCACGACATTATGTTTTCCTAAAAGTCTTGTATGAAAGGAATGTGACTGATTATCCTGTACCACCGTAAATGACGTCCCTTCCTCGCTGTAGCGGATATCCATACAGCGATAATCTGCATCCTCACACATTCCGAACCCTACGATTTGACAGGTATTTTGAATGCTGTAGCTACGGATATAGGGATTGTCCCGATTCACAAAGCCGATACCGTTGGCAGGAAGACACTCAATCATCTGCATTTTTTCATGAAGAATATTCTCCATGGAGCCAAACGTTGCCAGATGCTGTGGACCGACAGAGGTCACAACCCCGTACTGCGGCTTTACAAACTGCATCAGATCATGAATCTCCTTCACATGATCTGCCCCCATTTCACATAGAAACACCTCATGCAGACGCTCCAGCTTATTGCGTATGGTGAGGGTGATTCCCATTTGATTATTATAGGAGCCGGGCGTCATCAGGGTATAGTAAACATCTGACAAAAGCTCATTGAGGATGGTTTTTACACTCGTTTTTCCATAGCTTCCAGTGATGCCGACGATGGACAGCGCATTGTTGCTTCTTAACAGCTTTGCGGCATCCGCTGCATAATGGTTGCGGATTGCCATTTCCAACGGCTCTAAAATCCATGCGACAGGCAGCACCATCAGCCATGCGGACAGAAAAAGAAACGGCGTCATGAGAATGAGAGCTGCAGCAGACAGGAATTCATGCAGTACACACAGCAGGATGCCATATACTGCATACAGCAGGATGCTCAGGCGATGAATCCGCGCTGTTTTTACCAGTGGCTTGCGATACTCACGTTCTTCCTCCATCTTACAGCTGATGTAGGCATAGATCGCAACCAGCATCAGCAGCAGAACCTCCTGCATGGAAGTCGGCTGCAGAAGAAGAAGGCTGTAGCTCAGCATCAGCGTCAGCAGTATTTTCAAAATCCGCTTCCAGGATAAGCGGATGAAGGACATCAGCCATGTCCGATATCGCCCTCTGTTGTAACGGTTCTGCTGGAACATATGCATAGACTGCTTCAAAGGAACATAAAGAAAAAAAAGATACACCGCCAGAAAACAGAACAGCATCATGGTCTTAAAAAGGCATCCACGATGCGGCAGAACTGTATGCTAAGGTGGAAGTAGGCAAAATGATCCTCCTTCGGCAGAACAACCAGGGCGGCATTTGGCAGTTCCTCCTCCATGACACGGCCCATCCACAGTGGTGTTGCCGTATCCTTTTCTCCCCAGACAAGCAGTGTTTCCGTGGATATATCCTTCAATATTCCCCGAAGATCATCCTCAACACTGGCGACGAGAACCCCTTTCATAATTGGTGAGGCATTCTGATAATCACTGCTTCCCATAGCCGGGGCAGCATGCAGTCTTTTCAGCAGCTTATATGTCTTTACGCGAATATGATAGCCAAGCCCGCGCTTTGCCTGAATGCCCGCAGCACCACTCAGTACCATTTTCTCCACCGGATAGCGGTATGCATATCGCAATGCAATGCGTGCACCAAAGGAATGAGCGATAAAGTTTACACGTGTAATTTGCATATAGGCAAGCAGCTCCTGCAGAAAATCCACATAATCGTCAACACTCCAGACGCGCGGCGGCTCCTCACTCTCTCCAAATCCGGGCAAATCCAGATTGATCACCGTAAAGGTGTCACAGAGATGATCCTGCAGAAACTTCATCATGTACTGATTCTGTCCCCATCCGTGCAACAGAACCACAGCAGGCTCGTTACTCCCTGCGCGTGTAACATTTACTTTTATATTTTGAATGGTAATCATGTTGTTCCTCCTCTTTCAAGTATATGATGCTTATGGAGTGATAGACCCCAACGTTCGACAAAGTTTTCTGCAGGTCTTTCTATTTTATGAGAAAGAAATGCCGGTTTCTGGGTAGTCTGTAGAGGAGGTGAAGAATATGACAGAATCATTCTGGATGAAACGAAACACGAAAACGACGAACTATCCGACTCTGCAAAAGGAGACGGATGCCCATATTGCCATTATCGGCGGCGGCCTTACCGGTATAACCACAGCCTATTATCTCGCACAGGCAGAGGAGGATGCGATTCTCCTTGAAGCAGATTCTCTATGCTTTGGTGCCAGCGGAAGAAATACCGGAAAGCTGACCATGCAGCACGGATTGCTGTATGCAAATTTAATTGAGCATTATGACCGTATCCTTGCCCGCCAGTATTACGAGGCAAATGAGGAAGCATTGAATTCCATAGAAGCAATTATTCAGGAGCATCATATCGCGTGCAGCTTTGAACGTTGTGATGCTATGCTGTTTACCCGTGATGCCGTGCAGGTAGCCAAACTACAGGAGGAATACCAGGCCTATCTGGATCTGCATATTCCCTGCACCTACATAGAAAAAACAGACGCACCGTTTCCTATGGAGGCAGGACTGCGGATGCAGTATCAGGCACGCTTTGACCCCTATGCCTACGGCTGTGCACTCGCTGAAATCGCAAAGGAGGGCGGCATTGATATCTATGAGCATTCTCCTGTCACAGACATGCAGGAGGAAGAACACGGCTATCGTCTGATGGTCAACGGTACGTGCGTACATGCGGATATCGTCATCTTCGCCACGCAGTTTCCGTTTATCGATCAGGGACACTTTTACTTTACGCGTATGTATTGTGATCAGGAAAGCGTAATCAGTGCCAAGATCGAACATGCGATGCCAAAGGATATGATGCTGTCCCTCGATGATCGTGTACAGTCCTATAACACCTGCGAGGATACTCTGCTGTATGCGGGCAACACCTATAAAAGCGGACAGGATAAGGCGATGAATCTGCAGGAATTTGAAAATACCCTGCGTGAGGATTTCATCGTGCAGGAAATCACCGCCGCATGGAGCTCACAGGATTATATGACCTTTGATCAGCTGCCCCTCATCGGTAAGCTGGATAAGCATGAGGATCGCGTATTGTTTGCCAGCGGCTATAACAAATGGGGAAACACCACAAGCTGCATCGCAGGAAAGCTGTTATGCTCCTACGCGCTGCATCGCGGCTCTCCCTATCGCATGATGTTCTCTCCACAGCGCCTGTCCAGCATATTTTCACTGCAGTTTGTCAAAGAAAACCTGAATGTTGTCGGCGCCTTTCTGAAAAGCAAGCTGCAAAAAAGCACCACAGAGTATCCGCATATCGGAGAAGGCACCATTATGGAGCTGGACGATCATCGCTATGGCGTATATCGTGATGAGAACGATGAGCTGTATATCGTTGACATCCTCTGTCCGCATCTTGGCTGTACACTGCGCTTTAATGCGGACGAAAAGACCTGGGACTGCCCTTGCCATGGATCACGATTTTCCTATACCGGGGAAATCATTAAGGGTCCTGCCACCCAAAGACTGCATACCATGCACGAGCCGCATAATTCCATTGATCCTCATATAATGAAGAGTGAGGAGTCCTGATACAGCGGTAGAAATGGATGGATGATAGTTGAAGCGGCTTGACTGCTTTTAAAAACACTGCAAGAAAGCCGCTGTTCCTTTCATGTATGAACCTGTAAACGCAAGTCTTGTATTCGTTTGCTGTCCATACACAAAGCGCTTATTGGATGTGCAGGCTTCTTCCATAAGGCTTGTGCGTGTGATCAGCTGTACCGATTGCGCCTTTTCACTTGCTTACTGCTATTCACGAGATGGTTGGTGTATGCGCAAATTGATAGCATCAGAGCGATGCCCTGTTTTCTTCTGCATAAACCAGTCTTGCTTCCTTCCATTTGCGATGCCGATTATCAGATTCCATTATAAGAATAAAAGCAAATTGTTATGGATATCTAAATTATCGTAGGGATAAGTTAGCCCTCTAAATTATCAGAGGGTCAAGATGAAGGTAAGCTCTAAATTTTGGTAGGGTCAATCTTTTTGTTCATTTATAAAAAAACCTTTCGTTGTATGATGTAATTGTCAAATAACATATCCAACGAAAGGAGTGGTTTTCCACTATGGACATTATAACAGATTTACTCAATCTTCCTCAAGAATCAATTTTAGATGTCTCCTCGCGTATTGAGAATGATATTCTCATTATCCAGCTTACCTTAAAGCCATTTCCCTGCAATTGCCCGATTTGTGGTACACCTTCTTCACGCATAAAAGAATACAAAATCAAACGTATTAAGCACTCCGCATTAAATCATAAAAAGTGTGTGATTGAATACCATGCAAGACGTCTTGTCTGTAATCAGTGTGGGAAAACTTTTTATGAGGATAACCCTTTTGTGCCCCCAGGTCATTCTTTAAGTAATTTAACGATTATCAATACTTTACAGGAGCTTAAGGAATCTAATGCAACTTTTGCCAGTGTAGCCAGACATAATTTCATATCGCCCACAAAAGTACAGGAGATATTTGATCATTATGTACGGATACCCAAAAGCACTTTGCCAGAAATCATCTGTATTGATGAGGTTTATGCAATGAAGGATAACCACAGTAAGTATGTCTGCATTCTTCTAGATTTTAAAACTCATGAAATAGTAGATATGTTGCCCGATAGAAAAAAATATTCTCTTTTGAATTACTTTGATAGAATCTCTGATCAAGAGAGAAACAATGTTAGATATATCATTATGGACATGTATAGTGTTTATCGTGATATTGTCCATATAAAATTCAAAAATGCATCTATCGCTGTTGATTCGTTTCATGTAATGAAGAATATCAATGCCGCTTTAGACAAGGTCAGAATTCGCATCATGAAAGGGAAGAAGTCTGATTCTGTTGGTTACTATTTACTTAAAAATTTCCATTGGCTATTACTCGCCGGAGAAGTAAGAGAAAATAAACGTAGATATAATAAGCGATTGCGCAGATATATCAATTATCCCCAGTTGCTTGATCTAATCTTAGATATTTCAAGTGAACTTAAGGAGGCGTATTTATTCAAAGACTCCTATGCAGTTTTTAACATGACCAGTGATCACAAGAATGCAGATGAAAAGTTTTCAGATTTTATGAATATGAAAAAGGATTGTAGAATACCTGAAATGGTTGAAATCCTCCATATGTTGAATAACTGGCATGACGAAATCATTCATTCTTTTATAGTGGTTGATGGCAGACGTCTATCCAACGGCATTATGGAATCAAGAAACTCCATTGTTAAATTGATCAAGAAAACAGGAAATGGATATGTCAATTTTGCCAGATTCAGAAACCGCTGTATGTACTGTATGAACAAGGATGCTATTCCCAATATGGCTGGTTTCGATATACCATTAAAAATGAAGGGGCATAAGCGAGGTAAATATAAAAAGTAGTCTTTCTCACAAGATGTTATTTGACACTATAAAAGGCAGTGCATGTTCATACTCTGACATTTGCACTGCCTTTTTGAAACCCTATAATACTTTAGAGCACACCTCAATCATCATAAAACCCTACGTTTATTTAGAGCGTTTTTTTTCACAACCCTACGTTAATTTAGAGACCCATTGTTATCCGATGACAGCAATTTGCTTTTTTCTTTACTTATTCCTTTAGAAGAACTTCACCAATAAATGAGAAACAGGATGCTGCTTCCCCTGCAATGGTTTTCCTTTATTCTGCCATTGACACATGGGCTGCAGGAAATGCAGCTGCTTATCCATGGAACATGGAATACGCAGGTCACTTTTCTGATGCTGCAGGAGGTGCTTTGTATGGTGTGCTATGCAGTCGCTGCTTACGTGATGTTTCGTATCCTGGAGCGTATAGCCATGCGAAACGCAACCATTGATCTATATTGATGCTGTAATAAGCAGGAAAAGAACCTGTTGCGCTTAAAGTGAGCCTTTCATTTGGATATCCAAACTTTTTGTTCATTTCATACGCTTCGGGTTCTTTTTCATATCAATGCACCTCCCTGCACATGGATTTCCATGGGTCAAGAGCAGATCACAGGCATTCTGCTTATTCACCTTAGCTTCATATATGCAAGTTTCATGAAACATCATGTTCCCACCATCAGCTTCTATACCCACCCTTTTTCCGTAGGGAATGCCTTTTCCTGACAATCACTGCACGCTTTATCATGAATGGAAATAACGCCACCGCAGGTAGAACAGGTATATTTCTTTTTCTGCTGCTCCATAAATACCTCTAACCCCTGATTTTTCACAATCTCGCTATTTTCCATGAGACTAGCCTGATATCTTTTTTTATAGCTATTCTCAAGGTTTTTTATAAGCTTACAAGGATAATCCGAACAGGCATAGCAATAGGATAAATCTCTGGCTTTAACACAGTCCTTGATTTTACACCTACGGCAGTGTTCAGGTTTACCCCTATCACTTTTCAGGCAGCCATCACATGGTTTTTTATGATAGCAATGCTTATAACAAACCTTGCAATTCATACCGCATGGGGCAAACATGATCGCTTCTATATCACTTTCCTTCATCATCATTAGTAATCACCTCCATAAACGCAGCTTGTTTTACATACCTGTGTATCACATATAAATGCTTTCAACAGCGATAAGCTTCCTTAAGTCCTCCCCAAAATGGTACAGCTCCTCGCATATAAGCTCGTTATGACTTCTCTATGGAAATAAAGGTAGGAAACTGGTCCGGGCTCTGCATACGCTGCATCGTATTTGTATCCATATCAAAACATTTTCCGTTATAATCATAATGCAATTTACCATCGACACAATACAGGCAATGCTCTGCCGGAAATGCTACAGGCTTATAGCGGTCATTCTGAATCAGCTGATCCCGGTATACTGCCTGATCCTCTGTTAGCCTTACTACATCATTTTCTAGACGAATATCAATAGATTCCACTCACCACAGCCTCTGCCGCTACCTGCTTGCCGGAAGCGGATATCAGCCGAAAGCTGCCGGTTACAGCATCCGTGCTTCTGCGCTTTGCCAATTCAAAGCGGAATAATGATACTGCGCTGAAATCCTTCCGCAGCTTTTCGCGTTGACCATCGGCTCCCATAAGCCAATTTTTTCATTCGCTATAATGAACATATCATGCTGAAAGCCACTTTGAGAATATTTTAGATTAGAAAAGGAAATCTGATCAGAGTAAACACCTTGCAGCGCACCGTTCTCCAGCTCGTATGCCAGCTCTTTCGTATACAATGTCTTACCATTCACATTCTCTTCAATGAATTTTATAATTTTTCCATCCTTCTATCCTTTCATCCTAAATTTTCGCACATCGATATACCAGATCAGCGATTGTTTATAATGGAAATTATCTTCTTCTGATATACATCAATAACACAGTGATTATAAAAGCCTCTACACGTTAAGATTCTCTCATTCTTTTTAGAAATATCAAAATACATTTCATGAAAGTAGTTTATATGATTTTCTCTTGAATAGCATTCCAGTAACTGCTTTATTTCCCAAAACACCTTTCCTGACTTGAAGCAAATAATATTATTGTCGCATGATTCACTTACATCATCATGAATAGGAAGCTGGATTACCACCTCATAATCCTTGAATAGGATGGTTTTTTGTAGTATTTCTTTATCTTCCATAATGGTATCCTCTCTATTTTCGTTTGAAAAGGGGATGCTGCATAACGGTCTCTTTACGCATACAGTTGTTTCAAGAAATCAAATTCCAATCTGATAATTTCAGCAATCGGCACTATTTCACGAGCTCTGCTCTCAAAGCTATCTGCTTTCGCCCATAGGAAAGGATAAAAAGCAACTCCTTCATCATTTTTTATGTTTACAACATCTTTTTGCCAACCTTTCCAGAAATAGTCCTTATAGAAAGTAACCGTATCGCCATGAAAGCACCAGTATAAAAATTGAGAAAAGCTTATTTCCATGTCTTCCAGCTCTAAACAGTCAGGTGCGAAGTAACCGATATTTCCGTTTTCCAGGAACATGAATAAACCGCCTAATATATCCTCCCCAATGAGTATATTATCAAAGGGACACAAGCTGTTTCTGGAAATAAAATTCACCTCCCCTGCCCCATAAAGCCTTATCCAGTGGTCAATGATAATTCCGCCGGTATGTTCAAGCAGCACTGCCAACAGACTTTTGCTATTGATTTTATATGTGTTCTTTACTTCAGCTTTTATGCTATCCTCGCTTGGAAGAACAGCCACTGCTTTTTTTGAATTCTTTATATCATCCAATATATTTTGAAAAGTACTTTCCATCAGTTCTCTATCCCTTCTCTTCTCAGCATTTACATCATATAATCTCAAATATTACAATTCCTATCAGGGTCATGCAGACGGATTTCGTATGTTCCCAATCGCATGGATCGGCTTGCCCTAATACGACGTCTTTTTCTTTAAGAATTCCATTGTTTTATCCAGAATATCTGTTTGAAAAACAAAGGACGGATATCCCGTCGGATGTGCGCCGAATACTAGACAATCCCATATACAGAGCGTAGATGCGTCTTCTGTGAAACGAGATCATTTATCACCTCAGGTTTCGTTTCATCGTTAGATAAACGGAAATTTATTCGATAGGTAAGTTACGTTGTTTCAAGAATGATAGTTTATCCCAATACCCTCTTTGAAACAGAATTTTTCCGTTGATAATATGAAAAAATCCACAGCCTCTTAAGCCTAATGGGTCTTTCCATTCTAAAATTGCCCATTGCCCATCTTCAAATATATTTTCTACAATACAAGTCATATCAGCAATAGCAAATTCATCAGTGAACATTGCACGAATTGCTTCTTTTCCAACTACAGGCTCATTGGCTACTTGATGATTTGTTGCATCTTCGTGATAAAGACCTGTAATTGCCTCTACATCGTGATTATTAAAGGCATCTACCCACTTACACACTACCTCTTTTGGTCTTAACATAATATCTTTTACCTCCACAAATTCTAATTTTCCTATTTCATAAACTGGGATTAGTCTTTAAATCAATAAAACTGATATGAATACTAAATCATCTAAATTTTTACTTCTTTTTCTTACTCAAAACAATAGCTATAACAATCGCTACAGCAGCACAAAACATAATTAACCAAAAATACGGATGCATATTTACACCTCCTATAAAATTTCTAATTACAGTGTTTCATAAGCTGAAATTTGACACACTCTAGTTTATCCTCATTTTACATACTACATCTGAAACGCCGTTATCCAAAAACATATTCCGGCTATAAGCGAAAGCGGAGTCATCACATATTTTTCTTTCCTACTTTTTGAAATCATATTCATAATAGTATTCAAGGACAGGTAAGCGGCAAAGAAGAAACAAATATACTTCGTAGCCTTAAAAGACAACCACAAGGAAATAAAACCTCCGGCTTGCAAAACAATTATCATTGCAAAAATTTGGACAGCAAACGAAATGACTGCCGCAATTCTAAATTTTTTAGGTAAATTTTTATGTTGTCCACCCATTGTAAATTCGCCCAAAGGCAAACCACATGCAGCAAGAACTGTCATAATTGCTATAATTCCAAATAATACTGCACCTAATATGGAAAGCATAAATAATATTCTCCTTTCGTGAAATACAATAAACTTCAGTTACAAATTCTCATTGTTCAGTTAAAATAAACTGGAATCTTTCGGTCTTTAATACCCATACGTCATCAGCTTCCATTCTCCGCCTTCACTTCGAGCTAACCACCAAGACCATGTATATTCTTCGTTAGGATTCCAAGCTCCACCACCTTTTTCCGGAGAGCGAAAGCTGCTATTAAACATGATACATTGTGTAAAAACTTGCTTATTATCATTAGCACTCTCTAAATCATTCATCCATGCAATAATTTCTTCATCCAAACAAACATCATCTGATGAATATGAAAGACTATGCAGCTCACATCCCTCAAACGATTTGAAGGTTTCCTTTATTTGATCTATCGCAGAATCCATGTCTTCTTTTGTGTAGATTGCAGATGTTCCATAATCAATTTTCACATTGTTTGTCGTTGAATTTTCACATCCGACTAAGCATAACATCAGCAAACAACAAACTACAATCTCTGTCGTTTTCTTCATGAATTTTTCTCCTCTGAATTTTAATTTCACAGCTTGAAAAACTGGTATATCGGTCTCAACTTCTCTGTCTTATAAAGCTGACTTACGCACAATAACCTCTGCACAGACCAGACCAGCTATATGCTCCGCTGTTTCATTTGTCAGTAGAAAGAACATTCCATCATTCCGGCATTTTCTATATGTGTCGCCATTCAAGGCATAAACAAAACCTTTTACACAGGTATCACTACAGGCATTCGGATCAATCAGTCTCTTGCAGTCACGGGAAGTAGTCATTTTCTTTTGCATATCAGCAGGAAGCGAAGCGATTATATCCTCATACTTGCCAGCATTGTCTCCGTAAATTCGTGCAAAAACACCTGTCTTACGAAACACCCAATTCATTACTGTTTTCTTCTCTAGTTGATATGAAGCGGTGTAACCGCTTTTTGCTTCCTTTATTACAAGGTCACAGCCCTGCTCAATGAGTTCGGTATTAAGTTTCTCGACAAACACCTGGTGTTCCGGCGCGATTGCCGATAAAAATTCTTTGAATGACCCTTTTCCTTTTGCCATTATCTTTTTCCTCCACAAATTCTAATTTTTCAGTTTGATAAACTGAAATTAATTTAATTATATTTAGCTATTTCATTAATCAGTTCATTTAGAGAATATATATTCCCATTTTCATCTTCCAGTATATATTTTTCCTGATTTTCAGTGTTATCAAAAAATTCAATTAGTTCAGAAAGATTAGAAATCTTCATGCCTTCCCATACATGATTATGCCAGAACACACCCGCTTTCTTTATTATAACAAGACTTTCTCGATACAAAGTTTGGCTGATTGGTGCATATTGACAATCGCTTAAAGCATAATCCTCTGCAATGCTTTCCGCTAAATCCTGATTGACAATCGCTCCATTTACTTCTTTACAAAAATCATATAATTTTTTAATAATTTCTGGATACCATTTTTCTTCCCAAAATTTCACAAATTTTATATATTCGTCCTTTTTACTTTTATCAGATATATAAATATCCATATACTAATACTCCTTTCAACTTCTAATTTTCCTATTTCATAAACTGGAATTTATAGTTACATAATGAAATTTATGATGCTATACAGAACATGACATAACGTAAATATACTTGCAGATAATAGTGCAACTACATTTTTTCTTGACATTGAAAATAATATAAATGCTAAACAAGGTGCAATACTCAAGTCTAAAATTACCGCTGGATTTATATTTCCTGCATAGTATAAGCACCAGCCAATGTAATACAGCACTAATAGAATAACAATACCTCTAAACAATACTTTTTTCATAGGCTTTTGACAATATTTATTGACAATAATACATAGTGCCACAACCATTACGACTTGAAAAACAGAAGCAATCATATCTACAAGGGGAGTTACTGATTTGTTCCTTAGCACATCATTAACAGCAGGAACAGCGAACCACAGAAAATTAGGGAGCATTATTGCCAAAAACAAGGTCAATCCCCATATGTCAAAACCTATCTTATAATTTCCTATTTTGAACATTGTTCTATCCTCTCAAATTCTAATTTTGTAGTATGACAAACTGGAATTTGTAAAGTTTCTAGCCTATGTTTCACTTGTACTTCCAATTTCAAGCAAATTCCCCTCTGGGTCAGCTACGTAAAAATTGCGGATACCAAAAGGATAAGTGATGGGTTCTCCCGTGGGAAACTGCACACCCAACTTTGACAGACGCTCATATTCCAAATCTACTTCAGCAAAATTGGATAGCCAAAGGGCGATTTCAAATGTCTGATTGATACCCTTTGGAAGTACATAGTCCTCTTCTATTGCCTTTACAAATTCTTTCCTGCTATACATAAATAAGGATAGTTCTCCACTTGCAGTTTCAAAATCCGCAAAAGGTCCACCACTCCATTGAGTTTGAAAGCCTAGTGTATCTCTATAAAATCGAACCATATTTTCTATGTCACCGACCAGCAGACTCACACCGATACGTACATCTTTTCCGTTCATTATCAATACCTCCTCTACAAATTCTAATTTCGTCAAACCAACTCTAAAAAATATTCTCGGCTATCAAAGTGACGTACTCCATCAACATGAGAAGTAATACCATCTCCGGCATAAGTAAAGCCAAGCTTTTCAAGCACTTTAGCGGAAGCAAGGTTCTCTTTTGCATGTCTGCCAGCAATTCGTTTTATACCTAAATTGGAGGCAGCAAAACTAAAAATTGCCAGCATCGCTTCGGTGGTATATCCGTGATTCCAATGCGTTTTCATGATATTATATCCGACTTGAAATAATTGCCATTGCTCTTCCCAAATTAACCCACCTGAACCGAAAAGCTCTCCTGTTTCTTTCAATACAAATCCCCAAATGTAATTATCAGTTTCTAAAACATTTCCCATATCATCTTGTTTCCACTCTATTTCTTTCAACCATTCAATCGTATCGCCTATTGAATGATGAGGTAGCCAACTTACGTATTCTGCTACTTCCACATCAGCCGTCCATCCATAATAGGCAGTATCCGCAGCTTCAAGTGTAAGCGGACGAAGAAACAAATGCTCAGTTTCAATAATGTTTATCATTTCAACACCCCTTCAAATTCTAATTTATAATCATATCTTAACATACTCAAATCTTAAATGCTATGCAATTAAAGCAACACCGGAAGAAGATGTTGATCCCTGTTCGTTATCCGCCTCCATCCTATACAGAAGAATGTAGAAAAAGACCGGTTTGTATATATCCGGTCCCTTCTATCAATAGTATTTTTACATATAAGGCTTCCAGTATTACTCCTGATTCTCACCAAACGTATCGCTAACCAATGGAAATTCAATAATCGCCTTAAACAAATCTCCGTCCGTCTCAATATGGAAGCTGCCCTTCATCGCCTCTGTAAAGCTCTTGGCAATCGCCAGACCAAGTCCGCTGCCACCGTCATGACGCGATTTATCTCCGCGAACGAAGCGATCCACAATATCATCCGTATCAAAATTCAACGGCTCCTTCGATATATTTTTGCATTCGATTCGTACTCTGCCGGCTGCCTTGCGGATATCCACATACACACGGGTATGCTCTAATGCATAATGGTGTATGTTGATAAACAGATTTTCAAATATCCGAAATGCCTTACTGCCATCCAATAGTACGCTCAGCTGTTTTTCACCATGCAAATTCCAGAGTACCTCCAGCTCACGTTCCTGCAGAAGCTCGCTGCACTCCGCCTGTACCTGCTCCACCAAAGCGATAATATCCAGACGAGCCATATCCAGCTGGATATTGCCGCTGTTTGCCTTGCTTACCTCAAACAAGTCCTCCATCAGAGCATGCAGCCGTTTGGCATACTGGTCCAGCATGCTCACATATTCCTTACGCTGTGCTTCGCTTATGCCCTCCTGCTGCAAAAGCTCTACGTAATTACGGATACCGGTCAGTGGAGTTTTCAAATCATGTGATACATTACTGATCAGCTCCGTCTTCATATTCTGAGATTTCGTTTCCTCCCGTACTGCTTTCTCAAAGCCCACACGGATTTCTCCAAATTCATCCTTCAGGGCGTTGAAGATACCGACATCCTGCGGCAGCTCTGCCTGAAAGTTTCCCTCCTTCAGCTCCTGTGTCTGCTTCAGCAAGGTCCGATAATCATACTGTACAGCATTGAGCTTCTGCTTCAACCACAGGAAGAGAGCAAAGCCATAGATGATTGCCAGAAACATTCCAAACCACCAGAACAGACACAGAGCTATCATGATGACGATCTGCATCAGCATGAACTTCAACAGCTTACGGTTTGCATCATCCTTTAGATCGATATCCGCAAGAGCATCTATGTGCCGATGGATACTGCCGATCATACTGCCCAGAACAGTATCCTCCTTCATATATTTCCAGAATCCCTTTACAAATATATACTTCACCGCAAATAAGGCGATACTGATCATCAGAAACAGCAGCATCCAGGAAACGACATTGGCCACAAACAGAAGCTGATCAGACATCATGATATGATATTCATTCATGACACTCTGCAAGGTACCGCTGATCGTAGCACCACTCAATGCCATTACACCGGCAGTCCCCAGCGTAATTCCGGTTGCCAGCAGAATAAATAGGAAACCGAATTTCACTTTCTTAAAGGTCAGGAACGGATTCACTTCCTCCACGATCGCAATCGGATAAAACAACAGATACAGAATCAGGACCATTGTGCCAATCAAAGCAGCGATTGCGGAAAACTGCGTATAATTCGACCAGTCATACACGGTTCGTGCAATCAATCCCTGATCCTTTGAGACCTCCTGTGGCACACGGAAGATGATCTTCATCTGCTTTGGATTCTGAATCATTGCCTGTGCCTGTGTGAATTTTTCATCATTGATATGATAGGTTATCATGGCTCCGTTTTCCTCAACAGAATCAAAATAACGCAGATATCGGGTCAGTGACTGCTGCTGGAAATCCATTTCACTGAAATCTCCCAGAATTTTCGGTATACCGTCCTTATCATACTCCAGAATACCATACAGCAGACTGCTGTCACGAAGCTCCTTCTGAGACATATTCCCCAGCTTATCATTTCCATATTCCCTACCGTTTTTCAAATCCTTCGCGTAGTATTGAAAATTGGCATCCTCCTTCAATTCCAGAAAGCTCTTTGTGACTTTTTCTTTCAGATCATTGGATAACGTGCTTTTCAGATAAGTCGGCAGTTCAGTATCGAATTTAATAATATCATCCTTGGAGCGCACAGTTTGAGCAAGACCCAGAATTCCCTCCTGAATATCATCTTCAAGATACCATATGACCGCCTGCTTACCGGAACGCCCCAGCTCCTGAATCTGATCATTTCGGTATACGGAACAAATCATAAGGCTCATTACAGAAAGCAATGCAATGAACGATGTTAAAAATATATGTTTTTTCTTCATAAGATCACCTGTTTTTATTTTTCTATTTTATAGCCGATTCCCCAGACCACCTTTAAATAGCGTGGATGCTTGGGATCCAGCTCAATTTTCTCTCTTAGCTTACGGATATGCACCATCACGGTTTCCGTATTGATTGCTTCCTCATTCCACACAGCCTCATAAATCTGCTGTGCAGAAAACACACGCCCTGCATGCTTCATCAACAGCTCCAGAATCATAAATTCCTTTGGGCGCAGCTTGACAATCTGGTTATCCACGCGCGCTTCCTTTGTCGTACTGTTTAATTCCAGAGCACCAATGCTGTAAATCTCCTCCTCACTATTCACCAAGGATACCGCATGCTCCTTCAGCATCAGAATCTGTTCATAGCGGCGCAGCTGACTGCGGACACGGGCCAGCAGCTCCATAGAGCCAAACGGCTTCGTGATATAATCGTCCGCACCGATATTCAACCCGGTTATTTTATCAATATCCTCTGATTTTGCACTCAGAAAGATGATCGGAAAATCATACTCCTTACGCACCTCCATCGTCATGGTGATACCATCCATAACCGGCATCATGATATCCACCACTGCCAGATGTATTGCTTCTCTTTTCACTATTTCCAGGCCTTCCTGCCCGTTTTCAGCCAGAAACACATGATATCCCTGATTTTTCAGATAAATCTGTATAGCCTCCCGTATTCCTTTTTCGTCCTCCACGACGAGTATCGTATGATCCATCGCCTTCACTCCCTCTCAACAAATGTAATTGTACTATATTCCGGATGATTCTTCCATGTTATGCAGTAGAAACCCCAGAAAGGTTATAACCGCACAGAATGTGCAGATGATAAATTGTATCATATCGCTGTATCCTCCTTCATTCGTTTATAAGCAAAGCCTCCTGCAATTACAAGCAGAATCGTAAATATCGCCACACCGGCAGCCATGATGAAATTCCCCTCTTTTAATGAACCGCTGAGAAATGTTGATGTCACAATGCTGGGAATACGTCCCACGGTCGTTAGCAGCAGCCACTTTCCCAAAGCAACATTGGATAGGGATACAACATAGGTCATAATATCCTTCGGTGTTCCGGGAATCAGAAACAGCAGGAAAATCCACAGCATGCTGTTCCTTTTTTTCAGTACCCCGTTGAATTCGTTTAGCTGCTCCTGTTTGAAAAATACGGATACCAGCCGTTTTCCATACCGCTGAACCAGAAGGTAAACAAGCGCTGTCCCAAGCAGAGATCCCACCAGACAAAGCAAAGTTCCACCTATGGAGCCAAACAGGAACCCGGCCGCAAGCTCCAACGGTTCCCCTGGCAGAAAGGCCAGAAAAATCTGTGCAGCAATCAAAACGATCATAAGTATCTCACGCAAGCCATGTGGGATATCCTCCAGCAGGCGGGATATCTGATTCATATCAATACTGCCAAAGAGGAAGCCCAGCATTGCACCGCCAAGCAGCATCCCTCCCAGCAAAACAATGTATTTTTTCTTCATGAAATCAGCTCCCTTCCTTACAGTCTTTATTATGCAGGAGATTTCTTATCATAAATCGCAGGTAAATCTTAAACTTTTCTAAATCCGATATCATTTTCTAAAGGCTTTGATACATAAGCGCTGCACTGGATCGGCCTGCCAAAATCACGCCGATATCTGTTACATAAGAAAAAAAGCCGCTTCGCATTTTCCTCACATTGCCCTGTTGTCTTCAAAAACCATGCTGCCTTTTGGTGTTGATCGATACCTGATGATTCTGTTATATTACAAACGGATGCAGGATTGGCATGAAAAAAAGAATCCAATCACAATGATGAACATCATCGTTTGGATTCCTGCTTCCTCATGCTTTTATGATGGTGTAAAGGAAAAGCTTATGGGGCATATACACGTTATTAACATACCTGCTTGTTTAGAATTTACTTCAATAATAAAATCGAGGCCAGACAGTGTCTACCTTGATTGCTTATCGTTGCTTTCCATTTCTAGAAAGGATTCTTTTTGAAGAGTAGGATTGGCAAATTACTTTCTTTATCCCGTTCGCAAGCATCCATGCTGTTCTCCTCTTTGCAGCTACGGCCTATTTGGTATGGACGATTCTTGCCTGCCTTCCCTTTTCAGCAGCTTTGCGAAAGAAGATTCGCTCGTGTTTAAGGCATGAGCGCTATCGTCAATTCGGCATAAGGGGTCTACCATAAGAACGTGCAGTCATACATGAAGTCCTCTTATGTATCGCAAATGTAACAGGGCCTTTCTATTACGCACCAATCCTGTCCTGCATATACTTTACCGCATGGTGCATAGCAAGTTGTACCGCCTGTTGTGCCTGCGGTCTTTGAAACTGATAACGCATGGCCATACGCTCAATATATTGCTGCTTTAAAACAATGGAGAGCGCATAAGCATCGTGATAATCAAATACAAATGCCATATGGGAGAGCAGGATATCAAGGTGTGTTTTTCGTTTTGCGGACAGAATGAGGTGGCTGTTTAAAAAATCCTGCAGGACCTCCTCGCTCACCGTTTCCTGAAGCAGCTGCTCTTCTTTGCACAGATAGACATTTTCTGCTTTCTCCATCAGATTCACGCGGAAAATGTCTGTTTTATCCGCATCTCTCAGCATAGTGGCATGCAGATATGCATGCTCCTGTAAGCCGTCCGCAATTCGGAATTTATTATGATTTGCTATCGCATGCAGAATCACCTCCTGCTGGTTCGGATCATCACAGAAAACAGAGAGCAGCCCTTGTTCCTGCAAAATCCGTACCCCAAGTGCCGCATGATCGACACTTTTCGCATCCAGAAAGGTATGATACTGCTTCAGCTGTTCAAATCTGCCGATATCATGATACAGACCTATCACCTCGGCCAGCTCCACATCCTGAGCAGAGCAGTTTCTATGTATCGCCAGCTGCTTTGAAATCTCAGCCACCTTATGCGAATGCAGGATTTTTAGAGCCACCCGCTCATCCTGTGTATCAAATGCTTTACAATAGGCTGCAAACTGCTTCTTTGCCTGTAAAAGATTCACCATGCATACACCCTCTTTTCAATATAGTATATCCTATGCCAGGCCTTTTCTTATGCATCCTGTTTCATTTGCAGCTGCGCTTTACAGGCTGAGATAATCCTGTGGCAGTCAGCCGCACGCTCAATGGTGAAGGTGCATAGAAAGTGCCGGATTCCCTGTCTTTTTGCTTCCGGTATTTGTGCGATATGATTGCGTACCTCATAATGCAGGATATGCGTACGGCAAGCATCGTCACATAAGATCGGATAGCGATGCTTTTTCACATCGATAAGAGCATACTCTGCCCCCTGCCTGCAAAGACCGCAGTTTCTGCTTGTCCGTTTACAGATCACAGAATTGATTGGACAATATTCGCTCAGCATCAACTCATCCCGGCTGTATACCGTATAAAGGAATGGTGCATCCACTGCATATCGCTCCTGAAAGCACTGCTTGATTGCGATACAGTCCTCTAAACTGCTTTCCAGCGAAAAGCTGACACCCCGTGCTCCATGATGCAGCAGAAATGCTGCTGTATAGGAATTCGTCATATTCAGGGAGGTATCACAGAAGACCTCTGTTCCCGCATGCAGACCACCCGTTTCCTGTACCATCGTCAACGCAGCAGGATATTCCTCCTTCATCACTCTTGGCGTACGCGGATAAATCCCCTTACTATGCTTCATCTGCTCATACAGGCTGTGATTTTCTACAAAGATCATATCAATCCCCTCCTGCAAGCAGGCCTGCAGCTGTTCCTGCGTATGCACAATAGCACACAGTGATGGAGCTTCTTGAGCCGTATGGATGACAGGCTGCTGATCCGTAAGCATGCGGCGGTGCTTATGCAGAATTTTTCGCTCCTCCTCCATACTTGCCAATGCACTTCGACGCATCTGATTGAGCTCGCGGATAGGAAGGATTCCCTGCGCATCCAGTTGATAGGAAATCTGCCGGAATACAAACGGTGTATCTCCACTTTTTTTCAGCTGTGCGGCAATCCGTTCCTCTTTCAGCGGCGTCCTGCGTGCTTCTTCACATAGGGCATCGCTTTCTACCCGCACGCTTCTGCCTTCCTCATCCATGACCTCCAACACTGCCGGTTTTCCGATCTGCATGGTGAACTGTGCAGAAACAGCAACCTTACGCGGCGCATCCGCATAGCTTTTCTGCAATGCCTGCAGCTGCTGGGCATCACTGGTTTTCAGAACAATACTTCCTTTTACAACAGGAGCTGTTTTATCCAGCTCCACGATATCCCCGGCAGCACCATGATTGACCAGCAACCCGTTCTTATACAGGAAATTCACCTGAAATCCGATATCCTGTGGTTCCTGCAAAATGCGGATGCCATCCTGCTGTCGCAAGGTATCCTGCAGGCGAATTACCATTTTATCTCTGGTAACCTGAATGATCGTACCAACCTTGATTCCGATATGATTGGGACGAACAGGATTCATCAGCTGCGGACCGTACTGATGAAATAAATGCCCCTGTGTAAAGCCCCGATTGAATATTTTCTTCATCTGGATATCCACGGCTTCATCATAGGAAAAAGCAGTCCCTGCATAGTAGGCGTCGATCGCCTTGCGGTATAAGGCAACCATCAATGCCACATATTCCGGCCGTTTCATCCTGCCTTCGATTTTAAAGGAGGCGATCCCTGCTTCAATCAGCTCCGGAACTCTTTCCAGCGTATTCATATCTTTCGGGCTTAGCAGGTAGTCCCCTTCGCCATGCAGGATTTCGCTGTGACCGGCAATTCGTTTTTCCAGCTGATATTTCATACGGCAGTTCTGTGCACATTCCCCGCGGTTTCCGCTTCGCTGCAGTGTCAGCGAGCTCATCAGACACTGTCCGCTGTAGGATACACACAGGGCTCCCTGTACAAATACCTCCAGATCGACACCAAGTGTCGCATACGCACGGATTTCCTTTAGCGATGTTTCTCTTGGCACCACCACTCTGCTGGCACCACAGGCCTCCATAAAGCGAATTCCCTGCGGATTATGGATGTGCATCTGTGTGGATGCATGCAGCTCCATGTCCGGGAAGCGTTTCTGCAGCACAGAGAATAAGCCCAAATCTTGAATAATTACCGCATCCACATCATGCTCATATAAAAACTGGACATACCGTACACAGTCCTCAAATTCCTCTTCCCGTATCAGGGTATTGACCGTGACAAACACACGCACTCCATACACATGCGCATAGGCGATTGCTTCCTTTATCTCGTCCTCATCAAAGTTATTGGCAAAAGCTCTGGCACCGAACATACTGCCCCCCAGATACACGGCATCACAGCCATTTTGTACAGCTGCATGAAGAGCCTCCATAGAACCGGCAGGTGCCAGCAGCTCCACTTTTCTTTCACTTATCCGCATGTCTTCTCACACTCCTTCTCTCCGGCTTAAAAATCGCCTTCATTATCGTAGATACAACAAGGATTCCAAGAGCCAGCACACCTGCAATGGTCAGCGTATCCAATCCGATGGATAATGCCTGCATCACATCACCTTCGATCGCCTTCAGCATCGTGCGATACATTCCACCACCGGGTACCAGCGGTATCAGCGCACAAATGATAAAGGTAGTTACCGGTGTTTTGCAGATACGGGCAAAAATTTCAGAATACAGCGATAAGGCGACCGATCCCAGAAACATGGCGCTCAGCTCTGAGCAGCCCACAAGCAGTGCCGCATGATAGACTACACCGCCGATCGAGCCTGCAATTCCTGCAAGAATCAGTTTCCGTCCCCGAATATTAAACATTACGCCAAATCCCAGCGATGCAAAAAAGGACGCAATCATCATATTTACCAGATACATATCACATACCTCCGCTCAGTCCGATGGACATGGACAGGACGACACCGATGCCGGCAGCAATCGCAATCGCCACCAGAAAGGCCTCGGTCGCACGGGCAACACCGGACAGATAGTCTCCGGAAACCGTGTCCCGTATGGCATTGGTGATGGCTAACCCGGGAACAAGCAGCATGATACTGGATATAATAAGGATATCGACATCCGTAGCCGGACAGAGGGCGTGTGCGCAAAGAGCCGCAAGTGCACCGCTTGCCGCTGCGATGGCATTGGTAAAAAAGCCATGCAGACCACGCTGTTCCATAAGGGCGCTAACCGCTTTGATAAGCAGACCGATCAAAAAGCTGCATACTGCCTCTAGATAATTCCCACCAAAGAAGACCGCAAAGCCACCGGCGCTCAATGCTCCGAAGAACATGGTTGTCCAAAAGGAATACCGCTGTTCGTTTTCGATGGCCCTCAGCTTTTGCGCCAGCTCCTCGATCGTAAAGCTTTGCAATGCAGTTTCTCTTGAGAGGCTGTTGATCTTATCAATGCAGTTTAAATCGACACCGCGTGTATGCACACGTAAAATTTTGGTATGAGTTTTTTTGGCAACCGTAATCGAGAACATGATGCCGGTTGTCGTAACGAAGCTCTGTGCATCCTCTACCTCGGGAAAGCTTGTACAAAGCCGCACCATCGTTTCCTCCACCCGATAGATTTCCGCTCCGCTTTCTATGAGCAGCTTCCCTGCATAGCTGGCTACATCCAGCAGCTGATCTGTATTCATGCACAACCCCTCAACTTTCCTCTAACAGTATAGCGGATTCAAAGGGAAATGGAAACAGTTTTGTAAACAATGTACGAGAAAAATACACAAGACAGCCACTGCAATCGCTGGGTTTCATAAATAGCGATTTCTCAGGCAAATAAGTTCACCTTTTCAAACAATCCGGGTATACTATGTACAGAAAGCGAGGGATATCAAATGAATATTACCTTTCAGGGAAATCCTGTGACAATAAAGCATGAGGCAGTGAAGCCGAAGGAGAAGCTCAAGCCGTTTACTGCAATACGAAATGATATGAGCGAGTGGAGAAGTGAGGATAGTACAGGTACACGCATCTTCCTCAGCGTACCTTCTCTGGATACCGGCGTGTGCAGCATGGAGGTCGCAAAGTTTATCAATTATGCAAAGGAACTAAAGGATGTTACCATCTATGCGATATCCATGGACCTGCCGTTTGCTCTTGAGCGCTGGTGTCAGGCAAAGAACAACGAAAACGTGATTACACTGAGCGATTACAAGCTCCACAGCTTTGCAGCGGCAACTGGAACCTATGTTGAGGAGCTTGGCTTATTGACTCGTGCTGTTTTCGTAGTTGATAAGGATACTACCTTGCGCTATGCAGAGTACGTGAAGGAAATTACAGAAGAACCGGATTATGCAGCTGTTCTCGCCTGTGTAAAAAGCATGTAAGGCATTCATTACACCGATCAAGCAAAAAAACAGCTGAATGGAAATGGTGAATACAGCGGCCGAATTGCAAAATGGCAGATGATTTTATGTCATCTGCTTTTTATATTCCTTTATCAAAAGGCAACGAATGCCGTATCATTTTTCCACATTCCCCTTACGTATTATCGCTATGAAAAGCAGGATGTGCAGCTTCCCCAATTCCCTCCCCTTTGCTAGTTGCTTCCTGCTGTTCAAGCTACAGGGTTCAAGCAGGAGAAGAGCAAAAAAATACGTTACGATTCACAGCCCTTTGAATCATAGAAAAGGATCAGCATATAAGAGAATATGAACATATAGGACCTGTTCCATGAGCTCCATATGCTAATCGTTCATAGGTGCATCACATATGTATGAATTAACTGTGAATCGTAACAACATACACATCCTTTCATCGCTTTACAAAGTCTCTGCTTTCATAAATTGTACCTGATCTCTACTTTCATATAATGAACGCGGGTAATGTAGGATACTACAGTCTGCACCAGTTAGCAGCTATTTTTCACACAGCTATTGGTATCCAATGCACTTCTTCAACTGCTTTCTGCATTCACGCATCCTATTCCTGCGTATCCACTCGGGTTCCCATTCCTGATAGCGACGATTTCTTTCCATAGGCATCCTCTCGCTTTCCTGTCAGCTATATTTAGATGATTGTATTCAAAAGCAGCTCCCCTTATAATAATATTTGATAAAGAGAGGGAGGTTTTTATGAAACAGGATCGCGTAGATAAAATCAACTACTATCTGGATATCGCGGGAACAGTAGCACAGCGAAGCACCTGCCGCAGAAGAATTTACGGTGCGGTGATTGTTCAGCATGATGAAATAGTCTCCACCGGGTATGTAGGTGCCCCACGGGGACGCACCAACTGTCTGGATTTGGATTACTGTATCCGAAAGAAGCTGCAGGTTCCCCGGGGAGAACGCTATGAATTATGCCGCAGTGTCCATGCGGAAGCAAATGCTATCATCAGTGCACAGCGCAGTGAAATGCTGGGAGCCGATATGTTTTTGGTAGGCTATGAAGCAGGCAGCGGGGAGCTGATTCAAAGCTCGAACAGCTGTTCCATGTGCAAGCGAATGATCATCAATGCAGGAATTTCAAGAGTCTTTATACGGGATACGCCTTCCCAATACCGTATGATCAATGTATACAACGACTGGGTCCAGCAGGATGAATCTCTCGACGGCATATTCGGGTATTAACACTATTTCCTGCACTCCACTTCCCTTTTCCGTCTTTATGCCTTACAATGATACGTAAAGGAAACGGGGCGTGTATATGGACAGAAGCATCAGAATTATTATGAATCCAAAGGCAGGAAAGCAGACGGCAAAAACGGCTTTATTCACGTTATGTGATCGATTTTGTGCCATGCAGGATACGATACAGGTTTTTGTAACCCAGTATGCGGGACATGCGAAAAAGCTTGCGAAAGCCAGTGGAGGCTGCTGTGATATTCTCGTATGTATCGGTGGGGACGGTACCTGGAATGAGGTGATCAGCGGCATTATGGAGACAGAGAACAAGCCCGTGCTTGCTTATCTTCCAAGCGGGACAGTCAACGATTTTGCGGCTACGCTGAAGCTGCCGAAAAGTGCTGGAAAGCTCATGGACACCATTGCACAATACCGTCCGTTTTCCTGTGATATCGGCCAATTCAATGACCGCTATTTCACCTATGTTGCGGCATTTGGTATCTTCACAGAAATTTCCTACTCCACACCGCAAAGCACCAAAAACTCCTTTGGAAAAATCGCTTATTTTCTGGAAGGCGTCAAACAGCTGACAAATATCCCACGCTATCATGTCAGAGCCGTCATCGACCAAAAGGAGGTTATCGAGGATTCCTGTATCTTCGGCTGTATAACCAATTCCAAATTTGTGGCGGGCTTTACAGCTGTGAACTCACAGGACGCACAGCTGGATGACGGACAGTTTGAGCTTCTGCTAATTCGCGTTCCCAACAATCCCCTGGATGTACAAAATATCATTGCGGCACTGATAAAGCATGAGGTCAATGAAACCTGGATGTATTTTAGAAAAGCCTGTGATATCCGCATAGAAGCACAGGAACAGATTCCCTGGACACTGGATGGTGAGGATGGAGGAAGCACCACTTCCGTTCATATCCTGAATAAAAACAGAGCGGTTACCATTTTGGTATAGCCGCTCTTTTCTTATCCGTTGAAATTCACTTTATTAAACTTGGCACTGTTTTTTCCCTTGCCCAGCGTTTTCTCCAGGGCTTTGGTGCGGGGCTTCTGCTTAGCTTTGCGTGCCTGCTTTAGCAGCTCCGCTGTACTCTTCTTATTTTTTTCAGCCATTTGATGAACCTCCTTTTTCCAATACCTCCAGCAGACCCTGCACATCCTTTACGATGCAATCAGCGCCCGCTTCCTTTAGCTCCTCATAGCTTCCATAGCCATATAATACACCGACGGTGCGCATGCCATTCTCTTTTCCGCCGATGATATCGTGTCGGCGGTCACCAATCATCACACACCGTTCAATCGGTAGGCGGTGCTTCTGCACAGCATAGGCAATGACATCCGCCTTGTTGCTGCGGGTACTATCCATTGTAGCACCGCAAATATCCAGCATATAGGAATCCAGTTTGAAATGCTTCATAATGGTACAGGCGAATTCCTCGGGCTTACTGGTAGCCACCAAAAGCGTCTTTCCCTGCTTCTGCAGTGCTTCCAGCATTTCACGAATCCCGGGATATGCCACGTTTTCCAGCATTCCCTGTTTCCGAAAATACACCCGATAATCTGCAATCGCCTGCAAGGCCTGCGCCTCATCAAAGTGATACAGCTCCATGAACGTATCCTTTAAGGGTGGCCCGATAAATGCGCACAGATCATCCGGATTCTCCACATGAATTCCGGCTTTTTCCAAAGCGAAGGCAACCGATCTGGTAATGCCAACCCTTGGGTCTGTCAATGTTCCATCCAAATCAAACAGCAGAATGTCTCTCTCCATGATTCTCCTCCAATATTGTATATAATTCCCGCAAATCGCGTATTTCATAGGTTACAGGAAGCTTCCGGTGATTCTTTTTTCCATCCGGGTTATACCAGCAGGTGGAAATACCGGCATTGATGCCTCCCTGCATGTCACTGGATAGCGAATCCCCGATTATCAGTGTCTGCTCACGCTCCACACCTGTTAGTCTGGCAAAGCAATGATCAAAATACGAGCGATCCGGTTTTCGGAATCCGATTTCCTCCGATACAAAGATATGCTGGAAGTATGCATCCAGCCCGGAATCCCGCAAGCGGGCATACTGAGTCGCGACAACACCATTGGTCACAATACACATGCGATAGTGCGGATATAGGCAGCGGACCACCTCCATGGCATGGGCCACCACATCATGCCCCCTGCTCAGCTCCTTTTGATAGACATCCTCAAAGGCAATACCGTCATCTGCTATATCAAATTCACGAAACAGCTTTTTAAACCTCGTGTAAATAACCGTTTCCCGTGAAATCACGCCTTCCTCATATGCTGACCACAGCTGCGTGTTTATCACCTGATAGCGTTTCTTCATTTCTTGCGTCAACGGGTAGTGATGCAGATCAAACACCCGCTGCAGAGCCCGTTTTTCCGTTGCATCGAAATCAAGCAGTGTTCCGTCTGCGTCAAATAACAGCGTCGTATAGTTCATATGTTCTCCTTATGTGATAATACGTTTTTGCATCCAGGAGCCGCTTCGATACCGCCAGTAAAACCAGAGTATGCGAAAGAGCCAGTCGGTAAACATGGCAAGCCAGACCCCCAACACGCCAAGTCCCAGTACCGCCCCAAGCAGCCAGCTCAGACAGATTCTGCACAGCCACATGGACACAATGGAAATGCACATCGTGAAGCGCACATCACCAGCCGCACGCAATGCATTGGGAAAGGTAAAGGATGCCGGCCACAGCACCATGGCGAATATGCCATGATACAGCAGCAGCTCCATTGCGGTATCATACGTCTGCGCACTTAAATTATATATGTTCAGAATGAAAGGCACAAGACACAGAATGATAAGATTTAATGCAATCATGGATATATATGAAATTTTCATGAGCTTTTTTATGTAGAGGCGGGCCTGCTCATAATCCCTGGCTCCGACACACTGGCCTACAACGGTTATCATCGCAAGTCCGATGGCGGCAGCAGGGATGATTTCCATCTGTGCAATATTATTGGCTACGGCATTCGCCGCAATCGCAACCGTACCAAAGCCGGCAATCAGTCCCTGAACGAGGATTTTCCCTATCTGAAACATACCGTTTTCCAACCCGTTTGGTATTCCAATCGTCAATATGCGGCGAATCATGGCCGGATGAAATTCCAGCTTCCGATATGTATCGATATAAATCAGATTGTCCGGGCTGCGCAGCAGATACAGCATAAACAGGGAGCCCAGAATACGGGAAACCAAAGAAGATAGGGCAGCACCCGCTACGCCCATATGAAACCCGTAAATCAAAACAGCATTTCCCACGATATTGAACGCATTCATAAACAGGGAGGTAACCATCGAAATTTTAGAATTTCCCATGGAGCGAAACAGGGCAGCTCCGGAATTATACAAGGCGATAAACGGATAGGACCATGCGGATATTTTAAAATAAACCTCCGCATTCCACATGACTGCCGGCTCTACATCCGTAAAAACCAGCTGCAGGATTGTCGTACAGCCAATCAGAACGACCGCCATGATGATAACCGCGAGAATACCGGTTGATAGTACAAGCTGCTTCGCTGACACACATGCTCTTGCACGATCCTGTCCACCGAGATACTGACTGCAAACGACAGCTCCTCCTGTTGCCAGTGCCGCAAAGATATTGATGAGGAGGATGTTGATCGTATCCACCAGACTAAGACCGGAAACTGCCGCCTCTCCTACACTGGACACCATAATCGTATCGCTCATTCCGATTGTTACTGCCAGAATCTGTTCGACAACAAGAGGCAGAATCAGCCGTTTCAGATTCGCATTTGTAAACATTTCATCACACTCCCAAGCATCCCTTTGAATGTTACTATTATAGCCTATATCAGTGATTGCGCAAGAGAATTGAGAAAACTGCCGTCAGAAATAAAAAAGTTCCGC
>QULU01000100.1:0-1108 GCA_003481775.1 Clostridiaceae bacterium OM02-2AC
CGGAAGGCATCCGAGAACATCGGCAAGATCGCCATCTTCGTCAGGCACTTCCGGTTGTTGTAATCACAGTATAAGAAATTGTGCTGCTTTGCCCGGTCGACACCTTCCTCCTTCGTTCGATCCTGCAGGATTCCAGACAGCGTGGAATTGCCATCCAGATCGAAATGACACAGGATACGCTGGATCTCGTCCTTGCTCTTCATATTGCCGATGAAGAACTGTCCGGTATTGTTGATGATGGATTCCGGAAGATCGCTCCAGTTCTGCAGGATGATCAGCATATCACACAGCTCCGATCTTGCGATCAGATTGTTGTTCACCAATACGGACATACCACCCGGGACTGTCGAATATAGTTTTGCCTCATCGAACAGCATCGTCTTTGCCTGTCCTTTGTACATACGCAGGAACATGTTCGTGATCTCATTGACCTTTCCCAGGATGAGGGAGAAAATCCGATGTTCCAGATTTCCGGAATCATAGCTATAGGTGCCCAAATCTCTGGAATACACAGGCATCTTCGCGAACGTGATCAGATTGAAGGGGCGATCGAGACGGAACACCTTCGAGATATCGGTATCATCGTCCCCGAAGAACAGGCGGGCCATCGGATCATTGCGCAGGGAATACAGACTGCGTGCAAGCTTGGGATCCCTGTTCATCATGACATCGACCAATCTTCGCATCGTGATCCGTGTCATCTTTCCACTGTTGATCGCTTCACTCAGTTCCATATATGCTTCATCGACCTGCATCAGATCGATCTCCTGCTGTGGATTGATGGCACGCACCAGGGCGATGATATCATTCTTGGCCGCTGCCAATGCATCTAAGGGAGAATCCGGATGTAATAGGAAGGCATCGAACATACCGTTTGGACAAGATGGATCTCCGATGATGAGGTGCGAGGTCAGATCACCGAATCGATCCAACAGCTTCACGAGCTTGTGACGGTCACCTTTCGGATCGACCAACAGCAGCCGGTGCCCATAGAAGATCATGGAGAGGAGTGCAAAGTAGTTGGCGATCTGTGATTTCCCGGAACCGGTCTCTCCGACAAAGGCCACCGTAGAGGAACCTGTCTGCGTCAATCCCTTGATCGGAGCCT
>QULU01000100.1:1118-2564 GCA_003481775.1 Clostridiaceae bacterium OM02-2AC
ACCGTTTGGACAAGATGGATCTCCGATGATGAGGTGCGAGGTCAGATCACCGAATCGATCCAACAGCTTCACGAGCTTGTGACGGTCACCTTTCGGATCGACCAACAGCAGCCGGTGCCCATAGAAGATCATGGAGAGGAGTGCAAAATAGTTGGCTATCTGTGATTTCCCGGAACCGGTCTCTCCGACAAAGGCCACCGTAGAGGAACCTGTCTGCGTCAATCCCTTGATCGGAGCCTCGATATCGATCCGTACCGGCAGGTCTGCAGGTCTCGTATATGTGAGCACGACTCCTTTATCTGCTTCTCCTATGTATAAGCCACCGAAAAAATTAAAATGCGCAAAGTACAAAACATCTGTTAGATTCACATACCGGTAACAGCCGTTCTTGTATGGGAATAGGTGTTCCGCAAGCTGTTCCTGTTCACCGATTGCATAGGTCAACTGGATCCGTTTCCCTTCGAATCTCTTCTGCAGCTTGTCGCTGCGCTTCATCAGCATGTCCTGCGTATTGGCACGGATGCGCAGCATCATCTGCCAGCGGATCTTGGAATCTTCGATCGATGGATCCACATCTTCTCCGATCTTCGCAAGCTCGAAGGCTTTCTGTGCTTCCTTGTCCTTTCGTCCGCTGCTCTGCCAGTAACGGCGTGCATTCTTATGGATCTCCTCACGTTTTCCGGTCATATTGCTCTTGAAGGTCTGCGTATGCTCCAGATCGAACTTGATGATCGTGTCGACAGGGAAGGTATAGAGCTGGATCTCATTGACTGCCACATTCGCACGATACCCATCCTCCAATCGATCCTGGATGAGTTTATCTGCGATGAGCACACGGGAATACAGTTCACGGAATCCACCTTTGTTCTTCAGTGTCTGATAATGATATTCCAGCTCAGTTGCCTGCGGGATCGTGTAATAATCGGATATCAGCATCTCGATCGGGATCGCCAGATAATCATATAGATGCTGTATCTCTTTCTTGTCCGGTCGTTCCACACTCAGATCCATACTCAATTTCTTGTATATCTGTTCATCGATGACCTCACTCAGATCGACCATCCGCTTTTCCAACGGATCGTTGTTCTTACTCAGCCAACCACTCAACCACTTTTTCTTCAATGGATCACGGTTGTCTGTAAAGCATATATGTATCCGATAGCGATACTTGATACCACTTGTCAGCTGCGCTTTGATATCCTTCATGAAGGAGCGATACAGCTTCTCTGTCTGTGGATCACCATTCGTCTCATATAACGTCTTATAATGCTTTAGGATACCCTGTTCATCGATGCGCTGTGGCAGGATATAGATCGCTCCCGGCATATTGACGGAAAGGATCTTACGATGCAGGTTATCGATCAGCGTCTGTAGCTGATGATCGGATGCATACAGGCTATTCATCGGACGGATCTCATAGTGATAACAGATACATTCCTTACAGTA
>QULU01000101.1 GCA_003481775.1 Clostridiaceae bacterium OM02-2AC
GACTATGTGCAGATAAAGATGACGAGGGATATATATCGTCTGGAAGCGATGCTGCGTGAGATCCTTGGAAACTTCTGTTATGAGTGAGCCACTGTTCGAATTGGATGAAACAGGAGAAGGAGGTAGTGTGACATGAAGAAAGCAAAGACAGGAAGTGTCCCTGCATGGGTACTATCACATCTGAAAAGATACGGTAATTGTGCCATCGGAAGGAAGATCGCAAAAGAACTCGGAGATGAATTATTACCCCTCCTGCGAGAAGAGGGTTACGTTTGTGAGTTCCTCACGATCGATCATACTGGGGAAGGAAAAAGCGGAACGACCTACCTCGTCAGATGCCTATGCGGAAACAGAAGATAACAGCTGTACTTCATATGTTGCGCTACTTACATCAAGGCTGTGTCGGATATGCACAACATATTGAAATGCAGAAATGGATTCGACAAAAAGGATTGCATAACGTCTATCACTTCATGTGGGAAACCTTCCAAGATGCTTGGAAGAGGTGAAAGCGTCATGAATAGAAAGGAAAAACGGAAATGATGAAAAAAATCAGACGTATCATCATCGTATCGGCAATCATACTATCAGCCGCATTACCAGGATTGAAGAAACTGCAGCCGTTGGAACAGGAAGGCGTGAAGCTGACAAAATGTACGGATGGCGATACCGCCCATTTCATGATCGATGGGCAAGATACGACGGTGCGATTCCTAGCCATCGATACACCGGAGACGAAAAAGCCAAACACGCCGGTACAACCCTATGGCAAAGAAGCAAGCCAATATACATGTGATGCCCTTAGCAGCGCAAAAGAGATCCGTTTGGAATATGAAAAAGAAAAGACCGATAAGTACGGAAGGTGTCTGGCGTGGGTGTTCGTAGATGATGAATTACTGCAGGAAAAGCTCATACGAAAGGGATACGCCAAAGTAGCGTACCTATACGATGAGTATACGTATACCGGCAGATTGCAAAAAGCAGAGAAAGAAGCGAAAGAGCGAGAGCTGGGTCTATGGGATAAGGAATAAGGAGAATTTTATGAATGAAAAAGAGAACCCACACGTATAAGTTTACGATTTATTTTGATCGTAATGCAAATTGTGAATGTGAGACTGAAGAAATATCTTACGAGGAACTCACAAAGATGTTGAATATGCCAGTGAAACAGGCATTGAATAAGTTTGGATATATAAATTTAAGAATAGAAGTATTAGACCATGAGGAGATGAAATTATGTCACATACAAAACAATATGAGCTGATCATAGAGCGTGCAAAGGATTTGCAGATCATACAGATGGAGGAGGATCTTCTCAGTATCATGATGGATCTTGAAAGTGCAGATGAGACGTTCCACGTACGTTGGGATGACTTATTGGCCGCAGATGATTTTAACTTCGTACATGATGTTTGCGGCATCCGGAATCACATCGTCCGGGATGATTTTCCATCACATGGTTTTGGATACTTCGTACCACGTTTTGCGGGAGATAGGACATGATGATCCTGCGGTTAGAATTCGTACACGAAAGTGAAAGGACACAACTTCTAAAGAAGATCCGGGAGGATTATATCATCGTGGAAGAAAGTAAGGTGACCCCTTCCAAAAAGAAAAACAGCAAGAAGCTGCTGCAATTCATAGAAATAGAGAAACGGGTCTAGCGGTACCACGCACTGGTACAACGAAAACGAAAACAGAAACGTAAAGAGGAGAAACAGAAATGAATAAAATCATCGCTATAACGAATAGAAAAGGTGGCAGTGGAAAGACCACGACTGCTAAGAATCTAGCATATGACCTCACACTGAAAGGTAAGCGGGTACTGCTTATCGATCTAGACCCACAGTGCAATGCGACCGAAGGTCTTACACGCAGAAAATATAAGAGAACGGTCATCGGGATGCTGCAATGGATGCCGGTACGGAAGTGTATCTACAAAACAAGATTCAAAGATTTGGATATCCTGCCAGGGAATGATTATCTTGCAAGTACAGAGGTACAGGACAATATCTTGATAAAACAGGTATTACCGGTCCGAGAGGATTATGATCACATCATCATCGATACATCCCCCTATTTCAATAAGCTCACCGCAGAGATACTGAAGATCAGTGACTTAGTCATCATCCCTACTCTGCTGGAAGATGATTCCATGAAAGGAGTCATGACGACGATCCTGGAATTGATGGCATTGTTCGGGGATACGATCCGCTGTAAGGTCTTGGCGACGATGGTTGACGACAGCAGATTTGCCGAGAATCTATTAACAGCCTTGAAAAAGGATGTCGGAATCTTGTGTTTTGATACCTTTATCCGAGAGAATCACATAGCAGTAAGAAGAGCCAGAAAGCGTCAGGTACCGCTCTCCTATCGCTATCGGTATACATCGAAAGCCGCCCGAGACTATGAAAGACTTACGGCAGAATTACTGGAGGTGATATGATATGGCGAAGAAAAGTATCCTCGGGGAATT
>QULU01000102.1 GCA_003481775.1 Clostridiaceae bacterium OM02-2AC
ATCCAGTTAATCCCGGTCTTACATCATGTCGGTGCTTTTGCCACTCATTGTACAGAGGTAAATAATCTACAAGTAATGGTCTTGGACCAACAATACTCATATCACCTTTCAATATATTAAAAAGCTCAGGTAATTCATCCAATGAAGTAGCTCTTAGTTTTTTACCAAATGGTGTAAGCCTAACTTCATCAGGGAGTAAGTTTCCATCTTCATCAGTTTCGCTTGTCATACTCCGGAACTTATACATCTTGAATATCTTTTCATCCTTACCTGGTCTTTCCTGCTTAAAAATAACAGGACTTCCCAGTTTTACTCTCACAAGTATAGCTACAATCAAATAAATTGGACTCAACAAGATTATTGCTATTAAAGACAATGCGATATCAAGAAATCTCTTGAAAAATAATCTGTACATTATTTAAAGCACCCCTTAATGATTTCTATGATCAGATCTTGCTCTTCTATTGTCATCTTATTATCAGAAGGTAGACATAATCCTCTATCAAAAATATCCATGCCTGCATCTAATGTACTACCTTCGAGATACGCATTCGTTTTTGCTCGTCCATTTCCTTCTCTTGTAATAAAAGGATTCATTCTAAACACTGGCTGCATGTGCATCGGTTTCCAAATTGGTCTGCCTTCTGCATTGTATTTTGTCAATTCTTCTAATATTTCTGTTGGACAAGTTTTGCCTGCTTCCCTAATAAATAGTGCCTCTTGTTCACTTCTTACCTGTTTACACATTGCTTCCTTATCGATAATCAAACAAGATAACCAGAAGTTTGGTTCACTATTCTCTTCATCATAAGGATTCATTTTTACTGGCAGGTCTTTAAACCCTTTTCTATATCTTTTATAAATAGCCTTTTTCTGTGCGATATGTTCCTCTAAGTGTGGAATCTGTCCTCTTACCACACCTGCAATGACGTTTGACATCCGGTAATTGTATCCCAATTCTTCATGCTGATACCAAGGTGCATTTTCTCTTGATTGTGTAGACCATTTTCTTACTTTCTCAGCCGCTTCTTTATCGTCAGTTAAAAACATCCCTCCTGATGATCCGGTTATGATCTTATTACCATTAAATGATATTGCATTGTAATCCCCAAACGTGCCTGTCTGTACACCTTTATAGCTTGCACCTAAAGACTCGGCTGCATCTTCTATGATGATGGCGTCGTGTTTTTTACAAACAGCTTTGATTTCATCAATTTTTCCAGGGGTACCATATAGGTGAACTAGGATAACAACTCTTACCTCCGGATATAAATCAAATGCATTCTCCAAAGCAGCAGGATCCATATTCCATGTATCATACTCCGCATCTATAAAGACTGGAATACCACCTTCATAGACTATTGGATTGACAGTAGCGCCAAACGTCATATCTGTACAAAACACTTTATCTCCAGATTTTACTCCAGCTAGTTTAACTGCCATATGTAAAGAGGATGTTCCGGATGCTAAAGCTACAGCATACTTGCATCCTACTTTTTCGCAAATCATTCTTTCTATTTCATTAATGTTTTTGCCTACTGTCGACATCCAATTTGTTTCATAGGCCTCTGTGATATATTTTAATTCTTCTCCATGCATAGTTGGGCTTGACAGCCATACTTTATCCTTGAATTTCTCCAAATCTATCCCTCCAAAATAAAAGCAAGTCCCTTATCAGCACTTGCTTATGATCTCTAATCCGACTTTGGTTGTGGTTTCTTTGTTGAACATACTGAGTTGAAGATAGGCGATCCGCTTATGCCGATCTATTCTTATTATTTGTCCTTCCTTCCCCTGTAATGGTCCTTCTGTTATAAATATCTGTTCTCCCTGTATGAAGCCTGTTGACATCTCTACAACATGCTCTTCTTTTCCGAATGATTTCATGAAAGCAACTTCCTCTTTAGTTAAAGGAAATATATCTGCTTTTTTCTTACCGATGACCTTCACGAAATCAGGTATTTTTTTAAGCTCTATATTTAACTGATCGATCCGATCTGTTATCATGAAGATATAACCTTTGAACAGGATATCCTTTACATCATGCCACTTCCCCATATATTTCTTTTTTTGGATATACTCAGGTATAAAGCATTCCTGCAATACATCCTTTGAAATCATGATCCGGCACTTCTCTGCGATCTTTCTTTCGTGACCGCTTCTTACCTGTACAACATACCATTTCATGCTGCTTCCTCCAATAGGGTAGGCTTCGCCTATCAAACTTCTTTTCAGGTTTGACTTTTTAACATCTATGACCATACATTCGTGATGAACGTGACATAGCAACGATCCATCCCTCAGCATTCTTTTCAACCTTGGATAACTGTCTATTATCCTTTGTT
>QULU01000103.1 GCA_003481775.1 Clostridiaceae bacterium OM02-2AC
ATATAGATAATCACCTGCAAACGAATGTTGAATTGAATACGAAGGAGTACGTATGGTATCGCGTGCAGAAAGATACCATTCCGGCACCGAATGCACCGGAAGGAACAACAGAGAGTGCGATGACTGCGGCAGGCTGGACGAAGGTACCTTCCACCAACTTTCAGCTCACACAGGACTATGAGAAAGCCTATTTTGAGGCAAATAGAGTTTACACATTATATATTGTGAAACAGGAAACTGCAGATACACAGGTGAGTAATGTCAGAAGCAAAAGTGTGGAGCTGGGTCCGGTAACACAGTCAGGAACAATCGCATTTACGGGAAATGAAGTCGTAGGAAAGACTGTGAGCGCGACATTAAAAGATGCGAACAACAACAAAGGAACCTGGAAATGGTACATCAGTACGACAGACTGTGGTGCTACAGGAACGAATGCTGCGCCATCAATAGATGATACGGCGAAATGGAAACAGCTAGCAAGCGGATACAGCCCAACGATAGACAGTGACACGAGTACATTGACGATCAGCGAGGATATGTGGAAACACTACATCAAAGCAGAATTCGTGCCAAACAGTGACATTGGATATGGTGGCGAAAGTATCAAGAAGATGGCAGCTACCTATGTGAAAAAGATATATAACGAAAAGATAGAAATCGAGTCTAATACGAAAGATGGAAATGGAATTTATACGGCTTATTCAGGAACGAAAGTAAAAGCAACAGTAAATAACTGGACAGGAGATGAGTTAAAAGGACGTTTTGAAATGTATATAGATACGAATGCGCATACTGATTCCAATCGTGTATTTAGTGGTAACACGATGACTTCGACGGAGGAAAACTGGAGCCATCGAGATGGAAAATACATCTATGCACAATTAACAGTACCTAGTAATATAGCGTTATATGTTGATGAAAGTCTAGAAGCTATTCCTGCTGAAATGAAATATACGAGTGAAAAAATCATTTATAGGTATGGAATATCAATTAATAATGCAGACGATTTTTCCGATTTTGTATCAGGAATAGGAAAGTATACAGATAGAAGTGCTAATTATATACTTACAGCTAATATCAATATGAAAAATAAAGCAGCACTTAATCCTATCCATACAACTTTTACTGGTACATTTGATGGTGATTATCATAGTGTTTCCTATTTGAAAGGAAACACAAGTGCTATCCTATATGCTATAGATAATGCTACAGTTAAAAATTTATTAATCACTAATGCAAAAGTAGAAAACACTGTATCAACTGCTTCTATTTTAGCAAGTAGTTCTTCAAATTCAGTAGTTAGCAGAGTATTCAGTGTGGAAAGTGAGTCTATCAGTAATGGTGATGCCTCTCTTATTATTGGAACATCTAGAAACGATACAATTCAAGAGTGCGGCGCTTTAGGAGGAAAGGTTTATTCAACTTTTGAGCCTGAATACTCCGTAGGCGGTGTGTCAGGTTCTATATGGCAGAGTAGAATTTATGATAATTATATGGTTAATTCCAGTATAGGAAAAGCAGGTATTGCAAATGCAGCTGGTTCATTAATTGGGTCAGTACATCCTAGTAATAATTCTATGAGTTTAATTTCAGATTTAAGAAGGAATTATGCTGCAAATAGTATACCATTGGAAAATGGCGGATTAAATGGCGGTGTTTTTGGAGGCTTTTACCAAACTGGAAATACTGTACAAAATGTATCTAACTTTTATGATAAAAGTTTAGCACCAGATCCTGTTTTAGGAACACCTGATTCTAAATTCCCATCAGCAAGTAAGGGAACAGGTTTAGCAACACAAGAAATGATAGGAACTAAGTTAGCCAGTGAATTTGGAACATCAGGGACGTGGACATATAAAGATGGGTTTTATCCAAGGCTAACTTGGATGGCAGAACATCCTATTGCGATATTATATGCAACAACTAGAGGAGCTTTTACTCCAGTAGATAGTAAAACAGATAGTACAAGTATCTTTGATGGCAATATTTACGGAGCAATTAAAATACCAGAAGAGTTACAAAAAAGTGTTTACTCTATAAGCTCAAGTAATTCCGATATACTGAAAGTAACAGATGGAGGGACTATCATTCCTGTTGGCAATGTGGGACAAAGTGCTACTATCACAATCAATTATACGGAACCTGATGCTTCTATTGGTGGTAGTGCCTCTAACACATATGACTTCACAGTTAAACAGACGGAAAGAGCTTTGAATTCTGTTTCGATAAGTGGTGATGAAAATCCAGGTAAAACACTAATTGCTACAGCTTCAGGAGTACCCGATATTAAATATCAATGGTATCGAAGAAAAGCAGGGACTGTTTCAAGAGAAGCTATTTCAGG
>QULU01000104.1 GCA_003481775.1 Clostridiaceae bacterium OM02-2AC
TTAAAATGTACCCTGTAAAACGGACACCAGAAAAAGACTACTAAAGGGTCAATCTGGCACCTCGTTTTACGGGGTCTTTTTTGATATACTAAAAGAAAGGAGTCGAGATAATTATGGGGATAAATCATTTTACAAAAGAACAGACTGAAAAATTAAGAAGTAATCCATATGTAAAACATGTCAGCGAGAAAGCAATAACTTATATTGAAGAATTTCGTGAAGAGTTTTACATACGCTACCAAGAAAATCCATTCCCTTCTAAGATTTTAGTGGAAATGGGTTTTGATCTGCATGTTTTAGGAAAATCAAGGATCTATAATATTTCAAAACGTGTAAAAGCTCAGGCATCAAGACCGACAGGATTCAAAGATACGCGCGAAGACATGTCAGGAAGACCCCGCCATAAGGAAAGGACAAGCGATGAAGAAATTGCTTACTTGAAACACCAGGTTGAATATCAACGCCAACAGATAGAAGCACTAAAAAAAATCAACTTCATCGACAAGAAGACGGCATGGAAACAAAAACAGCGAGAGAAAAATACGGAATCATCCAAGAAATGACAGAACGTGATAATAACCTTTTGAATATCAGCTGGCTATGTGAAATAGCTGGTGTATCAAGGTCAGGGTATTATAACTGGATGGGAGGAGGAAAATCGAATAGTGATGAACGTGAAAAGCAGGATCAAGCAGATTTTGAGCTGATTCTGAAGGCTTATAAGCATAGGGGATATGATAAGGGCGCAAGGTCTATTTATATGCGTTTATTACATGATAGAACCGTTATGAATATAAAGAAGATACGTAGACTGATGAAAAAATATAATCTCAAGTGTCCGATTCGAAAAGCAAATCCATATAGACGGATGGCAAAGGCAATCAAAACAGACAGTATTGCGAAAAATGAAGTAAATCGTAACTTTCGTCAAGAACCTAGAAAAGTCATCCTTACCGACATTACATACTTATTTTATGGAAATGGCTCAAAAGCATATCTATCAGTGATGAAGGATGCATATACAAAACAAATATTGTCATATGTAGCCAGCGAGTCTTTAGAGGTTGACTTCGTGCTTGAAACTGTGAATCAACTGATAAAGAACTATGGAAAGGAAATCAATAAGATCAAAACAGAGGCCTATATTCACAGTGATCAGGGATGCCACTATACAAGTATTCCCTTTCGGCAGTTATTAAAGGATAAAAATCTAAGGCAGTCTATGTCAAGAAAAGGCAACTGCTGGGATAATGCACCACAAGAAAGCTTTTTTGGGCATATGAAAGACGAAATAAATATTAGCAGCTGTAACACTTTTAGCGAAGTTAAGACAGTCATAGATGATTATATGGACTATTACAATACAGAACGCTACCAGTGGGACCTTGCGAAACTATCACCTGATGAATATTATCAGTATAGTATTACAGGGAATTATCCGTTAGAAAGAAAAGGCACAGAAGCCTAAAATGCATCTGTGCCATACTGTTCTCTGGAATAAATATAATAATGTAATCTATCATCATCAAGATCCTCTTGTGTCATTTTCGAAGGAAATAGATCATTTTCAAATTGTATCAACTGCCTTGAAAGGCTTTCACATTCGCATTCAAGCCAGAAAGTATACTCTCTTGTGGTGATGAAGTTCTTTCCATCAAAACAGTCCTGCTTAACTTTACCAAACAAATGATCAAGGTCGTGAATTGTACAAATAAGCAAATCAATCAAAACAAAATCGTCAAGAGATGAAGCTAATTGCTCAGTATTCCAAAAATCATCATGGAAATCTGAAAGTTCAACGCTGATACATAGCTGCGGCAATGATAGCCAATTATAATGAGTACCTTTACCAAGAAATCCAATAAGGTTATACCCATCTTTTGATAGCATAAACTCTTTTACTTCTACATTACCAAGAGACTTTAATTCATTATTGTACATACTAATGCACCTCCATGAATCAAAGATAATATATTCTGCTTATTTTTTACACTGGTTTTTTTAT
>QULU01000105.1 GCA_003481775.1 Clostridiaceae bacterium OM02-2AC
AAAAAGACGGAGGAGCGAGCGGCGCTGTCAAGGCGGCTATGGATACGAAGGTAAAAAAAGCTGCAACAGCAAAACCCGATGTCCGACCGGAAATCGCAGAGAGTGAAGACATATCACTAACAGTGAAGCTGCCATCCTCTGTTACGAAAGGCCTGTATCAGTTCGGCTATATTGAGCAGGGAGTACATGATGAAATCGTGCCATTTGATATACTGACGCGAGGGAGTAATCCAGTGACCATTACAGGATTGAATCCAAATAAGATGTATTATATCTATGTAAAGCAGATTGGGGAAGATGGCTATGAAGATTCTCTATGGGGTGATTTGTATGTAGAACAAAAAACGGATTACCCACATGTTATAGGAACAGTGGAGATATCCGTATCCAATAATACTACAGCTTATGGACAGACACTGACTGCCGTTGTGAAGAATGGAGTACCAACGCAAAAGGGTGAATGGAACTGGTATCGAGTGAGTCCGGATGGAGAACGATCATCTTCTCTTTCCACAGATTCGTATTATGAGATTTTGGATCCAAGAGATATAGGATCAAAGATTGAAGCCGTTTATTCAGGTGATCCCACAAAATTCTATGCTGGTGAAATTAGTTCGCAGAGCGAAGAGGTTAAAAAGGCAGAGGTAAAGGCACCTAAAAAAACGACACCATCAAATATGGTGAGTGCAACAGATTCAACATTTACATTCACGCTGCCTAGTCAGGATACAGCAGGTAGCGGTCTTGGTGTGGATGAAAAATTTATTGTTGGATATTCACTTAGTGAAAATGGAGTCCCTGTGGAATATCGAGAAGATGGTATCGTGCAGACATATACACCAAATACAGAGATAACATTGAAAAATCTGAAGCGTAATACGACCTATTATTTATTCCTGCGTTATGCAGAACAGGCGGAGCATTACAAATCTGACTGGTCTGCTGTGGATCAGCGAATCGTTAAGAAAACAGAAAAGACCAATCTGACAGGAAGTATGCATTTCACTTATGCAAATACCGGTGCTACGAATCCGATCCAGGGAGAAAAACTTATCGTACAACTGGATGGTGTCAACACGAAAGAGGGTACCTGGACGTGGACGAAGGTACAGAACGGTGTAGAAAGCAACATCGCGAACTACTTCCCACAGGGGGATGATTCCACCTATTATATGATCCCGGCAACAGAGGCTGTGGGAACCACCTACAAGGTCACCTTTACACCGACAGAGGGCTTTAGCGGCAGCATCACAGAAACCTCAACAGAAGTACAGAAATATACAAAGGATCAATACGATGCGCCGACCGTCAGTCCGCAGAGAAAAACGCAGACCGATACCACACTGACATTTAAGATGGGGGAGGATGCGGATGAGGGTGTCGTTTATGAATTCCAGTATGGAAAAGAAAATAACGAGGACGCTCCCACGAATAAGCTGGTAGATACCAAAGCATACAAAGGGGCGGATGTAACCATCACAGGACTGGATCGTAATACGACCTATTACATCTGGGTGCGCCGAGCCAAGGATGATAACTATGAAGCAAGTGCATGGTGCCTGCTGAATCTGGAAATGAAAACGGAATTGACCGGCATTCTGGGGTATGTGAGCATTGACGGTATCGATACGGCAGGAAAAGAGCTGACAGCCAGCTACAATAAAGCCAATTATATCCCATCAGGGGATGATACGAACGGAAGCTGGAAATGGTATCGTGAAAATAACGGCAGTTATGTTCAGATCACATCCGGTATCACAAACAATAAAACGATATCAAAATATACACCGACAGGAAGCGATATCGGAAAGAAGCTGAAGGCAGTATACACGGGAGCTGGAGATTTTAAAGGCGATAAGGAAGCAGTTACCAGCAGTATCAAAAAGAATGTGGCAACAGACCCGGAGATCACAACATTTACACAGATAAGTGATATAGATAATCACCTGCAAACGAATGTTGAATTGAATACGAAGGAG
>QULU01000106.1 GCA_003481775.1 Clostridiaceae bacterium OM02-2AC
TGCGTGATCCCAGCTCGCAGGTACTCCGATCCCGATATACACCGGTACCTTGAGCTGTGCCTGCTCACACTGCAACAGATACACGATATCGTTCGTCCCTGCCATCTGGTACATGCTCTTCTTATGCTCACACTTCGCGCCGAACTCGAACTGCAGCTCTTCCTCCTTCAGCTCCTTCACATCCTCATACAGGATGCGCAGTCGGTAATGCATCTTCCCTTCGCTTCTGTCCACGACGCGCATCACGATGTTCTTCTGCTCTTCCTTCGCCTTTTCGATCAGTGCCGGATAGATCGTCAGATGCTCCTGCTTCTCCTCCCAGCGATAATACACGACGCCCTTTGCTCCGGTGCCGTCCCTGCGGATCCCATAGACCTCCTGATTCGCATCTGCGATATTCGGTCGCAGACTCATCAGTGAAGCATTCTTCCCGCCGTTTTCCTTGCCTTTCCCTATCTCATTCTCTTTCTTGGAGGTGGTCTCTTTATCCTTATCTCCCGGTGTCTTGTCCTTCTCCGGAGCTATCGGGTCTTCCTTCTTCGGTGTATCCGTATCCTTGGGGTCTTCCTTCGACGGATCGTCCACCACCGGTACATCGATATCGATGTCACTGTCCACATTGCCGTACAGTGCGCCGTACATCTCTCCCTCCATCTCCTGGGAATAGGGGAGATCCGTCACGATGCTCCCGTTCTCATCATGCTCATTCGCATCCTCTGCCTGCACTGTCTGCAGGCTCATCGTCATCAGGATCATGAGCAGGATCGCTGCCTTCTTCATGTCTTTACACCTCCTCTCAGTTCAGTATGTGTACGACATTCTCCGTCACTGCCTCTCCTACGAACTGCTCACTCTTTCTGTCATAATTGCGGAAATGGATGCTTACCGGATAGTCCCCCTTCGGCAGATCGACATCCAGACGGTCCTGTTCCAGATAGTTCCCCGGATCCATCGCTCCTGTCTGATAGATCGTCTCCGACGTATCCTTGCGGATCATCTCCACCACCAGCTTGTAATGATTGTTCGGGGAGTTCACGATCCGTACATAGCCCTTCGCTTTTCCATCCTTGAATACCAGCTTGGAGTTCATATTGATCTGTACGCTTCCCTCTGCCACCTTGTCGTCCAGCATCTTCTGGATCTCTTCCTCTGTCATGCCGGGAAGATAGCCTTCCTGTGCGTCACGCTCCCTTGCCAGCTTGTTCTGATCGTCCAGCCAGCTGTTGTAGAAGAGCCAGCCTCCGACACACAGACAGATGATCAGCAGGAGCAGCAACAGCATCGACAGGTGCTTGTACTTCTTTCCTTCGTCCTTTTTTCGTTCTTCCATAGGTCCTCTTTCCTCTATTCCTTTATCGTGATGGACAGCGTACTTGCCGCCTTGCCGACGAATTCCTTCGTCTTCATATCATAGGCCTCAAAATAAGCAGTCACTGGATAGGTGCCCTTCTTCAATGCCACATCCAGCTGCGCCGTTTCGATCTTGTTGCCGGGACGGATCGCACCGCTCTCATAGATCTTCTCGCCATCCTTCTCATCCTGCTTCAGATAGATCTTCACGACCATGAGATAGCGGTTCTGCGGATTGTTCTCGATGCGCAGGGTCCCCTTGCTGGTGCCGTTTTTGAATACAGGACGGGTGTTGATGTTGAGCATGAACTGTCCCTCCGCCACCTTGTCATCCAGCAGCTTCTGTATCTCAGCCTCACTCAGTCCATCCAGGGTGCCCTCACTCTGGTCGGGGTCCATGGCAAGACCGTCTCCGGTATCGAACAGCTTCCATGCGGCAAAGCTTCCCAGCAATATCAGCAGCAGTATGAGGATGAGCCATTTCTTTTTCCCGTTCCCCTGTTTTCCTTCCTTCTTCTCTTCTTTTGATGCTTCCTTCATCTCTTCCATTC
>QULU01000107.1 GCA_003481775.1 Clostridiaceae bacterium OM02-2AC
ATGAAGGAACGCCTTTATTACAAGGTCACGACAACACCTGCAGAGGCGCCGGCTTCACATAAGGCAGCTATAGAAAGTGGCTGGAAGAGGTACTTATGGAGTGATGTGATCAACTGGTCGGATTTGGACTGGCATACCGATTATGTACTGAATGAATACGATATGGCAGCCAAAACCATGAAGACCTATCCCATTACGACCAATAAGGGACTGGTGGGAGGAAGTGTCAGCCTGAGCGATACCTTTAAGGTAAGTACAGAAATCACTGCGACCTTACAGGATGCGCAATGTGAAAAAGGAAGCTGGACATGGGAGAAGAGCAAATCCTTATCCAGCGGCTGGGAAGAACTGAAAAGCAATGCAGATACGAACAGTATAACAAGTACTTATACACCGACAACAGATGACAGCGGATACTTCATACGTGCAACCTTTACCGTAAGTGATGATCAAAGCTACAAGGGAACAGTAACGAGAGCCAGTTCAACGGTCATAAAGGAAGAACTGAACGGCATCAAGATCTATAGGAACAGTGCATTGAGCGAAGAAGCGGGCGCAGCTGATATGGTAGTAGGAAACCAGCTGTATGCAAAGCTTACACAGGACAAATTCGATGCGGATGTTACATATACCTGGCATCAGAAAAATGCGGATGGAAGCGATCATGATGAAAAGATCCTTGGTACAGGAAAAAGCTATCTGCTGAGCGGCAAGGATGTAAATCAGCTCATCTATGTGAAAGCAACTGCGAAAAAAGACGGAGGAGCGAGCGGCGCTGTCAAGGCGGCTATGGATACGGAGGTAAAAAAGGCAAAGACTGAGAAGGTTTCAGAAGCACCGGAAATCGTCAGTAAAGATGATATCTCTGTAACGGTAAAGATGCCGGATTCCTATACCAAAGGTCTGTATCAGTTTGGGTTTATTGAAGATGGTGTAGCTGGAGAACCCACACCATTTGATACGTTGGCCAGAGGAAATAACGAAGTGACTATCAGAGGATTGAAATCCTTGACCACCTATTACATCAAGGTACGCCAAATCGGTGAAGACGGTTATGAGGATTCCGTATGGAGCGATGTAGAGGCTCAGGTGGAAACTGACCTTCCGCATGTGACAGGGACAGTGGAAATCACAGTGAATCAGAACAAATCAACGGCATATGGAGAAACACTCAAGGCCACCAGGAAAAATGGTGTCTCTTCTGAAACCGGAAGCTGGGTATGGAATTGGCTCAAACCGGACGGTAGCAAGGTACAGGTGGGAACGGGCTCTACCTATTACGTCGGTAATGTGAATACGATCGGCTGTAAGCTGGAAGCAGTGTACAAAGGAACCGGGAATTATAGCGGAGAGATCAGTGCACAGAGCGAGGTCGTTAAGAAAGCGGAGGTCTCTGCACCGGTCAATATGATAATCAAAAACAAAGCGACTTCGACAGATTCCAGTATCACTGTGGAACTGCCATTGCAGGATGAATCCGAAGGTGCTTTGGGAAATAACGAAAAATTCATTATAGGTTATTCTTTAAGTAAAAATGGAGTACCTGTGGAATATCGTGAAGCAGGAAAAGTTGTGGAATATGAACCGTCAACCTCAACAACTACCAGAAAAGCAACATTAACCGGATTGACTAGAAATACGACCTATTACATCTTTCTTCGTTACGCAGAGCAGGAAGAACATTACAAGTCAGACTGGTCATTGATTGATACCAGCATCGACGTAACAACAAAGCAGACGGCATTACAGGGAAGTATGCATTTCACTTATGCAAATACCGGTGCTACGAATCCGAT
>QULU01000108.1 GCA_003481775.1 Clostridiaceae bacterium OM02-2AC
AGCGTACGAACAGAAACTTGATGAGGCTAAATGGTGGATAAGGTTGCTATACAAACCGAAGTCCGAAAGGTAAACGTAAAACCAAGACAGTAAATCAAGACGTTGTGAAAGAAAAAGGGTTTGTGTCTTACCCCGGGAGGTCTTATGGACGAGGAATTCTAGTAAACTTTAAAATCAGTGATAGTACCCTCGGTCGAGAAAGGTTTACCATAAGAAATCAGATGAAGTCGTAGTAGGTAGAAATACTGAAGGACTGAAACGTTTATAGAGTGCAAATCACTATAAGCAATGTTTGGATAGTCCGAAAATGAGGATAGCCTAAAACTATGAAACGTAATCATAAATGGTAAAAGTAATGGGGATGTTTCCAAATAGATGTACGAATAGAGGAGGAGCAGCAAATGGAATTGATGGAAGAGATTTTAAGTGAAGAGAATTTACAAATGGCAATCAAAAAGGTCAAACAAAACAAAGGAGCACCAGGAATAGATAAAATGAGTGTGCAAGAAGTCGAACAATGGTTTGAACAATATCAAGAAGAAATTATTTCTAAGATAATGAACAAGCAATATCGACCAATGCCTGTTAAAAGAGTATATATTCCAAAACCAAAATGGAAAACAAAGAGCATTAGGAATTCCAACAGTAGTAGACCGAGTAATCCAACAAGCTATGTCTCAAGTATTAAATAAAATCTATGAGCCAATATTCAGTGAACACAGTTTTGGATATCGCCCAAGAAGAAATGCACAAATGGCAATGGAAGAAGTATTACAATACTTAAATGAGGGATATGAATGGATAGTTGACTTAGACATTGAGAAATTCTTTGATACTGTAAATCAAGATAAGTTAATTTCAATCTTAAGAGAGAATGTCAACGACGCAACAACATTACATCTTATTCGAGCATATCTAAGAGCAGGAGTATTAGATGATGGACTTATCAAAAGTACAACAGTAGGAACCTCACAAGGAGGACCTATCAGTGTAATTTTATCTAATATCTATTTAGATAAATTTGATAAAGAACTGGAGTCCAGAAATCTAAGATTTGTAAGATATGCGGACGATAGTATAATATTCGTTAAAAGCGAAATGAGTGCAAATCGAGTAATGAAGTCAGTGACATCATGGCTAGAAAGAAAGTTATTCTTGAAAGTTAGTGCAACAAAGACAAAAGTGGTCCGACCAACAAAAGGACAATTCTTGGGATTTACATTTTATAAGAATAGCCAAGGATGGAAATGTGCACCTACAAAAGATAGAAAGAAACGCTTGTATACCAAGATACAAAAGTATCTTAAAAGAAAACAAGCAGTTTCAAGACCATTAGCTATAACATTTACAAAAGTAAACCAAATAGTAAGAGGATGGATAAACTATTTTAAGATAGGGAGCATTAAAATATTCCTTGAAGAGTTTGGACAATGGTTACGCCATAAGATACGATGTATCATCATCAAGCAGTGGAAAAAACCAATGACAATATATAAAAACCTAATGAAGGTTAATCTTAGATTTAAATGTAGATTTAGTCATGAAGATATTTTTAAATGCGCCAACACAAGATTAGGGTGGTACAAAAGAAGTGCGATGGATGTCGTCAACTTCATACTATCCCCAAAAGTTCTAAGCATAAAGAAAGGGGAACGACCAAGTTTAGTCAATCCCCTTAATTATTATCTTAAGAGTTTGTGATTTCGATATAAATGTAGAGCCGTATACGAGACCCGTACGTACGGTTCAATGGGAGGGGCAATAAATCTTGAATTTATTCCTCTACCCCTATT
>QULU01000109.1 GCA_003481775.1 Clostridiaceae bacterium OM02-2AC
GGCGCTTTAAATTTGTGTGTGGTTGTGGCATACCTTTAAACTTGTGTGTTGCCATTTTTTGACTTATCTAACAAACTGTGTGGATACCCTTTCACTTTTTGTGTGGGTGTCCTTTTCTTATATAAAAAAACCTTTGTGGTATTATTCTTTTGCCGAGAAAATACACACAAAGGAGGTTTTAACCTATGTATGATTTTATCACAGATTTATTCAATTTAGACAAGAATATGATAAAAGTTGTTCATATCGTTTCTTTACCAGATGTTACTCAGCTACATATCTCTTTAGTCCCTAAACGTCTTCCTTGTCCTTACTGTCATGGTGTGACTCACCTTAATGGTTATTCAAAACCTAAAGTTATCAACCACCCGAAACTGACTGACAAAAAATGCGTCATCGTTTTCAAAAATAACCGTTATCAATGTAACGAGTGTCTCCGCACCTTCTCTGGACCCAATCCTTTCACCTTTACGAATTTTAAAAACTCTTATCTCGCATTCGATAATATCATGAAATCTTTATCTAATCTCAACTACACTTACAAAATGGTCGCTGATTTAAATCATATCTCTATCACTCAAGTTCAGCGTTATTTTGATAGTTTTGTAAATATCCCTAGAATCCGTTTGCCTGAATCCATCGGCATTGATGAGATTCACTCAAAGATGGCAAAGCGTACAGATTCTGCCTACTTATGTGTGATGGTAGATAATGTGAATCGCTCCTTATTTGAAATCCTTCCTTCACGCTCTAAACGGGAGCTACAGCGTTATTTTGATAAGATATCCTTAGAGGAAAGAAATTTAGTTCATTTCGTCACGATCGATATGTGGGAGCCTTACAGAGACATTGCACACATGTATCTTAAGAACGCTATCATAGCTGTCGATCCTTTTCATGTAGTTGAACATTTGAGTGATGCATTTACTCGTATCCGTCTCAATATCATGTATCAGGTAGAATATAATAGTGATAGTTATTATCTTTTAAAAAGTTGGAAGGACTTAGTCGAAAAGGATGTGTTCTTAGATAATGAGCCTATCTACAACAAGCGATTCAAGAGGAAACTGAATAAGCGTGAATTACAGAATATGTTACTTGATATCAGTGAGAATCTAACGCTTGGATATCGTCTGAAACAAATGTATCTAAACTTCAATAAAAAAGCAGTTGAAACAGATTGTGAAGAATGGCTTCAAACAATACTTGTAGCATTTAAAGAAGCACAGTTATCAGAATATAACGAGTTTATCTCACTTCTTGAACATTGGAAATATGAAATATTAAATTCATTCAAAAGACCTTTTGATGACAGAAAACTAAGTAATGCGTTATCAGAAAACATCAACGGACAAATAAGAACTTATCTAGCAATTTCCAATGGTGTCACCAACTTCATTAGGTTTCGGAAACGTTGTCTGTTGTCCCTCAATAAAAAGACATTCTACTCTATCAATGATAAACTTAAATCTGATAAATATACAAAAGATACAAACACTAAATAACGATATCTGATTACTTTTCTCGGCATATAAAAACAGATGACTCTAAGGATTTCTAGTCCCTTTATCATCTGTTTTCTTTTTTACCCACTCATTAGTTTAAAGCGCTATTTTACAAAACCACTCTCTAGTTTACATTACCC
>QULU01000011.1 GCA_003481775.1 Clostridiaceae bacterium OM02-2AC
TTTAAAAATGGCATCAACCACATTTCCTTAGGTTGATGCCATTGCCCCGTAGATATCGGGGTTTTTTAATTTTCAGGGAAATGTTGACGTTCGTTTTGACGTACGATGGGCATATGCTAAATGCATGGAGAATCGATTACTGGAAAGACGGTACTGCCGCGGATGGCAGATGCAGTTAATACTGTATGAAGGATAAAGCGCTACATTGCATGTTGCATACGATGGCTCCCGTTTCATTGCCGCAGTGTGGTGCTTTTCTGTGAACGCTTGCAATTTGCTTTTTCCTTCTGTATAATGAACACAAGAGGTGATGTGAAGTGAGCAAATAATCCAGACGGTTTTTTTGAATCAGACATACAGATGTACGCCTGTTCACCAATGGATTACAGACTCTTTTTCACATGACATTGCCAAGCTTTCTTACCATAGCTTTTTACGTGAAACCAAAGAACCTTCGGATCCTTTTTGAACAGGTGCAGAAGGTTTTTTTTAGGAGGAATGTATATGAAGGCAGCAGTTTGTTTATACGACGGATTTTGTAATTTTGAATTTAGTGTTTTGCTGGAGTCCCTTGCTTTGGCAGATTGTCAGATCGACTACATAGCCAAGACCTTGAAACCGGTACGTGCGGAGGAGGGCTTCCTCGCTCTTGGTGAGTATACTTGGGGAACGATTTGTGCAGATGATTATGATGTACTGATTTTAACCGGTATCGGAGCGAAAGATGACAGCAGTGACTGGATATTGGCAGATGAGGAGCTGTTATCCTTGATTCGCGCCTTTGATCAAGCAGGAAAGCTGATTGCGGCGATTTCCTGTGCACCCATTATTCTGGTGAATGCCGGCATTATGAAAGAGCGGCGCTATGTTGCTTCCGTTGACCGAGAATGCTTCATGGCGGGCGGTGCCTGTACCTCGGTGGAGCTCAGCGCTGAGCAGCTGAAGGGATTGCTTGATATGAGGGAGCAGGAAAAGCATCCTGAGCTTCACGGCTATGTGCAGGATGGAAATGTTATAACCGCGAACGGCTGGTGGTTTCGGGAATGGGCAATGGCTGTATGCAGGGCCCTGCAGCTGCCCTTTTATCCAAAATCATTTGGTCTGGAGATAGAAGAGTAGGAGTTGCGGATGAACTCTTTCGCATTCTCTGCTATAATAAGGAATAGAAAAGAGGATGAGAATACGATATGAAACAAATTGATAGAATTAAGAAATTTTCGGATGCCTTTGGACCGAGTGGTTTTGAGGATGCTGTGATTGCATATGCACAGGAAGAGATACGTGATATCTGCACGTGTAAAGAGGATCATATGCGCAACCTGTATATGGATTTGAAGGGAAACACACAGGGTGGTGTAAACATCATGCTGGATGCACACAGCGATGAGGTAGGGTTCATCGTTCAGGCGGTGAAAAGCAACGGGCTCCTGCGGTTTCTGCCGTTGGGCGGCTGGGATGTGAAGAATATCATCGCCAATAAGGTTCTGATTAAAAACAGAGACGGCAAGCTGATTCCGGGAATTGTCTGCAGCAAGCCGGTACATTTTATGAATGCTTCCGAGCAGGGAAAGGCTCTGGATTTTGCCGATGTATTGATTGATGTCGGTGCTACAAGTGCACAGGAGGTACTAGAGTCTTACCGCATCGGGATCGGTGCACCGATTGTGCCTAGCGTTACCTGTACCTATGATGAGGAGCATCAAACGTTTATGGGAAAGGCGTTTGATAATCGTATCGGCTGTGCCGCAGTTGTAGAAACGCTCTTCCGACTGCATGGACGCACACTCTCTAACACCGTCAGTGCAACCCTGTCCTCTCAGGAGGAGGTCGGCGAGCGCGGTATGACCTGTGTTATGCACAATGTGAAGCCGGATGTTGTGATTTGCTTTGAGGGTTGTCCGGCAGATGATAGCTTTGAAGAGGAATATATGATTCAAAGTGCCTTAAAAAAAGGTCCGATGCTGCGTCACTTTGACCGCTCCATGATTACATCACCGAGGTTTCAGCGCTATGCGTTAGAGCTTGCCCGCGCAAATGACATTCCTGTTCAGGAGAGTGTGCGAAAAGGAGGAGGGACGAATGGCGGCATAACACATACAGCACGATTTGGTATTCCCACAATCGTCATCGGTGTACCGGTTCGCTATGCGCATTCCTCCTATGGGATTCTGGCATATCAGGACTATGCACATGCTGTTGAACTAGCAGTTCAGATCATTGATAAGCTGGACAGGGAAACTGCAGAGAGCTTTTGATTCCTGCCGTTTCCCCAAAGGAGTAGGATACACCCTAGATACAGAAATCCCGATTTATAAAAAATTTACAATTCCATCAGCGGCTGGCTCTTTACATATGCCGCAACCTCTGATACAATAGCAATCAAATTCATAACAGAAAAGGAGAGATATTATTTTATGGACGCAGACCCCGCGCAATCTTCCATTACACTGCAGCTGCTGCTGATTGTCATTCTGACATTGATCAACGCCTATTTCGCAGCGAGTGAAATGGCCATCGTATCCGTCAACAAAAACAGGATTCACCGCAAGGTGGAGGAGGGAAACCGCAAGGCTATGCTTGTGGAAAAGCTTCTTCAGGAGCCTACCAGCTTTTTATCCACCATTCAGGTGGCGATCACCCTTGCTGGCTTCTTCAACTCTGCCAGTGCCGCAACCGGTATATCCGTACGCCTTGGTGCTGTTTTGGAAGGGTGGGCCATTCCTTATGGAGAAACGATATCCATGGTGGTGGTTACCATCCTGTTATCCTTCGTGACGCTGATTTTCGGAGAGCTTGTTCCCAAGCGAATCGCTCTGCAGAATGCGGAAGCCTATTCCATGTTCTGCGCAAAGCCGATTCTCATTATTTCAAAAATCGCATCGCCCTTCATCAAAATTTTATCCTGGTCAACACGGTTTGTACTCCGTCTGTTCGGCATGAAGGATGAAAATGTCGAAGAATCCCTTTCCCGTGAGGAAATTCGTTCCATGGTGGAAAGCGGACAGGAGAGCGGTGTCTTCGATGAGGATGAAGCGGATATGATTGACAGCGTATTCGCATTCGATGATATTCTGGCAGAAGAGGTTATGACCCCAAGACCGGATGTATTCTGCATCGATATTGATGATCCGCAGAGTGAATATCTGGATGAGCTGATGGAAATGCGCTACAGCCGTATTCCGGTTTACCGGGATTCCATCGACAATATCATCGGAATTCTGAACATCAAGGATTTTGTAGTCGAGGCTAGAAAAAATGGCTTCGAGCATGTTGATATATCGTGCATCCTGCGCAAGCCGTTCTTTGTTCTGGAAAGCAAGAATATTGACGATCTGTTTCGGGAGATGCAGAGCAAGCATCAGCATATTGCCATTTTGATTGATGAATACGGAGGCTTCAGCGGTATCGTTACCATGGAGGACCTTGTAGAGGAAATCATGGGAGATATCGAAGATGAGTACGATGAGGATGATGAACCGCAGATTGAAAAGCTTGATGAGCATACGTATGTGATGGACGGCGGCATGCCGATCGATGATATCAACGAGGAGCTTGGACTGCAGCTTGAAAATGATAATCATGAGACCATATCCGGATTTCTGCTGGATCTGATTGGACAGATTCCCGAGGATGGAGAGGAACGTGAGGTTATCTGGAACAATATTAAATTTCAGGTAAAGGAAGTGAAGTACAAGCGGATTCATAAAGTAAAGCTGTTTCTTATGAAGGATGAAGAACACAGCGAGGAAGTATAAACAGTGGAGTCTCTGCCAATAAGGGCAGGGACTCCCTTTTGTTTTGAAGCATAAAATCTGCAGAAAAAAAGCCTGCATTCATACAGGCAGATGATTAGGTAAAGCAAGAAGGTAGCGTCATGGCTGCAAGCATCCCTCTTCCCAATACTTTGATCGAATTCCGTATACCGGCTTTCCTATTTTTTTAATAATGACTTCGTATTGATATCATACGTATTTCGTGACAGAATCAGCAGCATTTCCTCAAAGGTAGCTAAGTAGGAACAGACGATAACCAGGGCAACCGGAATCAACGGAAGACTTTTGGTCAATACACATAGTGGTACCAAAAGAAACAACAGCAGGCCGGTCAGCTTATTGCCAATCGTATGCATGCTCGCCCACAGGTGATGCTTCCATCTTGTCAGCAGCAGCGCCGCAAGCTTCAGTACGAAGACACACAGCACCAGCATGGAAATCAGATTCATGATTTTCAAATGCATCTGAAAGAAAACGATGTACAGTGAAATACAGTAAAATGCCAGATCACCAATAGAATCGAGATGGGCGCCCAGCTCACTTTGCACATGCAGTGATCTTGCGAGCCATCCGTCCAGAATATCGCTGATTCCTATGATGAGGTAGACAATCAGAAACAAGGCTGTATCCTTTGTCAGAGCCAGCAGTAGAAATGACAGGGCAATCCTGACTGCGGACAGTATATTCGGTATTTGCTTCATAATGTTTCGCACCTTCCCAACAGCATGTACATTATATCATATACGCTCGTATTACACTATCACAAAAATGTAAGGCTTTATGTAAACAAATGAGGCAGCTTTTATTTTCACTGGAAATCGCTTGGAGGAAGATGCAGACCGAAACTATGCGTTTTGAAATATGATGAACCATTCAAATAATAAGTAAAAAAAAGCACACAAATCGTATGCCATCTCTTTATTTCTGTCTATATCATACCACAAATTCACTGATTTTTCCAGTCTTGTATGCAAACGGTGTCCATGATATATCTATTGGACACGGATAAAGGAGGTGTGCAGCATGCGCTATCAGCACAGGCTAAAGGTATTACAGGAAGGGGAAAGCTGGCTCAGGCAGGAGCTTGCCTGCATTGGACTAGAGCTGCGAAAGGAGCAGCTGCAGGAATTGTATCATACACAGCAGCTGGCATTGCGACGGTATGAATGGGTGGAAACAAAAGAAGACCGCCTGTTTGATATTCTTACGCCGTTTTTAAAATCTCCAACGATGGCGCTTCAAACGTATATGGTGCAATTCAAGCAGGCGATATGGCTGTATTACCATGTACGGAGCCATGTGGACTGGCATGTATCGGATGAGGAGCTGTGTGAAATACTATATGAAGAATATCTTCTTCATCACGGGGAAATTAACCGCCAGCTCGCCTTCCACATCGTACGGCGCTTACATACGCTAGAGGAGGAATAAGAATGGCATATACCGTTGGAAAACAGCGGCCAAGCGGTTCGCTGTATGTCTGGCTGCAAAGGGCACAGGAAGCAGGAGAAATCAGTGAACGGCGCAAGGACGATTTGTTGAAGCAGTGCCAAAGGCTGGCACAGGAGCTTGTGCGTTTGATCAACCACAACCAGAGCACCTCGTTGAGTAGTGCAGACCATAAACGTATTCTGAACACGATCAGCTATGTGGTGTTACAGGGGCTGGAGCAAAGGGATGCTCTGGTACTGCAGGAACTGGAAATTGATGCAGGCTTTGAGCGCGGACTGCTTGTTCTACAGGAAAAGGAGCAGCAGACAAGAAATCTGCTGCATCAGCTGCGCAGAAACCGTCTGCCGTTTTCCAATGAGCGCTACAGCAGCTTGCTTGATGAACAGATTCCGCACTATCTTGAACAGCTGAATACCTATGAGGGGATTTTATATTACAGTCATACCGAAGAGGATTTGGATTATCCACTGCTGGATGGTATCCCTCTGTTTCATGATATGTATCACCTTCACGGGATGGATTTGGTGCTGTATTACATGGAGCGCTTTGCGCTGGAGCATACCTTTTGTGAATACTTCCGTGAAGAGCTGCCGGAGTTTATCAGGCGCTATGAACAACAGAAGGGAGTAACGGTGGAATATTTAGGTCTGAATCTTTGCGAGCTTCTCTGGTATCAATGCTTTGCTTCTCTCACGCTGTTTCAGCAGCCCTCACTTTTGTTGGCGGAACAGGACGTAGAGCGTCTGCGGGCACTGCTGCAGCACCGGTCAATAAAGGACGCTGTTCACCGGGTCAATCAGGCACTGGAAGCCAGCATGGGAACCAGTGTGGCAGACTATCTCACACTGTTTGAAGAACAGCTGCAGGCACAGCTTCAGGCCTTTGAGGATGCAGAGCATGCCTTACTTGTATATGAAGAGGCTGTGGATGATTGCTTTGTGCTGGAGCTGACACAGGGAAGAGATGAGGAAACGTTTCTGGAGCTGCTGGAGGAGGTTGAACAGTATAGCTGTCTGCAGGATAAAATCCAGTATTTGCGCAACAGGGAAATCAGTGCCTATGACCTGATTGATCTGTTGGAGAATGCTGTCTTTATGAATGAGGAATACGATGCATATTATGAACAGCTGTCCCTGGAGGAGACTGCTGTATTGTTAAAGCTGCTGCATCCTGCCGGTGGTAATTTTCATGAAGAATGGAGACTGGATAATGCTGAACTGGCTGAGATTGAGCAGGGGCAGGAATGGCAGTACCGGTTCATCGATCACATTCGTCATCGATCACAGGAGGAGCGCGAAAGGCTGTGTGGGCTGTTGAATAAGCTGCGTATACGCTAGGAGCCTGCTTTTGTTTTGGCAGGACAAAGGTCAATAGCTGCAAAATAATCATAGCGGTTGTATGCGTCTTTATGCGTATATGCTGTGGAAAAGGAGCAGCTGCTCTTACATGTGTGGAAAAACAGCTTCTGACGTTTGTACGAAAAAGTCAATGCCTGCGGGACAATTCCATGTTCCTGTAAGCATTGACTTTTCCTTTGTATCCTTTTATGTTGCCAGCCGTTTTAAAAAGGTATGTAGAATTTCTTCCCCGTCATCCTTTTCATAGCCATATTCACCCATTCGGATTTTCGGCTTCATCTTTCCATGAAAATCACTGCCGCAGGTCATCAGAACACCATGCTCCCTGCAATAGGCGTCATAATAGCGGTTATGCTTTGCTTCATGATAATTGCTGTAGGCCTCAATTCCATCGATCCCCTCATCCAAGGCTCTTTGCAGCCGTTCCTCCTTTTGATAGAAGTTCAGCCATGGATGCGCGAGTACGGCAATTCCCCCGGCATCGTGAATATGCTGAACGGTATCCTTTAAAGATGGATATTCAACGCGCACATAGCAGGGCTTTCCGGCACTGCACATATCCCAGTAGAAATTCACCGGCTGCGGCTCACAGCGTCTGCCTCCGGGCTGGTAGTCTGCGAATTCCTCCTTATCCTTATACTGCTCCATGATATGGTGTACAATCGAGGGAAACGGATTTTTGCCTGCGTATTGCTGCAGTAATGCCGCGGGATCGATATCCAGGTCAAAGACCTCCCTGATTTTTTCCACACGTTTTATCTGCACGGCTTTTTTTCGTTCACTTAAAGCATTAAAAAGGCTTTGAAAATAAGGCTGCTCATAGTCGATGCCGTAGCCGAGCACGTGTACCTCCAGCTCCTCAAACAGCGTATCAAATTCCATGGCGGGAATTACGCGGATGCCCTTTGCCTCTGCCAGACGGACCATCTCCGCAATTCCTTTCGGCGTGTTGTGATCACTCAGTGCAATCGTTGTTAAATGGGCTTCCTCAGCCATATGAATCAGCTCCTGTGGTGTAAATTCACCATCGTTGCTGTAACAGGAATGCATATGTAAGTCAAAAGAATTCATGCGATTTCCTCCTTTAAACCAAGAGTATTATAGCACAGTCAACAAAAAAGAATATGTTTCAAATACCAAAAACCAAAACTTTGCGATTTTTCGCAGTATTTCGTCTTAAAACCAATTTTTTATGCTTCTTTTTTTGGAAAACTGCGAAATCAGATTGACGATAGGCAAAGAAAAACGTACACTAACCATGTGCAAAGGTGGTGAAGCGACATGTCGAAAGCAAGTGAAGCCAGACGAAACGCGCTGTATCAGCGAGTTTTGGGAGAAGGCAGAGTACGGGTCGGAGAGCTCGCCCGGCAGCTGGATGTGACAACGGAAACGATACGTAAGGATCTCAAGGTGCTGGAGGAACGCGGCGTGCTGACAAAGAAGCATGGGAGTGCAGTCGTTCGCAATGCCTATTATCAGCTGCCCTTTGATGTAAAGCTGCAGGAGCATACGCTGGAAAAACAGCTGATAGCCCGTAAGGCGCTGGAATTTATTGAGGATGACGCCATTGTCTATATGGATCCTGGCAGCACCTGCCTGCAGCTGGCAAAGCTGCTGCGTCTGAAGAAGAATATCACGGTGCTGACCAATTCTCTGCCGATTGCGGATATCATCTGCGACAGCGGGCTGGATTTGATTATGACCGGAGGTAAGCTTCAGAAAAAAGGACGTGCGCTTGTCGGGTATTACGCCACCAATGTCATTGATACGGTTCGTATTGACATTGCGTTTATGGGATGTGACGGCTTTATGGATATGGATGGTCCGATGACCTTTTCCATGGAGCATGCGGAGGTTAACCGCCATATACTGGCACATTCCAGAAAGAATATCCTGCTTTGTGACTCCAGTAAATTCACAAAGACGGCAACCTATCAGTTCGCCAAGTTTTCAGACTATGATGTCATGATTACCAACGAGCTGCAGGAAGGTCAGCAGGATTGCGTGAACGAGGTCGGACAACTGCTTATGGTAAAGGAGAACTAGGATTATGAAATTACAGCTGGCATTGGATACATTAACACTTGAGGAATGTATGACCCTGCTGCAAGAAACAAGAGGCAGCGTTGATATTGCAGAGGTGGGAACACCGTTTATCATTGAGGAGGGCATGCGCCCGGTGAGAGAGTTTAAGCAACATTTCCCGGAAATTGAAATTCTGGCAGATGCGAAAATCATGGATGCAGGAGAACTGGAAGCGGAAACAGCATTTAAAGCCGGTGCAGATATCGTTACTGTTTTGGGAGCGAGCAACGATGAAACCATTCTGGGTGCTGTGAAAGCCGCAAAGAAATACAATGGAAAAATTATGATCGATATGATCGCGGTAAAGGATTTGAAAACAAGAGCAAAGGAAATTGATGCCATGGGTGTGGATTATATCTGTGTACATACGGCATTTGATGTACAGCAGACCGGAAAGAATCCGCTGGATGAGCTGATGATCGTCAACCGTGTGATTACCCATGCGAAATCTGCGGTTGCCGGCGGTGTGAAGCTTGCGACCATTGATGCGATTGCATCCGAGGGTGCTGCGGTTGTCGTTGTCGGCGGTGCCATCTGCAATGCAGAAGACCGTGCAGCTGCCGCAAAAGAGATGAAGCAGCATCTGAAATAGGAGGACAAGGTTGATGAACAATAAAGAATATGCAGCAATCGTTGTGCAGGAGCTTACACACACGCTGACCTCCATTGATGAGGAACAGGCAGAAAAATTCGTAGAGCTGATCGATGAGGCAGATGAGGTATTCTGTGCCGGAGCAGGAAGGAGCGGCTTTCAGGTAAAGGGCTTTGCCATGCGCCTGATGCATATGGGAGTGGCTTCCTATGTCGTTGGGGAAACGTGTACACCGAATATCAAGGAAGGTGGCGTACTGGTGGTATGCAGTGGCAGCGGAGAGACAAAATCACTTGTCAACCATGCTGCGAAAGCAAAGGAAATGGGAGCACGGGTAGCACTCATCACCATCAATCCTAACTCCAGCATTGCCGGTATGGCGGATGTCGTCATCGAAATCAGCGCACCTTCACCGAAAAGTGCGAAGCAGGGGGATATCAAATCCATTCAGCCAATGGGATCTCTGTTTGAACAAAGTGAGGGAATCTTCATGGATATTGCTGTTATGATGCTGATGGAGCGAAGAGGCAAGGATTCCGATACGATGTTTGGAAGACATGCCAATATGGAATAATTCAACAAACGGATAATCGTGAAAGCCTGTACAGGGAACTGACCATTCCAAAGCGCTTCGGCTGTCGTCCGTCGCAAGACGCGGGTACAGGATAAGAAAATATCTGATGGGAAAACGCCATCAATGCGGGCTGGCGGATGCAGATTCGCCGGTCCTTTTCTATAAAAGGGAGAATAACTATGCGAAGTCAAAAGAAAAACGTGGCCATGCTGTGCCTGTTCTACTTTCTGTCTTATATCGCTTTCGTATTGCCTTACGGCTATATGCAGACCTTTCTGGAATATGTCGGCTATGATGTTGTAGAGCGCGGTATCATTTTGTCCGGGACGGCTGTTGTGGCCATTATCACGCAGTTTTTTATCGGTTATTTATGCGATAAGTATAAAACGGATAAGAAATTCTTTAACCTCTGTCTGATTGTCTTTGTGCTATCCACGCTGGTGATGTATCAGGTGACACAGCGGAATTTCTTTCTGCATCTGATTTTTATATCTCTGGTAGGCGGTATGTTTCGTACCACGCTGGCTGTACAGGATACCTGGACATTGGAGACAAGTGAAACCTGCCGCAATAATTTTGGCCCGATACGTGCGTTCGGGGCGATTGGCTGGATGATTGGCAGTCCAATCGGTGCTCTGGTTGTCGAGCATTACGGCTATCCAGCTCTGGGGTATGTGTTTGCGGGTCTTGCTGTTTTAAACATCGTACTGACAATGTTCATGCAGGATGCGGTCAAGGTGGAAAAAAGCGGTGGGATTCATGCAACGGATTTAAAGGAGCTGCTGCTGGATAAGAAATATGTTGTCGTGGTTCTGATTTTTCTGTTTATCAATGTGATTGCGACTGCGGATATCTACACGACGGTGGATAAAATGATGGCGCTGGGCGCAAAGGAGGGCATGGTCGGTGCCAGATGGAGCATTCAGGCCTTTACCGAGCTGCCGCTGTTTTTTGCGGGAACCTGGCTGTTAAAGAAATTCGGTGATTATAAGCTGATGATGTTTGGTACCTTTATGTATATCATCCGCTTTCTGGGCTATGCCGTTGTACAGAGTCCGGAAATGATGATCGTGGTGACGCTGATGCAGTGTATCACCTATCCGCTGATCATGATTACCAGCAAAACACTGGTGGATGATACAACACCGATTCATCTGCGAAGCAGCGGGCAGACGATCGCTTCCGCCTTTTATGTGGGACTTTCCCTGCTGATCACCCCGGTGATTGCCGGAGCGATGGTATCCTCCCTGGGTGCCGATTTGACACTGGCGCTGATCGGTCTGAGTGGATTTGTACCGCTGGGACTTGGTATTTTATACAAACGTCTGGATTAACAAATGTAACCGGTTATCACCTGCTCCTTAATTTCTGTGAAAAAATAGTGTATAATACGAATTAGAAATGTGAGGAGAGTTCATATGAGTAAATTTGATACAATGGATTATATTATCTGTGCCGCAGTTCTGTGCTATGGAATTTATCTGACCGTACAGAATGTGCGCCTGTTTCTTGCCAATCAGAGGGTGAGAAAGGAATATCTGAAGAAGCATAAGGACGGCTATACCATGGTGAATCAGTATCTGCCGTATATGATTTTTTTCCTGGGCTTTTCTGTGATTGGCATCATTGGTATCTTTGTGATGGAAAAGAATACGAAGGATGAGCTGTATGTTTGCTTTGCGCTCGCATTGATGGCGATTATCTGTGCGGGAATGGCACTGGATTCCATCGTGAAGCGGCGGGCAATCGTGGATGATGACGGCTTTGTATATGAAAAAGCGCATTATCGCTTTCGCTCCATTCTGTCAATGGATCCCATGAAATCCATTATCAAAAATATTGATATTCTGACAACGGAGCGCCAGCATGTTGTGGTATCCAAAAAGATGGGTGTCTATCTGCATGAATGCTTTCTGGAATGGAAGAAACGAAAGAAGAATAAAAATAAATAAAGAAATCTGGAGGAGGAAGCTATGATTAAACTAGCGGTATTTGATGTTGACGGTACTCTGGTAACGAAAGGGAACCGCAGGGTTCCTGCATCGTGTGTCCATGCTCTGAATGAGCTTTCAAGGAAGGGAGTGAAGTTGGCAATCGCCAGTGGCAGACCTCCTTTTGCTATGGAACAGAGTCTGCTGGAGCAGGTGAGCTTTGATTACTTCGTCTGCAGCAACGGCGCATTTGTGCGCAATGCACAGCATGAGGTGCTCTATCATTACAGCTTTTCCATGGAGGAAACACGAAGCCTGATCCATGCCTTTAAAAAGACGGATAATGCATTGATGTTTCAGTGTCAGGATGCGGCACACTGCTATCACGGCTATAAACGGATTGCCAATATGCTGCAGAATTTTCTGGGAAGACTGGATATTCTGGTGGATGAGCGAGAATCCGAGGGCTATCTGCAGGATACCATGCCGTTGGCAGCTGTCGCCAAAATAGAGGATGCTGATCTGGCCACGATGAAGGAGCACTTCCCGCAGTTTATGTTTACACCGTTTGATACCTGCTTTTACGATATCAACGGAACGCATAACAAAGCAACGGGCGTGTCGCATATATGTAAGGCGATGGGCTGGAGCATGCAGGATGTCATCAGCTTCGGAGATGATTACAACGATTTGGAAATGCTCAAGTCATGTGGAATCGGGGTTGCGATGGGGGATGCAAGAGAGGCTGTGAAGGAGGCCGCAGATTATGTGAGCGGACTGTGCAGCAAAAACGGAATTGCACAGGCGCTTTTACATTACGGATTGATTGACGGAGTGTGTGATGATGAAGCTGTTTCTGAGTGATCTGGATGGAACGCTGATGGATGTGCACGGCAATATACAAAAGCAGGATGTACAGGCGATTCATACGCTGACAGAGCACGGCATTGCTTTTGGAATTGTAACAGGACGGGACTACGGCTTCTGTCAGAAGCTGATCAGGCGTTATAGGCTTGCTGCGGATATGATTATCGGAAATAACGGGGGCTCTATCTGGATTCGTGATGAGAAGGTCATGGAGGAGCAGATCGAGGCCAGGGATGTCATACGCATTATGGAGTTTTTAAAGGATCATGTGGATGAGATAAACCCCTTTGTGTGCAATGAGAAAAGCACCTTCTTTTTCATGAAGGAGCAGTATGCACCGAAGCACTGGGACGAGGTAAGAGAACAGCTTTCCTATCTTGGGGATATTGCAGAGCAGGATCTGCTGCGATATTTGAAGGAGAAGCAGGAGCCGGTGGTGAAAATCAGTATTCACACATATACACAGGAACGCCGGGATATCTGGCTGCCGATATTGTGTGCGCAATTTCAGGATACCTATGAAATCCTACCGACATCCTTTGATTATATCGAAATCACCCGCAAGGGAATCGATAAGGGAAAATCCTTTTTACAGGCATTGGAATATGTAAAGCTGTCACAGGAGGAAGTCGCATTCATCGGAGATGGTGCCAACGATATTCCACTGTTTCATGAGGTGGAAAAAAGTTTCTGTATGGCTGGTGCAGCGCAGGAAGTGCGCAGAGAAGCTGCACATGTTGTAAAAAGTGTTGCAGAAGCTGTGACTTTTGTTATAGAATAGAGTACAAACAACAAACAACATAGTAAATAACTTAAAGGAGTGTTTTTATGGCTAAGAAAAAAACGACAACAGGGCAGACATCGGCAAGAATGGTTATGGATGTTCTGAAGAAGCACTATGCATTCACACCGGATACGGCCGTTGGATACAATGCATTCAAAAATCTGCGACTGTCCACCTCTGTGATTGCGTACACCATTGCCAATCTGATGGAAACCGATGTCATTATGAAAACCGATGATGACCGGTATTATTTCGTAGAGAAAAATTGGAACAAGGTCGTGCATAAGGTGAATTTTGCCTATGTCATTCTGCTGGGACTTCCCATCATAATCCTGCTTATTTTCTTAGGCATTCAGATGCTGATGAATTGATGATAGAAAGAAACCCGCTTATGGAAAAGGCGGGTTTTATCTGTGATTTGTATACGTAACTATTTCTCATAAAAAAAACCGGTTCTTCAAGGCAGCTTATTGCTCTGCTAACGAAAACGGGTTTTTTTTAGTTTGTGCATCAGGTATGATCGGATAATGTAACCCAATCCTGCATGCGTTTCATACTCTCGAGTGTTTCATTATAATCGGTCTCTGCTTCCAGCGATACGGCATTCTCATATCCGAATTTTCGCAGATTGGAAAAGATCATCATGAAGTCGATATCGCCCATATCGAAGGCAACGTGCTGAAACGGCTTTTCCAGCTCCGCATGGTATGCATAATCCTTAATATGAATGTGATCGATCCAAGGATAGATATAGTGCAGTTCTTCCTCCAGTGAAAAGGTCAGATACTCTGCGGGGACATTTTCCTTATAGGCGCGATAGCTGTTTGCCGGATCCCATAGCAGTTTAAGATAGTCACTTTTTATGGCCTTTACGATCTGAATGCTCATATGTCCCTTTGGAAGATGGGAATACGGACAGTTTTCCAGCACCAGCGTCACATGCTCCTCCTCTGCAATCTGCACAGCCTGGCGGACATATTTCATAATCAGTGCAATATGCTCCTGTGTGCCATAGGCAGGCGGCCGGTTATCCGGGAAGCGGAATGGAAAGATGCGTACCCTTGGACAGTTCAGCTTTTTAGCGATGCGGCATGCGCTTTTCAAATAGCGAAGATGTGTACTGACATCCCCTTCAATCGCATGAAATGCCGGATTAAACAGACTTACTTTATCGTTCTCCATCAGCGGACACAGAAAAAATACGGTACTTGCAATACAGGAAACCTTCAGATCATAGGTATTCAGCAAGGTGCGAATGGTGTTGATTTCCTTCAGGCTGCACTCTTCAATACTTTTTCCAAACACATTATGCAGCTCTACGTGCGTATAACCATAAAGTCTGGCTATGCGTAAGGCGGTTTCCAGATCCTCATCAATCTGGTCTGTAATTACAGATGCGTACATAAGCTCACCCCTCTGCAATTATTATAACAATATAACAATAGACTTGCAAACGATTTCAAACAAATTGATAAAAATATGTTATAATGTAATTACAATTAGTTGCTTTTCGGAAGCTTCCATTGTATAATCAGTTTGAAAAAGGAAAGAGGTAGATAGTATGTATCCTATGAAGCTAAAGCCTGTATATGATAAAACCATATGGGCAAACGATCGTCTGACAACCATGCGCGGTATGGAAGAAAAAGGGCTGGGTACCTGCTGGGAGATCAGTGCCCATCCACATGCAAAAAACGTGATACTGAATGGGAAATATGCAGGGAAAACGCTGGATGAGCTGATTCAGGCGGATCCGCAATCCATACTGGGAGAAAAACAGCTGCATCAGATGCTGCGCCTTGCATATCTGGACGCCAGAGAGGATTTGTCCATTCAGGTGCATCCGTATGATGAATATGCAAGAGCGCATGAAAACGATGAAGGAAAAACGGAGTCCTGGTATATTCTGGAAGCAGATCAGGGAGCTACGCTGGTAGCCGGAACGACTGCATCGGATGCAGCGGTAATCAAAGCTGCTGTTGCAAATGATCAGGTTGAGGATTATGTGCGCAAGGTCGAGGTGGAGGCCGGTGATTTCGTATGCATTGATGCCGGTATGCTGCATGCACTGGGAAAAGGCATTCTCGCACTCGAGGTTGGACAGAATTCCAATACGACCTATCGTTTTTATGATTACCATCGTAAGGATGCGAATGGCAGAGAGCGTGAGCTGCATATTGATAAAAGCTTTGCTGTCGCAGATTTCGGACTTCGCTGTGAAAAGGTGGCATCGCCTTTTACGGATGCGGATACCACGCAGGAGAAAATGCTGGTTGACCGGCGGGAATTCAGCGTGCGTCTGGTTGATGTTGCGGGAAGCTATGTGCTGCCGCAGGATGAGAAGCGCTTTTACTGTCTCAGCAATGTTTCCGCAGACTGTGTCCTTCGCTATCAGGGCGAAGAGCTTCCATTTGCGTTTACAGAGAATATTTTCGTACCGGCTGGCTGCCCGGATATCGAAATCTGTGGAAAGGCGCGTATTCTGGTAAGTTTTGTAAGATAAATTTTTCACACAATATTCACATAAAAACGTGTATGTGGCTAAAAATAGCTGTAAATATGCGTTTTTTTCTATTTCAGATAGAACATTTTGGTTAAAATGTGTGATTACATTTGTAATTATGTGAGAAAAATTTATCAAAACAGTTGAAATTACGAGGAACGTGGTGTAAGATTACAATGTAAATAGCGGAGGTAAGCGATTACATTTCAACGAAAGCTGGTCACTTCGAAATGTGAAAGCTGCCATAACACAGACAGAGCTGGTATGGTCTGGTGTTTCAAAACGTATACCTTATGAGACATACTGAAAAATCCCTGTTTTCTATGCAAACGCATAAAAAAACAGATGATTTTACAGGAATATCATCTGTACTATTAAGTATAGGTTCATGCATAAGGCGGGTAAGAAAAAGGATTTGGTAGGGAAGCCAAAATATTTTTTTGGCCTTTCGCACCGTAGTTTTGTTCTGTGTCCGTGAAAAAAAGGAGGACGACAAATGAAATACGTGATTATGGTAAGTCATGGTGAATTTGCACCGGGACTGCATTCCGCTGTCAAAATGATGACAGGCGAACGTGACGATGTCCTGAGTACAAGTCTGAAGGCTGATATGAGTGCTGATGAATTTGCAGCAAACTTCAGAACTCTGGTAGAGCCGCTGAATGCAGACGACAGTGTTATTCTGCTGGCAGACATTCTAAGTGGATCTCCATTCACCAACGCACTGGCTGTTCTTGATGAAAAAGGCCTGATGCCGAACACATTAGTGATTGCAGGTATGAATATGCCGCTGGCAATCACCGCCGTATTGATGAAAGATAATTTTGACGATGCAGAGCTGTTGAAAGAAACGCTGCTGAGCGAGGGTCATGCCGGTCTTACTGAATTCAAGGTAGAGAGCGATGACGCGGAAGACGATATTTAAACATCGGAATTTAATCTAAGGAGGACATAAATCATGATTAGTTTTGTACGAGTTGACGATCGTATCATTCACGGTCAGATCATCACACGCTGGTCCAAGGAATATCCTTGCGACGGTATCATTGCAGTAAACGACAAGGCTGCTACTACACCTGTTCTGAAACAGTCATTCGTAGCATCCACAGACAAAAAAGTATTTGTATGGACAAAGGAACACTTCCTTGAAAAAGCACAGACAGTGCTTGACAGCAACAAGCGATACTTCCTGATTACGAAGAATCCGGTTGACATGAAAGAGCTGCTGGTTGACAACAAGTTTGTACCAAGTGATGTAAAACGTGTTGTTATCGGTCCTTGCAACGACCGTCCAGGTGCTACCAAGCTGGGGCAGAACCAGTCCATCACACAGGAAGAAGCAGAAGCATGCGAAGCAATGACAAACGCTGGTTTCGATGTATTCTTTGCACTGCTGGAAGAAACTGCTATCGGTTCCTGGCCAAAATTCAGATCTAAATTCGGATACTAATAAATTGGGAGATTTGTGTTCGAATTAGATTAGATAAATTCAAAAAGGAAAAGGAGATGAATTTATGATTTCTTGGGTACAGGCTGCTTTACTCGGTCTTATGAGTTGTTGTGCGGCCTCCACAATTGCATGTTTAGGTACTACAGTTGGTAACTACACATTGAACAGACCATTGATCGCATCCGTATTTGTAGGGTTGATCCTTGGTGACGTTAAGGGATGTATTCAGATTGCAATCCCTATGCAGATTATTTATATCGCGCTGGTAACTCCAGGTGGTACCGTAGCAGCGGATTTACGTGCCGTTTCTTACATTGGTATCCCTCTGGCTTGGGCTCTTGCGAAATCTCAGGGTCTTGACCTTGGTGGTTCTGAAGCAAGTGGTCTTGCAGGTGCTTTAGGTGCCATGGTTGGTACTGTAGGTACTGTACAGTTCTACGGAACTGCGATGATGAACCTTGTTTGGCAGCACATTGGATGGGCTCGTCTGGACAAGAAAGATTTCAGTATTATCGGTAAGGTTGAAGTTATTTTCCCTCTTATCTCTCACTTACTGATTTCCTTCATCCCTGTTATGCTGATTGTTTACTATGGTGCAGATGCTGTTGACCAGTTCAAGGAAGCACTGCCTATGGATTCCTGGTATATGAAATCCCTGTTTACATTAGGTAGCTTGCTGCCTGCAGTCGGAATCGCAATCCTGCTGAAATCCGTTGTAAACAAGGCAACTGACCTGATCTTCTTCTTATTTGGTTTCACACTGGCAGGTTCTATGCACCTGACTCTGATTGCTGCAACTGCAGTTGGTGCTGTATTTGCATTGATTAACTACCAGATGACGATGATTAGAAACAGAGCTGCAGCAGGTCCTGCAGGAATTGACGATGATGAGGAGGACATTTAATTATGAAAAAGGTATCGAAAAAGTCATTAAATAGTTCTTTCTGGCGTTGGTTCTATGGTAACCTGACTTGCTTCTCTCACGAGCACATGCAGACATTCGGTTACATGTGGTCCATGTTACCAATTATCCAGGAATTATATGAAACAAAAGATGAGCAGGCTGAAAAGCTGCAGACATATTATCCATTCTTCAACACTGAGCCTCAGATTGGTTCTATCGTAGTTGGTATTACCGCTGGTCTTGAAGAAGCTCGTGCAAACGGTGCTGAGGAAATCGATGATGAAATGATCAATGGTATTCGTGCAGGTCTGATGGGTCCTCTGGCTGGTATCGGTGACTCTCTGATCGTTGGTACGTATATTCCAGTATTATTAGGTATCGCATTAGGTCTTGCTGAAGGCGGATCTATTATTGGTCCTCTGTTCTATATTGTTGTATGGAACGTGACAAGTATTTTCTTCCAGAAATGGATCTATAACAAAGGTTATGAACTTGGTGGTTCTGCTGTAGAAGTTATCGTTGGTGAGCAGGCAACTGCATTACGTGAATCCGTAATCGTTATGGGTCAGGTAATCGTTGGTGCTATGGCTGGTACTTGGGTATCTATTACTACTTCTGTACAGCTGACAACTTCTATTCAGGATAAGAAAGAACTTGTTATCGAAGGTTCCAAAGTAATCGAAAAGATTACAGGAACTCAGGAAGTACCTGTATTACTGCAGGAAAAACTGGATGGCGCATTCCCTGGCGTATTGACTCTGCTGTTCGTACTGGGCTGCTGGTGGTTAATGGCTAAGAAAGCAATTAGTCCAATCAAAATTATGCTGCTGATGGTTGTTGTAGCTATCGTCGGTGTTCTTGTTGGATTCTTCGATCCAAATCTGTCTTACTAATCAACAAAAAAATAGAAATATCATCCCTGCCTCCCAAGTGGGGATGATTTCTTTATAACAGGAGGTATAAGCGATGAAGAAATCAGAGAAGGATGCATTGAAACAGAAAATACAGTCTGAAAATATACTGGTACGCCGGCTTGGAAGCTGGGTCAAGGTTGGAGGAATTATCTTCCTTGTGACTGCAGGCCTTTGTGTCTGGGGATTTACCGGTATGAAAGATCCTATTTTACCGGATATCAGTGATACAGTCCGTAATGTGATTAAGTGGATTGCTCTGGTTGGTGCAATTCTATCTGGTGGATTCACCATTATGTCCTTCATGAGCTTCCGTAATGGGAAGAAGCATGTTTTGGCAATGATTGACGAATTGAAAGGGTTTTAAAAATATCCCAATCTAATTTAGATATCCGAAAACTTCCTATGGGAAGTTTTTTTGTGCTCGATCGTGCGTATGAATGCATTTATACACATTTGTAACATAGGCAGCAAGGGAGGGCATATGATGCCGATGACTTCAAAACAGATCGTTAAAGCTTAAACAGAGCAGGTTTATTGATATGAATGGTAGGTTCTCATAAATTATGGAAAGAAGCGGTGTTGTTCCTTTTCATGCATAAGTGCATCCGTTTGCACGAGATATGAGCGATCCAGTAATCCAAAAGCATTCTGATATTCTGTCATTTAAACATACAAAAGCCTAGAAAAGGCGACTATATGCTATACAGTAGGCAACCAAGGAACGTCATAGCTGGACCATCTTAATTGAAAGTGATATTTATTTACGAATAAAAAAGAATAACCGAATACTCAGTTATTCTTCCGTTTCTAAATTAGCATTGTATGCATCGAAATATTTTTCATATAGAGTGAAATCTTCATCAACGAGAATAGCACCCGCAAACAGTGCCTCCGGATATCGATCAATCGCCTCCTGTGTAGTGGGGCGTGTATTTTGACTGCGTTCCCATTTTCCGTTTCCTACAACACGGTAATCATTATTTACATGTTCAACGCATTTGTTGCCAAACTTATCCAGCATCATAGGGATATACATTTCCTCGGCATACCAGGATAATTTGAATGTCGTGGAGCAATAGTCAAAGTTATCCGCAAGAATCTGTGCACTGGTATGTGTCAGCATAAACCATGGGCTGCCAATTTGAATGACATCATGCAATGTTCTACGGATGTGCAGAGCATACAGTAAGCTTCCGAAGCCTCTGGTTATTGCACGCGTCGCTTTTCCTCTTGGAAAGGCCAGAAGATTCGTGAAGGGATAATACTTTAAAGTCTGTTTGCGAAGCGCAGGCTCCTCTTTCTCAGACGTTTCAACATAATAGAAATCCTTACCATTCTGTTCTTCCAGAAATGCGGTAATTTCCTCCCTTGTTTTTATCGGCATCATACCATCATTCAAATTTATATAATAATCAAATCCGATCTGAACAGCTTCCTTCATCTGAATCAGTGTACCCCTTGCCATTGACATATCGCCTTCCTGAGCGAATTCCTGTGTGTGGGAAATATGTACTCTGGAATAATCCATGTAAACAAATTGAACCTGTTCTCTCAAATCATCATCATTGATCATAATAAAAACGTGATCCCCTTGTTTGGTAAGCTGATTGATCGTTTCTACAACCTCATCGTATTTCCGGTCTGAATGCATCAGATATGCTATTTTCATAATCATTCCTCCATATACTACCTGTCTATTATATCATTTTCAGATGAAAATTGTAGTGATAATCGTCATTAGAAATTCTCACAGGATGAAAGCAATATCATTTCTACAATGGAAAGTATGCGGAAGAGGTATGGCAGGGCTGGATTTGCTGTACGTAAACATAAAACTGCTGAATTACTGAGGGAATCGTGCAGAGCATAACGCCATACAAACGCTGCGCTATTGTTATTTTTACGCTGAAGCTAACAAAGGACTACCGTTCAGTCGAAAAGATGTTTCTACGGATGTGCTTTCATGCTTTCTCACATAACAGAGTGGATGCAGAAGATTTCACTCCCTATAGGATACAGAGCAGAGATAAAGAACGCTTTCACCTGCTTTTGATTCAATATATAGGTATTCACTGCTGCTGAACATCTACATGTGAGGATGGCACCGGTGTAAATCCAGATGTCAGGATATGCTGGAGGGTACTGCTCAAATTGGTATGGAAATCAGAAAAGCAAAATGAAATTCGAGATATTGTATATTCTGGTTTCATGGATTATATTTTTGTATAAGCTGATAAAAAAATATCCCGTTATTGGTGACAGGATATTCTTTTCGTGTTATTTCAACCAGCCGAAATCCTTTAGACAGGCATCCACATTTTCTTCAAAGGTGCCAAAATCAATACCATGTGCTTTCAGTTTCCGGGTATCCAGACGATAATCCCGGAAGCGGTCTGCATAGCGTTCATGATTTGGAAGAATGCAGGCATCGATTTGTTCCTGTGTGAATCCCAGCTTCTGTGCTACGATTTTTGCGGACTCATAGGTGTTATGCGTGTTGGTATCAGATACATGATAAATGCCGGAAGGCAGCTCGATAATTTTATCAAATACATCTGCCAGCTTCTGTGCATACGTCATTCCTCGAATCTCGTTCACCGTAAATTTAGCAGGGGCCTGATAGAACATGGCATTCATAACATTACGGATAATGTTCGGTGATGCCTTGATTCCCGGGCGGCTCATGCCAAGCATCCAGGAAAAGCGCAGTATGATATAGTCTTCCAGCGATGAGGTTATAAAGTCTTCACATTCCACCTTGTGATTGCCGTATGCCGTAACCGAGCATAACGAAGTGTCCTCTGTGAACGGCCCTTCCTCTGTTTTGCCATTAAAGCATTGCTCTGTACTGATAAAAATCAAGCGGGCATTTTTTTCTTTGCAGGCAGTCGCGATTTCCTTTGTACAGTCCACATTGATACGGTGTGTTAACTCCGGATACTTCTCACAGTCCGCTGTCTGAGCCATGGCTCCGGTATGAAAAACATAATCATAATCATGGGATTTAAACCAGCTGCGCACAGCATCGGTATCCCCTAAATCCAGCTCTTTTCTAGTAAGTGAAATGATCTCCATAGAGCTTTGCAGAGCCTCTTTTACCAGGGAGGCAATATAACCGTTCCCTCCAGTGATAACTATTTTCTTCATTTTTATTGCCCTCTTTCGTTTCGGAAGCCTTCCAGAATAGCGATGGAGCTGCTGGTACCGATTCGTTCAGCACCTGCCTCAATCATAGCCTTGCACGTTTTCCAGTCACGTACACCTCCGGCAGCCTTGACCTTTACATCATCACCCACGGTCTCCTTCATCAGACGGACATCCTCCAGGGTAGCTCCGCCGGTTCCAAAGCCTGTGCTTGTTTTGATATAATCCGGCTTCACCTTTTTTGCGATTTCCGCCAGCTTCCTGATTTCATCCTTTTCCAGATAACAATTTTCAAAGATGACCTTACTGATTACCTTATGCGCACGACAGATTTCTGTAATCTGTCGCATTTCCTCTTCGATATAGTCCCAATGTCCCATCTTTGCCTCTCCGATGTTGATGACATAATCAATTTCATCAGCACCATCCTGTATTGCCTTTTTTGTTTCCTCCACCTTGATTTCCAAAACACTCTGCCCCAGCGGGAAGGAAATTGCAGCGCCCACATGCACATCGCATCCCTCCAGCAGCTCCTTGCAAACGCGCACCTGTGCAGAATTGATTGCGACCATTGCAGTCCCCAGCTCTCTTGCTTCCTTACAAAGCTTTTCAAAGTCTGCTCTTGTCGCATAGGCCTTTAAAAAGGTGTGGTCGAAATATTTGGCGAGTGATGCTTCTGTTAGCGTATTGATGATGTTCATATGATACCCTCCTTTAATGTAATTACATTATAACATTGTGAACTTATGTTGTCAAATGGTACGCTATCCGTTATAATTAAGATATTGTGAAAAGGAGTCAAACATTATGGATGAGCGAATCGCAAAACAGTTTACAATCAGTAAGGCATCACCGGTGCCCTTATATTTTCAGCTGAAGACACAGCTGGTGGAGCTGCTGAAGCAGGGGATCTTTCAAGCCGGGGATAAGCTGCCGACCGAAGCAGAATTCTGTGAGCTGCTGGATATTTCGCGTCCTACTGTACGGCAGGCCTTTTCTGAATTGATCAATGAAGGCTACATCACACGGCATAAAGCAAAGGGCACCTTTGTATCACGCCCGAAAATTGAAGGCTACTTCTTTCAGAAGCTGGGGAGCTTTGACGAGGAAATGCGCAGTCTTCATCTGACCCCATCCACCAGAGTGATTGTCAGTGAGGTGATTGAGCTGCCGGAGGAATGTGTGGAAATTTATCCAAAAAGCAGAAAGGTATTTCACCTGCAGCGTCTTCGTTATGCGGATGAGGAGGAGATGGTGCTCGTCAATACCTTTGTACCATATGAGCACTTTTTGGATATTGAACTGGAGGATTTTGAACAGTCTTCCTTATATGATATCTTCTCACAGAAATATCAGACCGAAGTTGCCTATGTCGATCGCACAGTGGAGGCAAGAAAGGCGGGACAGCGGGAGCGCACGATTCTGAATATGGAGGAGGACGGCGTCTTGATGCATGTGGAAACGGTTGCCTATACACAACAGGATGAGCCAGTGGAATATTCGATTGCGGAGTACCGCGGAGATCGTAATAAGTTTAAGATGCGATTGATTCGCAGAGAGAAGTAACTGTCATCAGAGTGGCGGTTTTTTTCTTTTCAGATGAATTGTGAGCTGTATGCAAAGGGATGTGGATTTTGCATGCTTTTTTTCTTTTTTGCGGTTGACAGAAGAAAGGAAACAGGATACAATACAGGTGTAAATGACATAATGATATAACAACTAGGAGGTGGTTATATGGAATTCTATCCTGGCTTTGATATTGAAAGCAGAGAGAAGGATATGGAATTCATCTATGGACCGGATGTGTTTGGTCCAAAGCCGGAGAAAAGAACACTGGAAGCAATCCGCTCCTCCCTGCAGGATCCATCCTGTACAGGCCCTGAAATTCTATACAGTATTGTTATGGATGTAGGAAGAAAACAGGATCTTGCAGCGATTACAGAACGCAACCTGCTGTATGGTGCCGTAACCTATGCAAAGGGGATTCTGGGAAAGGAACCGGTCCGTTCTCAGGGACACATACACGCAATATCCCCATCGTGTCAGTCATCAACCTGTGAGGTGTATGAGATATGGGATGGCGAAGCCTTTATCTATATGCAGGAATATGGAAAGGACGATGCGGGAAACTGTTATGCAGTACATGCGAAGGCAGGGGAAGTCGTCATCGTTCCACCGGGCTGGGTACATGCGACCATCAACGCCAATGTGGAAAAACCGTTAACCTTCGGGGCATGGTGTGTACGGGATTTCGGCTTTGATTATGAAGATGTGCGTGCGCATCATGGTATCGCTTATTTCCCGGTCGTAGAGGCTGGTAATATTACCTGGGAAATAAATCCTGCATATAAAAAAGCGAAGCTGCATGTGATAGCTGCACACGATTATCCTCAATTTCATCTGGAGCCGGGCAAGCCGATCTATACGCAGTTTATTGAAGACCCGGATCGCTTTCTGTTTGTATCAAGACCGCAGCTGAAAGAAAAAGAATGGGAGGAATTTCATAAATGAACATAAGGGAACCAAAAGTCATTCATGATTTTCAGGATGTAATCAAGGGCAGTGAAGTGAACACCTCTGCCAAGCTATATAAGGATGCAAAGGGCTTCTATCGTAATACTGCTGCATTGGCGGATGATACGTTGATGTATGAGGTTTATCACTATACACAGGGAAGCGACAAACGCGCAGGCAATCTGAACTGGGGACTGACTGTATTGTATCCCGTACTGGTAAACGGTGAATGCAATATGACCCGCGGACACTGGCATGAAAATCGGGAATGTGTAGAATTTTATTTCTGCATTGCCGGAGAGGGATTGCTGATGCTGATGGATGAGGATGGTACAACCTGGGCAGAAAAAACCTATCCCGGCTCGCTTCACCATATCGACGGACATCTTGCACACCGTCTGATCAATACCGGTGAAAAGCCTATGAAAATCGGTGCCTGCTGGCCATGTGATGCCGGACATGATTATGCCGCAGTGGAACGTCAGCCGTTTGGATATCGCGTATATAAAGAAGAAGGAACCCTTCGTTTTGAGAAAGTAGAGGACTAGAGATGAAAAGCAATTACAACAAATTTCCATCAACAAAAATCAAAGGACACGAGCATGCTGCCGTTGTCGGCTACAACAATATTCTGGATACATTGAAAAAGGAAATCCCATCCGGAAAATACATCCTAACCTGTGATGTGTATCCGGGAGTACGGGATGAAGAAATCCTTATGGAGCTGAAGAAGCTGGAGCCTGCTATGCTGATCAATATGATCGATGTATTCAAGGAAGAAAAAACGATTACGGAGCAGCTGAAGTATATCCTTACCGATGACCGTGTATTCGGTAAGATGTATTATGGCGAGGTTTCTGATTTTATCGATATGGAAAAGCTGGGGGCTGCAAAACAGCAGGTGGAAAAAGCCGATGGTCTGGTGATCGTATACGGCTTTGGCGCATCGCTGGTACATCCTGGCGATAAGCTGGTGTATTTCGATATGGCACGCTGGGAAATTCAGATGCGGTATCGTGCAGGCATGGGAAATTATAAATGCAGCAATTATGATGAAGATCCGCTGCGTAAGAACAAGCGCGGATTCTTCATTGAATGGCGGATTGCCGATAAACACAAGATGTCAGTGTTTGAGGATATCGACTGGTTGATTGATACCAATAAGGCAGATGATCCGAAAATGATTCCGGGTACTGCTCTGCGTGATGCACTGAAGCAGATTGCTCAGCAGCCATTCCGTACCGTTCCATATTTTGATCCGGGTGTATGGGGCGGACAGTGGATGAAGGAGGTCTGTGATCTTGACCGTGAAAAATCCAATTTCGCATGGAGCTTTGACGGTGTACCGGAGGAAAACTCCCTGTATCTGGAATTTGCGGATGCTGTTGTGGAAATTCCGGCAATGGATTTGGTGCTGTATCAGCCAAAGCCGCTGCTTGGTGAACAGGTTTATGCACGCTTCGGTGCGGAATTCCCAATCCGATTTGACTTCCTGGATACGATGGGCGGACAGAATCTTAGCCTTCAGGTACATCCGCTGACAGAATATATCAAAAAGCAGTTCGGTATGCAGTATACACAGGATGAGAGCTACTATATGCTGGATGCCGGAGAAGGCGCTTGTGTATATCTGGGTCTGAAGGACGGTGTGGATCAGAAGCAGATGATAGAAGATTTGCGTCGTGCAAACAAAGGTGAGATTGAATTTGATGCAGAGAAATACATCAACAAATTCCCTGCGAAGAAGCATGATCACTTCCTGATTCCTGCCGGTACCTGCCACTGCTCCGGTAGTGAGGCAATGGTGCTGGAAATCAGTGCAACTCCGTATATCTTTACCTTCAAGCTGTGGGACTGGGGACGTGTCGGTCTGGATGGCCGTCCAAGACCGGTACATGTGGAGCACGGAAAAGAGGTTATTCAGTGGGACCGTACGACAACATGGTGTGAGGAGAACCTGGTGAATGCGATTCATGAGGTGAAACGTACCGAGGACTATGTGGAAGAGCACACAGGTCTGCATGAGCTGGAATTCATTGAAACAAGAAGATACTGGACAGAAACCATCACACATCATGATACTGCTGGTACTGTCAATATGCTGAACCTTGTGGAAGGAAGAGAAGCTGTTGTGGAAAGTGAAGAAGGAAAATTTGAGCCATTTGTTGTCCACTATGCAGAAACCTTTATTGTTCCGGCAAGCACCGGCAAATATACGATTCGTCCTTATGGAGAGTCTGTCGGCAGCAAAATCGGAATTATGAAAGCTTACGTAAGAAATAACTCCTAAAATATACGCATACATGATATAATAATCACATGGAGGTGACTTCATGGAAAAGCTGGATTTTGGCAAGGGAGCCGTTCCGTTATATATACAGATAAAGAAGATCATCAAGGATAAGATTTTATCAAAGGAATATGCGCCTGGTGATTCCATACCGAGTGAGGCACAGCTGCAGGAAATCTTTCATGTGTCCAGAATCACTGCGCGGCAGGCAATCGCACAGCTGGAGAGTGAAGGTCTGGTTGAGCGTGCCCGCGGAAAGGGAACCAGAGTTCTGTTTCAAAATAAAATCGAAGAGCAGCTCGCAGGTATCAAAAGCTTTACCAATGAAATGCTGGAGCGCGGTATACAGCCGGGGACACGCTGGGCACATATCGAGCTGGTAAAGGCGGATCAGCATGTGGCGGATATCTTTGGATGCAAAAAGGGAGATCCTGTGTATCGTCTGGATCGTGTTAGAACCGGGGATGATGTGCCGATCGTATATTTCGTCAGCTATTTTTCCAGAGACAGAAATCTGCCACTGGAGGATGAAAAATATACAGGAAGTATGTATGCACTGCTGGATGAACTAAATATTCGCAAGCCGGTGAAAACACGTGAGAATTTCAAAGCGATAACTGCAAGAAAAGAAGAAGCGGAGAAGCTGGATATTAAAAAAGGCGATCCACTGTTAATCAGAGAACGTGTATCCTATGATCATGAAGGCAACGTTCTGGAGTATACGATTTCCTATTATCCGGGAGAGCGTTATTCCTATTCTATTGAGCTAGGATAAGGGTGCGATTGTAACGCATCCTTTTTTCAGGATAGTGATGATATTCAACTGCATGGATAAAACAGCAAATGAATAGCGCTGTTCATGCGATCATTGTACCCACGCAAAGTGTGGGAATGGAGGAAGCTATGACAACTTTAGATAAGCGTATTCCCTATTATCCGGTGCTGATGGTATTGACACAGCCGCCGGTGATTACGGATATCCCATTGGCAAAGGGATATTCCTTTCACCCCTATGAGCCATCCTATAAGGAGGCATGGATTGCATTGCATGTATCACTTGGTCAGCTGGAAAGCATGGAATCTGGCAGACGCTATTTTGCGGAAACCTTTGAAACTCATCCAAAGGAGCTTGCGCAGCATATGATTCTGGTGGTTGATGAGAACGGAAACCTTGCAGGAACGTCATCGGTCTGGGAGGGATTTCATTTCGGTGAACGGCGTATGCGGGTACACTGGGTCGGTGTTGATGAGCGTCATCAGAGAAAGGGACTAGCGAAATCCCTGATGCTGAAAACGATTAAGCTCTACAGCAGCCTGCATTGTGAGCATCCTCTGTATCTGACGACACAGACAAACAGCTATGTAGCTATTTCTATGTATCAGCGTCTCGGCTTTACGGCGTATAGGGGAAGTATGCCGGTGAATTTTCATGCAAATGCCGATACCTTTGCACAGGATAATGAGACTGCCTGGAGAATCATCGAGGAACAGCTGCACAAGCTGTGAACAAGGATTACGTATAGAAAGCAGAAGAAAGAGCAGGTAGCGCTGAATACATTGTTTATCAAAAAAAGGAAGCATGGACGGTACGCTTACGGCGCCAGAAATATGCTTCCTCTTTTTCATTTCTGTATATTTTTCTTGATGTGGATAAGCCCGTGATACTGCTTATTTGCATATGTGCAAGGCTGTACAAAAGATAGGGTTGACTGGATATGCTTTTGATGCCCAAGGTGATCGAAGCATATGGTATCAGGTCCTGCACATGTATCCTTAGAAGGAGATCTTGTTTTCTTTGAAAAATTGATGAACAGGAACCGGTGGGGAGTAGTAATAGCCCTGAATCAGCGTGCAGTGCAGCTCTGCGAGAAATTGTACCTGTTCCTTTGTTTCCACACCTTCCGCAAGGACGGGAAGGTGAAGCCTGTGCAGCAGGGGGATGATGTGCTGTAAGGTTATCTGCTGGCGAGTGTTCCATGGCTTGGCAAAAAAGGAATGGTCCAGCTTTACCATATCCACATCGATCCAGCTCAGGATATGCAGATTGCAGCGTGCACTTCCAAAATCATCCAGAGAACAGCGCAATCCCGCTTCCTTCAGTCTTTGTATAAATATCTGTACCTGTTCTCTCTGTTCAAAGGGGATATCCTCATGCAGCTCCAGTTCCAGTAAGGAAGGAGCGATGCCATAGCGTTGGCAGATAGCGAGGATTTCTCCGAGATAATAGTGCCCGTCCTCGAAGGATGCCTTGGATACGTTAATACTGATAGGAAGAGGCGGCAGTCCCTGTGCATGGCGCTGTGCAAGAAGCTGACAGACGCGTTCAAACATATAGGTGTCCAGCAATCGAATGCAGGTATTCTGATCTGCGATAGGAAGAAATTCCTGCAGGGGTATACAGACGCCGTTGTGAATCCAGCGAAGCAGTGCCTCTGCACCAACGACCTGTTGTGTTTCGGTATTGATCTTTGGCTGTAGAAACAGCTTGAATTCCTGTCTGTGCAGGGCGTTAAGAATGTTTTGTTCCAGCTGATAGCGGTGATGCAGCACATCCTTTGCCTGTCGAGAATAAAATGCATAGGATGTGGAAAACCGTTCGCTGTCTCGATCATGCAGACGGCAATATTCCGCATACTGTATGGCATCCTCCAGTGTATCCGAAGCATAGGGCTGACAAATGCCGAACGAAAGAGCAAGCCGTGCAGCATACAGCTGCTGTGCAATGGCATCGCAGGAATCATCCAAATCATAGATCAGACGCAGCGCATCCAGTCGGGTACAGGATGGCAGCAGAAAAAGCAGACGATAATCTGAAAGCTGGGCAATCTGCGCTTTTTGGGGCAGCAGGTGCTGTGCCTGTTCAAAAAGCTGATTCATAAGCTGAAGCACTCGCGTTTTTCCAAACAGCAGCACCAGCTGTTCTGCATGCTTGATTCCCATGGTCATGACACAGCAGTTCACCCGTTGCTCCTGTGCATGGCTTGTATTTGTTTTTTTCATAGCGACACCTCTGCTGTAAAGTGTTGCCGCTTTTTCTTTTTTTATGTATGCTTTCTTTGTATACTGCTTGGAATATGCATCAGCTTTCGATACTTCGTGACGGTTCTGCGTGATACACTGATATCCATCGTCCTCAGCTTGATGACGAGCTGCTGATCGGAGAGGGGATGTGATGTGTCCTCATGGTGCAGGATATCTGCGATTGCACGTTGTACGGCATCACTGCTGTCACCCTGTGCAGTTGTTGTACGCAGCAGGCTGCGGATCGGATAGCATTCCCCGTGAAAGAGATAGTATTTGTGCTGTAAGGCTCTGGATACAGTTGAAACATGCAGACCCATTCGATCTGCCAGATTCTGCAACGTGCAGGGCTGCAGCTCATATGATGCTTTTGTATAGTAACCAGCTCATTCATAATCAGCAGAAGTGTGGCATTTCTGCGGTTCAGTGTTTCAAACAGCAGATTTGCCTCACGGAAATAGGCTTTCAGCTGCTCATTTTGTTCGATTGCCTGTATATACTGCTCCTGCACAAGCGTAGCGCCATAGCGCATCGGTATGATTTGAAGCTGCTTGTCCTGTACACAGATTTCCACCTCGGGCAATATCGTTTCCACGCGATCTTTTGTATACTCTGCACAGGGATTCGGATTACAGGTACGAAGGGATGCAATGACCTCCCTTACCTCCCTGACGCTGATCTGCATCCCTCTTGCAATAAGGGCTATATCACCCTCTGCAAGCTCCTGTGCATATTCTGACAGGATTTGTTCCCCAAGGGGATTATGGCTTCGCCTGCATTGCAGAAGCATAGCTTCACGGATACTGCGTGCTGCGACTCCGCAGGGCTCCAGGCTTTGCAGGATTTCAAGCTGCTGCAGTAGCGTTTCCTCATCGGTATGCAGGTCTTCACAATAAGCACGAATAGAACCGCTTAAAAAGCCGTGTTCATCCAGTGATTCAATCAGATAGGAGCACAGTGCTTCATCATAGGGCTGTCGCAGCGTGTGCAGCTGCATGTACAGATCCTCCTGTAAGGATGGCTGCCGTATTGCATTTTGCAAAAGATAGTCGTCCCCCTGTACACAGGGATGAAAGTCGAGAAACGGATTTTGCTGTACACTTTCTGAAATCAGCTCCAGCAATTCGCGGCTGTCCATTTTCAAAACCTCCAGTGCCTGCCGATTCTTCTGTGTGAGGATGTGTGTCTGTTTCATTGTCTGGTTCTGCTGCAGGAATTGCGTCATATCATCACCTCTATCATTCTCTTTTATAACCTAGCAAAAATCGTGCCAACATTTGTACATTTCCATAAGTTTCCACATTGACTTTCAAATCTTTGCCCTATACACTTATCATAAGGAAAGGAAGTCGGTAACAGAATGTTGGAAAAGGTATATGCCTATGTGGTGGAGGCTACAAAACATGGATTGAGCGATCAGGGGAATTCGCTTTATATCAGTGAACAACTGCAGCTGAGCCGCAATATGGTATCTCAGTATCTCAATCAGCTGTTTACCGAAGGACGTCTGTTGAAAATCAATACCAGACCGGTCGTATTTTATGATGGGGATACGATAGAGGATAGGTATGATGTTTCACTGCATCAGCGTGAGTTTACTTCCATGGAAGAGTTTCAGAAGGCACTGCAGCCGCATCAGCCGCAGGATTTTGAGAAGCTGATCGGCTATGATGAAAGTCTGTCTTCCCTGGTGAACCAGTGTAAGGCGACCATTTCGTATCCTCCTTCCGGTCTTCCGCTTCTGCTGTATGGACCAACAGGAACCGGAAAAAGCTTTCTGGCACAGCTTATGTATGAGTATGCAATAAATCAGGGGCTGATCGCAGAAGACAGAAAATTTCTGATTGTAAACTGCAGCGAGTATGCGAACAATCCGGAGCTTTTGACCGCAAATCTCTTCGGTCATAAAAAGGGGGCATTTACAGGAGCTGACAGGGATAATCCCGGTTTGATCAAGCTGGCAGAGGATGGTGTTCTGTTTTTGGATGAGGTGCATTGTCTGAAGGCGGAATGTCAGGAAAAGCTGTTTCTGTTCATGGATAAGGGCATCTATCATATGGTTGGCGATAATGAGAAATGGTATAAATCCAGTGTCCGTCTTATTTTTGCGACAACAGAAAAGCCGCAGGAGGTCCTTTTAAAAACACTGCTGCGAAGAATTCCGATGATCGTCACTGTCCCATCCCTTGCGGAGCGCGGCTCTCATGAACGTCTGCAGCTGATTCATTCCATATTCGAGGATGAGGAAAAGCGTATTCATAAGTCAATTCATATCTCTTCACTTGTTTATCGGCTCCTTTTGAGCTGCGAATTTGAAGGCAACATCGGAGAGTTAAAAAATGCGATACAGGCAAGCTGTGTGAACGCATTGTTTGCTTCGGATCAAAAAAGCGGCATACTGGAAATACGTGCTTACAATCTTCCTGAGAAGCTGCGGGAAAGAAAGGATACAGGGAAATCGGTATCCAGAGAAGGGCAGCGCATGATTCCTGTCCATGAGCTGAAAAGCTTTGTGCTGAAGGAGCGTCCCATCATTCAGCTGTTGGAGCATATCCTTGCGGCATTTCAGACACCGCATGAATTTGCTGTCTGCTTTGATGAAGCAGGAAAAGCAATCCATTCCTATCAGGAAGCAACGATGCTGCGCAGCAGTGCTGCCTTGTCGGGGAATGAGTATGTGCAGGGGATTGTTACGAGTATCTTCGATATGCTGTCTCTGCGCTATGGCTTTAAGTATGTGAACAATGATCTGATTGCCATTACGGCATGTATTGTGGATTGTATGCAGAATACCTTGGAGCTTGGCAACTGGCAGGAGGCAAATCGCAAACAGATGGCTGCCCTGCAGAAATTTCTGAAGCAGAAGCTTCCCAGAGAATATGCGATTGCGGAGGAAATCCGCGAGCATCTTGAAAATAATCTGGATGTAAAATTTGAGGATTTGATTCCCATGATTCTATGCCTGCATTTGAAGCTGCTGAATCGCATGCAGGATTTGAATAAGCGAATCGGTATCATCATCGCACACGGCTTTTCCACCGCCAGCTCTCTTGCGGATGCCGTGAATAAATTTCTAGGACGCTATGTCTTTGATTCCATCGATATGCCGCTGCATGTTACGACACAGGAGATTACCGAGCGTCTGAACCGTTATCTCAGCAAAATCGGTCGTTTTGAGGAGCTGTTTCTGCTGGTGGATATGGGCTCTTTAGAGGAATTGTATAAGGGAATAGAAAATCAGAATGCCAATATCGGTATCATGAATAATGTGACAACCAAGCTGGCGCTTGAGGTAGGAAGCGGTATGATTCAGGGAACCGGCATGCAGGAGATATTTGAAGCGGTGCAAACCTACAGTGCATATCACTATCATATTGTAGAGCATCGCAGAAAGGAACAGGTGATTTTATGCTCCTGCGCCAGTGGAATCGGTACGGCAGAGAAGCTGAAAACAATTCTGAAGGATTCCCTGCCGCATAATTTCCCGATTCAGGTATTGACCTATGATTATAATACCCTGCTGGAGAAGCAGATGCACGATGCCTTTTTCGATACATATGAGGTGATTTGCATAGTAGGTACCCTGAATCCCAATCTAGAGGGAATTCGGTTTATTCCGATCGAGGATTTGATCATCAATGATACACTGGATGAATTGAAAATCTATTTCCAGGACTATATGCGGGAGGATGAGATGAAAACCTTCCAGCAAAACATACTGAAGAATTTTTCTTTATCCAATATTATGAACAATCTGACGATTCTAAATCCAAACAAGCTTCTGGAGCATGTTGCGGATGCGATTGATAAGCTGCAGCTGGAGCTGGGACTGCGCTTCACCAACAATACCTGCTTCGGACTGTATGTCCATATCTGCTGTCTGATTGAACGTCTGGTGACAAGAAGAGAGATTGAAATTTTTACGGATATCGAGGATTTTGCGCAGCAGGAGGCAGCCTTCATTCAGTGCGTAAAGCATGCGTTCAGTGTTGTGGAGAGTTATTACGGTGTGGAGATTCCGGTTGAGGAAATCGGATATATCTTTAATTATGTAGAGCATAATGACGGTTAGTAGAAGCCCTTTACATCAGGAAGGTATTCCTGTGTAAAAGGCTTTCGTTCTGTAAGGGGATGATGGCACGCAGCTTTTCATATCCTTGATTACACAAAGCAGCTTCATAAGGATCAAAAGGTCTGCACGATACATGCCTGAAAGATCCTTTATTTGAAGAAGTCCGATGTCGTTTGTAAGTGGCAGAGAGAACTGTTGTCAGTGAGTAGAGCTAAGATAATAAAAAGGATGATGTACAGGAAGGAATGATTATAATTTAAGGGCTGATACGTAACCGATGTGATTGCGTCAGCCCTTTATCTTGTTTGGCATGTAAGTGGAAGCGTACAGGGGCATTATTATGGCAGTGATAGCTGGAAGAAATAGCGTCGATGCAAAGCAGGATAGCGTCGATGCTGAAGCCCTTGCGGATATACTGGCATGCTGTATGCTTCATAAATGGGTTCACATAAGAAGGATCAACAGGGCAATATAGAAGGAAAAGGGAAGAAATCGGCAGTTTTCCAGTTTTTTTTAATATGTAAGCAAGGTTGGCACACCTTTTGCTACGTAAATAAGTGAAGGGAGATGAAAGATATGGCAAACATAATTCTGGCATCACATGGTGAGCTGGCAAAGGGTATGCTGCATTCCGCATCCATGATCATCGGTGATCTTACAAAGGGTGTGGAGGTGTTCTGCCTGTATCCGGGGCAGAATCCACAGGATTATGCAGATCAGCTTCGGATAAAGATAGAAACCAGCGATGATGCGTGGATCATACTGGCTGATATTCTGGGAGGCAGTGTGCATACGGCTTTATCACAGCTGACAGCCTTTGGCGATGTGACGGTTCTGTCGGGCATGAATTTGAATCTGGTGCTGAGTGTATTGCTGGGCGATCATGATGATGTCAGTGAGAAGCGTATGGTGCACATGATGGATGAGGCTAAAGCAGGGATTACCTGTAGAAAAAGCATAGATAAACAGGAAGAGGAAGATTTTTAGGAAAGGACAAAGAGACATGAAAAAAGAATTTTTGGATGTATTCAAAAGCAGGAAGCCGATTTTCGGCATGCTGCATCTGCTTGGTGACAATGATGAAGAGGTGATGGAGCGAGCGAAAAAGGAAATCAGTATCTATTATGAAAACGGGGTAGATGCTGTAATTGTGGAAAACTATTTTGGCACCTATCGGCACATGGTGCTGGTTCTAACGTATTTGCAGCAAAATTATCCCAATCAGATTTATGGAGTGAATTGCTTGGATCAGGACACCATGAATTTTGAATTGGCAATCAAATACGGAGCAACATTCGTACAGCTGGATTCCGTTGCCGGGCATTTGGAGGAACGCAATGACATCACCTTTGATGCCTTTATGAAGCTGTATCGCTCCAGGTTTTCCGGATATGTTTTGGGAGGTGTCCGGTTTAAATATCAACCGTATCTTTCCGGAAGAAGTCTGCAGGAGGATTTAAGAATCGGTATGACACGCTGTGATGCCATCGTGGTTACGCAGGATGCAACCGGTCAGGAAACAAGCATGGAAAAAATTAAGGAATTCCGTGATATTATAGGGGATTTCCCATTGATAATCGGAGCTGGTATGACACCGGATAACTGTGAAAAACAGTTGCATGTTGGAGATGCCGCCATCGTTGGAAGTTATTTTAAGGATACCTATAAGGATCACGGAGAGGTGGATGCACAGCATGTGAAACAAATGATCAGTGCAAGGAACGCCTGTTTGAAAGGGGGAGATTGACATGCTGAAGCTGCTGCGTGTCGATCACCGTCTGCTGCATGGTCAGGTTGCATTTTCATGGACAAAACAGCTGGGGGCGGATTGTATTTTGATTGCCAATGATGAGGTTGTGCAGGATGAACTGCGTATGACGGCGATTCGCATGTCAAAACCAAACGGCGTCAAGCTGGTAATGAAAAGTGTGGAGGATTCCATAAAGGCATTAAACAGTGGAGTAACAGACAAGTACAAGCTGTTTATAATTTGTGGGAACATACCGGATGCAGCAAGGCTTGTGAAGGGATATCCGTGCATTTCTTCAATCAATCTTGGCGGACTGAAAAATGAACCGGGGAAAAAGCAGATTTCAAAGGCCATATCGGTTGACGAGCAGGATGTGGAAATTCTAAAGGAGCTGCATGCCTTGGGTGTGGAGCTGGAAATACGTATGGTTCCAGGTGATCCGAAGCAGGATGCCCTGCAGCTAATATAGTAAGGAGGAAAGAAAGATGAATTTACTGATACAATCACTGTTGATCGGACTGGTCGCATTGTTCGGTTATGCAAATGCAATTATGGGAAGCTCCATGCTGGATCGTCCGCTTGTGATTTCACCACTGGTGGGACTGGTTCTGGGGGATTTACAGATGGGTATCATGGTAGGGGCAACACTGGAGCTGGTTTGGCTGGGAGCTTTTCCGGTTGGTGCCAGCAATCCGCCGGATATGGTTTCTGGGACGATTATCGGGGCATCCTTTGTAATCTCCAGCGGCAGTGAAGCCGGAACAGCAGTTGCACTGGCAGTTCCGATTGCAACGCTGGTATTGATGCTGAGCAATATCCTGATGATGTTTGTAATACCGCAGGTTAGCTGTGTTATGGCCGACCGTAATGCTGCAAAAGGAAATGTAAAGGGTGTTGAACATGCGCATTTGCTGGCTGTATGCACCTTCCTTGTTCCTCTGTCTTTGCTGGTGGCAGTTTCCTACTATCTGGGGGCACCCTTCATTGCGGATATTGTAAAATCCATTCCTGCCTTTATCACACATGGGCTGGAGGTAGCTACCGGCATTATCCCTGCCATCGGATTTGCCATGCTGGCCAGAATGATTATGACAAAGGATGTCGCAGCATTTTTCTTCGGCGGCTTTCTTCTGAGTGCCTATCTGCAGGTGCCTGTGCTTGGCGTGGCATTGATGGCCTGCGTGATTGTCGTTGTGATTATGACAATTAAGAAGGATACAAATATGAAAATGGAGGGATTGCAGGATGACAACGAATTCTAATATGAAAAAGCTGAATAAAAAAGATCTGATGAGTATTTTCTGGAGATCCTGCCATCAGGATGCCTCCTGGAATTATGAGCGTCAGCAAAATCTTGCGGCCGGCTATACGATGTGCAAGGTCATCGGAAAGCTGTATGCGGATGATGCGGAGGGCAGAAGCCGTGCTTTACAGCGGCATCTGGAATTTATGGCGATTACTCCCCATCTATCCACCCTGCTGTATGGAATTCTTGCGGCAATGGAGGAAGAAAACGCAAATAATGAAAGCTTTGATGAAAATTCAATCAATGCTGTCCGCGCTTCCTTAATGGGACCGCTGGCCGGTATTGGAGATTCTCTGATTTGGGGCACTCTGCGAATTATTGCTGCAGGAATTGCGATTTCCTTTTCCAAAGATGGAAATATTATGGGACCATTGATTTTCCTTCTGATTTTCAATATTCCAGCCTGGCTGTTACGCTATTTCTGTCTGAACAAGGGCTACAGTCTTGGTGCAGATGTTTTCAAACAGGTAACGGAATCCGGTTTGATGGAGAAGGTGACCTATGCTGCATCTGTGGTCGGCTTGATGGTCATCGGCTGTATGAGTGCTTCCATGGTGTATTTTGAATTACCAATCAAAGTCGGAAGCGGCGATTTTGCACAGCCGCTGCAGGATTATCTAAATGAGGTTATGCCCTGTCTTCTGCCGCTGGCTATATTCGGTATTCTGTATTATTTCCTCGGTAAAAAAGTAAAAACCACGACCATTCTGCTTATCATTATCGCTTTGAGTATTGCACTGGCATTCTTTGGTATCGTCTGATATGTTTCATGCAGTCATCTTCGATATGGATGGGGTTCTGATTGATTCAGAACCTCTTTATCTGCAGGATATCGTCCGGTTTCTGAAGCATGATGGGATACAGGTGGAACCGGCCTCCCTGTATCATCTGGTAGGTAATTCCATGCATGCGATTACCAATGCTGTTTATGCATATTACAAAAGTCGTATGGACTATGAAAGCTTTTTAATACATTATGAGCAGAACGCATATACGCCTATATCGTATGCGTCTATTCTCAATCCCGGTGTGAAAAAAACGCTGGCGGTATTGAAGGAGCGAAAAATAAAAATCGCGCTTGCCTCCTCCTCAGATTTGGCGGATATCAATGCGGTACTCACACAATGTGAGCTGCATCCGTATTTTGATAGCGTATTGAGCGGGGAGATGCTTCAGAAAACAAAGCCGCACCCGGAAATTTATATACGCACTGCACAGAATCTGCATACAGACTGTGCAGAATGTCTGGTACTTGAAGACAGTCCGTATGGAATTGAAGCTGCTAAAAAAGCTGGAATGTACGTGCTAGCAAAGAAAGATACCCGCTTTGGCTTTCAACAAAATCAGGCGGATGCAATCATAACTGATGTGGAAGAGGTTTTAAACTATCTTGATTGACTTCCGGTTTTCCGTATAGCAGCAGCATCAAAACAGGGGATTCCAGAATTTACCTTAGCCTTCTTCTGTATATTTTTTCTTCTCTATAATACAATATAGCAAGGAGAGTGAGATATGGAAGAAGAAATCAAGATTGATGATGCATGGCATATGCTTATGCACTATCCAAATGTTTGGCTAGGCGATTATCCGGAAGAACTATATCAGGCTTTTCTGGAAATCGGAAGAGAAGAGCTGGTTTTTCACAGCAAAAAGCAGAAGACCATTGAGGAAATTACAGAGTTGATGATCAGAGTAAAGCCGGGACTTCGCATTCTGCGTGATGAGGTGGTCAGCGCAGGAAGAATGGGAGAGCATATTCTCCTGTATGATGAAATGTTCGTGTCGGTATTCCGATTAAACAAGGCAGCTTTGTAAGCTCTCTGTTTGATACGTAGTTATAAATGAACCGAAGGTGATGCTTTCGGTTTTTTATTTCCTATCGTTTGACTATGGGATAGAGTTGTGCTAGTATTGCTTACGTAAAATTCCAACGGATGAATGACGGTAACCATGAGCTGTGCCATTGCCATGATATGCAGCTGTTTCATTCTTGGATTGTGAGAGGTGATGGAATGAATAAAATATATTCCGGCTTTCATCAGCTGCCGCACGGAAATGCATCCACCATGGTACAGGAGGGCTGCATTGTTCTGGAGGGCGGTGCATTTCGCGGGCTGTATGGTGAGGGTGTGTTGGATGCTCTCATGCTGGAAAACATCAATCTGCGCTGTACGATCGGTGTATCCGCAGGAGCCATGAATGGATTGAATTATGTATCCGGTCAGATTGGAAGATCAATCCGCATGAATTTGAAATACCGCCATGACAAACGGTATGTGGGAAGAAAAGCACTGCAAAACGGGGAAGGTCTGATTGGCTTTGCATTTGCCTTTCATCAGGCAGATCAGGAATACCCGTTTGATAAGAAACGGTTTTTTCAATTCGACCGTCGCTTTATTGCTGTTGCGACCAACTGTGAAACAGCAGAGCCGGTATATTTTGAAAAGGATCACTGCCGCGATATCTTTCAGGCGGTGCAGGCATCAGCCTCTATGCCATTTATTTCCAAAATGGTATGGATGGAGGGCTATCCGTATCTGGACGGCGGCTGCAGTGATAAAATTCCCTTTGCATGGGCTTTGGGGGAAGGCTATAAAAAAATTATCGTCGTGCGGACGCGACCGCTGTCCTATCGTAAGAAAACGGATAGTATCACCCGAAAGCTGCCATTGGAAAAGACGATCTACAGGCCGTACCCGAAATTTATCAAAGCGCTGGAGGAAATGGATGTCAATTATAATCGGCAATGCGAGGCGCTGGAAATGCTGCAGGAGCAAAAACGTATCTATGTCATCGCACCTTCACAGCCGGTTACCGTGGGAAGGCTGGAGCCGGATCTAGAAAAGCTGGGCAGTCTGTATTGGATGGGGTATTATGACACCAGACGGCAGATTCAGGACATTCGCCGCTATTTAAAGGAGAATGAAAGTATTTGAATCCTGCATAAAAAAGACCTGTATTCAATATGGAGAATGCTTCTTCCATATCGCTACAGGTCTTTTCTGCAGGACGAGATTGCGGTTTAAATTGATTTCAGATACGCATCGATATCATCCTCATTTTCCACCGCTTCCTGTTTCTCTTTCTTTTCCACAGGCGGTTGATTGACGAGTATATCCCTGCAGCCTTCATAGCGTTTTTGGAGTATAAAACCAAGGGCAAGCAATATGAGGGCATAACACAGACTTGGCAGACTGCTGTCCAGATAGGTGATGAAAACCTTAAACAGCTGCTGGGATACAATCAGCTGATTCGCATCGACCAGACTTTGGATATACTGGTGTATATTGAATATACTGAGCAGTGTGTAGAATACCATAATGGCGGATAATATATAGCAGGCATGAGCTACCTGTGCAGCCTTGATTGAAATGTTTTTCATGAATGTTCTTCCTTTCTGTTAAGCTGTGCACTTTCCATCAGCGTTTTCTGAATAAGTGGCATCTGCTGTACGATGACATTATGAATATGCATATCCAGTGTATCTGCGCTGAGATCACAGAGATGATAGACCAGGACGGTAAGGGAGCACAACAGCTCTTCCTCCAGATAGGTATGCTGCTCCTTGATATGCAGTTCCTCCCGGATTTTTCTGCGTACAAACTGATACAGGCAGCTTTGATCCATATCAGATTTCATAAAGCATTCCATGGCGCAGTCGTACTATGACATCCGCAGCCTTTGCAAGACGCTTGCTGTGTGTAACAACGATAACGCATTTGTTCAGCTGAGAGGCACTCATCTTTAGTACACGAATAATATCGTCTGCTGTTTCACTGTCCAGATTACCTGTCGGCTCATCTGCAAGAATGATGGGGGCATCGCTTGCCAGCGAGCGGCCAAGCGCTGTTCGCTGCTGTTGTCCCCCGGAAAGCTTCATAACATTGCGGCGGATTTCATCCTCAGCCAGACCCAGCGAATGCAGCAGGGCAGGATCAGCCTTGCGTTTTGTAAGACACACGTTTTCATAGGGGGTCAAATAGTCAATCAGGTTATAATTCTGAAACACAATGGATACATGGTGTCGACGATGATAGCTCAATCCTTTTCTCTGGATATCCTCCCCCGCATACAGTATCTGTCCGCTCTGCGGCTCATCAAGACCTGCAAGCAGAGAAAGCAGTGTTGTTTTCCCGGATCCGGAGGTGCCGACAATAACATAGAATTTTCCTTCCTCAAATGTCATATTGATATCCGTCAATATCTGTCGGTTTCCCTTTCCCTTATACGTATAGCTAATATCTTTCATTTCCAGCATAGTATGTCCTCCTAACTCATTTTGGAAAGAATTTCTTTTGGCTTCAGCCGCAATACCGCCGCACTGGATAGCAATACAGATATGACAATCATAACGGTGCCGGTGGTGTATACGAGCAGCAGCTCCTGTGCATCAACGGAAACATCAAGCTCCGTGATTTCATCCGCTTCCTTTTGCAGTCCTCCGCGCATGGAATTACCGGTGATCGATATGCTGTTGGCAGCCTGGCTATTTTCCTGCTGCTTCTGAATCTGTGCCATCATGCGATCACCAAGTGACTGTGACATCGCCTTTCCAAAGAGAAAGGACAGACCAAATGCAAGTACCGCTATAATCATCAGCTCGCAGATATACTGTAGTACAACTCCTGTTTTGGATATACCCAGCGATAACAGAACACCTGTTTCGTAAATTCTTCCTTTGATCCATAAGGACAGAAGCAGTGTCAGTATGACACAGGATATAAGGAAGACCGCATACAGAATCAGTGTGACCATCTCATCCAGATTTTCGATTGATCCGGCAATCTGTTGATATTGCTCATCGTTGGTATCCAGTAGATACTGATCCCAATCCAGGTCCAGCTTCTTCACCTGAGCGACTACCCTGTCGATCTGCTTCGGATCCTTTACAAGGCAGTAAATTGATTCAAATTCGATTTGATCCATACCAAGCAACAGTCTGCCTGTTTCCACATCGGTAATCAGATTATTTTCCGGCATCATAAAGGAAATGGGATTCTGCTCAGTAGCAGCATTTTCAAATAGTCCGACAATTTCTGCCTCTACGGCCTTATCAGGGAGACCCTTTTCATTTCGGTCGCGATCACGCAGCTTTAATGGCACCTTATCACCGATTTTCAGTTTGTTCTTTTCTGCAAGCTCCTTATGCATCAGCAGCTTACGTTTATCATCCGGCTTGATGTGACGTCCCTCTACCAGCTTGATGCGTTTATTCTGAAACATCGTATCCAGTGTAGAATCCATATTGATTCCCAGCTGGAAATTCGGCAGAGCGGCAGTATCATCACCACCGCCGGATACAGAGAAAGAAAAGTTATGATCCTTCTGCGCCTTGATATATTTCAGACCGTTATCCTCCAGCATGGCGACTGCATTGCCATTTACTGCTTTCACACCTTCAATATCCTTTAGCTGCTTTGCGATTTTCTCTGTCAGCGGTGGCCCTGTATTCTCCAAACGCGCACCGGAGCCATATGCATTGCTGGTCTCCTCACGTTTTACATTCGGGTTGCTTTCATCATAATTCAGATTCATCGTGAAGCTTCCGCCAACCGATTCCCGTGCCTGCTGCATCGCTGCCTGTGCGGCCTTTTTAATGGAAATGCCGCTGAGAATTCCGCTTGCCATCGCGAATAGAATGCAAAACATAATCAGCGTCTTTCCGCGTTTTCTTGTTATATAAAGCCATGCTCGTTCAAATAAGCTCATATAGAAACCTCCTTTTGTTTCCTGCACCTACTTTATCATCACAATATAAAGGCTGTATGAAATGAAACGGCGTTGTTTATGAATGACGTAATATGATACAGGAAATCTAAGGATGCTGCAGGCATACGGAGGCAGTATTTGTGTGAAGACCTGTGGGAAAATCCTTCACAATTTCAGAGGAGGAAAAGCGGCGCAGCCTGCGAAAAAAAAAGAAGCACTAGGCTTCCTTCAAATTGATGAGAAAACGCATTCCATCCGCATAGGGGAGGAAATCAAAGGGAATTCTTAGCTGCTGAAGAATCTGCGCTACAAAATAAAGGCCGAGGCCGTTTCCGCCGGTTTGCTTATTCCGCGAGAAATCCGGGCGGTAAAAGGCTTCCATGATATGCACAAGATGCTCCTGGGGAATGGGGATGCATGTATTATCGACGATAAGCGTGGTCTTTTGAAAATAGATGTGAATAGAGCCTCCCTGATCGGTATAGGAAACAGCGTTTGAGAGAATATTGGAAATTGCTTTTGCCAGCTGATTCGGATTTGTGTGAAGCAGCTGTGTGCTGTCAGGTTCATATAGAACATGGATTCCCTTCGCTTTCGCGATTCGGATATAGGGCTCCAGAACAGCAGTCAGCCAGGGAACGCAGGCGTATGGTGCTACAGGCTCCTTATCAGGAATACCTTCCATGGCGGAAGCATTCAGAATATCGTGAATCATAACAGAGAGATGCTCCACGATTTCCTGACATTTCAACAGCCAGGTATCGCGGTCCTTATACTTTCCTACCTGCAGGCTCATATTTTCCAGTATTACATGCAGACTTGTCAGCGGTGTCTTCAGCTCATGCGATGCGGAACGCAGGAAGTCTACCTTCATTTGCTCCGCCTGTGACACATGATGGATTTCCTGCTCCAGTGAGTGGATGGTATCCTGCAGGGACTGATACAGCGAATTGATATTATCTGCAAGCTCTCCGATTTCATCCTGTGTATGTACATGGCAGCGCTCAGTTGGCTGAAGCTGTTCCATTTGCTTTGTAGATGAACAGATGGATTGAATCGGCCGTGTCAGGGCACGGGCATATAGATAGGCGGCAAGCAGGGAGATCAATATGCAGATACCCAGCGTATAGGGTAAGATACGGAACATGACGCTGCTGGCCTCCTGAATGGATTGCAAATTCATATTTAACGTGAGTACGGCGGTGCTTTTGTCCTTCAATCGGATCTGCAGCTCACGCTGCAAAACAGTGGCAGCATGTTCGCTATCACCCAGACCGATGATGGAGGAAAGGGCAAGACCGGTAGAATATGTACTTGTTATTTTCTTTTTATCAGCATTCTTCTGTTTATCCTCTGCGTTTTCCTGCTGCTGTATGGACAGGGCAGAATTCTTTTGACCGCTTGCTAGATTGTTCAGCACGGTAAAGGAGGTATACATATACGATTTATCCTTCAGCTCGATATGCAGATTGATTTCAGAATCCTCCAGATAGCTCTTTGCCTTTTCCAGCAGCTTTTCCTCTGTTAAGCCATTCAGCTCCTGCTTCATTTCCTCGCTCAGTTCATCTGCCTCGCGATTTTTCTGCTTCACATACTCACTGGGCAGAAGGAAATACAGGAGTGCATGGGCTACCAGAATCACCAGACTCATCAGCAGCATGGTATATACAAAGGTTTTGGTAAACAGCCGCATTTTCTTCATAGGCGTTCCTCAAATTTATAACCGATGCCCTTAACGGTTACAATACAATCCAAGCCTAATTTTTTACGCAGATTCTTTATATACACATCAACAACTCTGTCCATGGGGGCTTCCTCCTTCCAAAGACAATCAAGAATCTGATCTCTTGTGAGTACCTGATTGGCATGCTCCAGCAAAAGCTTTAGAAGAAGAATCTCCTTTGGTTTTAAATCGACGGGTTCCTTTTTGATAAATGCCTGAAACCCATTGAAATCCACTTCAATATCCTGATATTGCCACATCCCGGTACTGATCTGCGGACGCGCTCTGCGAAATAAAGCCTCTATGCGTTTCTGGAGCAGACGAAGAGAGAACGGCTTTGTAATATAATCATCCGCCTGTTCATCAAAGCTCATAAGCTGTGTATATTCATCATGCATCGCCGTCAGCATCAAAACAGGAACCTGACTCCGCTTTCTGAGCCAGTTTAACACAACAAAGCCGTTTACCTTCGGCAGCATGATATCCAGAACAACCATATCATACAGATTATTGCGCAGCAGCTCCATAGCGATTTCGCCATCCCTTGCCGCTGTAACCCGATAGCCATATTCATTTAAAAATTCTGAAACAGCCTCTCTTGTATCCTCCTCGTCCTCAACAAGCAGTATCCGTTTATCCATCCTGTTCAACTCCTCTATCTATCCTTAATAGTAACACAGGTATATGAAACATATATGAAATTTCCGTATGGAAAATCCTGCAAATACATGAGATGAGGATTGCGTAGGATCAAACCATTCCACCACCGGCTTGCAGGTATCCTGTTTTCATGCTTAAGCAGTATGCAAGCTGCATGAAATGCCGTTCATATCTGAAAAACGATTTACAGGAGTAAGGGAGCATGCGATAATGAACATAGTGAATACGCTACAGGCTATCTCAGGGAAGCAGGCAGGGTAATGAAAAAGCAGGGCGGTTTATACAGCATAAGGATGTATGGAGAGCGAATGCCATGCATTGAATGGCGGATGGGATGTACAGGTAAGGAATAGGAGTAGGTGTATATGTGGCAGAAAAAACATTTGCAGTATAAGCAGCTTTGCGGTTGTATCGTCATAGGGACCTGGTTCTTTTTCGTACCTGCATGTTTTCGTGACAGCCTTACTTCAGCTCTTCGCATGTTTATAAAGGTCCCGTACCCCTTTTTGAAGGGGATTGTGGATGTAAGTGTTCTAATCGGCGTATGTCTCTTGTGCGGGTATCCTTTTCTGGCTGATAAAATCACCAAAGCAGGAATCAGGAAACAAATACAAGGGGGAAGTCTACTTTTTGGCATTCTGCTACTGTGCTCATTGCCCTTTGTCACATATACATGGGTATATCAGGAAACAATGCCATTCCTGCAGTTTATGATATATCAGATCCTATGCATCGGGTTTACGGAAGAGCTGTTATTCAGAGGCTTCCTACGATGGGTTCTGCAAGCATATATTTCATCCGAAATGCTGGTAATCGTTCTGTGTGCTCTGCTGTTCTCACTTGCACATATAGGCTCGGAAGTGTTCTCCATGCTGCAGCTGCTCACCAGCTTCATGATCGGAGGAGTATTTACAGCACTTATCATCAAGCTGCCGGATCATTACTCTATTTATTCGTTAGCAATCCTTCATGGATGTTTTAACGTGCTGATTCTAGGCTTCACCACATATATGCAAACCCTGTAATCATATGTGTTTCTTTCAGACAATACAAAAGCAACAGAGCCTTTCTGTCCGCTCTGCTGCTTTCTATCTATGAAGTACGGTACTTAATCCATACAGTAGACCTGAAAAAACAGTGTACCTTGTCCTAATCAAGCATGTGCAGCTCCTTCAGGGTCTGATAAATGACTGCTTCGTTACTTGGTCCGATGACCAGATCGGCATAGGGCTTCAAAGCATCCTTTCCATTTCCAATGACAATGCCATACTCTGCTTCCTGTATCATTTCCATATCGTTCAAAGAATCACCGAATGCCATGTAGGAATTGTGTGGAAATCCCCAGAACTCCATCAGCTCCCGAATTCCGGTCGCTTTGTTGATGCCGCTTTGCATGAAATCCACGCAGGTGTCGTTGGGATGCTGCAGCTCGATGCCTTCAATATCATCGAACATACTCCAGTCAAAGCCTTTTTTCTCATATGCGCTGATGGCAACCAGAGGCTCATCGTGCCAGTCCCGCACCTCGGGTACCTCGCAGTGAAATTCCGCAAAGGTTTGCCGGGAATACGGATTCAGAGGCTTGGTCATGAATTCATACGTTCCATGCGACTGAATACAGATATCATATTGCCTGCCAAGCTCAAAAATACGTGCCGTCTGTTCTCTGGTAAAGGCATGCTCACTGATCAGCTCCATACGTTCGTTGTAGACACTCACTCCGGCACCACCGACATAGCCATCCCATGCACTCATTTGTAAAACCCCCAGCTGCTCTGCCATTTCCTTGGCACGGCCGCTGCACAGGCATACCTTATAGCCGTTTTCTCTTAGCTTTTTTACAGCTGTCAGAGTTTCAGGAAGTACCATACCGCTCACATGATCGAAAAATGTACCGTCGATATCAAAAAATACAGCATTTATTTTCATACGTTCCTCCATCCCACCGCGCTTCGTGCACGGCACAAATACTGTATGAAAGTTGCTTCAAATGCATTAAATTATAATGTTTTTGATTTTCTTTCACACTTCACGCCTCCTGTTTATACGATGAGTCCGTAAGCCAGCAGGGTGTCATAAATAGCAGGTGTATCACTGCTGCCACAGATGTGATCAGCATAGGACTTTACAGCATCCATGGCATTCCCCATGGCAACACCGATGGCAGCCTCCTGCAGCATTTCACAGTCATTCATACTGTCACCAAATGCCATATAAGCCTCATCATCCAGTCCCCAGTACGCCATCAGCTGTTTGATGCCGGTCGCCTTGCAGGTATCCTTTTTCAAAATATCCATAATGTAGTCACAGGATGGTTGCATGCGGATGTTTTCCACCTCCTGAAACATTCCGAAATCATATTGTTCATTTTCAAAAATGCTCAGCACATCCACGCGTTCATGATTCCAGCTTCGTATTTCCGGCACTCCCAGATGAAACAGCTCCAGTATGAATTCTTTATTTGCGGGCAGCGGCTTTGTCAGAAAGGTTTTCTCCCCATTTACATATAAGGGAAGCCGGTGTTTTTCTGCAATCGCGAACAGCTTTTTCAGCTGATCCTCTGAGAATGCATTTTCCCATATCAGCTCTCTGTTTTCATCATAGACACTAATACCGCTCCCACCGATGAATCCATCCCAGCAGAATTCATCGAATACCGGTAATTCAGCTGCCAGCTGCAGAGGTCTGCCACTGCATAGGGCAACTTTGATTCCCTGTTGCTTCAGCCTTCGTACCGCTTCTTTTGTGGACGGCAGTACACAGTTGGTCGTATGGTCATAAAAGGTGCCGTCAATGTCAAAAAATACTGCTTTTATATTCATATAAATCCTCCCAGTTATTCACCCTTATTGTAAGGGATTTTTTTATAATGTCTAGTAAAATCAAATGAGGACTTTATAAGTAGAAACCATATACAACAAAGATAGCTTTACAAACATTAAAATCATGTATATCATTATTTTAATGAGATGAGCACGTATGTGATTTCTAAACATATAGAAAATAGCGGGGATGAAAGATATATATGAAAAAAAGAAGCTCTGTGTATATACTTATTCTAGTGATACTAGCATTTATTTTTATATGGCTTGTAATGTATTTGATCGATGTGTATAATGCAAAGACAGCATCTGATCAAGCGATTGAAGAATACCTCAAGTATCATAGCACAAATAATAATGATCTGAGTAATCAGGATATTCCATGGCAGTTTTTTATAAGTCCTTTCTTTATTTTATTGACATATTATTTTATTCCGTATCTTATTTTTATTTTAGCTTTTTTAAGAAATAAGCATCATACGATAAGCAGAAGAATACAAAAACATAGTAAGATATATATAAGCTCCTACTTTGCTATATTATCTGCCTTTATCTGTATTTTCTATTATATGCTTATGAATATAATGGAACTCTTTGAACTTTTTGAATACATAAATTTCCTATGTTTATGTTTTATTATTTATATCGTGATTTATTATATTGCTTATCTTCTTGGAAAGCATTTTGCATGTGCTATGAATATACTATGCAAACACAATTTTAAATGAAGTCTTATTTCCTATATGGTAAATGGCTTTGTAAAAAGTCAAATTTAGAATGAAAGTACATTGCGTATAAGCTATCCGATAGCATGAATATAACCAATGCTTTTTTTATGAATACAGATGAAAATTTTGTGTGATTTTGGAATACTGGCAGTATATTTTATGTGTATTTCTTTTCAAATTTCAAACAAAATCTTGTTCTTTCAGAAATGTCGAGATTCCTGTTTGCAATCCGAACCTGTTTCTCCTATAATTAAACTGTACGGAGGATGATTATGGTAAAAGGACTCGTATTGTACGATTATGACGGAACGCTGGTAGATGAAAGAGATGAAATCTATGTTCCCACGCTTATGACAAAGGCAGCCATCAGCCGCCTGCAGGATTTGGGATATCTGTGTGTGCTGGCAACCGGAAGAGCATTGAGCTATATTCCAAATGGAGCGAAGGATTTGCATCTGGATGGCTATGTAACAAGCAATGGTGCGTATGTAACTGTGCATGGTAAGGTGATCCACAACGATGTTTTTTCCGATGAGGAGCTGCTGTCTCTGCTTCAGTATATGGATAGCTTATCGATCAATTATATACTGGAGGGAACGAATTTCTGTTATGTAAAGGATCTGAAAGAGTCGGAATATCTGCATTTTATGGATAATTTTAAGATACCGGAAGATAACTTCGTCAAATACCGCAGCTTTGAGGATGTCAGAGGCAGAATTGGAAAAATCACGCTGACATTCCCAAACCGGAAACAGCTGGAAACAAGCGGCGCAGAGCTGGAAAAAACGTATCTATGTTCCTATCACCGCAACTGCAATACCTTTGATATCGCAAAAAAGACGATACACAAGGGGGTAGGAGCCAGAGCGATTATTGATCATTATCACATTCCCATGGATGCGACAATCGCGTTTGGGGATGGGGATAACGATGTGGAGCTGCTCGCTGGTGTGGCGCACGGTGTCGCGATGCGAAAGCATGATCCAAAACTGGATGCAGTGGCAAGCATGGTCACCGGAACCGTAAAAGAAGAGGGGATTTATAAGGCCCTGAAGAAATTGGAGGTAATTTAGTATGGCATTGGTAAGACTGCTCCCTGCATTTAAGGATTATTTGTGGGGTGGAACGAAATTAAAGGAAAACTACAACAAGAAAACCGACCTTGATATTGTGGCGGAGAGCTGGGAGTTATCCACACACAAGGACGGACAGAGTATCGTGGACAGCGGCGAGTACAAGGGACTGCCACTGAGTGAGTATGTGGAAAAGTTGGGAAAGGATGCTTTAGGAACAAAGGGGAATGCGTTTGAATTTTTCCCGATTCTGATTAAATTTATCGACGCAAAGGGCAATCTGTCCATTCAGGTTCACCCGGACAATGAATATGCGCTGCGTGTGGAAAAGGAATATGGAAAAACCGAGATGTGGTATATTCTGGATGCCGAAGAGGGTGCCAGTCTGTATTATGGTACAAATAAGGAAATCACAAAGGATGAATTCCGTGCGCGTATTGAAGACAATACCATTCTGGATGTATTGAAGAAGGTGCCGGTACACAAGGGAGATGTGTTCTTCATTGAAGCGGGGACCATTCATGCCATCGGTGAAGGAATCGTAATCTGTGAAATTCAGCAGAATTCCAATACAACCTATCGCGTATATGACTTCGGGCGCGTAGGCAAGGATGGAAAACCGAGAGAGCTGCACATTGAGAAGGCCATTGATGTTTCCAATCTGACACCGCTGGAAAGTGATTTCAAGCCGATTGGAGAAGAAAAGGATTACGGTACCTACAAGTGTGCCATGATGGCTACCTGCGACTATTTTACAACCTATGTATATGATGTGAAAACAGAGTGCAGTGTGAAGGTGGACGAGGAAAGCTTTGCGTCCTTTGTCATTGTGGATGGAGAGGGAAGCATCGAAAGTGATGATACCATGCTGAGCATCCGCAAGGGAGATTCTGTATTCGCCAGTGCAAATACAGGCAAGGTGACCATCAAGGGAAGCTGCCGTTTCATCCTTTCCAAGGTATAAGCAAGAGGAGCAACCCATATAAATAGAAGAAATTCGTATCATGGAGCATAGAAGCAAGGAAGATAACCGTTGTCTATACTGACCGCGTTTCTTCCTTCTTTTTAAAGGTAATGCGAACAAAACCAGTACCTATAGACATGGCTGTACCTTTACCGTCAGGTTGAAGCTGTAGGTACTTTTTTCATAAAGATTGCTATGAGGCTCTTGGACGATAACAGAAACGAAAGAAGCTGTAAAAAGAAGAAATAAAGTATCTGGAATCACAGGGACATTTATTTCTTCTTTTTATCGTTATCTTTCCTCATATCGAACATGAATAAGGAGCATGCCCCTGTTTCCCTGTGTTGTCGTTCAAAAGGATGCGAAGATTACCAGGATGTCTGTTGCGGGCTACAGATGAAGGAAATCTGCAGATATATCCATAAACGGTCAAATATTCTTGCAATAATTTGACTGAATATGATTGACAATGGCGGTTATAGAACGTATACTTATAACAAAGAGGAGGAATGACGATGCTTGCTGAAGAACGCTTTGCGGCAATTCTGTCCATTCTGCAAAAGCAGAAAACCGTCACGGTTCTGGAACTGACACAGGCACTGTCCATCAGTGAATCCACCATACGGCGGGATCTGGTGGCACTGCATAAGATGGGAAGACTGAAAAAGGTACATGGCGGTGCAACGCTGCTGCATAAGGAATACGGGTTATATGAAACAGAGGTATCTGCACGCAGTGAGGAGCATGTAGAAGAGAAAAAACGGATTGCCCGTTATGCTGCATCGCTGGTACAGGCACATGACTTTGTGTATATCGATGCGGGGAGTACGACCCTGCACATGGTGGAATATCTGAAGGAAGAGGAAGCTATTTATGTGACAAACGGACTGGAGCATGGAAGACGGCTGGCTGCGCAGGGCTTTCGCACCTTCCTGCTTGCCGGTGAGCTGAAAAGCAGAACGGAGGCAGTGGTAGGTCTCGGTGCTGTTTCCTCCCTGCAGAAATACAATTTCAACAAGGCGTTTTTCGGGACAAACGGCATAACGGTGGATAGCGGCTTTACGACTCCGGATACCAATGAGGCCTATGTCAAAATGGAGGCGATGAAGCATGCGCAGAAGTGCTATGTGCTTGCGGACACTGCGAAATTTGGAACCTGCACCTCTATTACGACGGCGGATATCAGTGATGCGACAATTATCACGGGTAAGGGTGTGGAGAAGGAATATCTGGAGGAAGCGGATATTATCGAGGTGGAAGAATGATCTATACAGTGACATTGAATCCTTCGATTGATTATGTAGTTGAATTACATGAGCTGACGGCCGGTGAAATCATGCGGACCAAGGCGGAGGATTTGATTTTTGGAGGCAAGGGAATCAATGTATCCAGTATGCTGGCACAGCTTGGAATGAAATCAACTGCGCTGGGCTTTATCGCAGGCTTTACCGGTGAGGCACTGGAACAGGGCGTTGCGGCCATGGGGATTCAGCCGGATTTTCTAAGGGTGGAGCAGGGCTTTACGCGAATCAATGTAAAAGTGCATGCGCAGGAGGAAAGTGAGATTAACGGACAGGGACCACTGATTCGTTCCTCACATATAGAGCAGCTGGTAAAAAAGCTGGATCGCTTGAAAAAGGATGATATTCTGGTGCTGTCGGGAAACGTGCCTGCTAGTATTCCACAGGATATCTATGCGGATATCATGCAGCATCTGCAGGGAAGCGGCATCCGAATCTGTGTGGATGCAAGACAGGAATCACTGATGTCTACGCTTGTCTATCATCCGTTTCTGATCAAGCCCAATCACAAGGAGCTTGCGGAAATGTTTGAGGTAGAGCTTTCCAGCAGGGAGGATCTGCTTGTCTATGCGAAGGAGCTGCAGGCGATGGGCGCACGCAATGTGCTGGTATCCATGGCGGAGCAGGGAGCTTTGCTGCTGAGTGAAACACAGGAGGTATATCATACACCTGCCTGCAAGGGACAGGTTGTAAATTCCGTTGGTGCCGGAGATTCTATGGTCGCAGGCTTTCTCTACGGGTATTTGCGTGAGAACTCCTATGCAGAGGCACTGCGATATGGAACAGCCTGCGGAGGTGCCAGTGCATTTTCCAAGGGAATCGCCAATAAGGAAAAGGTTGCGGAGCTGCTGGAGCAGCTGACGGACTGTGTTTGCTGAAGCATGGCAGACATGCAGCCAGCGGTACCATGAGGGCTGCATACGCAAAACATACAGGGTTTTAGTTTCAGATAAGGAGAAAAGGACATGATGAAAAAACGATGTGCACAGGAAGCTTTGGCATACATACAGGATGGCATGGTGATTGGTTTGGGGGGAGGCTCAACCATTGCTCATCTTGCGCGCTTTGTAAAAGAAAGTGGAAAGCAGGTACAGGTTGTAACACCTTCTCAGGAAACGGAAGCACTTTGTGTAGAGCTGGGACTATCGCTTCTTCCCCTGCGTCAGATTGCTCATGTGGATATCGCCTTTGACGGCTGTGATGAGGCAGACCGTCAATTCTATGCATTGAAGAGCGGGGGCGGTATTCATGTGCGCGAAAAGCTGATCGCCAATATGGCGGATGAATATATGCTGTTGATTGATGAGAGCAAGCTATCGGATACTCTGCAGTTTCGTGTACCAATCGTCATCGAACTGCTGGAGGATGCTTCAGCCTATGTAAAGCGTAAGGTGGAGGAGCTGGGAGGCCGCTTTGTGTATAAGCATGGGGAAGGAAAATATGGAGCATTGATGAGTGATCATGGCAATGTACTGGCAGATGTATGGTTTGAGCGGGTGGAGGATGCAAGGAAGCTGAATCATGCAATAAAATGCATTGCAGGGGTTCTTGACACCTCCCTGCTGACCAGAGAAGTCACCGCGATTCTGGTTGTTTCCGAACAGGGCTTTGAGGTATTGAAAAAAGACAGTGACAAATAAGGAATAAGGACATGTGATGGTATTGCATCACTTGTTGGAATGTGAAACATAAGAAAGGGAAAATACGATGAAAAAATGGAACTGGGGTATTCTTGGTCAGGGGGCGATCGCAGCGCAGATGGCTGAGGCGCTGATGAAGGAGCATGGTACGATTTATGCTGTTGCAGGCCGTCATATGGATAAGGTAACGGCATTTGCAGGCTCATATGCTGTAGAGCACTGTTACGATATTGATCATCTGCTTGCGGATGAACAGGTGGATATCATTTATATCGCAACACCGCATACCTACCATTATGACTATATCATGCGTGCATTGCAGCATGGCAAGCATGTGCTTTGTGAAAAGGCGATTACGGTAAATCACAAGCAGCTGCAGGAAGCAATGGCACTGGCACAAAGGAAACAGCTGATTCTGATGGAGGCGATGACGATTTTTCATATGCCGGTATTTGCCAAAGCAAAAGAGCTGGTTGAGCAGGGGGCGATCGGAAAGCTGAAAATGATACAGGTCAATTTTGGAAGCTGTAAGGAGTATGATGTTACGAATCGTTTCTTTTCTCCGCAGCTTGCCGGAGGAGCCCTTCTGGATATCGGTACCTATGCATTGTCTCTTGTCCGCTGGTTTCTGCATGCACAGCCGGATATCGTTCTCACCAATATGCTTCCCTTTGAAACGGGGGTGGATGAAATGAGCGGTATCATCCTGCGCAATTCCCTGGATGAAATGGCAACGGTTACGTTGACCATGCGGGCTAAGCTGCCAAAGGTAGGGATCATTGCCGGAGAAGAAGGATATCTGGAAATCAGGGAATATCCAAGAGCAAGCAGCTTTCAGATTCGGTATACAAAGGATGGCTGGACGGAAACACTGGATGCGGGTACACGCGGTGATGCACTTGTATATGAGGTGCGCGACATGGAGGCCGCAGTCAGCGGGACAGCGAAGAATACCACGCTGGACATATCCAGCGATGTCGTAGCCCTGATGGATGAGGTTCGCAAGCAGTGGGGAATGCGCTATCCCTTCGAGGATGAAGCGGCTTAGCATAGGGGACAATTTTGTAAAATAGATGACAGGCATTGTGCTTCTGGATATAAACAAAAGCACAATGTTTTTTTTTGTTATGCAGGCATTCTGTTTTCTGAAGCTTTGTTATAAACTGTTATGTATGAATGAAAAGTTATATAAAGAGGTAAAAAGACGAGAGAGAAAATACAAAGATAGTACAAAGAAATTAGATAATAAAAGGAAATGACGATCGACACTGGAGTGTGGAGCCTGGCAGCAGGCTGCTATCTTTATATAAACCGGTAGTTATAAGGCATTGCATACAGAGGATAAATCTGCCGCTGTCTTGTGAGATACCCTAAAGACATGCTATACTTATCGATGGAAATGAGGGATGCACATGAAGACGTTGTCTATTCTGATGAAACCGGTATCCGCAGGCTGTCAGATGAGCTGTACCTATTGCTTCTATAAGGATGTCGCAGAGAATCGAAGCCAAAAGGACTTCGGACTTATGCGTGAGGAGGTAGTTGCCACACTGCTGGAGAAGGTGTTTGATGCGGCGGATGAGGATGCTGCTGTCACCTTTGCTTTTCAGGGAGGAGAACCGCTGCTTGCCGGTTTCGTCTTTTATGAGCGCTTTGTGGCTGCCGTCGAACAACTGCGCCAGCCAAAGCAGTGTATTCAGTATGCAGTTCAGACCAACGGCTGTCTGCTGGATGCGGCATGGTGCTCTTTTTTTCATAAACATAACGTTCTTGTTGGTATCTCTTTGGATGGATGGCGCAGCCAGCATAATCTATACCGGAAGTGCAGGGATGGTGGTACGTATGTGGAAGTAATGCATGCCATACAGCTTTTACGCAGGCATCATGTGGAATTCAATATTTTGAGCGTTTTGAGCAGGCAGCTGGCGAAAGAGCCAAAGAAGCTGTATGCCTTTTATAAGGAACACGGCTTTTCTCATGTACAGCTGATTCCCTGTCTTGCCCCCCTGCAGGAGGTTCAAAACACATATTCCCTGACACCGGAGCTGTTCTATCAGTTTTACCGCAGCTATTTTGATTGCTGGATACAGGATGTACAGAAAAAACGATATCAAAGCGTTGCTCTATTTGATAATCTGCTTCTGCTTTTACAGGGAAAGACTCCATGCACCTGCGGGATGCTGGGAGAGTGTCAGTTTCAGTATGTCGTGGAAAGTGACGGTTCGCTGTATCCCTGTGATTTTTATGTGCTGGATGAATATCATTGCGGGAATGTTCTGGATACCGATTTACGTTCGGCACGCGATTGCAGCCGGGCGCAGGCTTTTCTGTGCAGGGAAGAGGAGCGGCTATGCAAATCCTGTCCGTTTCAACCGATGTGTCATGGCAACTGCAAACGCCTGCGCAGTGCTTTTATGGATGAAGCGCAGTGCGGCTACCAGCGGTTTCTTCTATACGCCTATCCGAAGCTGAAGGAGCTTATAGAAAAAGAAGCACGAAAACAAAAACGGCGGGAGGTGAGCGGATGAGAAAAGTTCTCTTATGGAGCAGCTCTCTGCTGTTTCTTTGTACTGCATTGCTTCTTGGAGGAGCTGTGACACTGCAGCAGGGGAAGAAACAGGGAATGAGCGAGCTTGTTATCTCCCATCTGGATATCAGAGAGCCGGTGAAGGAAGCACTGGAACAGGTGCCTGGTGGCTTTCTTCTGGAACAGCCCATCCTACAGCAGCTGGATACGCTGCAGCAAAATCTTATGAAGCGATCAGACTGGACCGCGTTTCTGGATACTGTCGGACTAAGCTTTCTACAGTGTGTAGCAGATGAAACAGCGCAGCTGCCGGATTTGGATGGACAGCTTTCTGAGCTGCTGTCAAAAGAGCAGGATACGCTGTTTCAGAATATGGATTTGAATGCCTCCCAGCAAAAGCTGCTGCTTCAGATTCTTTCCCATCAGCTGCATCTGAACACCCGTCTGTCAAAGCTGGCGGAAGATACAAGAGCATCCCTCAGCGCACCCGCTCTTTTGGCAATGCGGATTGTGTATATCGGATTGCTAAATGAAACCATCTGGCTTCTGTGTGGTGCTATGCTTGTATCCTTCATAATCATGCTGGTTTCTGCATCCCCACGGTATCGTGCCTTTCGCAATGCAGCATGCAGTTATTTGCTTGCGGCTTTGCTGTTTCTGTGTGTCGGCTATGGACTTCCCTACCTTTTGCGGATATCCTATCTACAGACAGAGGAGCTGCTGCATACAGCATTACAACAGCTGCGTGTGCTGACAGTCTGGTATCTGGGAGCGTTTGCTACAGTGATGCTGTTGTCTGTACTCATGAAAAAATGTCTGCGAGGCTGATTCCCTCGCAGGCATTTTTATATGCATTCCAGTATTCCCAGCAGAATAATCATCCACGCTGCCGTATCTCTTGCATATTTATGAATGAAAAACGCCAGCCAGCTTTTCCCTGCGGCCTGTGAAGCAGCGATGAACAGCAGGGAGCACAGAAAGGTAAACAGACAGGTTACAGGTATCGGCAGGCCGGTAATACTGCCGGATATACCTAATCCCATGTTATTGATTGTCAGTGCAAACGCCAAAGCGACGGCTTCTTTCAAATCGATCGTGCAGGAAGCATCCCGATCATATGCCTTTAGACTCTTTTGCTGTGTCCAGTGATTTTGAAGTAGAATCCACAGGCCGATCAGTATCAGCAGGACAGCTCCGATTCGATTGGCAGTATCCGCTGAGCACAGTGCTGCCAGCGGTTCTCCTAAAATCATGGAAAGCAGTGTACCCGCAGTGGAGATAACGGCGATGATCAAATTGCTTCGGGCATCGATTTTTACAGACTGGATACCATAGGACAGACCAATGGCAAGACAATCAATATTCGCAGATACGGCAAACAGCAGGGCAGATAGCAGATGCATCATCATTCCCCCTTACAGCGTATACTATGCAGAAGTCACGAGAGAGTCAGTATTGGGAATGCAGCTGCTGATAAAAAACGATGGTTCTGCATCTGACAGTTCCTATGGGGAATAAAAAAAGAACTGCAAAGAGTTCTATTTACAAAGGATGAAATGCTCGGGAAGCTCTGTTTTGTCCATGGCTTCAAAGGCATTGATGTATACATCCTGAAAATCTGACAATACAGCCCATGTGCATAGTGCACGTATGGAAAGCTTGGAATCGTCAATCAGAAGATGAGAGGCACGGGAGCGCTGCAGAACCGTGCTTTTTACTTCACTTATTGTAAAATCGATAGCCAGAACCTCCTGAGAATTCAGCTCAACACCACTTGCACTGAAGAAAGCATGGTCAAAATGAAATTTCCGTATATGCTCGGTTGTGAGGTAACCGACACTCATATCATAACGCATATCGTATTTTCCGCCAATCAGGAAAAGCTCGCCGGGAAAGGAAGCCGGCAGCTTTCGTAATGCATAGATGCTGGAGGTGACAAGCTTGATATTCTTGCTGGCAATATAGGGAATCAGATAGCTGGGGGTGGTACCGGAATCCACATACACACAATCTCCGTCCTTTACGATTGCTGCAGCCTGACGGCAGATGGTATCCTTTTCTGCACTGTGTATATGTTCTTTATCCATAACGGGCAGCTCTCTGTAGCTGCTGAGTGTCGCAGGCATTTCTTTTTTGATGGCACCGCCACGTTCCCGTTGGATCAATCCCTGCTTTTCCAGCTCAATCAGATCCCGGTTTACCGTGGATTTGCTTGCGTTTAAAACCTCCATCAGTTCCTGTATGGTGATAAATGATTTATGATCGAGCAGCTCCAGTATGCGAAAGAAACGCTCTTTTGTCAGCATGGGATCACCTCCTGTCAGTAAGACACTATCAAATATTATTCAGGATGTCAATAGACTTTATACATGATTGGATATCCGAGGACGAGAAAGACGCCGCTCACGAAATGAATTGCAGACCAAACCATACACCATAGGAAGCCTTGGCTTCTGACACCATGTATTCCTCAATATGATAAAGCACAGGCTGCTATTGTGTTTTGAAGGCGTGATGTAAATGTTCTTCTTTTCTGATGAAAGGATGGAGCTGAAATAATAAGCGATAGGAAAGCTATGGAAAGCGTGATGCAATGCTTATCACCTTTTGTGTGTCTGTAACGAGATGATTCACAGGGGAAGTCGTGTTGACTATTTTAAAGTCTGTTAACGTTCATGATGTAGTAAAGCACATCGACAACAGAAGACAGGGGAAGCGATTGCATAAAATAGGAAGAAGAGAGCTTCTGGTTTTCTTATCCCACAGTGGATCGTTTAGATAAGTCCTATGGTATGCATATGCATGCGAAAGCACTGGATTGTCACGATACCTGCATCTTTTTATTTTACGGCTTGTAAATAGCTGCGCATTACCAGGGCATCGTGGTATAATGGAGTGCATATAGAAGGTAATCATAGTGTGTAAAAAGGAGATCTACCCATGGAAACTATGGATGAATTAAAAAAGCGACTGAATTCTTCTTCCCAATATCTGCAAAGCAATGATATGCAGGTCGTGGAGGTAAAGGAAGGATATGCAAAGGTCGAGATGGTCATCGATGAACAAATTCTGAATGTACATGGCTTTGTACACGGTGGCGCACTCTATTCCCTTGCAGATACGGCAGCCGGGGCAGCGAGCTTTACCTCAGGCAGAGACAGTGTTACCTTATCCGGAACAATCAATTATATAAAGCCCGGAAGAGGCGGCAAGCTGATCGGAATCGCACAGAAAATATCAGCCGGCAGAACGACCGGGGTTTATGAGGTTTTTATTTTTAATGATGAAGATGTTCTGCTGTCACGGGCAACCTTTACCATGTTTTTTCTGGATCAGGAACGATATCGTAAGAAAGACGAGGAAGATAAGTAACCATTGCTGGAGATGTCCGGCTTTTTGTATTTGTATAGGAGGAGCGTATGCGTACAGAAACAATTCAGATACAGCTGCATGGAAAAGCAACCGGAGCAATCCTGCAGACTTATTTTATGGATGCATCACAGGAGCTGTTGAACAGTACGAAGCGTCCGGCAGTGCTGCTGATGCCTGGAGGAGCATATCGCTATACCAGCGATCGGGAGGCGGAACCACTTGCCATACGGTTAAATGCCATGGGCTTTCAGGTAGCGGTGCTTCGTTATTCCTGTGCTCCGGCTGCCTATCCGCAGGCACTTCTTGAGGCTGCGGCGGCGTTTCAGCTATTGAAGGATAACAGCATTGCATGGAATATTCGACAGGAGCGTATCTTTCTTATGGGCTGCTCTGCGGGCGGTCATCTGGCTGCCAGTCTTGGTATTAACTGGAATCAGCCGATTATCACACAATATTTCCAAAGACAGGACCTGCGTCCGTTTGGCCAGATTTTATGCTATCCCGTTATCACAGCCGGTGCGTATGCACATGAGGAAAGCATACGCAATCTCTTACAGGAGCATGCGGAGGATGCGCAGCTGCGAAAACACGTATCGCTGGAGCTGCACGTACATAAGGATGTCCCCAGAACGTTTTTGTGGCATACCTACACCGATCCAACGGTTTCCGTACAAAATTCTCTGCTGTTTGTATCCGCGCTCATCCGGCAGGGCATCCTGTGTGAGTTTCATATGTATGATAAAGGGGCACATGGCTTATCCACCGCCGATCGACTGAGTCAGCGATCAGACGGGGAAAAGCTGCAGCCGGAATGTGCGGGATGGATGACCCTTCTGGAAACATGGATGAACGCGATCCTGTAAAGAATTTTTTAAAAAAGTACCGTTTATGGAAAAAACGGTATACAATATACATAGGATTACAAAAGCGGTATGCAGAAACGCCGGGATACATGGAAGTCAAAAATGCCGGCATCCGGCTTTACAATGAGCATGCGCTGTATGCGAAGCACTGTCCTTAGAAGCCGCAAATGTGCTAAGCAACCAAGTCATAGCTGTCGTTGTTATATCTTCATGCGATCTGCTGGTTGCTGCATATATAGAAGCTTTGTGTATGCGCTGTTGGATGCTTGCAAAAAGCGTGTACGGCATGGAGGATGAATATGCTGCTTAAATATCGGAATTTAACTATACGGGATGCTGTTGTGCAGGATGCTGAGCAGCTTGCACAGTGGTGGAATGATGGCAGGGTGATGGCACATGCAGGATTTCCAAATGGTACCGGAGAAAAGGCACAGGAGATAGCGGAATCGATAAAGACCTGTGACACATCCCACAGCTTACTGATGATAGAAATGGACGATATTGCGATTGGGGAAATGAGTGTGCGATGGGAAGATGATGCAACGGCTGCCATAGGTATTAAACTATGCGATGCTTCCCGGCAGAACAAGGGAATCGGTAAAATACTGTTGAGTATGCTGATATCATCGCTGTTTCATGAGGAAGGCTGTCATCGGATTATCCTGCATGTGAATCTTTCAAATAAAAGAGCACAGCATGTGTATGAGCAGCTTGGCTTTACCAGCGTGCAGGTGCATGAAAACTCCTGGACAGATCAATTAGGAAGACTGCAGTCCTCCGTTGATTATGTGCTGTATCAAAAGGACTTCATCGGCTACTGGGATTGAAGAAGCATGGCAGTGTAAAAGCCTTTCGCAGGATATCCCCTATAGCAACAGGAAGATGGACGGTAATGGCTTACCATATACGAATTGCTGCAAATAAAGCAAAGGCGAGTAGAGAAAAAGGATGCTGATACGATGAATACAGAACTATGGAAGGAAGATACGGAAAACCGGCTCGGTGCTATGCGCATCGGCGTGTGTAAATATCTTCTCAATGAAGAATTTTCAACATTATGGGCAAATGATACGTTTTATGCGATGTGTGGATACAGTGAAGAGGAATATCACAGCGTCTTTCATGACAGTGCCACCCTATATTTTCAACAGGCCCCAAAGGAATTTGAAAAGCTGAAGGAAATCGTTGCGCATGCATATCGAAACAGAAGTCAGCAGTATGAATGCTTCTGTCGTCTGCCGGTAAAGGGAGGAAGCAGCCTGCGGATTCATATGACCGGAACCTTTGCGGAAGAGCAGATTGACGGCATACCGGTTGTTTATGCGGTTTATACCGATGTTGAGGATATGATGAAGATTCGTCAGAATCTGGAACAGGAGCATGAGCGTCTGAATCTGGCGTTACAGATGGAAATGAAAACCGTGGCCTGCATTCGTCTGATGTATATATCCAATGATATGCAGAGCTACATGGATCAGCTGCTGAAGGAAATCGGCGAATTCATGCATGCAGAGCGGGCTTATGTATTTGAACTGCAGAACGGCTGTATGAACAATACCTATGAATGGTGCAGCGATGGTGTGGAATCCTCCATGGAATACTGTCAGAATATGGACCTTGATCTGCTCGCAATCTGGAAGGATTTCATTGAACAGGGGAAAAATGTTTCCATACCGGATGTGGAACGTATACAGAAAAGCTTTCCACAGACCTATGAGGTGCTGCACGTACAGAATATACACAGCATTGCGCTTTCCCCAATCGTTCAGAATAACAAAAGCATCGGGTTTATCGGTGTTGACAACCCTGCGCCGGACTATATGCGTAATTTCTCTATGCTGGAAACCATCAGCTATTTTATGAGTGTGGCGATGGAGAAAAAGGATTTGAACGACCGCCTGCTGCATAACAGCTATTATGATGATTTAACCGGTGTATATAATCGAAATCGCTATCTTCAGGATTTGAATCAGCTCAACGGAAAGCAGATTCCCCTCGGGATTGTGTATATGGATATCAATGGTCTAAAGGATATCAATGATCATCTGGGTCATACCTATGGGGATAAGGTGCTGACAGAAGGAGCCTCTATACTGAAAAAGGTGTTTGATACCGGTGCAATCTATCGGATTGGCGGAGATGAATTCGTTGTGTTTGTTCAGGGAATGCAGGAACAGCAATTTCTGGAGCAGGTGGGAATTCTGAAGCAGGCAATTGTCGGCAGTGCGAATTGTAAGGGGGCAATCGGACATATATGGACGTCAACCTGTCAGGATCTCTCTGCAAAAATTACAGATGCAGATGAATACATGTATCAGGATAAAATGCAGTTCTATCGGAAGAATCCGAATTCCAACCGGTATCGCTGCTGTAACGACACCGTATTGCAGCTTGCGGACCGCGCTGTTTTGATGAAGGCATTGCAGGAGCAGCGCTTTGAGGTGTATTTGCAGCCAAAGGTAAATTTCAAAAAGGAGCTGATCGGAGGAGAGGCACTGATTCGTTATCATGATGAAGCTGGTACCTTGATTATGCCGAATGAATTTATTCCATCTCTGGAGGAAGCACGCACGATCCGCTATGTGGACTTCTTTGCTTTTGAACAGGTATGCAGACTGCTCAGCCGCTGGCAGGCGGAAGGCAGAAGGCTTACGCCGCTGAGTGTGAACTTTTCACGCTATACCTTGCGTATGGCAGACTTTCTGGGTGAATTGGAACGCATCTGGAAGAACTACAAGGTACCAAAGCAATATCTGGAGATTGAAATCATAGAAAATGACGAGAGTCTGGACAATGAGTTTCTGATAATGATAATGGAACGTATCAAGCGGCAGGGATATTCTATATCCATCGATGATTTCGGTGCACGCTATTCCAATATGGCATTATTTATCAATGCACAGCTGGATACGCTGAAGCTGGACCGCAGTATGATGCAGGACTTGCAGAACAACCGCCGTTCCCAGATGCTGATATCCTCTCTGGTTCAAATCTGTCACAACCTGCGGATGCAGTTAATCGTGGAGGGCGTTGAAACAAAGGAGCAGTTTGACATCCTGAAGCAGTTGGACTGTGACGGGCTGCAGGGCTATTTGATTGACCGCCCGATTCCCATCTCTGCCTTTGAACAGAAATATATCAAATAAAAATAAGGGAAGCAGATGCATTCCTCTGGAAAGACGGCATCTGCTTTTTATGAGCTTACGTAGTTTCTCAGTTGATTTTCCATGATATTCATAGTAAGATTTGACATGTTGTAGAAAGTGGGAACGATATATATGAACAATTTATCCATGAAATCATTTCTGTCAAAATATCATTTGCAGCTGTTTTTCTTCGCAGTTGCTCTGGAGAGTCTGGCTGCTAATTTTGCTCATCCGATTACGCCGACACTCATTCAAAATCTTCAGCTGCCGGATTATTCCTTTGGTATGCTGTATGCCGGGATGGCATTTACCAATTTTCTTTTTTCTCCCTTCTGGGCAAAGCAGGTTACCCGTATGGGAAGCCGCAAGGTTCTGGGTATCTGCTGTGTGGGCTATGGCATCGGTCAGCTGCTATTCGCCATCATGAAAACACTGCCCACCATTATGCTTGCCCGTTTGCTATCAGGATTCTTTGTCGGTGGTATTATGGTCAGCTTTTTGACCTACATCATTCATACAAGCACCGTGGAAAGCAGGGGACGTTATCTGGCTTTATCCGCTACCTTCACAACCGTATTTGCGGCTTTCGGCTATTTGATCGGCGGATTTGTCGGCGTTGTTTCCATTCCTTTGACATTTGCTTTACAAAGCGGTGTCCTCATACTGTGCGGTGTACTGTTTGCGATATGTCTGCGTGAGGATAAGGCAGCGCAAAGCACATCCTTCCATATATGGAAGGAAGCGAATCCGTTTCAGGCGTTCCTTGATGCCCGCCGCTTTATGACACTGACATTCGCTATATTGTTTTTTGCGGTATTTCTGACCTCAACAGCAACCACAGCCTATGATCAGAATTTCAATTATTTTATCAAGGATCAGTTTCATTTCAATTCCTCGTATAATGGTATGCTGAAGGCGGTTGTCGGCTTTATATCACTGTTTGCCAATACTACAATTTGCGTATGGATCATGAAGCGAACCAATGTGAAGAAATCTGTTATCTATGTGCTGGGAGGAGCCGGTGTCACGCTGCTTGCCATTACGATGCTGGAAGACATTCTGCCGTTTATCCTTATCAATATCATCTTCTTTGCGTTGAATGCCATTTATATACCCTTGCTGCAGGATTTATGTGCCTCGGCGTCCAGTGCAGAGCACAGCAGTATGGTCATGGGCTTTTATAATGCGATGAAAAGTCTTGGTATGATTGCAGGGGCATTGTTTGCAGGGTTTATGTATGCATCGGGGCCAAGATTATCCTTTCTGTATGCAGGTATTTTCTTTCTGATATCCATGCTGGCTGCTCTGTGGTATTACAGACGCTCCGTAAGTAAGCGTGAGAAGGGATAAAAAAACAGAAGAATCAGATAACGTGAAAGAAAAAGGCCAGTGTGGTCTTTTTTTGAAATATATGCGGGAGGCAAAAACAAAAGGAAGGTCCTGCATATCATAAGCCTTGGCTACTCTCATTTATCAGCTATAGAGAAGGCCTGTGTGACAAGAGATAGTGTTTAAAGAGGATGAGGGGAAACAAGGCTATCGCTCATGCCGTATATATGGCAGCTTTGGATCAGAGATTTGCGTATGTCATGATGTGTATAGAATTTCAAATCAATTATATCGACTGATAGCGCAAGTGAATGGAGAAAATGAAAGGGGAATTCTGAATGTAGATACACAGGTGTTGCTTAGGAATGCGTATTATTAAATGCCAGCTTGTTGAAGGCCGTATAAAAGCAAGGATAGCACAGGCCAGAGCGCATGGTATTGCGGTGATTCGTCAATAATGTGGCATGAATGCGCTGATAACGGGAACATGGGGCTTTGAAATTTTTCATAGAGGATAAGATGCTGAAATGATGCGTGAATGCAGAAAAACAGAATGGTGAGGTCATTCTGTTTTTGTATTCATGGCTTGTCTTTCATATTCCTTTAGCTGTGTACACATGGTCGTAAGGATTTGCTGTGCATGCGCCAGCTGTAATGGGTCTCCTGTGACATGGCAGGCTAATGTACAGGTATCCTTCCAGGTAGAAGCAGCGATCTGAAAGGAGGGGTAACTACGGGGTCTGCCCAGAAGATACAGCTGTGTAATCGTGCAGTCATCAAAATAAATCGCTGCTGCATCGATTTTCCCCAGATTTGTATATGCGGTTTCCGGTGAATGAAAGCCTGCCTTCGCAGCAGCTTTGGTGACGGTAAGGGGCAGATGCTTCATGAGTGGATGAAGCAGCCGTATGGTATGCAGGTCGAGGCAGCGTGTCCTTTCCTCCTGCATCTGTTGGTGGATGTCCGCAAGCAGTTCCCTCCAGTCGCGATGATCCAGCCCATACAGGGTAACCTGGAAATCCCCAACGAAATTCGCGATTGTCCAGGCAGGTTTAAGCTGTAGAAACGAACGCAGATTCACCGGACAGGGAATCGTCATGGCATTCGCTGCTGTCATGCGGTGCAGTGTCTGGGCATAGGCACAAAGCAGAACATCATTTACTGTATATGACGGTGTGGAAATCCGCTTCAACAGCTCTAATGAAATGGATTCCTGCAGTGCACAGGTGTGCAGGGGATGTGGGGTGGAGGGAAGGGTGATGGGAATTGATTTTCTTCTTTTGGCTTTCGTCTTTTTCTGTTTTATGACAGGCAGAGCTTCCGGTGCACGACAGTTTTGAAAGGAAACAGTCCCTTTTCGATAACAGGCGCAAAGCAGTCGAAGGATTTGCGTGGCTCCATCCCCGTCACACAGAATATGGCTGAATCCGATGCATAGAAGGTCCTGTTGTTCTTTATGTAGTATCTGTATGCAGAGCTGAGCATTCTGCTCGATGTCCCAGCTTGAAAAGTCAAAGCTGTTCACCTCCTGTACAATCGAAAACGCATCGTCCTTCGGGGTCCTCCAGCAGTTTTGCTTTTTATCGTAGCGTAACGCAAGCTCAGGAATCAGTGCTATACATTGGTTTACAGCATCCTGCAGTTTTTTCATGCAGATATGGGGCTGTAGTGTCAGCTTCAAAAACAAAACGGGCTGCTCGGGAAGCGTAAGTGCCTCCAAAAGGTCCAGCATACCGGCAGAATATTTCATGACATCACTTCCTTTCCATTTTTCTTCATCATAACATCGTGATACGAAATGTCAAGGGAGGTAAAGCCTGCAGGTTAGGAAGAAAGGCCGAGCCGGATTGCGCATAGATTGTGCTTTATATCAGCTCGCTACTGTTGCATATGGTATTGCGGAATTCAAGGCATAGAGTTTAGATACTATTGCCTTTTTTCGATTGTTTTGATAAAGTATCTGGATTATGATACGATCAGCTCCTTAACTGAACGGGCAAAGCAAAACAGCAATGTTAATTTCGTACAGCAGTTTGCTGTACGGCTTTGTGTACGCACGCTTCAGCTTTGTGCTTTTATGTTACTTCTGTATTGCAGAGGGGAACATCCCTTCTGTTTTTTAAATACCCGTGAGAAATAATTGGAATCGTTAAATCCGCACAGCTGCGATATTTCTGATATCGTGTAGGAGCCGCTCATGAGATAGCCGATGCTTTTTTCAATACGGAATTCCAGAATGAACGAAAACAGGGTTTGATGCATATAGCTCTTAAAAATTCTGCAGCATTCGTTTTTACAGACATGAATCTGATCTGCAATTTCATGCAGGGTAAGCTCTCTGTCATAATTATCTTCCACAAACAGCAAAATCGTGCGGACTCTGTCATAATTCAGCAGTTCGCAGGATGAGAGCCTGTGCTCAGAACGCATATGGAGATGCAGTGTTTTTAAAATGGTGTATAGCTCCATCAGGATAGTAAGCTCATAGGTATCTGCTTTTTCTTCATAATTCCGGGCGATACGCTGAATAGCAGCAGTGATGGTGACGTGCCATGGTGCACTGCCGTTAAAGCAATAGGAGGAGAGGGAGAGGTCATTCACAAGCGGCTTCACATATTTGCTGTGAATGAGACTGCCTTCAAATCCGGACAGCAGTCTGGAATCAAAGGTTATAGAAATATAGGTACAATCCTGATCCTGATACATAGTTCCCGTATGCAAGGCATTGGCATTGGCGAATATTGCATCTCCCTTTTTGACATGGTATTCCTGATGATTGATTCTGTACAGCATCTCTCCGCTGGTAATCAGTGTTATTTCGATTTCCGGATGCCAGTGCCAGTGAAAGGAACCAGAGTCGTATGCTGTTATTTTTTCATAGCTCACCAGCAAAGGAAAGGGATGACTTCCATGTGCCTTGATTTCTTTATTGGTATCATCTGTTATGATCTGCATAGCCCACCTCCTGCAAGTGCAAGTATCTTGTATTATCATACTATAAATTCCTGTCTTGTGCTGATTTTTTACGGGAAATGCATCCCTGTGCAATATTGTGCTTATTTCAATCAAGATAATGAAGGCGTATATGTGAAGCATGGCGTATCATGAAAACAGATGACAATCATGCGCATGCTTTACCTGAATACAGCGGATATTTACAAGAATAGTGCTAACAGGATGCAGGAAAGTCTGCATAAAAGCTCCCCTATAGATGGAGATAAAAAAGGGCAGGCCTCAATGAGCAGCACACCGGCCTGTTGATGGTAAAGACTTGCAGAAGGATATCTTTACGGGAAGCATGGCGCGATAAGGCATATGTATTTGATTGAGAACAGCATATCCGACATGTCAGGAATGCAAAGTGGAAAAGGAGGATGTTATTATGGAGAAACGATTGATGAAGGAATTTGAAGCGGTTTTCAAAGAACAGGGAGAAGCAGTGTTTTTTTCACCCGGTCGTGTGAATCTGATTGGAGAGCATACTGATTATAACGGCGGTATGGTGTTCCCTTGTGCGATTACCCTTGGTACCTATGCCGTGGTTTCGCGGCGTGCAGATGCCCATATGTTGCTGTATTCAAATAATTTCAGAGAAAAAGGCATCATCGATGTGGATTTAAACAAGCTGCAATACGACAAACAGGATGACTGGGCGAATTATGTAAAAGGTGTCTTATACTTCACACAGCAGGAGGGCTACAAGCTTCCTTGCGGCTTGAATATACTGATTGAAGGCAACATACCAAATGGGGCAGGGCTTTCTTCCAGTGCATCGCTGGAGGTGCTGATTGGAACGATTCTGAAGGAGCTTTTTCAGCTACCTCTCTCTATGCTGGATATTATCAAGCTGTCACAGAAAGCTGAAAATCAGTTTGTCGGCATGAATTGTGGTATTATGGATCAGTTTATCATCGGTATGGGGAAAAAGGGTCATGCGATCGCTTTGGATACCGCAACGTTAAAGCATACCTATGTACCTGTTCAGCTAAAACAGGCAAGTATCGTTATCATGAATACCAGAAAGCAGCGAGGGCTGACGGACTCCAAATATAATGAACGCCGGGCAGAATGTGAGCATGCCCTTTCCCAGATACAGAAGATTATGAAAATCAACAGTCTGTGTGACTTAAAGGAAGAGGAATTTGAGAAGATTCAGCATAGCATAACCAATCCGGTGGAAAGGAAGCGTGTCCGCCATGCTGTACTGGAAAATATACGTGTAAAAAAAGCTATTACAGCATTGGAAAACAATGATATCATTGAATTCGGTGCCCTGATGAATGCCTCCCATATCTCTCTGCGAGAGGATTATGAGGTCACCGGAGTCGAGCTGGATACGCTCGTGGAAAGTGCTTGGCAGCAGAGCGGAACTATTGGTGCTCGTATGACAGGGGCCGGTTTTGGCGGCTGTGCCATTGCAATCGTTGAGGATGAGACAATAGAGGATTTCAAACAGGCTGTTTATAAAGAATACACGAAGAGGATTGGCTATGAGCCGGAATTTTATATCGCATCCATCGGACATGGTGCAGGGAAACTCGTGGGGGGATGCATACAGTGATTGGCGTCTGATGAATATGGAGTACAAACCAGGTGTCAAGAATAGGGAATGAAAGTATGCTGTTTTGCTGCAGATCTGTGTACAGCGCAGAGAATGAAAATGCTTATGACAGCCTATATGCTGGGATAGGTAAATAAAGCAGAGCGGCGAGCTGGAGTGATTTCTATTGGTTGTTTACTGAAGTAAATGGTTAAGCTTAGATAGGAGAAGGGTATCCAATTCTTGAGGGAGGCGTTTGCCATGGATACTCTTCTGCGTAATAAACGGTTCAAAGAGTAGATTGCAAGATCATGTCAGCACGGTCAGTAGGAAATCTTTTATTGTGTATCCGGCAGCTAAAGGTACATCTGTTATGAATATGGCTTTGTTTAGCTACAGCAGGAAAAACACAATAGTACCGTATAGGGAAGAAATGAATCGGAAATTCATAGGAAAAACTGTTTTTGAGGTAGACAAAATTAAGATTTTAGTGTATTATTGTAAAGCACTCAATCATGCAGGAGTGGTGGAACGGCAGACACGCTGTCTTCAGGCGGCAGTGCGAGCAATCGCGTGAGAGTTCAAATCTCTTCTCCTGCACCATTTTATTGAGTCAGACGCTCTATATCAGCGTCTTTTTTTGTTTTCTAAGAGTCTGTCAATGTCTTTTTATATACTGCCATGCGCACACTCTCTTTCTTTGAATATTTGAAGATGATACAGAGATCAAAGAGAGGTAAAAAATTGATTTTTTTCCATTTAGGGGTAGACAAATCAATTATTTCAGTGTATTATAATTGAGCATCATGAATCACGCAGGAGTGGTGGAACGGCAGACACGCTGTCTTCAGGCGGCAGTGCGAGCAATCGCGTGAGAGTTCAAATCTCTTCTCCTGCACCATGATAAGCACAAAAGCGCTCTATATCAGCGCTTTTTTTGTTTATATCAGATACCTGATGAATGAAAGTATTACACTTATCAGGCATACATCAACCGTAAGGCTCATTGTACCTCTGTCCCGTGGGTACCACAACCTCACGAATATTTATATAGAAATTGAAAGCGAATATCTGCACGTATTTTGATAGAAAGACACTGTGTATATCGAAATCAACACACTAGCTCATTCAACCATACTGACAAACGTCTCGATGAATTCATCATAGGAATTGCAGGCAGTCAGTTTTTTTACATTCTCTCGTTCAATCAGAACGGAACTGATAGTTTCATATACTGACTGAAATAATTTTCTGTCATGCTTATGAAAGCACATCAGAATAACGATAGAAACCTGATTGTTGTTCCAAAAAATAGGCTTTTTGGAAATCAGTATATTGATAATCGTCTTTTTGGATCGCATATAAGTGCTATGTGGAATAGCAAAATGATCAAACGCGGTGGAGGACATATGCTCTCGTTCCATAATTTCATCATACAGCCGGTCATCTGCAAATCCATGCTTCTGCAATCTTGAGCACATGGATCGAATACAGGCAGAGGCAGAAGAAAATCCTTCTATCTTCTCAAACATAAAGGGAAGAAACAACTGCCGGAGCTGCTGTTCAAAATCAACACGATATTTTTCAGCCTTTATTTCTGCTATCATTTGTTGAATTTTCTGTTGATCCTGTTTATTTAAAAATAGGCCAATCTGTACACTGCGTGTTTCAAATCGATCTGAAAGCGGAAGTATAGAAATTACCAAATCAATGCTTTTCTGTGCAAATACAGCCTGTTCACTTGTTGCTACATCGATGATTGTCAAATCATTGGAAAAGACATCATGAATCTGCTTAATAAGATTTTGAACCATTTCATAATACTGTGGACAATATAACAGAGCTGTAATTTTATTAGAAACAGATTTCATTTCACTGAACATACAGCCTAAATGAATAGCAATATAGGAAATCTCATCCTCGTTTATGATGATGCCGGTTTTTTTCTTAATTGCCGTTGATACATGAACCGCTACATCAAAGAAAAACGGACATGTTGTTTTAATGGTATTCGTCAAAGGATTCTTATTCAAATTGTGATTATTGGAACGTATGAACAGGCTTTGCAGGTGTAAAGAAAAGCAATTCAGCAGCTTCTCATTACATAGATCAATTCCATAGGACTCCTTAATCTCGTGTAGCAGCTCTGCAGCCAGAGATAGGTACTCCGGCTGAATATAATTACTGATATTGGATCCCTTTAAATCCGTGTAATCAATCGGTGTTGTTCTGGACATGACGAGTAATGCAAGCTCCTGTATTTCGAGCTCAATGTAATGTATCTGAAAATAACGTTCAAACTGCTTAACAGCTTCAAGTGTTATGGTATATGCGTGCGATTGGATACAGCCCGGTGTCAGAATGCTTTGCGAGCTGAAATTTTTATGACGGATTCTGTCTATGGAAATCGCAGTGTGCAGTACCAGATTGGTCAGAGAAAAATCATTGATAAAGTATCCGTTTTTCTGAAAGCTTTCTGTAAATATAGAATGGATATATGTAATATCAATATCAGGGAATTTATTCTGAATCATGGCATAATCGACAAAGTTGGAGGAGGATTCTCCATAGAGCACATCACTGATCAGCTTGCGTTTATCACTTTCCGAACCGCTCAGTGCTATAGAATCGCGTTTGTTTATGATTTGGAGATGATAGCTGCTGATTTTGCCTTTCAGCTTTGCGATTTCCTTTTTTAATGTGGAATAGCTGATATACAGCTCTTCACATAGCTCATACATATCTAAGTAGGTATCGGTTTCCAGAGATAGCAGCGCATTCAATATATACAGAATACGGTCCTGTGAAGACTGCGGAGCAGAGCTTTCAGACTGCTGCAAAAGCTCTAGAACACTGAGGTCGTTCAGAGAATATCCACGTATAGAGGAGGTAATGACAGCATTGTACGTCTGATTGAATTCCTTTACATAATTTTTAACGGTTCGTGATGAAACTGAAAAGTGTGCAGCTAAGAAATCACTGGTACAGGGCTGATGCTCTGCAATGAATTTTAAAAATGAGACACTGTCAATTTTCATAGGAATTCGGCTCCCTTCTGTAAGCCCCCTCCTGCAGCTTGCTTGCATCGCTGTAAAGCACTATGCAGGTATCTCTTTCTTCCCTTTGACTATATGGATTATTCATGTCCATCCTTCTTATGATTGCGCAAGACATCGCTTTTATTCGATTAAGATTCATAAAACAGCTTTCTGCTGCTATGCAGGGCCTTTTCTATATGATATTCCCAGCAATTCATCGAAAGCCACGGCTTATTGTGGAGTTGATTATGATTTTCATACTCCTGCTTCAGTTATAGTATAAAGGATTGTACTGTAGAAATAAACTGCTTTTTTTCACCATGAAAGGGGAAAATACAGGAACCTTTCTTTTGCACGTTTCAAAGTGAAAAAGAAGAGAGGAAAGATACTGGATTTCAAATATAATGGAATCAGGCAATCGATTGTGAAACCAGAAAGGAGTTGCAGGGAAATGGATGATGAAATTGTCGAATGTTCGATGGATATGATTTTAAACGCAGGAAATGCGCGTAATGAGTGCTTTCAGGCTCTGGAAAAAATGAAGAATTTTAGCTTTTGTGAGGCAGCTGAGCTTCTTGAGCAGGCAAAGCAGAATATCCTGAAATCCCATCAGGCACATACCGGTTATATGCAGAGGTCTATACAACAGGAGCAAAATGAATACTGTGTGCTGTTTGCTCATGCACAGGATACGCTGATGACGATTAACACGGAAATCAACCTCACAGGCTACATGATGGAAATATTCATGCAATATGATGAAAGAATCAAACAGCTGGAAGCTGTGATAAAGAAGGGGTGAGTGTCTATGTATAAGATATTGCTGGCATGCGGTGCCGGATGCTCCAGCGGACTGGTAGCGCAAAGGATGCGCAAATATGCGAAGAGAAATAACATCGAAGCACAGATTCGTGCGGTTGGTGATGCGGAAATCATCAACTGTGTGGAGGATTATGACATTTTGATGCTGGGACCTCATCTGCAGTATGAGCTTCCGAAAATCACTGCCTCGATTCAGGCAAAGGGACTGACAACAATTATTCGGCTGATCACAAAGGAGCAATATGCTGCTTTGGATGGAGAAAGCGTATTAAAAGATGTTGTCCGTGTGCTTGACGAAGCTACAGAGATATAAAAATTGAGATAGAAAATCGTATGAAATAGAAAGGAGAGAGTATATCCACGCCAATAAGGGAAATGTCATGGATATACAGGTAAATAACAATGTCAAAATACAGTTATTTTAATGATAAGGCAGTACCTGCTATACAGAAGGTTGCATCAAACTCCTATGTTGTAGGTGTTCAGAAAGCAGTTTTAAAGGTAGTGCCTATGATTTTGGTATCCAGTATTATCACGCTTTACAATATTGTGAAAACATATGTTTCATGGCTTCCGGCTCTGGATCCAATCAGCAATTATTCTTTTGGACTTATTGGAATTATGACAGCATTTCTGATTCCATATTATCTGCTGGAAGAGAAGCATGACAGTCGGAAAATTGTTGGAGGTATGACAGGATTGGCTGTGTTCATGCTGGCCATGAATCCGAAAATACTCGAGGGGGGCAATCTCTACAATTTCTCAAACTTCGGTGCAGCTGGTATGTTTGTTGCAATACTATGCGGATTGTTTATTGTGATGATTTTCCGTTTGTCAAATCGATTGAATCTGGCAAGCGAGGACTCACCACTTCCGGATTTTTGTAAGGAATGGTTTAACAGTATTATTCCAATCTTTGTGATTTTACTTATATCAACGATAGTCGTGTATAATTTTGAATTTGATCTATTCAATTTCATAGTCTTGTTATGCAATCCGATTTTAGGTATTGTTGATACCTACTGGGGCGGCCTGCTAATCGTGTGTTTGCAAACGGTTGTGTATACCTTTGGTATTAGCTGCTGGGTATTCAATGGGGCAATATGGCCAATTACGACAGCTGCACTCGCCGCCAATGCAGCTGCATTTGCAGCAGGCACTTCATTACCTTATGTATATAGCTATGGTTTTGACTATGCATACATCATCTTTGGAGGTATGGGAGTAACACTTCCACTGGCAGTATATTTCCTTCGATCAAAATCGAAGCGGCTGAAGCTTCTTGGAAAGGTATATATCGGGCCTACGCTATTAAACATAAATGAACCGATTATGTATGGAAATGTCGTTTGGAATCCGATTCTTATGATTCCTTCCTGGCTGTGTACCATTGCCAATTATTCGATTGCATATCTGTTGGTCAGGATTGGTCTTATCATGCCACCGATTTCCTCCTTCGGCCTGTGGTTTCTACCATATCCATTGCCGTCTTTGCTAATTGGAGGAATTTCAGCCGCAATTGTTTGCTGTCTGTTGATTGCATTGGATTTCGTCATCTGGCGTCCCTTCTTCAAAGCCTATGAAAAAAGCATACTGAAGGAAGAAGCGGAGGCAGCTGCGGCAGAAGCATAAACATTGAAGTGTTATAGACAGAAAGAAAGGAAACTCATCGCAATATCATGAAAGGCGATGATACAGGTAATATAATGGAAACAATGAAGAATACATTCCCAAAGAATTTTTTATGGGGTGCAGCGAGCGCATCCAATCAGATTGAGGGCGCGTATCAGGAAGGTGGAAAGGGACTTTCAACAAACGATTTTGTAAGATATGTCGAACCGTCAAACCGTGCAAAGGGGGATACGACCTTTACTATTACGTACCAACAGCTACTAGAGGAAATGGAGGATGAAAGCAGATTTAATTTCCCAAAACGCCGCGGCAATGATTTTTATCATCGATATAAAGAAGATATTAAGCTGATGGCTGAAATGGGATTCCGTGTCTTCCGCTTATCTATTGCATGGGAGCGTATTTATCCGACAGGATTTGAGGATTCACCAAATGAAGAAGGTCTTGCGTTTTATGACCGTGTGTTTGATGAGTGTCACAAGTATAACATAGAACCGCTTGTAACGCTTTCTCACTATGACTTCCCTCTTGAGGTCAGTATACGGTTGAATGGATTTGAATCAAGAGAAACTGTAGATTTATTTGAGAAATACGCAAGAACAGTTTTTGAAAGATATCACAAAAAGGTAAAATACTGGCTGACATTTAATGAAATTAATATGGTGCTGCATAGTCCGTTTGCTTGTTGCGGTGCGATGATGGATCATAGTGAATTAAGTGAAATGCAGTTGAAATACCAGTGTAGCTTTCATCAGCTTTTGGCGAGTGCTCGCTGTGTTCTTGCAGCACACGAAATTGATGAAACATTACAGGTAGGGAATATGCAGAGTAAACAGGTGTATTATCCGAAAACCTGCAGTCCGCAGGATAATTTGCAACAGCTTTTTGATACCGGTATGGATTTGCTGTTCCCGGATGTGCAGTGTAAGGGAGAGTATCCATACTATATGAAGCGTTTTTTCGAGCAGAATAACGTTGTTCTTCCTATACTGGAAGGAGATGAGGAGGTATTAAAAAAAGGCACTGTTGATTTCATGAGCTTTAGCTATTACAGCAGTATAGTTTCAGGATATACCGGGGATTCCTTAAAGCTTCATACCTCCAATCTAATGGGAGCAGAGAAAAACAAATATGTGGAATACAGTGCATGGGATTGGGCAATTGATCCAATTGGTATGCGTATCGCATTAAACCATATGTATGATCGCTATCATCTGCCAATTTTTATCTCTGAATGTGGCTTTGGAGCTTATGATCAAGTGGAAGATGATGGTATGGTTCATGATGATTATCGTATTGATTTCTTGCGGAAGCAATTAAAACAGGTAAAGGAAGCTATTCATGACGGGGTAGAGGTTTTTGGATTTACAGCGTGGTGTCCGATTGATTTGGTTTCGCAGACAACGTCAGAGTTTTCCAAACGGTATGGCTTTGTATATGTAGATTTGGATGATTATGGAAACGGTACATTTGAGCGTACGCCAAAGAAGAGCTTTTACTGGTATCAGAAGTGTATAAAATCCAACGGGGAAGAGCTTTAAGCAATATGAGCGCATAGAAGCTTTCGCAATTGTTTGAATTGCAGATTCAGAAAAGCTAAAGTAGGCTATGCTGTTCAGGGTACAACGTAAGGATACGCTTGTACCCTTTTTCTTCGTAGGTATCAGGAAGCAATTTGCAGCATTCAGAATAACCTGCAGGAGAAGTTATATAGACTGTTTGCTTATGAGCCCTTTTTTCTCCTTTAGATACAAATCCTTTTTTTGTATGATGAATTATACAGTGACTCATATGTAGTTTTCAGTAGCCTATATCGTACAGTAGTTCAATACAGGTAAGGTTTGCTTGATTTTCAGAGTCTTCAGCTTTATGATGCTGTTTTTTTTGCGTTCTGCGTGCTTCTGTCTTCATAATCTGGTGTACATATTTGTAATGCAGAAATTCCTTTTATCTGGTAAGGATTAAATTTCATATAAATGAATAGGATAAATGAAAAGGATACCAGAAGTCGTCCTCTGTACAATGTTTCCTGCTGGGAAATATTTCTTCCTGAAGTTGCGTTTCATGCCATTGTAACTCTGTACAGAAACGATATAATAGAGGCAGAAAGAAGGAATGAAATATGACGACGATTCGACTTGGAAAAAAACTTATCGCATTACGAAGAGAAGCCAATATGACGCAGGAAGAGCTGGCGGCCTATATGGGAGTATCGAAATCCAGCGTTTCCAAGTGGGAAACCGAAACAACACTGCCGGATATCCTGCTGCTTCCACAACTGGCTACCCTGTTTAACGTGAGTGTGGATGAGCTGATCGGATATGAGCCGCAGCTAAGTATGGAGGCTATAAACAAGCTTTACCTACAGCTGAGCGGTGAATGGAGCAAGGATAGTGCAAAAGCGTATGCGCATAGTGAGGAGCTGATACGCAAATATTATTCCTGCTTTCCCTTCCTGCTGCAGATGGCAGGGCTTTATCTCAATCACTACATGCTGCATGAAAAACCAGAGCAGGTCATGAAGCGCAGTGAGGAGCTGTGTGATCGTGTGATTGCGGAAAGTGAGGAAAACAATCTGGTAAAGGATGCAATCTCTTTGAAAATAACCTATTTAATTGCCAGCCATCAGCCGCAAAAGGCATTGCAGCTTCTGGGCGAAGAGGCAAAGCCAATCGTACAGGACAGCGAGATGATCGCGGCATGCTATCAAATGCTGGGAAAGCCAAAGCAGTCCAGCCGTATCTTTCAGATTTGCATCTATCAGCATCTGCTGTTCGTCATACAGGATATGGCAAACTATATGATGATGAATATGGAGGATGAGCAGCTGTGTGATGAGACCATGCACCGTATGCTAGAAATGCTGAAGCTGTTTCATATCGATGCACTGCATACAATCACCTCCACAATGGTCTATATGTCCTGTGCTATGGTTTATGCACAGCGCAGAGATACGGAATCCGCCCTGCATATGCTGGAACGGCTCATTGACGTGATCATTCGCTACGATCTTGCCCATATGAAAATTCATAGGGATCTGTATTTTACAGAGGTGGAAGCCTGGATGGAGTCTTTACAGCTGCGCACACAGGCTCCCAGAGATGGCGGGGTTATTCTGGACTCACTGATTCAGGAGCTGCAGCCGCCAGTATTTGATTTTCTGAAGGAAGAACCGCGTTATCAGGCCTGCTTGCAGAAGCTAAAGGCTGAAAAGGAGAGAGTATAATGGATACACTTATGGAATATCTGCCGGCTTTACTGCCGCTGATTCTGCTGGAGCTTGGTCTAGCTATATTTGCATTGATTCACCTGATTCGTCATCCACACGTAAGGATAGGAAATAAATGGATCTGGATACCGGTTATTTTGTTTATTCAGTTTCTGGGACCGATTCTCTATTTTGTAATCGGCAGAGAGGAGCAGTAGCAATGGATGTTCTGACACTACGCAATCTGCATAAAGCCTTCGGTAAGCAGAAGGTTTTGCAGGGCATCGATTTAACGGTACCGCAGCACAGTATCTTTGGATTTATAGGAAAAAACGGTGCTGGAAAAACGACGACAATGAAAACGATTCTCGGATTGGAAAAGGCGGATGCCGGGGAGCTGTATGTTATGCAGGAACCCGTTGTTTTTGGAAATACCAGAACGAACCGCTATATCGGTTATGTCAGCGATGTTCCTGAATTTTACGGCTTTATGACAGCGCGGGAGTATTTACAGCTGTGTGCTGAGATATCCGGCCTTCATTCACAGAAGGCGAAGTCCCGTATTGATGAGCTTTTGCAGCTGGTAGGTCTCTTTGAGACAGGAAAAAAACGATGTGCCACGTTTTCCAGAGGAATGAAGCAGCGTCTTGCGATAGCTCAGGGTCTGCTGAATGAGCCAAGGCTGCTCATAGCGGATGAGCCGACATCAGCACTGGATCCACAGGGGCGAAAGGAAATCCTGACGATACTGCAGAAGGCAAAAGAAAAAACGACGGTATTGTTTTCCACACATATACTGAGTGATGTGGAAAGTATCTGTGATTCTATAGCCATCCTGCATCAGGGAAGAATTGCCGTAAGTGGGAGCCTGCATGAGCTGTTGCAGACAAAGGGAACCGCATCCCTTTATGTGGAAACCGTGCACAAGGAGGAATGCAAGATTCTGCAGGAAACGTTAAGACAGCAGAACATTTCCACACAACCCGTGCAACCCTATGCATTACAGCTTCCGGATCGTATGGAAACACAGGAGCAGCTTTTAAATATTGTGGAACAGAAAAGGATACGGCTGCAGAAGCTGGAACGCATGCGTCCAACTCTGGAACAGTTCTTTCTGGAGGTGACAAAATGAAGGGATTCACAGCATTTATGAAAAAGGAGCTGCTGGAGGCAGTACGTTCCTATAAGCTTATCATTCTGATGGTAGTATTTGCAGCGCTTGGATTTATGAACCCTATCAATGCACGGTATTTGCCGGAGCTGGTAGCTGGATTTCTGCCGGAAGGCATGCATATGGAGCTTCCACAGCCTGTTGTTCTTGATTCCTGGCTGCAATTTTTCAAAAATACAGCGCAGATTGGATTGATCGCAATCATTATTATGTGCTCTTCCTCTATGGCCAATGAAATTGGAAAGGGGGTTCTGATACCATTATTGGCGAAAGGACTGCCCCGCAACAGTGTTCTGATCGCGAAATTCATTTCCATGTCACTCTTATGGACATTATCTCTGGGATGCTCATTTCTGATTACCCTCCTATACAATTTCGTGTTCTGGGAAAGCTCTGTTGTTCCAAATCTCATGCCAATCGTTATCGGTGTATGGCTGTTTGGGCTCATGATGATTGCTTCTATGATTCTGGGTGGTATATATAAGGGAACGGCTTCCGGAAGTCTGCTGTGTGCCGGCTGCCTGTTTCTGCTCTGCGTTCTGATTACGATGTTTGCAGCAGTGGCAGATTACTCACCTTTCATGTTCTTGTCACAGTACCAGCATTATCTTACCGATGGAATCACGGTGCAGGACTTTTTGAAGCCAGCAGGCTGTGCAGCCACTGTAACTTTACTGCAGCTGGGAGTAGCTATCGTTGTATTTCATCGAAAGAGCCTGTAACTTTATTGCTTGTAAGGGGAATTAGCATTAAAATCTTAGCGCAATGCTATTGATAGGAATGCTTTTACTTTAACATCACAGCATTATATCTGAAATAGTCTCATAGTAAGCGTACGTCAAAAGGGATATCCATATGAAAAAATCATGCGGTATTCCTTTTTACTGTGTTGATTGAAGCTTCATTCTTTCATGAGAAATCCTTTCTAAAGCATGTTGAAATCTTCAGCTATTAAGAATGGCTAAATACGCTGCAAACAGCTAAGGATATGATACTTCCATCTAGATGGACGATATCAGCACTAGTTTCACTTCTGTTACCTTTTTTTAAACAAGCTCTGCATTTTGTTGTGCCTTGTACATATCTTCATACGGATGGAGCGATTTTTCCCTCAATGATGATGGATTTACAGGAATTCCTTTATTCGATAAAGCTTGCTCGATCTTTAGACTGTATCTTTATCAGGCATATGTATATAGCAATTACACAACTGCAAGCTGTCAAACCATTGGTTTTATTAAGTGATAAAGTAGAAAAATTTCATATTAGCAAGCATGTTTATATTACATATATACGATATAGCCGGTGTCATATACATAAGCGCAAAAAGAATACCTCTTTATATTAGAGATATTCTTATAGATAACATTACCTATTGTTGTACAAATTACATTATATGCATTCACCATTAGAAGCTATGACCTTTTTATACCAGAAGAAGGAATCCTTTTTCTTTCTTTCCAGTGTTCCGCTTCCATCATCGTGTTTATCCACATAAATAAAGCCGTAGCGTTTCTCCATTTCTCCAGTTCCACCACTAACAATATCAAATGCACTCCACACAGTATAACCGATAAGATTGACTCCATCTATGTTAATCGCTTCTTTGAATGCCTGTATGTGTGCTTTCAGATAATCAATTCTGTATGTATCATGTATGGAGCCATCCTCTTCAATGGAATCAACTGCACCAAAACCGTTTTCTACAATCATAATCGGGAGCTGATAGCGGTCATAAATCAAATTTAGGCAATACCTCAGTCCATCCGGATCTATTGCCCATCCCCAATCGCTGTAGGTGACATAAGGGTTTTTTACACCTACCTGAAAATCTGCAGTTCCATCACCTTTTTTTTGAGCACTGATATTGTTCGTGTAATAATAAGAGAATGTGTACATATCCACAGTTCCTTGTCTTAGTATCGCTTTATCCTCTTCTGAGATATACAGTGTTATACCTGCATCCTTCCATATCCTTTTTGCAAAGTCCGGATAATAGCCGCGAATCATAACATCAGAGCAATAAAAATTTTCCTGTATCTTTTCCATCGCTGCCAGAATATCTTTCGGATGACAGGTATCTGGATATATGCTGGGTCCGCATGCAAGCATGCACCCCATTATGAAATGCGGATATTTATCATGAGCGAGCTTCACCGCTTTTGCAGAAGCAACAAGTTTATGATGAATTTGCTGGAACAGCTGTTTTTTATATAGCTGTACCTCTTCTGTAGATACAGCCAATCCAAAGGAATCGGCAAGCAGCATCATTTCGTTGATTTGATTGAAGGTTAGCCAGTATTTCACATCATCTTTAAAATGTGAAAACAGCGTTTCGCAATATTTCATATAAAACCGGATGCATTCTCTATTGGACCACCCTCCATATTTGGCATACAAATAAGCAGGATCATCATCATGTGTAATTGTAACAATTGGTTCTATATCGTATTTATGACATTCCTGAAAAATTTTCTTGTAGAACTGGATTCCTTCCTCTTTAGGCTGATCTTCATCGCCATGAGGATATAGTCTTGTCCAGTTGATAGATAAACGAAATGCACGGCAGCCCATTTCAGCGAGCATTTCGATATCCTGTGCATAATGATGATAAAAATCAACTGCTTCCATTGCCGGATATTTCTCATCCTGAAAGATGTATGGCTGGCAGCCTTGCGGACAGTTTCCCAGCATCATTCCCTTTACTTTATTTCCTTTTGCATCAATATAGGTATTGTAACGGATTTTTTCTTTGCTTCCTGCAACAGCTATATCGCAAATTGCAATTCCTTTACCGTTTTCCTGCCATCCGCCCTCACATTGGAAAGCTGAAGTAGCTCCTCCCCATAAAAAATCTTTTGGCAAGCTCATCTCAGACACGCCTCCTTTACTGCACAAATCTTTTTATATAAGTTTACGAGATGCTCGGCAGTGATCAATTCTGTGTTCTTTGTCATATAAATATCCTGCGCATGATGAAATAATAATAGCGTTATTTCTTCTTCCTGTTCAATACTTGTCTGAATAATGTGTGACTGAGCAAGGTGAGCCTGATTTAAAAATTCCTTAGCCTCTTTCAGCAAGCCTTCGATTCCTGTGAAATTATCCTGATTTGCCTTTTTTAATGCTTCATGTATTCGTTTGTCTGCTTCTCCGCAATGCGATATCATTTGCATAGATGCATGTATCATTTCTGTTTTTCTGTCATTATAAGTTTCCATAGCATTCCTCTTTATTGGTTTTCTTCCTGTAGACACCGGTGGTCATACATGCGGAAAAATGGATACCAGACAGCTATGGTGATTGCGAACAGAATCAGCCAGAGAACTACATCCATAAAATTTCCATTTAGCGTAAAAGCACCGATTCCGGCAGGAAGTGTTCGTGATAAGACTGCATTCTGACTAACTGGATTGGTAAATATATTCAGACCAATGAGCAGAAAATATGTGCAGTCAACTAAGAATTGAGCTAGAAACATTGGAATCATCAGAATCACGTTCATAGCTACCGGAAAGCCGTAAATCACTGGTTCATTGATGTTAAACAGCGATGGAATCAGAGTTACCCGTCCAATTGCTTTTAATTTTTTTGATTTAGCAATCGTTGAGGCAAGAATTGGCAGAGCTAATGTACAGCCGGTACCTCCTATGGCATTGAAGCAGAACATTTCCAAGGTATACATAGCAGGAGGTGTTTGTCCTGCTGCAACTGCCATTAAATTCATATCGTAAGCATTGTACCAGATGGAATACATGATAGGGGCGATACACCATGGAGAAATTCCAAAGGAATACAGCAGCACATAGCAGAAGGATAATACAATTCCGCCAAACGGACCGCTTCCCAGCATATACAGTGGGGCAAACAGCTGACTCATGAGCTCAAACAGATCGATTCCGGCTACATTGGTGATTAGAATTGCAGGGACAATTGCAATAAAACCTACAAGTAGATTGATACCCCAATCATACAGAAAGTCCGGTAAAGATGTTTTATTTTCGGTTATTCCAGTTTTAATTACAATAGAATAAATGTTAACGATCCAAACCATGATTAAAATTGCATTGATCAGGCCGGATGCACCAAAGCGCGCATAATCGAATACAGCTCCATCCTCGCCCATGACAGGGTTCACTAAGACGATATACACTACCAATGCCAATACACCTGCCATCAGCTTTTTGCTATGATACTCCTTCTTCTCCATAACCTTATACACCATGACAGCAGCGGCAAACAAGCCAAACAAGCCCATAGTGTATGTATTTAAAATTGAGAGATCGGGAACAGCAGGTAAGTAGATATGCATCATACCGAATAGTGCACCAACACTACCCGTCAGTAATAGCGGCATAACAAGCATGAATGTTCCTTGTACACCCTGAATCCATGGATTCTTTTCAATCTTTTTTGAAAAGGGTACCAGTTTCCTCTCTATGATACTAAATATTTTTTGCATGATTTTTCTCCTCCATTTTCTTCCATAATTTTTTGCAGACTGCTTCACCATCCAACATCGCATAATCAGTAGAATCAATCTGCATAAAGATTACGTCATTTTCCTGTACAGCCCTACAAAAAGCTGGATCATCGAGCGCATGTGAGAAATGTGGGCTTACCAGCAGTGCATCCACCTGCTGGATCATCGCCATCACCTCTCCCTCACCGCGTGCTATCACATCCATATCCATGTGATTCTTCTTTGCGTATTTTCGCATTGCTGACGCTACAAAGCCAGATGAACAGCCACCACCGCAGAATAATAGAACCTTCATATTTTCATACCTCCTTTATGCTACAACTTTATCACAGCTTCTCTGCAAAAAGATAACCGACATTTTTCCAAGTTTAGGAAAAATGTAGAACGATACAGTTTTGTGTTTCGGTGTATGATAATATATAGAATAGAGAGGAGACTGTACAATGGCGAAGAGCAAAAAAGAGCAACTATTCACAATACTGAAGGAATCCAATAAACCACTGCCGTCTTCCTTTTTATCAGCAAAGTTAAATGTAACGGAACGCTCCATTCGCAATTATGTAAAGGAACTCAATCATATATTGCAAGCAACTATTATAGTATCCAGTCAACAGGGTTATTATCTAAAAAACAACGCCGTTCGACTTTCTGATATCACTCAACCACAGCATCTGGAATATTCACAAGGTCAAAGATGCCGTATGATATTAAAAGAATTATTATTTCATAATCATTTCCATTATGTGAAATTCGCTGAAAAGCTATATGTCAGTGATGTTACTATACAAAATGATATAAAAAAGGTGGTTCGTCCTTTCTTAGCAAAATATCCCTTAGTATTGAAAAAGCAGGGGAGTGAGTATACATTGTGCGGGAACGAACGTGAGAAACGAAATCTTATGAGCAATTTAATCAAAGAGGAACTGAAGGATTTCTCATATTTTTATTTTGATGAGCTAAATCGTAAATATGATTATCTTGATCTGAAACAGGCGATTGAGATTATTCTGACGAAGCACCAGTTGCATGTAAACAGCTATACATTACAGAACATAACCACGCATTTGATAGTTAGTATCAGCCGTCTTGAAAATAACTGCTTTATCAGTGAGGAAGCGAAATGCATCCCGGCGCGCTCAGAAAGTATTCAGGCAGTCACAAAAGAAATCGCAGAATTTCTGAATGACAGATACCAAATTGAATTTCCTCCAGTGGAAATGGACTACATTTCCTTTGTACTGCAATCCAAAACCTATCATGCTGTCAATACATGCGGTAAAATATTTGATATACATGAGTATATTGAAAGTAGATACATTCATATATGTAATGAAATCGTGAACAAGCTAAAGGCTTATTATCACATAGAATTTGATCGTAACAGTTTGATACGATTTACTTTTCATATTAAGGCATTAGCGAATCGCTCTTCATTAAATCAGTACATCAGCAATCCGCATACGAAAATTACACGGGCAACCAATCCATTTCTATTTGAAATCGGTGTTTTTATCTCAGATATTTTAAAAGAGCATGATATCCTGCTAAATGATGATGAAATCGCCTTTCTGGCCTTTCATATTGGAGCTTTTTATGATGCGTCGCCTGAAAAAAGAAAGCCGCTTCACATACTCGTGATGCTTCCGAAATATATAAATAGCATTGAGCGGTTTCAGGAGAAAACACAAGAATTGACCACACTGGCTGACTTTATCTATATGGACGTCCATCCGCTTCCACAGGCTGGATATGATTTGATTATAAGCTGTGACCATATTGATACCGATATTCCTATATTTTACATTTCTCCATTGATTACAGATTTTGAATTGGCATCGTTAAAGGATATGATCCATGATATATTCAAAAGGAAAAACAATGCTATTTTCACAAAAAATGATGTTCCGATAGGATTGTTTAAAAAGAATTATTACGCCTTTAAAGATTATAAAGCGCTTATAAAAAATCTTGTGGATGAGCTTTCGCAGCTGCATTATGTGGATGAAGCTTTTTTCAAGGATGTTATAGAAAGAGAAAAGCTTTCCAGTACAGCTTTTGTTGAGGGAATTGCATTGCCACACTCTCTGCAAATGAATGCCAGACAAAATTGCTTCTCTATAGTAATCAATGAGACACCAATCGATTGGAATGGTAGTGATGTTTATATTATTATTCTGATTGCATTTAGCAAGGAGAATCGACTTATGTTTAGAGATTTTGTTGATTCACTTATCAATAAGCTGTATGAGAGCCGTGATAATATTATATCTATGCAGAGAATAAATTCCTATGAAGAGTTTATACGATGGATTGAAAATGAAGAATGAATTCCTTCCTTCTAGAATAAAGGAGGGTGCTGTACCATTCTTCATCGACAAAAAAATTCCGTCTAAAGTATATTGTATACGAGAAATTGCTGTTTGTCTTGCATCTAAAATACCTATATACTCTCAAAAAGCAGTATAAAAAAAGCTGATTATATGCTGCCTTTACACAGCATCAATCAAATACAATATAGAATTTGATGCTGACTGTAATTATCATGTAATAAAAAACACCTATAGTAAGGAGTCTGTATTCTTATACCGTCCTCACTATAGGTTTCATACTTAACAGCGGCTGCTTTTCCTTGATATAGGATTCTTTTTCTTCTGGAAAGGGGAAAGAATAGAATCATTGATGAAATCCAAGATCCGGATGGATCCAATGATAAGGGGAGGAGACGATTTGGTAAAACGATCATTCAGGATGAGGAATGAACATGGAATAAAATGGTCATTGCAGCTTTAGAAAACAGATTTCTCTGTTTTCTACCTTATCCTATGTGTTTGAAATAACACCGTATTGGCAAAACACCAGTTTCTAACAGAAACTTCAGAAAAATATGCGGCATGCACTTAAATGAAAAAAGAAAACAATCCTATTCCTATCGGTGACAGCGTTTTGCGAAATTGCAGTCGTGATCCACCTGATTCATGGTATAATTTAAGAAATCAGTTATTGTGCATAACTGGGAAAGGAGGCAAAATAAGATGAAAATAATGATAGGAAAGAGAGTACAAAGAACATATGAATTATATAGAGAAGAACAAAGAAGCTTGGGAGGAAGCGTTCGACAATAGAATCAATGGCTGGGGAGATACAGTCGTTGAAAACCTCCAAGCATCATCCGCCTACTACATTCAGCCGGCGTTACAGGTTGAGCTTGACCAGCTGCATCTGGCAGGAAAGCATGTTGCTCAGTTTTGCTGCAGCAATGGTAGGGAGCTACTATCTATCAGCAGGCATTATGGGGCTGTCGGAACCGGCTTTGATATTGCAGAGAATTTGATTGCGCAGGGGCAGGCACATGCCGAGCAGCTGCAAGTACCATGTACCTTTGTCGCAGAGAATATCTTAGATATAGGAAGTGAGTACCATCAAAAATTTGATGTTATACTGTTCACGATCGGAGCGATTACCTGGTTTCAGGATGTTAAGGCGCTTTTTCAGGTGGTTTCCGCTTGCTTAAAGCCGAAGGGCTGTATGCTGATTCATGATTTCCATCCATTTATGAATATGCTCCCTCTGCCAGGTGAGGATTGTTACAGCGATGCTGCCGTTAGGCTGCTGGAGCATAAATATTTCACGGCAGAACCATGGATTGAAAACAATGGTATGGGCTATATTTCCGGAGACTATGCGTCCAAAACGTTCACAAGCTTTTCCCATTCTGTTTCAGAGCTTGTAAATAGCATTATACAAAGCGGTATGAACATAAAACTGCTGAATGAATACGATTATGATATCGGCCTGTCGGATGTATATGATACATTCGGCTTACCGCTATCCCTGCTACTGCTTGCCGAGAAAAAATAATAGGAAAAAATCAGGTCGCTGATCTTAAATATGGATCAGTGCCTGATTTTCATTAGTAAATGGTGTGGGGAGTGGCCGTATCGCGTACTCTAGGTGCACAATAATACGTCGCTTGAGGAAAGTAAATAAAAAAACCGATATCACCGGTTTATTTATCAAATTGGTGCAGACGATGAGATTTGAACTCACACGAGCATACGCTCACTACCCCCTCAAAGTAGCGTGTCTGCCATTCCACCACGTCTGCATATCCTAAATGCTTATTTATCATACTATATTTTTCATGAATAATCCAGATATTTTTCAAAAAAATCAGTAAAAATCAAGAGAATTGTATTGGCGTTACGTTTCATCCATGGATATCCTGCCGCATTGGAATGAAAACATGCGATTCTAATATAAAAGTAGGAATCACCATCACTATCGTCTTCCTCATCATGATAATAGCTGTTTCCGCATTCATCATCGTCTTTATACTTTTATTGTTTGATGATAGTAGCTGTTCCATAGGAATTGGTTCATGATAAATGGGAACGCTTACCTGAAAAATTCTTCAAAAATTCACATAGCACACATATTATTCACACATTTATAGTAGATAATAGGGACACGTAAAGAAAGGTTGAAATCATGAAAACGAAAAAAGAAATGAAAATCTCTAAGGCAAGTATCGTCTTTTATGTGGCAGCTGTTATTTTTCTGGCAATCGCCGCTTTTGAAATCTATCAGACATATCTGACGGTGGAAAACTACAAAACAACATATACATTGCAGCTGACAGATATTCTGAATCTGTATTTTACCGGCTGTGTACCTTACTTTGGCTTCGCTTTCCTGGCCTATGGAATCGGTGAAGTCCTGAAGAAAATTAGTGATCTTACGAGTACACTTCGTCTGTGCATGGAGGATGTAATCGAAGAAGCTGTGGAAGAAGACGCAGAAGAATTTGTGACAGAGCCAGTAGCAAGTGAAATGAAAAATGCCTGAAAGCAAGCTATACGATACCCTGTAAACAGATACCGTATGGATATCAATCCCTCGTTTTCAGGGCTTTTTTTTCATTTGCATGACAAAAGGGTAGTCAAAGAATATTCAACATGGACGGATACTGTGTTTTAAAAAATAAAAGCATGGGCTAAATGTATATGTTTGAATAAGAATTGATCATATTTATAGGAAGTGTCTTTTAAAAGCCGCGATCTGTTTGACAGCAGCTCTCAAAATTTAGCTATGCTGCTGCTTACCTTCAGTGCTATACTTTAAGGGAATGGAGGTATCCTTATGGAAGACTGGTTTCAAATTCAAATGCTGGACGCTGCTACCTATGTGATTTCAGAGCCCAGGCACTATGAAGAGACTAACTGCTATTTGCTGCTGGGAGAACAACGTGCATTGCTGATTGACAGTGGTCTGGGCATTGCGGATATTCGCAGAATCACAGATCAGCTGACTGCTTTGCCGATCACCGTGATTGCCACGCATGTGCATTGGGATCATATCGGCTGTCATGGCAGCTACTTCGATGTGCTCGTTCATGAGCAGGAAAAGCTCTGGCTGAATGGAGAATTTCCGCTTCCATTGGCCGTTGTAAAGCAGCAGCTGATAAAAGAGCCCTGCTCTTTTCCGGAGAAATTTCATTTGGATACCTATACCGTATGGCAGGGAAATGCAGGCATCGTGAGGGATGGCGATATTCTGGATTTGGGAGAACGTCATATCAAGGTCCTTCATACACCGGGTCATTCTCCGGGCCATATGTGCTTTCTCGATGTAGAACGGGAATGGCTGTACAGCGGTGATCTTATTTATAAAGGAATGCTGTACTGTAATTATCCATCGACTGATCCGCAGGCATATTTGCATTCGCTGCAAAGTCTGCGTGAGCTATGCGTTCGACGTCTGTTGCCAGCACATCATACCATAGAGGTGGATACTTCATTGATTTGGAAAACAGCACTGGCATGGGAGGAGCTGCAGGGAAAAGGTCTGCTTATGCATGGCAGCGGGGAATTTCGATATGAAAGCTTCTCCATACGTCTATAGGAGAAAACAGAGCATGAAAATATTGATGCTGCAGGGATTATAATATTGCACACCACAGCTTTTTTTTGCAAGCCGCCACCAATCTGGAAGAACATGAATTGCGGTTGATGTAGTATCCGTATGAGGTTACCGCAAGGGGCGGCTCAGTATGGATTTGGCTTCTGGATTGCAGCACAGCTTCCCAAAGCTATCGATGGCATCATGGCACACAGCATGGGGGACGTTGTCTGCATATGGAAAAAAGCCTTCGCTTATGCAGAAGATAAAAATGCATATGAGAAAAAGAGGTTCTTTCTTACTTTAGAGTAGCTGTATAAAAAATTTTCATTTCTATTGAAGAATACAATAGATTTTGAAATCTAAATTTTTATTTACCCAAAATCGAATAGGAACCAAAAAAGACTATCTTGAACATAAAAATCTCAAATCCTGCATTGGAAACAGAATTTGAGATTTTTTTATTATACAGTCTTGCATAGCATACGCAGCCAGCTGAATTCACTGCACCCTGCTATTTTTCTTTTTCCTGAATGACAAGCTCGGCAATCTGAACCGCATTGGTAGCGGCCCCCTTGCGAACCTGATCTCCGCAGCACCAGAAGCTTAATGCATTCGGATGTCCGCTCATATCCTCACGGATACGTCCGACAAATACCAAATCCTGATCTGTGGTATCCAGCGGCATTGGATATACCTGTTTCTGAGGGTCATCCACCAGTCTGACGCCCGGTGCAGCCTTCAGCAGCTCTCTTGCTTTCTCCACACTGATTTCTTTCTCGAACTCTACCATAATAGATTCAGAATGGGAACGGATCACCGGAACGCGCACACAGGTGCAGTTCACACAAAGCTCAGGATTGCTCATAATCTTGCGTCCTTCATTCTGCATCTTCATTTCTTCACTGGAATAACCGGCCTCGTTGAAGCCGCCAATCTGCGGAATGAGATTATAGGCAATCTGATACTGGAAGGTAGTAACTGCTACCTCCTTACCATGACCCAGAGCACCCACCTGCTGATTCAGTTCACGGATTCCATTGACGCCTGCACCGCTGACAGCCTGATATGTGGAAACGACCATACGCTTTGCATTTGCATATGCGTGCAGCGGCTGCAGCGCAACCAGTGCAATAATCGTTGCACAGTTTGGATTGGCAATAATGCCGTGATGCTCACGTACTGCCTGTGGATTCACCTCCGGAATAATCAGCGGCACCTGCTCATCCAGACGGAAGGCAGAGCTGTTATCCACAACAACCGCTCCCTTTTCTGCGGCGATGGGCAGATATTTTTCAGCAATATCATTTTCTGCAGCGCCTAAAACGATATCCATGCCGTCAAAGCTGTGTTCTGTTGTTTCTTCAACGGTATACTCCTTACCAGCGATGGTTAATTTCTTCCCTGCACTTCTGGCGCTTGCTAAAAGATGCAGCTCCTTGATAGGAAATCTGCGCTCCATTAAAATTTTGATCATTTCCTGACCCACGGCACCGGTGGCACCGAGTATTGCGACCTTGTATGTTTTCATATCACTCTCTCCTCATATTCTATCTATATGTTTGTATGCATGGTTTGTGCAGCATCCGCTGTGCCTAAACAACAAAGTTGTTGTAAATAGTTTCCACTGTCTTCTCGTAATCCTTGTTTTCCACACCGACGATGATATTCATTTCATCCGTTCCCTGTGCAATCATGCGGATATTGATATTATTCTTTCCAAGCACGGCAAACAGCTTGCCGCTGATACCCGGACGATACATCATCTGACGGCCAACCGTAGCAATCAGGGAGATATTATCAATGATTTTGATTTCATCGGCATTGCAGGCCTTCTTCATATCACCCACCATATCGTAAATGATATCCTTCACATCCTCAGAATTGACAACGATGCTGAAGGAATCAATTCCGCTTGGAATATGCTCAATGCTGATTCGGTAATTCTCACAGATTTCCAGTGCACGGCGGATAATACCAACCTCATCCGACATATGATTTTTATAAATGGCGATAACTGTGAAGTTTTTCTTCCCTGCGATACCGGTGATCATCTGCTCACTTGGATGATCGTCTTTTTCCACAATGATCGTACCGCCCTCCTCCGGGTGGTTGGTATTCAGAATATTGATTGGGATGTTTTTTTCCTTTACCGGGAAAATTGCCTCCTCATGCAGAACACTCGCCCCCATATAGGAGAGCTCACGCAGCTCTGAGTAGGTGATGGTATTGATTCGCTTTGGATGATGAACGATTCTCGGGTCTGCCATCAGAATACCGGAAACATCCGTCCAATTTTCATACATATCCGCATTCAGAATGTCTGCCAGAATGGAGCCGGTGATATCACTTCCACCACGTGACATCGTCCGCACGGTACCATCCGGAAGTGCACCATAGAAGCCCGGAATAACAAAGCGATCCAGCTTCTTCATCGTGTTATCCATTCGATATTTTGTCGCATCAAAATCGATTTTTCCATCATAGCGGAAGGTGATGATATCCTTTGCATCCACAAACGGAAAGCCCAGATACTCCGCCATCAGCTTTGCGGTCAGATATTCCCCTCGGGAAACCAGATAATCGGTAGACATCGTCTTATTCAGCTGCCCTTTTAACTGGGCAAGATCCTCTTCAATCGGATAGCTCAAACCCAGATCATTCTTGATGGAAATGAAGCGTTCCTCTATCAGGTGAAACAGGGATAAATGGTCGACGCTGTATTTTAAATGGGCTTCGATCAGATACAGCAGATCGGTTACCTTGTTGTCCTTCTTGTGTTCACGACCCGATGCACTGACAACGACAAAGCGCCGGGCCGGATCGCGTTCAATGATATGCTTGACCTTGCGGAACTGCTGTGCATTTGCAACAGAAGAACCGCCAAACTTCGTTATTTTTATCATACTGCTAGTCATCCTCCCTTTCATAGATGCTGGCCATAAAGGCATGGGCATCTGTCTTTAGCATCCGCTCCATCACCTGATGCATTTCATATACCTCAGCCTTCTGGATATGCAGATATTCCTGTCCCTCAAAGATTGTCACCTCATAGCTGAAATCCTGCAGCTCATTGCGTGCCGCCTCATCTGCACGAAGGATATAATCACGCAGACATAGCGTTTCATCATAGGTCATTGTATTGGTGAAGGAAGGATCCATATGATATACCCCCTCATTGAGATCGATCAGATCCTGTACAATGGCATTTGCTGTTGGCAGCTTGCCAGCCCCCTGACCGAAGAATTTTAAATCTCCGATAGTTTTTCCATGCAGCGTGATCAAATTGTAATTGTCCTGTGTGTTGCTTTCCAAAGAACCGGCTTCAAACAGCACCGGCTCCACAACACAGCCGTAGCGATTGGCGTTGCGCCGCGTTTTGGCAATCAGGCGTACCGCATAGCCCAAAGAGGAGAAATAGGATACATCCTGCTTTGTGATATTGCGGATGCCGAACACTGGGAAGGTATCCGGGACATGATAATCATAAGCAAGGCTGGCAGAAATACGCAGCTTGTTGCAAATATCATAGCCGTCGATATCAGCACTTGGATCTGCCTCTGCATAGCCCAGCTCCTGCGCTTCCTTCAGAATGTCCGCAAAGGATGCATGATAGCGCTGCATGTGATCCAGAATATAATTGCTGGTACCATTGAAAATACCGTGAATGCGGTCAACCTCGTCAATTCGCATCGCCTTTGCCAATCCTTCAATCCAGGGAATTCCGCCTCCTGTGCTTGCTTCATAGTAAATGCGGACATTGTGCTCTCTTGCTGCATCTGTGAATTCCTTTAGATAAGCGGCGATTACCGCCTTGTTGGCTGTCACGACATGCTTTCCGCTTTTTAATGCCTGCAAAATATAGGTGTGGGCAGGCTCAAGACCACCCATGGTTTCCACGACGACATCTACAGAAGCATCCTCCAGAATCGTCTGAATATCATCACACATATAAGGAAGCGTTTTGGCTTTCCCCTTGCGAATCAGTATATAAGATACGTGTAACTGTTTGGTGCTTTTTGTTACCGCGTGATCAATAATTTCCTTTACTCCCGAGCCAACAGTTCCATAACCGAGTATTGCTATATTCATATAGTTCCTCCTCTATAAATTTTTGTGTCTTTGTTTCAAAAACACTTGTTTTTTTATTGCGAACATTGTATCATAGTAAAAAAAGAATTGCAAGACGAAAAAGAAGGAGATTAGAACATGGAGAAAATATATACAAGTACGAGAAATAAAGCGCTGGCGCGTACACCAAAGGAAGCGATATTAAAGGGAATTGCTGAGGATGGCGGTCTGTTCGTCTATGATGCCCTGGATACTCTGCACCTGCCGCTGCAGGATATGATGCAGATGAGCTATGAGCAGATGGCGGAAACAATTTTGCAGCTGCTGTTGCCGGATTTCACAAAGGAAGAGGTAGCGGATTGCGTTTTTAAAGCCTATAAAGGTAAGTTCAGGGATGAACACATCACTCCGCTGCACAAGGCAAAGGATACCAATATCCTGGAGCTGTTTCATGGTCCTACCTGTGCTTTTAAGGATGTGGGTCTGCGCATGCTTCCACAGCTGATGAGCAAATCCCTGCAGCAGCACCCCGATGCGCATGTTATGATTTTAACCGCAACCAGCGGCGATACCGGAAAGGCTGCTCTTGAGGGCTTTTTGGATGTACCGCGCACCGGAATCACAGTCTTCTATCCGGATGATGGAGTATCCAATATCCAGCGTTTGCAGATGGTGACCACCAAAGGATGCAATACCTGTGTCTGTGCAATCAAAGGAAACTTCGATGATGCCCAGTCCAATGTGAAAAGGATATTTCAGGATGCTCAGCTTTCTGCACGACTGAAGGAAAAGGGGATAAGCTTATCCAGTGCCAACTCCATCAATATCGGAAGGCTGATTCCGCAGGTTGTATATTATGTGTATGCATATAAAGAAATGGTTCGGACAAAGGAAATCGCATTCGGTGAAAAAGTGAATTTCTGTGTACCGACAGGAAATTATGGAAATGTGCTTGCCGGCTACTATGCAAAGCTGATGGGCTTGCCTGTCAATAAATTTATCGTGGCATCCAACTCCAATAATGTACTCTTTGACTTTTTAAAGGATGGCGTCTATGATCGCAACCGTCCGTTCTATAAAACGATTTCCCCAAGTATGGATATTCTGATTTCCAGCAATCTGGAGCGTCTGCTTTACTACAAGAGTGGCAAGGATGCTGCTTATATTGCTCAGCTTATGAGTGAGCTGGAAGAAACAGGACGCTATCAGGTGCGCGAGGATATTTTCACCTCTATCCGTGATGATTTTGCGGGTGGGTATTGCGATGATGCGGCCTGTGCACAGAGCATGCGTGAATTTTACGAGCAGAGCGGCTATGTCATGGACCCGCATACAGCAATCGCCTACAAGGTGATGAAGGACTATGAAAAAGAGGATGCGATGCATAAATGCGTACTGCTTTCCACTGCCAGTCCGTATAAATTTGCTCCTGCTGTTTATGAGGCTTTGTTCAAAGAAACAGATCTGGATGAATTTGCCTGCATGGAAAAGCTGCAACAGAAAAGCGGTGCCGCAATGCCAAAGCCGTTGGCAGAGCTTGCGAAAATGGAGGTTTTGCACAATCACCTGATTGATAAGAATGCTATGTCTACCTTTGTGGAAACCATTGGGGAGGAGATGTTTCATGATTAAGGTACGCGTACCTGCAACAAGTGCGAATCTGGGGGTCGGTTATGATTGTCTGGGACTGGCGCTTGACGATTTTGCGACGGTAACCTTTGAGGTGATAGCGGAGGGTCTGGAGATTGCAGGCTGTGAGGAAGCGTATTGCAATGAAGAGAATCTGTTTTATCAGGCATTTTTAAAGGGTCTTCAGTATATGGGGGAACGTGTGCCGGGAATTCGCATCACGGTCGAAACGGATATTCCCTATGCCCGGGGGCTTGGCAGCAGCGCTACCTGTATTGTTGCAGGGCTGGCAGGGGCAAATGCCCTGTTTCATAACCGCATGAACCGCTATGAGCTTTTCGATCTGGCAACACAGATGGAGGGACATCCGGATAACATTGCCCCGGCTATCTTTGGTGGTCTGTGTGTATCCTTTACGGAAGACGGAAAGCCGAATATGATCCGCTATGGCGTAAAGCGTGATTTACTGTTTGTAACGATGATTCCCGATTATGAGGTAAGCACCAAAGCAGCGCGGGAGGTTTTGCCAAATACTATGTGCTATCAGGATGCCGTCTATCAGATGGGACGCTGCGCAGCACTGGCAAAGGCGATGGAAATCGGCAATGCCATGATCATGAAAAAAGCCTGCAGCGATAAGATGCAGGAGCCGTATCGCAAAAAGCTGATTGCGGAATACGGGGATGTCCGTGTCCTGTGTGAGGAAACGGATATGATCACCATGTATATATCCGGAAGCGGGTCGACAATGATTGCGCTGACACAGGAGGAAGGTGCAGCCCGTATTCTTGAAGAAAAGATAAAAAACAAGTATCCGTTCTGGGATGTTCGCATTCTGCGTGCAACCTATGACGGTGTGCAAAGTGAGGTGTGCTGATGGAGAAATACTATATTGTAGACAGTACGATCCTGCCGGATGTGCTGGATAAGGTTATCGAAGCACGCTCCCTGCTGCAAAACGGTGAGGTAAAGCAGGTGAGTGAGGCAGTAAAACGTGTTGGCATCAGTCGCGGAACGTATTATAAATATAAGGATTATGTCTTTTTGCCTGCGCAGGGAATGAGTGAGCGCAAGGCTGTAATCTCCCTTATGCTGCATCATGATAAAGGAATTTTGTCAGAGGTGCTGAACACGATGTCGAGCGTCAATGCCAATATTCTTACGATCAATCAGAATATTCCGATTCATGAATGGGCATCTGTGGTACTCTCCTTTGATTTATGCGAAATGGCCGTATCCATCGATGAGCTTCTGGAGCGTCTGCGCAGCTGCCGCGGTGTAAGCAATCTGCGTCTGATTGCGGTAGAATAACGGGGGAAGGCATTTCAAGTTGATAATATCATTGCACTGAATTATAAGAAAGCGGGGATTCTCGCTTTTTCTGCTTCTATCATGTGGATAAAGGTGTTTTGCATAAAGGTCGTTGTTTTAAAATATAAAAAGGTGATTTTCTTTTTTTCTGAAATATGATACGATATAAAAAGTCATTTAATATATATAAGGAGTATCCTATGAAACAGCTGTTAGAAAAACTAACGACATTGGCGGCATATACTGCTGCTGTCTGCACAATCGTAATTCTGCTGGTTACGAGTATAAACATAAATTGCTTCAATAAGGATTTTTATAAAACTGAATATGCATCCCTGGAAACAGCACAGTCTTTGGGGATGACGGAGAAGGACCTCAATAAGGCGACAGACGCCCTGCTCGATTATCTGCAGGACCGCCGTGATAATATTGATGTTACCGTAGCGGTTAAGGGGACGGAAACCAAGGCCTTCAACGCGAGAGAATCCTCCCATATGGTGGATGTGCGCAACCTGTATCGCTTTGCCATGGTTTTAAGAAATGTTGCGATTATTCTGCTGGTGCTTTCTCTGGTTTACATGACAGTTCGTCTGAAAAGCGGAACGTTGACAATTTTCAGTATCAATTATATGAAAACGGCGATTTTGGCAGCGGTGTTCTTCGCCATGCTGGCAGGCTGGGCATATGTTGACTTCGATGCATTCTGGACAACCTTTCACAAGCTGGCATTTCGCAATGATTTATGGCTGCTGAATCCGGCAACTGACCTGATGATCAATCTGTTTCCATCACAATTCTTTTCCTCCATGGTATTCCGCATCGTGGGAATGTTTGCGACCGGATTTATCGGACTGTTTGTGTTCTGCTATCTCTTCCTGAGACATCAGCTTCACAAGCTTCACGGAGAACTGCATCATGACTAGGCGTTTGATTCTGGCAAGCGCATCTCCCAGAAGGCGCGAACTGTTACAGGATTTATCGTATCCCTTTGATATCGTAACTGCGAATTGCGAGGAATATGTTGATCACTCGCTGCCGATTGCTTCTGCGATTGAACAGATTGCCTGCCGCAAAGCCCTTACCGTATGGGAACAGCACCCCGAGGCAGTTGTTCTTGGTGCGGATACCATGGTGTGCTACGAAAATCAGGCAATGGGAAAGCCGGAGAACCGCAAGGATGCTTACCGTATGTTGAAGCAGCTAAGCGGTAAAACGCATACGGTTGTCAGTGGAGTAGCTATTGTTTGGAAAGGAAAAGCCGAGCTTTTTCATGAAGAAACAAGCGTCACCTTCTATGAGCTTGATGAAGAGCTGCTGAATCGATACCTTGACAGCAGTGAGCCATACGATAAGGCGGGGGCCTATGGTATACAGGGGATGGGGAAGCTGTTTGTGCGAGAATTGCATGGAGATTATTTCAATGTTATGGGACTGCCGATTGCTGCAGTTTACCGTCATCTGAAAGCGTATCTGGAAAAAAACTAAAAAATTTTGTTTTATGGTTGAAAAAATCGGCAATGCCTATTATAATATAATAGCTTTCCAATCATAAAGCATAACTGCCGGTATAGTATAGTGGTAATACAGAGCAATGGTAATGCTCAGCGCTCAGTTCAATTCTGGGTACCGGCACCAGGAAAATAACGAAGCCTTTGCGAAAAGGCTTTTTTAATATTTTGCAAGCCTGCACCTTCCTTACTTTGCTGTTGGATTCATACGGTCGGGGCTTTATTTACAATCTAAGGTGAAATCATTATGTATCGCAAGCAGGAGGGTCAAGCTTTATCACTATGTTGAAATACCGTAAAGCTGCTTTGCCTCCATATGGAAACACTCTGTTTCGTATTAACAAAGGTAAATTTGGTCCTTACTTCATTACCCCTGATATCGTAAGAGCATTTGATGAAAACAGTGAAGGATGACCATGTGTGGAAAAGGCAGCATATAAGGCTGAGTGTGCCAGCTACATGGAGCATACTACTGCTCAAAAGCAGATGCTTCCCTTTAAGTCATTATCTCCCGGGCAAATGATTTCTTTCATCCCCCATTGTATGATATACTTCAGATAGTCATTCTGCGCATTCATTTCCCCACCAAAAACGAACGCAGAGTGACTTTTTCTATGTATTGCTGAAAAACATAGCAGAGAATGCATATTCTGTGGTAAAATAATACAAGAAAGCGAGGTGTAGCTGTTCATGAAGAAAATACTGCTTTGTCTGTTTTGTACGATGTTTCTATTACAGGGCTGCAGTAAGAATCATGAGGGAGAACCCATTGAACTCACTGCTCAGGAAGTTTTAGTAAGACTGCAGGATTCCAAAAAGAATTCCTTCATGCTGTACATCACCTCGGATAATTGCTATTCCTGTGACGAATATGAAAAAGTGATACAGGAAATCGAAGAAGAAACACCGTTTGAAATCTATTATCTCAAGATGGATACCAATGAAGAAGATACAGATGTCAAACAGGTGATTGAGGAGCTGCAAATAACGACAGGGAAAATACAAAGCCTGCCGTCAACCTTTTACTTTTATCAGGGAAGTCTGCTGCCTGAAAATAGAAAAGAAGGATATCTGGAAAAGAAGGACTTGTTAAAATGGCTGAACGATCTGCATTTACTACATTAAATCAGGATACTGCAACGGTTTCTTCAAAGGAAGAAATTGTACAGCAGCTTACGTCACTAGGGATACAGAAGGGAATGGTTCTTCTGATTCAGGCAGACCCGCAGCGACTGGGCTATCTGATTGGCGGTGAACAGGCGCTGATTGAAGCACTGATGGATACTGTCGGGTATGAAGGTACTCTTGTTCTTCCGACCTTTACCCCTCAGCTTCTCGATCCAGCCTGCCAGAAAAAAACAGTGGAACGTGTCTACTGGGATGATGTGCGCGCTTCTGCATTCCCATTTGACCGAAAGCTGAGTGCACCTCAGGATGCGCTTGCATTGCAGTTTCTTCGCAACGAGGGAGTAGTACGCTCCTATCATCCGCTGTACAGCTTCGCGGCATGGGGGAAATATGCAAAGCTGATCTGTGATCGTCATCCTTTGCATTTTGGACTCAGTAAAGATTCACCACTTGGTAAAATTGTAGAATTTAACGGCTATACTGTACTGCTTGGAAATGAATATGAGAGCTGCTGCATGTTTCATCTGGCCCGCTATTCAGGAGATCAGCTCCCTATTCGTCTGGTCAGTGCTCCCATAGAAAATAATAAACAGACCATATGGAAGGATATGCTGGATCTTGATTATCAAACAAAAAACTTCTCCTCAATCGGAGAAGTGATGGAGGAGCGAAGCGTAGTGAAAACCTCTTATATCGGAAATGGGCGCTGCCGCATGTTCTCCGCCCGAGAAGCAATTACGCTGGCTACGGCCTACTTCCATATTCATAGAGACTGAAGTAGGATTCCTACAGCCTGCTCCAGATATTGCTGATCTACAGAATCAAATCTGGCAAAAACAGGGGAATCGACATCCAAAACACCCAGCAGGGTGTTTTCTTTTATAATTGGAATTACAATTTCTGAATTGCTTGCACCATCACAGGCAATATGAGTAGGGAATGTGTGTACATTATCGACCAGCAGTGTACAGCGGTTCCTTGCACTGGTACCACATACCCCTTTGCCCAGCGGAATATGCACACAGGCAACCTTGCCCTGAAACGGGCCGAGTATAAGCTCGTCGTTTTTTAGCAGATAAAACCCTGCCCAGTTCAAATCCGGGAGCTCATGAAATAACAATGCTGCCATATTTGCCATGTTTGCAATCATATCATGCTCATCCTCCAGCAAACCTTTCAGCTGCTGCACAATCAGCTCATACTTTTTTTCTTTCATAATCCGACCTCTCTTCTATATGTATAGCTATCGTATCATGAATTTGAGAAAAGAAAAAGGAGTTATCGATTAAGATAACTCGCTCTCACTTTTTGAAAATTTTGTATAAGCCTTGGAAATGTTCTTGGCTGAATCGGCGGTCATCTTATACCAGCCCTGCTCTGTCATCATATTGAATACATCACGCTGCAGCGTAGATACACACGTATAAACCTCATCGATTTTTGTAAACAGCTCATCATTGCTTGCTTCCTGTGTAAAGGTATTCAACTCAGCCTTCATGTGTTTCAGTGTAACAAGCAGGTTCGTAGCGATATCCTTATCGCCATAGCTCTTGGATTTATCTGCCATGTTATTTTGCCTCACTTTCCAGGATAGCCAGCAGTGTCTGGTAATGCTCTTTCAATTTTTCCTGTACGTTTTCAAAACAGGTTTTTACATCTTCACTTTGAATCATTGTGATATCGTTGGCGACACGCTTATTCAAAACAAGCGTCTGGTCCAGAATATCTTCCATATACAATACGTCTTTTGGTGTCAGCATAGTGTTCACTCGTATGACTCTGTGTACAAGCCATACATCTCCTTTCATACAATAGTATGGTAGGGAAATTACACTTGTATGCATTTGCTTTCAAGGTTTTATCTGCTATAATAGATACTCACAGGAGGACGTCATGGAAATACAAGAAAGAGAATATGTATATATCCAGAGCTATAAGCATGATGGAAGTCTTCACAGAACCTGGGCAAAGGGTTATGTAATTGAAGCAAATGAGCGGCGTATCGTTGCAGTAACAAATAAAACACTCGTCAGTGAATCGGACGGACGCAAGTGGGTGACTAGAGAACCGGCAATCTGCTTCTTCTACCCGGATAAGTGGTACAATGTTATCTGTATGATCAGGAAATCGGGTATCCATTATTACTGCAATCTGGCATCTCCATCACTTTATGACGGAGAAGCGATAAAGAATATTGATTACGATTTGGATGTGAAGGTTTCACCAACGGGGAAAACGACGCTGCTGGATGAGGATGAATATCAGGAGCATTCTGCAGAAATGGGGTATAGCCGAAAGCTGGATAAAGCGATTCATCATGGATTAGATCGTCTGATGGTGGATATCCGTCTACAGAATTCACCATTTGAGCATCGGGAAATATCTGCATTGTATGATAAATACCTGCGCTATATGGATGAAGATAAAAGGATGAAATAAGGCCTCTATGCGGCATATGGAAGAAATATGATAAAAAAGTTAAAAAAATAAAAAAAGCTGTTGACACATAGGGATATGTGTTGTATTATATACGAGCGCTGATGAGAAACAGCGGCGCACGAAATA
>QULU01000110.1 GCA_003481775.1 Clostridiaceae bacterium OM02-2AC
CTCATATCACTGATGTCGATTCCATACTTCCTCGCTGCCTGCGCTTGTTTCTCTGTATGTGGTTCGGAAAAAGCTCTTGGCGGGATGTTTCCTGCACCTCCGGATCCTGAACCATTTCCGGGACCGTTTCCCGGATCATATGCTCCTGTCATAGGATTGTTGGAGCCGATACCACCTCCATCCGGATAGTTACCGAGCGAGTTCAGGCCCAGCATCCTGCCGGCTCCATAAGTCCCCAGAGCTGCCGCTCCAGTGGCCATCCCGATTCCTTTTTGTCCGATCGCCTGTGTGACGCCCTTCAATGCGCTCATCGCCTGGAAGCCCTGCATCGTCATGAAGAGTCCCATACCATCCCCGCCGATGAGCTGAGCGACTTGACCGGGACCGACCAAGACAGCCAGCATGCCCCCCAGGAAGAAGATCCCCTGGCCGACGATGCCGAAGTTTTGTACCGTTTTAGAAGATGTGACAGCCAGGACGAGCAATAGGATGATATATTGCAGGACGTTCGAGATCAGATCGGCACTGATCAGTTTGACCCATAAACCAAAACTGCGATCATCCGGATTTATGATACCGGAAATCGGATAGGGAGATATCAGGATCTTGACCGCGATGGAGATCATCCTCTGTGATATCTGTATCGCCATAAGCAGAAACATATAAGCGCCGCATACCCCTTCTACGATCAGAAAGATCAGCATGGTGGTATCCGGAAAATAGATATAATCACCATCAGCTCCGATCAATGCAGAGGTGATATTGAAGAAGCCTCCTACAATCGGTACGCCGTCGAACCAATGATCCATACCGCCTTCCGTGGCGTTGATATCGATCAGCTGGTAGGGAGGATATTGACCATTGCTTGCGGAACTGATAAAGATCTGGGAAGGCATCCCTTCATATTCCTTGTACAGTTTGTCAACAATCTCCTGTTGAAGCTTGTTGTCTGTTTTTGGCTTCGTAGTCGCGAAATTGTTCTCTACTACGAAGGAATCCGGAACACTGTCCATCACGACGCTCGTAAAAGCGGTGAATTCTTTGATCACCAGTGGAGTCATGGCAACGACGAAAACGATTGCGATGATACGGAAGATCATCCGTAATCCGCTCAGTTTCAATACATATTCTTCATCGATAGTCGCTTTCAATAACATCGTGAAGGCTCTGAGCAGGGTGAACATCAGGAGGAACATCATCAGGATGTCCCACCATTGCCACACCGTTGAATTTGAGCCGATATCAAAAGAAAGGATCGGTCGTATGATGTTATATACACTATCGATGAGGAACATACTTCCTTTGACGAGTATCCACAAGACCCAGCGGACACCATCGATTACTAGATCCATACGATACCTCCTTTTTACATATTGTATATTTTATAGATCGTCGGGATCAGCTCGAGGACGACTGCGATTCCCCAGATGATCTTGAGCATCTTTAAGACAGGCTTTTGTTTCTTCTCATCTTCGTCCTTGACCATCCACGATAGACCATGAGCAGCACTTGCAATGACAGCAACGAGAGGTATCGCCCACAGGCAGATATCCGTAAAGGAATCCAACCAAGGCTTTGCCTCATTTTTCACTCCTGCAGTATTCGG
>QULU01000111.1 GCA_003481775.1 Clostridiaceae bacterium OM02-2AC
GAGAGCGTTTCAAAGTTTGTGTAAACTCAAGAAACTGATATAAGACCATAAGAATTAACGATATGGGCGGAGCTGATTTAATAGGCTTCGCCCTTTGTCTGCATTATACAGCAGTATTTATACATGTCAATAAAAAATATAACTTTAGATCTCCTTGTCCGCCAATCTCTCTTCGAAATAGATCTCAAGTTGCGAGCGGATCTCACCCCAGTCTTGGCGTCTGCCCGTCCATTTTTTAGTGATGTCCATAGTGGCTAAATAGAGCATTTTTAGAAGGCTGTTATCGGAAGGGAATACAGTCCTGCTTTTGGTGACTTTGCGTAGCTGACGGTTGAATCCCTCGATTGCATTAGTTGTATAAATGAGTTTTCTGACCGCATCCGGATATTTGAAATATGTGGATAAGGTCGCCCAATGATCACTCCAGGAACGGTAAATCTTAGGGTATTTTTTGCCCCATTTATCGTTGAAAACTTCAAGCTCATTCAAAGCTACTTCTTCTGTAACAGCAGTATATACTCGTTTCAAATCGCCCATCAGCTCTTTGATATCTTTGTAGGATACGAATTTTGTGGTGTTTCGTATTTGATGGATGATGCAGTGCTGGATCTCTGCCTGTGGATATACAGCTTCAATGGCCTGTGGAAATCCGCTGAGCCCATCTACACAAACGATCAGTATATCTTCAACACCTCTGTTCTTAAGACCATTAAGCACAGAGAGCCAAAACTTCGCACTTTCGTTCTCGCCTATATACATCCCTAAAATATCTCTATGTCCATCCATATCAATACCAAGAGCTATATATACGGCTTTTTTTACGATACGCCCTTCGCTGCGGACATGATAATGGATAGCATCCATAAATACCGCTGCGTATACGCTCTCTAATGGTCTGTCTTGCCATTCTTTTACGATAGGCATGATCTTATCCGTGATACGGCTTATGGTGCTGTCTGAAATATCGATATCATAAAGCTCTTTCATGTGGCTTTCGATATCTGATGTTGTCATACCTTTCGCATACATGGAAATGATTTTTTCCTCCATGTCCTGGGTGATCGTATTTTGATATTTCTTTACGATTTGCGGTTGGAACTCACCATTACGATCCCGGGGAACTTCTATCTGCATATCCCCATAGCTGGTATGCATCGTTTTCTGCGAATGGCCATTACGGCTATTGTCAGTTTCTTTGTTACGATAGTCATACTTGCTATAGCCGAGTTCCTGATCAAGCTCCTCATCTAAAACGCCTTCAAGGATAACTGACATCATATCACGCATAATAGCATTGACATCATTTCCATCCTTGACCTTTACATCATTTTCTTTCAGGTAATTCTGCATGAACTCTCGCATTATTGCTTTTCGTGGCGTATCCTTTTTTCTTACCATTTTAAAAACCTCCAAACCGAGTAATTTTATCTTACATCAGTTTAGAGGTTTACACAATCTTTGGGATACTCCC
>QULU01000112.1 GCA_003481775.1 Clostridiaceae bacterium OM02-2AC
GATATCAATTTCAAAACAAAGGTAGTTGATGATGCTTCACCTGCTATTAGTCTTATGGCAGATATCGTGGAAGCAGTCGGTGGTGATGCCGATGGTATCCGTTTTGCGAACAAGGTGACAGAGCTGACGATCGATGCCAGTGATCCAAGGTCTGGTATTCGTGAAGTCAAGGCCTATAAAGTGAATGCAGACGGAAGTCAGGGCGAGGAGATAGTTCTCACCTATAAACAGGATCAAAGTACGATCAATGCAGACATCACAGGTCCGGGAAGTACAGCAGATGGAAGCAGTACATATTCCAAGAAGGTCTATACCGCAGAGCTGGGAAGTGCCTTCAACAGTAAGGTGCTGATCATCGCAACGGATAACGCAGACAATGAAGCAAAGAAGACGACGAATACGATCGTCATTGAGAAAAGTGATGCGACAGAGATGGTACTGGAAGCAGGTGCTGCTGCACCAAAGACCGGAACAAATTACACGGTGAACAATGCGTATGTAAATGGAACAACGGAAACGCTGTGGCCGATGAAGATCAAGGCACCACACAGCGGCATTAAGAAGATCACCTATTACATAACAGATACAAAAGGTACTGCACTGGATGGAACAGCAGCTGCACCGATCGATGTGACAGGCACTGGAAAATATGGAATCGATGTACTTCCGAATACGGTGGCCTGGGAAACAGCTGAGGATAAGGCACTGGATATCGTGGAACATGATAAAGGGGTCGTTTCTCTGAAGTCTGCATACAATCAGATGAAAGGGAAAGATGATGCCGTCATTCAGGTTCATGCAAGGCTGGAAAGCAATGCAGGTAATGTGAAAGAAGAGACATTCGCAATTCATTTCAATAACCAACAGATCACATGGAGTGATGCGGTGAAAGCATTGGACACAGATACAAGTGATGATGCCATAACACTGGAAGCAACGTATGGAACACCGATCGATATCAGTGCGGAGATGATACAGGCATCCACCGGATGGTCAGCGACAAGCAATTTTGTATATGCGCTGGCAGATGGTGATGATGCGTACGCAAACATTGAAGCACATGGTACGACACATAGTGATCTGACCACAACAGGCAATCCGGATGGAACCGCAAAAGGAAAAGCAGGCATCACGTTGATACCACTGACAGGGAACGATACTATTGTAACTCTGAAGGTGAAGAAGGAAAGCGATGATGAGTATGCGGAATCCAATGAACTTACACTAACGGTCAAGCTGAAGAGTAAGAAGATCGATATCACGGCAGATCCGGTAACCACCTATGATGTAAAGACTGGTGAAAAACATCCGAAGCTGACCTGGAAGATCACAGACAGAGATCAGGAAACAGGCGGTCTTGTGAAAGATACAGATGCGGCAATCGATGACAAGGAAGTCGATTATCTATTAAAGGCGACG
>QULU01000113.1 GCA_003481775.1 Clostridiaceae bacterium OM02-2AC
AGCCGCTTCTTACAGTAACCTACTGTAGTGAATGTTTGTCTGTCTACGTTATATTTATAACACTTTCGTCACATGATGTAAAGGATTTTCAGGCTATTTTATGTCATATTATGTTTAAATCCTTACATTTTGTGCGGATTTGTTTTTCCTTCCAGATCAGCGCGTTGATTCTTTATCTGAATATTATATGGAACAATACGGTGCCCTTTTATAAAAGGTGTTTTCGTCATGGCTTCCATTTTACAGATGGAGGGTCTTTTTTTGTCTATCGAAAGGATGGTTTAACTATGTCAAAACGTATTATCGATCCAGCTGAGCTGGCTGCATTGGAAAGCAATGAGAAACCCTTTTTCTATGATCCGACACTAGAGGAATGGCTGTTGTTCTGGCTGGAGAGCTTTATTTTGCCGCAATGCAGACCCTCTACCTGTATGAATTTCCGCTCTTATATCCTGTCGCATATCTGCCCGCTGCTGGGTGATTATCATTTAAAGGAATTGAGGACGGTAATGATTCAGTATTTCGTAAACCACCAGCTTACCAAAGGAAGACTTGATCAAAATGGTGGGTTATCAAGGAAGACGGTATCTGAGCAGTTTCAGGTTCTCAGCAGAGCCCTGCGAAAAGCTGTGGCTATGGGCTATCTGGAATACGATCCGTGTCAGGCTGTTGTCCTGCCGCAGAAAGAGCAAAAGGCGCAAAGGACGCTGACGGTTGAGGAGCAGCAGTCTATAAGCGAGGTCGTTGATCCGACATGGAAGGAAAATTCTCTATTGCCGGTGTTACTTGGAGAATATGCAGGACTGCGAATCGGAGAAATCGCCGGTCTTCAGGTAGGGGATATCGACCTGGAGCATCGAAAAATCCATATTCAGCGATCCTTGAACAGATTTCCGGTAACGGATGCACAGGGAAACCTGCATAGCAAGCTTATCTATGGAAAAACAAAAAACGGAAAAGAACGTTTTGTTCCTATGAACGATGATCTGTACAGGGCTTTATATACCTACCTGACCACCATGCCATCCATGCATAAAAGAAAAAAGGCACCACTCTTTATAAATACCAGAGGGAATCCCATGGAACCGAAGATGATTCGTTTTTATTTCAATCGATGTATGAGGGAATTATCGATAACGGATATCCATTTTCACAGTCTGCGGCATACCTTTGCGACGAGAGCCATGGAAGCACAGATGAGTCTGAAGGTGTGCAGTCAGATACTGGGACATTCCTCGACACAGATCACTGCCGATGTTTACACACATGTGAGTGACTTTCAAATGTCGAGAGAAATAAAAAAACTGAATATGGCACAGCTCAGAGAGCTATATGCATAAACAGCCGATTACCTACAGTAGGTTACTGTAGGCGTAGAGATAGTACCATGAAAAGCTAGATTTGACAATA
>QULU01000114.1 GCA_003481775.1 Clostridiaceae bacterium OM02-2AC
AAAATGAAAAAATTAGTAGCACTGAGTATGGCAGCCATGATGATGGCGATGATCACACCGATCGCAGCAGCAGAAAAGGATGAAACGAAGGATGTAGATACCACAGACGGGACATCTGATCAGAATGGTGAGATCTGGGCAACATTATCCAGTAAATCTCTGTCACAGCTGAAGGTAACGATGCCGATTCGTATCGATTTCTCAGTAACACCGGAAACTGATCCTGATAAGCAGGCGGAAACACCAAACTCATTCGTAGTAGGTGATTACAAAATCAAAGTTGCAAGTGATTCTGAAATCGGTGTGGAACTTACAAACATCACGATCGAAAATGCAGATAAAGGTCTTTGGACATTGACCGATGCAGACGGTATCGCAAAAACGAAACCTTCTGATCCAGATAACAGAACAGATGTACAGAAAGCAGCCGATCAGAAGACGGTACAGATAACGATTGCTGATAAACCATTGGCTTATGGAAAAAATGCCATAACGAATTTTGAAGTTGCGCAAGCAAAAGATAAATCTCTAGGTGTAAAAGGATTAGCTACAAAATCCACGATTGAATCAACAGAGGCTAAAGCGGAACTGGCATTCAACGTTGTATATACGATCAAACAGAAGGATGTATCAGCGACACCTGCATCATAATGCTAACATTTACATAAGAGCACATCGTGCTCTTACATGAGGAAGGAAAGGTTCCTTCCCTATGCAAAGGTACGATGGAAGGAGAGAGAGAATGGAAGAGAACAAGGAAGAAGTAAAGAAGAAGGGGAAGAAGTGGCTGATCATCTTATCACTTCTGCTGTTAGTCGGTGGTTGCAGTGTGTGGATGGTTTCCAATAAGACCGACCTGTGGCTGGATCCGGATCAGAGTGAGGGAACACTGGATGGTATGTCGAAGGAGGAGATTCAGAAGCTGATGAATGAGAAGGTCGAAGAAGGGCAGTTCATGATTTCGATCAATACCAACCCGGTATTCCCAGATGGAAAGAGTGAGGGGACATTGCGTATCGAGAACAGTCCGCAGAACCGCTATCTCATGATCGTGAAGATCTATCGCAATGAAAATGGTAAACAGGGTGAGCTAATCTATGAGAGCGGTGCGATCAAGCCAGGTAACAAGATTGAAAAAGCAAAGCTGGATGTCGATCTGCCAAAAGGGAATTATCCTGTTCTGGTGTATTTTGAAGGCTATCAGGAAAAGAGCAAAGAGTATGTGGGGAAAGCCGGCAGTGAGCTGACGATTCATGTGCGGAAATAGTTGCGGAGGATGAAGATGAAAGAGAAAGAAGGACAAAAGGAAAACAATAAGAAGAAATGGCTGCTTCTTTTGATGTTGCTGTTTCTGTGTGTCGGAGGATTCCTGTTTGTAAGATCATGGAACACAGAGGATGATCGT
>QULU01000115.1 GCA_003481775.1 Clostridiaceae bacterium OM02-2AC
TTCTTTCCCTGTTGAGGAGGGCAGTGCCACATCCTTCGTCAGTCCCATCAGACTTGTCTGCGTACTGACTGCCAGTGTACTGAGCGCACTCAGCTTCTTTGCCTCTTCACTGTATTTGTCTGTGATCTCTTTCTTTGAAGATGGATAGCTCCCCTTTGTTTGTTGGAATCCGTCTATTGCCAGATCTCCATTGACCATCTGCGCACTTGTGTATTCCTGTGCTCGCAACTCTTCTTTCGATGCCACGCTGATATCATAGAAGCTGCTTTCCAGCTTACTGCTCTCTCCATTGAAATTGCCTGTTTCCTTGCCTTCCACATACACGGCCGCATAGCAGTTTGTGATACTGCTTTCTTTTCCGAATCCATATGCGGATTGCTTGCCTTCGATGATTCCCGTTACATAGCTGTTGCTTATTTCTGCATTTCCGGAGACGACAAAACCGGAAGCTCCTGCTTCCCCTGTGATTTCCCCGCTCACATAGCTATTTCCGATACTCGTATTCGCTGCACTGACCAGCATACCGGAAGCGGATCGCTGTGATGCTATCTTCACTAGTATCCCCACTCCATCGATTTTCGTATCCTTTGCATTTACTGCCAGCGCTGCTGTATTACTGGTACTGCTGATCTCACTACTTAGATTTACATTCCTTATTGCTGCTTTATTCAACGAAGTGAACAGCGGCTGCTTCAAGCCCTTGATCACATGACCGTTCCCTTCCAATGTCCCTGTGAATTCTTTTTCCACCATGATAGAATCAGAGGTCACCGTGATATCGCTGTCCATGATATACGTCTTATCCGGTGCTTTTGCAATATCCTTCAGGCCCTGTTCATTCGTGATATGGATCTCCTTCACTTCCGACTGTTCTTCTTTCTTCGGTTCTTCCTTCGGCTGTCCTGTTATATCGGTCACTTCATAGGTTGCGGTCGTACCAAGAGGTGCATCATCTGCCGCTTCGCTCTGGAACACATAGCTTCCGTTCTCCTTCGGTGTATAGCTTCCCTGATACAAGCCGTTCTCCTGCTTCTCGACCTTTACAGCCTCCTTCTTTTCCTTGAAGGTAACTGATATATGATCCGTGTTTTCCATTCGTCCATACAGGGTGATTTCTCCCTGCCCTGTCTTTTCCACATACAGGTCTGCCAGTCCTTCCACCACCTGTTCATGCTCCTCCAGAATGCTTCCCTGTAAATCGATGCTTTGGATCACATACGTCCCGTTTTGAAGGATATCGAACTGTGCCGGTGTG
>QULU01000116.1 GCA_003481775.1 Clostridiaceae bacterium OM02-2AC
TCATAGTTCTTCATCAGAGTCGTTTCATCCTCATCGCGCAGCATCAGAAAGAATTCCAGCTCACGATGCGTGTCCTGGAACCAAGTGACCTTTTCAAAATCATTTTGGATCATCGCACGGATGCGCGGATCCTCTTCCTGCGTCTCTTCCCGCAACAGCATCGAGATATGATCGTCGATCTGTACCGGTACGAATACGTAGCCCCAATAGATGGGGAAACGGATCTTATTGAAGATGATGCGCAGGTTGTTCACGATACGGGCCTGTACATAGCTCGTATCGATGAAGATGTTCCTGGGGGTGACCTTCAGACCGATGATACGCTCCCGTGTGCTGCCGTCTCTTATATGGATCGCGTCTCCATCGATCATCTCGATATCTGACCATTCCAATGCCGTACTGCAATATTTCTTTTGTTTCTCTGCCTGCTTCATGACCTTCTTTTCTGCTCTTCTTTCTTTATTCTTCTTTTTCTTCATATTTTACGATACCTCCCCATATATATTCCTTCTGTCGTCTGATATACAGATACTGTAGGTAGAAGAAAACCAGGAAGTTGTGATAGATGGGAGGGAATGGCTGGATGAGCACGATTACGATCCCATAGAGCAGTAAGGTCAACATGAGGAGCGGGACGTTGACCGTATCTCCTGTCATATTGATAAGGAATGCCGGGATGAAGAGCAGGGTCGCTATGCCGAACAGTGCGATGTCGATCCATCGGAACATCCCTCCCAGATGTCTTCCTTTCTTAAAATTCTTCGGTGAGTAGAATCTCATGATCGTTCAAAGTCCTCCATTTCTCTCATATCCTGCATATCTCTTTTTCCTGCATGCGTGGAAGACAGCTCATCGGTGCGTTTCGGATGGATCAGATCCTGGAAACCGGCATGCATGTTCGAAAGATTCTGTGCACGCGTATTCTTCGTTACATAGCGTCCTCCGCGGACGATGCTCTTCTGTCCCATCAGTCGATTACCTGCGGCCAGATAAGCCGATCTTCCTACTTTGGAGACGGTTCTCGCACGGAAGGTGGAGGAATCACCGACACGCCTTGCGGTCGTACCCTCACGACTCAGACGGATGCCTCCTTCATCCTGTGAAGCACCACCTGAGCTGCCGTCATTTCCTT
>QULU01000117.1:0-224 GCA_003481775.1 Clostridiaceae bacterium OM02-2AC
TCTACTTAGCTACTTTGAAAGTGGAATTTAACTTTTCACTTCAGCCAGTGATTGGTACGATTGCCTTGCATTATTCTGGCTTTTTCTTTCTTATCTGTTATAATTATAAGAGGATCATATCCTAGCTTGTAGCCGATCGTAGAGGCCTGATCCATGCATACAGAAGAACTTCTTTATTACATTTTACTCTCATGTTTCTACGATCGTCCAGAAGATGGGATATT
>QULU01000117.1:259-1110 GCA_003481775.1 Clostridiaceae bacterium OM02-2AC
TTACTGACTGATTTTCACAATTTCATCTGTTTCCGAGAACGATGATGTATTCCGGGAACATTAGCATGATTTTCTCCGCTCCGTATGTAAGCTCCTATGTTTATGCCGAGATATGGCTCATGACACCTTTTCATATGAATATCCATCTTATCGGATCTTTTTCATAAGATGTTTGGTAGGAATGCTCGAATGTACCAGTGACTGGTACATTTTTTATTCGTCATATCCTGCTCGTCTATCAGCTTCATCACTTACCTTGCAAAGGGCATATGACAATACGCTGAATGAAATACATACGATTCCAATGATAAGGATTCATACATCGAAGACCTCTTTCCTTTGCACTAGTGACTGGTACAAAGACATAGAACTTACGCTTCTTCATAGACCAGACCTAATCTTTCCATCAATGTATCGATCTCTCGTTGGATCTTTTGAAACTGTGCATATTCGTCACGGAATTCGACGCCACGAAGTTTCGTCTCCAGTTTCTCCATGCTATTGACGATATCTGTCATGATATCCTCGATTGTTTCAATAGGGGGCGTATCTGTTCTGCTGTCCCATGCTTCACTTTCTAAGATTTCATCAACCTCTGTATCCTTCCTTTGATCTACATCCTCTATATCGATTTCTTGGATCTCATCGTATTCATCATAATAGAGTTGCTTTTCGATCGGCTGCTCTTGCGCATGCTTTGCTTCTTTGTAAGATTCCACCGCTTTCTTACTGTAGGTATCATGTTCGTTCAGAAATCGGCGTTGTTCCTCCTCATCCAGATCCACCAGTGTCACAGCTGCATCCAGAGGCAGTTCTTCTTTCCGGATGCTCTCTCTGACTTCCTCTGATGC
>QULU01000118.1:0-836 GCA_003481775.1 Clostridiaceae bacterium OM02-2AC
AAATGGGGACTGCTCGCAGGAGAGGTCATCATCTATGCAGTATTGAAGGACAGTGAGATGGAAGGAGTGTAAGGGAATGAAGAAAAAGATACCGATGGGAAGGCTGGAGAAGCTCGTGATCCTGGTCATGGTGGTCACCCTGGCAGTGAGCATCCTTCCACAGCTGGATATCCAGCAGCTGTTTGCGGAGGATCCTGCGACAGTGACACTGGAATTGAAGGAAGGCAGTACGACACGTCCGTTATCTGTGAGCACCACGGATACGAAAGCAGTGGAAGCGGTGCTGTTGAAGGATGGTACGGAGGTGGAACGCAAGATATTGCATACGAACACACCGGCACAGTTCGATATCCTTCAAAACGGGACGTATGTGATCCGAAGCATCGATGTACAGGGAAGCGTGCTGGAGGAGCATGAACAGGTGGTGGAAGGACTGGCAGACCTGTATGTGGAAAAGACAGGGCAGGGAGAAATCACCCTGTATGGACGAATGGAAAACACGGATCATATATCAGTTACTTTCAAGGAAAAGAAGGAGCCTGTAAAGGTCGAGAAGCAGGAGAACGGCTTGTATCAGGGAAGCTATACACCGAAGGAAAACGGAAGCTATGTGTTCCAGAGCGAAGCGGCAGATGATGCACCTCTTGGCACGACCGCAACCTATGAAGTGACCGATATAACGGAACAGCCGAAGGAAGAACCGAAGAAAGAAGAACAGCCGGAAGTGAAGGAGCTCCATATCACGAATGAACAAGGCCTGAAGGATATCGCCAAAGCACCGGATAAGACGTATATCCTGGACAGCGATATCACGGTGACCGCTGATTCTATCATGG
>QULU01000118.1:846-1067 GCA_003481775.1 Clostridiaceae bacterium OM02-2AC
TCTATCATGGTGGAAAAAGAATTCACAGGGACATTGGAAGGGAACGGCCATGTGATCAAGGGCTTGAAGCAGCCATTGTTTTCATCCCTGAAGAAAGCGAATATAAAAAATGTAAATCTGAGCAGTACTATTGATACGGATGCAGATACAGCAGCGTTGGCAGGGAGTGCGACGGATACAAAAATCAATGGCGTTGGCATTTTAGCTGTCATTCATTCAAA
>QULU01000119.1:0-204 GCA_003481775.1 Clostridiaceae bacterium OM02-2AC
TTCGTAGCTGCAATCAGTTCTCCATCCGTATCCTTTGTTGGATCAGTGCTCACTTTCGCAAGCAGGGTATTCCCATTTATTCCGACATTGCCTTTTGCACTCCATGAAACAGTTTCTTTCCCTGTTGAGGAGGGCAGTGCCACATCCTTCGTCAGTCCCATCAGACTTGTCTGCGTACTGACTGCCAGTGTACTGAGCGCACTC
>QULU01000119.1:238-1037 GCA_003481775.1 Clostridiaceae bacterium OM02-2AC
TTGTCTGTGATCTCTTTCTTTGAAGATGGATAGCTCCCCTTTGTTTGTTGGAATCCGTCTATTGCCAGATCTCCGCTGATCAGCTGCGCACTTGTGTATTCCTGTGCTCGCGGCTCTTCTTTCGATGCCACACTGATATCATAGAAGCAGCTTTCCAGCTTACTGCTCTCTTCATTGAAATTGCCTGTTTCCTTGCCTTCCACATACACAGCCGCATAGCAGTTTGTGATACTGCTTTCTTTTCCGAATCCATATGCGGATTGCTTGCCTTCGATGACTCCCGTTACATAGCTGTTGCTTATTTCTGCATTTCCGGAGACGACAAAACCGGAAGCTCCTGCTTCCCCTGTGATTTCCCCGCTCACATAGCTATTTTCTATGCTTGTATTCGTATTATTCACCAGCATTCCAGCAGCAGTTTGCTTAGAATGGATGACTGCCAAAATGCCGACACCATTGATTTTTGTATCAGCTGCACGCAATGCCAACGCTGCTGTGTCTGCATCCGTATCGATAATACTGCTCAGATTTACATCATTTATATTTGCTTTCTTCAGAGAAGTGAACAACGGCTGCTTCAAACCTTTGATTACATGGCCGTTTCCTTCCAGAGTTCCTGTAAATTCTTTTTCTATCAGTATAGAATCAGAGGTCACCGCGATATCACTGTCCAGAATATACGTCTTATCAGGTGCTTTGGCGATATCCTTAAGGCCCTGTTCATTCGTGATGTGGATCTCCTTCACTTCTTGCGGCTGTTCTTCTTTCTTCGGTTCTTCCTTCGGCTGTTCCGTTATAT